>NZ_JBNCNM010000023.1:0-142401 GCF_049846985.1 Streptomyces sp. DT190 | reverse complement strand
CGACCAGCTCTCCGCCTTCGCCGACGAGGTCACCCGCGTCGCCCGCGAGGTCGGCACCGAGGGCAACCTCGGCGGCCAGGCGCAGGTCAGGGGCGTCTCCGGCGTCTGGAAGGACCTCACCGACAACGTCAACTTCATGGCGCTGAACCTGACCTCGCAGGTCCGCAACATCGCCCAGGTCACCACGGCCGTGGCCAACGGCGACCTCTCGAAGAAGATCACGGTCGACGCGCGGGGCGAGATCCTCGAACTGAAGGACACCGTCAACACGATGGTGGAGCAGCTGCGCGCCTTCGCCGACGAGGTGACGCGGGTCGCCCGGGAGGTCGGCACCGACGGCCGGCTCGGCGGCCGGGCGCAGGTGCTGGGCGTCTCGGGCGTCTGGCGGGACCTGACGGACAACGTCAACTACATGGCCGACAACCTCACCTCGCAGGTGCGCAACATCGCCCAGGTCGCGACGGCCGTGGCGCAGGGCGACCTGTCCCGGAAGATCGACGTGGACGCGCGGGGCGAGATCCTGGAGCTGAAGACCACCATCAACACCATGGTCGACACGCTCTCCTCCTTCTCCTCGGAGGTCACCCGCGTGGCCCGCGAGGTCGGCTCCGAGGGCCGGCTCGGCGGCCAGGCCCGGGTCGAGGGCGTCTACGGCACCTGGAAGCGCCTGACGACGAACGTCAACGAGCTCGCCTCCAACCTCACCACCCAGGTCCGCGCCATCGCCGAGGTCGCCTCGGCCGTGGCCCAGGGCGACATGTCCCGCTCGATCACGGTGGAGACGCAGGGCGAGGTCGCCGAGCTGAAGGACAACATCAACCTGATGGTGGCCAACCTGCGCGAGACCACCCGGGCGAAGGACTGGCTGGAGTCGAACCTGGCCCGCCTGGCCGCCCTGATGCAGGGCCACCGCGACCTGATGGAGGTCGCCGACCTGATACTCCGGGAGCTGACGCCGCTGGTGAACGCCCAGTACGGCGCGTTCTACCTGGCCGATCCCGAGGAGGACGGCGCGACGGTCCCCACCAAGGGACTGGCGTTCATCGCCGGGTACGGCGCCGCCCAGGACGCGACCGTCGAGACCGGCGGACTGCCCGTGCACGGCCTGGTCGCGCAGGCGGCCCGGGAGAAGAAGCGGATCCTGGTGGAGGGCGCCCCGCCCGACTACATCAAGATCAACAGCGGGCTCGGCGAGGCGGCGCCCACGACCATCGTCATCATCCCGATCCTCTTCGAGGACACGCTCCTCGGCGTCATCGAGCTCGCCTCCTTCTCCCGCTTCTCCGACGTGCACCTGGCCTTCTTCGACCAGTTCGTGAACACCATCGGCGTCGCCATCAACACGATCATCGCCAACTCCCGCACGGAGTCCCTGCTCGGCGAGTCCCAGCGCCTGGCCATGCAGCTCCAGGAGCGCTCGGACGAACTGCAGAAGCAGCAGGGCGAGCTGCAGCGCTCCAACGCCGAACTGGAGGAGAAGGCCGCCCTGCTGGCCACGTCCTCGCAGTACAAGTCGGAGTTCCTGGCGAACATGTCGCACGAGCTGCGCACCCCGCTGAACTCCCTGCTGATCCTCGCGCGGCTGCTCTCGGACAACCCGGACGGCCATCTCTCCGACCAGGAGGTCCAGTTCGCCACGACGATCCACCGCTCGGGCTCGGACCTGCTCCAGCTGATCAACGACATCCTGGACCTGTCGAAGATCGAGGCCGGCCGGATGGACGTCCGCCCCAAGCGGCTGCCCCTGATCAAGCTGCTCGACTACGTCCACGCCACCTTCCGCCCACTCACCCTGGACCGGGGGCTGGCCTTCGACGTGGCGGTCGGCGAGGACGTCCCGCGCGAGATGTACTCGGACGAGCAGCGCCTGCAGCAGATCCTGCGCAACCTGCTCTCCAACGCGATCAAGTTCACCGCGACGGGCAGGGTGGAGCTGCGCGTGCACCGGGTGCAGGACACCGAGCACCGCTGGGTCCGCGACACCGACGACGTCGTCGCGTTCGCCGTGTCCGACACCGGCATCGGCATCGCGCCGGAGAAACTCCCGGTGATCTTCGAGGCGTTCCAGCAGGCCGACGGCACCACCAACCGCAAGTACGGCGGCACCGGGCTGGGCCTGTCCATCAGCCGGGAGATCGCGGGCCTGCTCGGCGGCCGGATCGTCGCCGAGAGCGAACCCGGCAAGGGCTCGACGTTCACCCTGTACGTCCCGGTCGTCAGCCCCGGCCACACGGTGCCCGCCCCGGTCCCGGAGGACCACTCGGCCCTCCCCCTGCCGCTCCAGCCGTCCGCGGGACCGTTCCCGGCCGCGCACGACACGGACGACGCCTGGCCCGCGCCGACCAAGCTGGAGGCGTGGACGACCGGCCGGCCGGGCCGGATACTGTCCGGCCGGCAGGTGCTGATCGTGGACGACGACATCCGCAACGTCTTCGCCCTCACCCATGTCCTGGGCCGGGTCGGCATGACCGTGCGCTACGCGGAGAACGGCCGCGAGGGCATCGAGACGCTGGAGCGCAGCACCGACATCGCACTGGTCCTGATGGACATCATGATGCCGGAGATGGACGGCTACGAGACCATCTCCGCCATCCGCCGCACACCCGGCTGGGCCGACCTGCCGATCGTGGCGCTGACCGCCAAGGCGATGCCCGGCGACCGGGAGAAGTCCATCGCCCGGGGCGCCGACGACTACGTGCCCAAGCCGGTGGACATCGACCGGCTGCTGACGGTCGTGTGCGGACTGCTGGATCCGGACGGCACGGAAGAAGAGGCATGAGCACCCCGGGCACCCACGACGAACGGGCCGGGATCCTCCTGGTCGACGACATGGAGGACAACCTCACCGCCCTGGAGGCCGTCCTCGCCTCCCTCAACGAGCCGCTGGTGCGCGCCCGGTCCGGCGAGGAGGCCATGAAGGCCCTGCTGCGCCGGCCGATCGCCCTGATCCTGCTGGACGTCCGCATGCCCGGCATGGACGGCTTCGAGACGGCCGCCCACATCAAACGCCTGGCCCAGACCCGGGACGTCCCGATCATCTTCCTCACGGGGGCGGACGACGACTCGGGCTACGCCTTCCGCGGCTACGCCACCGGCGCCGCCGACTACGTGACCAAGCCCTTCGACCCGTGGGTCCTCAGGGCGAAGGTCAGCGTCTTCCTGGACCTCTACCGCAAGGGAAGGGAAGTGGAACGCCTGCGCACGGAGCTCCAGGATTTGCGGCGCCGGGTGGGTGACGTCCCCTAGCGGCGCGGGGAACGGCACGGGCGGCCACGAACGGCCCGCGCCGTTCCCCGCGCTCCCGGACCGCTCCTAGGCCTCGCGCGACCCCTCGTACATCTCCTCGATCAGGTGCTTGTACTCCCGCTCCACCACGGGCCGCTTCAGCTTCAGGCTCGGCGTGATCTCGCCGTGCTCGACATCGAGGTCCCGCGGGAGCAGCCGGAACTTCTTGATCGTCTGCCAGCGCTGCAGCCCCTCGTTGAGCTGCTTGACGTACCCGTCGACCATCTGGACGGTCTGCGGCGCCGCCACGATCTCGGCGTACGGCTTCCCCTCGAGCCCGTTCTCCTTGGCCCACTCGGTGATGGCGATCTCGTCGAGCGCGATGAGGGCCGTGCAGAAGTTCCGGTCGGCGCCGTGCACGAGGATGTTCGACACGTACGGGCACACCGCCTTGAACTGCCCCTCCACCTCCGCCGGCGCGATGTACTTGCCGCCGGACGTCTTGATGAGGTCCTTCTTGCGGTCGGTGATCCGCAGGTACCCGTCGGGCGAAAGCTCCCCGATGTCGCCGGTGTGGAACCAGCCGTCCGGCTCCAGCACCTCGGCGGTCTTCTCGGGCAGCTTGTGGTACCCCTCCATGATCCCCGGGCCGCGCAGCAAAATCTCCCCGTCGTCGGCGATGCGCACCTCGGTGCCGGGCAGCGGCTTGCCGACCGTGCCGGTGCGGTAGGCCTCGCCCGGGTTCACGAAGGACGCCGCCGAGGACTCGGTGAGGCCGTAGCCCTCCAGGATGTGGATGCCGGCGCCGGCGAAGAAGTAGCCGATCTCGGGTGCGAGGGCGGCCGAGCCGGAGACGCAGGCGCGCAGGTTGCCGCCGAAGGCCTCCCGGATCTTGGCGTACACCAGCGTGTCGGCGACCTTGTGCTTCGCGCCCAGCCCGAACGGCACGGACGCGGTCCCGGTCCGCCGGAAGTTGTCCTGGGAGACCTTGGCGTACTCGCGGGCGACCTCGGCGGCCCACTGGAAGATCTTGTACTTGGCCCCGCCGCCCGCCCGGGCCTTGGCGGCGACGCCGTTGTAGACCTTCTCGAAGATGCGCGGCACGGCCGCCATGTACGTCGGCTGCACCACCGGCAGGTTTTCGATGATCTTGTCGACGCGGCCGTCGACGGCGGTGACGTGCCCGACCTCGATCTGGCCGGAGGTGAGCACCTTGCCGAAGACGTGCGCCAGCGGCAGCCACAGGTACTGCACGTCGTCGCTGCTGACCAGGCCGGTCGCGGCGATCGCCTTCGCCATGTACGACCAGTTGTCGTGCGGCAGGCGCACGCCCTTGGGGCGGCCGGTGGTGCCGGAGGTGTAGATGAGGGTGGCCAGCTGGTCCTTGGTGATGGCGCCGACCCGCTCCCTGACCAGGTCGGGGTCCTTCTCCAGGCGGGCCGCGCCGCGCTTCTCCAGCTCGTCGAGGGTGAGGATCCAGTCCGCGGTCTCGACGCCGGCCGTGTCGACGACCACGACATGGGTCAGCTCGGGCAGCTCGGCGCGCTTCTCCTTGGCCTTGGCCAGCTGCTCCGCGTTCTCCGCGATGAGCACCCGGCTCTCGGAGTCCGACAGGATGTACGCCGACTCCTCGGCGTTGGTCTGCGGATACACCGTGGTCGTGGCGGCGCCGGCGCACATGATGCCGAGGTCGGCCAGGATCCACTCGATCCGGGTGCTGGAGGCGAGGGCGACGCGCTGCTCGGGCTGCACGCCCAGCTCGATCAGGCCGGCCGCGATGGCGTAGACCCGCTCGGCGGCCTGCGCCCAGCTCAGCGACTTCCACTCGTCCGGCCCCTGTCCTGACGGCGAGGGGACGGGATGACGGTAGGCCTCGGCTTCCGGCGTGGCCGTCACGCGCTCCAGGAAGAGGCCCGCCACGGACGGGGGACGGTTCTCGATCAAAGTCTGTGTGTCGCTCACGACATCCTCCGGGGCCCGCGACAGTGCGGCTGGCTCAGGTGCGGCTGGTGGGCACTCACGAGGCGTCACGGGGCGCGGTCCGCACCCCGTTGTTTAACTCGTGAGTAACTATCGAGCAGGGATCAGAGTAAAGGCCGACCGGCCGCCGCGTAAGGGGCCGCGGCCTGTCACTTCGTACAGAGAGCTACCCCGCGGACGCGAAGGGCCCGCCGCACTTTCGCACGGCGGGCCCCTGTTCTACCCGGTTTGCGGTGTAACCCACGGTAATCCGCGATTACTTCTTGCCCTTGCCCGATCCCGCGCTGTCATCACTGGACAGGACGGCGATGAAGGCCTCCTGCGGAACTTCCACGGAACCCACCATCTTCATCCGCTTCTTGCCTTCCTTCTGCTTCTCCAGCAGCTTGCGCTTGCGGGAGATGTCACCGCCGTAGCACTTGGCGAGGACGTCCTTGCGGATGGCGCGGATGGTCTCGCGGGCGATGACCCGGGAGCCGATGGCGGCCTGGACCGGCACCTCGAAGGCCTGCCGCGGGATGAGCTCCTTGAGCTTGGCGACCAGGCGCACCCCGTAGGCGTAGGCCTGGTCCCTGTGGGTGATCGCCGAGAAGGCGTCCACCTTGTCGCCGTGCAGCAGGATGTCGACCTTGACCAGGCTGGAGGTCTGCTCGCCGGTGGGCTCGTAGTCGAGCGAGGCGTAGCCGCGGGTCTTGGACTTCAGCTGGTCGAAGAAGTCGAAGACGATCTCGGCGAGCGGCAGCGTGTAGCGGATCTCGACCCGGTCCTCCGAGAGGTAGTCCATGCCGAGCAGCGTGCCGCGCCGGGTCTGGCACAGCTCCATGATCGAGCCGATGAACTCGCTGGGCGCCAGGATGGTGGCCCGCACGACCGGCTCGTAGACCTCCGAGATCTTGCCCTCGGGGAACTCGCTCGGGTTGGTGACCGTGTGCTCGCTGCCGTCCTCCATGACGACGCGGTAGACCACGTTCGGGGCGGTGGCGATCAGGTCGAGCCCGAACTCGCGCTCCAGCCGCTCGCGGATCACGTCCAGGTGCAGCAGGCCGAGGAAACCGACGCGGAAGCCGAAGCCGAGCGCGGCGGAGGTCTCCGGCTCGTAGACCAGCGCGGCGTCGTTGAGCTGCAGCTTGTCCAGGGCCTCGCGCAGCTCCGGGTAGTCCGAGCCGTCCAGCGGGTACAGGCCCGAGAACACCATCGGCTTGGGGTCCTTGTAGCCGCCGAGCGCCTCGGTGGCGCCCTTGGACTGGCTGGTGACGGTGTCGCCGACCTTGGACTGGCGGACGTCCTTCACACCTGTGATCAGGTAGCCCACCTCGCCGACGCCGAGGCCGTCGGCGCCGAGCATCTCCGGCGAGTTGGTGCCGATCTCCAACAGCTCGTGGGTGGCGCCCGTCGACATCATCTTGATGCGCTCGCGCTTGTTGAGCTGCCCGTCGATGACACGGACGTACGTCACCACTCCGCGGTAGGAGTCGTAGACCGAGTCGAAGATCATCGCGCGGGCCGGGGCGTCCTTGACCCCGACCGGCGGCGGGACCTGCTCCACGACCTTGTCCAGCAGCGCCTCGACACCGAGCCCGGTCTTGGCGGAGACCTTGAGCACGTCCCCGGGGTCACACCCGATGAGGTGGGCGAGCTCCTCGGCGAACTTTTCGGGCTGCGCGGCCGGCAGGTCGATCTTGTTCAGCACGGGGATGATCGTGAGGTCGTTCTCCATCGCCAGGTACAGGTTGGCGAGAGTCTGGGCCTCGATGCCCTGGGCGGCGTCGACCAGGAGGATGGTGCCCTCGCAGGCGGCGAGCGACCGCGAGACCTCGTAGGTGAAGTCGACGTGCCCCGGGGTGTCGATCATGTTCAGGATGTGCGTGTTGGTCTTGTCGTGGGTCGGGGCCCACGGCAGACGCACCGCCTGAGACTTGATCGTGATGCCACGCTCGCGCTCGATGTCCATGCGGTCGAGGTACTGGGCGCGCATCTGCCGCTGCTCGACCACTCCGGTCAGCTGGAGCATCCGGTCGGCGAGCGTGGACTTGCCGTGGTCGATGTGCGCGATGATGCAGAAGTTGCGGATCAGAGCCGGGTCGGTACGGCTCGGCTCGGGCACGTGGCTGGGGATCGCGGGCACGCAGGGTCCTGATTCTTGAGGCGTCCGCAGTGTCTGCGGTCTCGGGTCGGATCGATACGTAGCCTCCATCGTCCCACGGGTGGGGACCATGGACGGGTTTGGGCCGGGAATGCACCCGCTGGTAGCCTGGGTGGCTGTGTCTCATGCCCTCTCGCACGAGGCACTACCTCAAGAAATCACCCGGTGCGGATCCGTGCGGCCTCGTGCGGCCCCGTGCCAGAACCTGAAAAGGCTCATTCGTGGCGAACATCAAGTCCCAGATCAAGCGGATCAAGACCAACGAGAAGGCGCGGCTGCGCAACAAGGCCGTCAAGTCCTCCCTGAAGACCGCGATCCGCAAGGCCCGTGAGGCTGCTGCCGCGGGTGACGTCGAGAAGGCCACCGAGTACCAGCGCGCTGCCGCGCGTCAGCTCGACAAGGCCGTCTCGAAGGGCGTCATCCACAAGAACCAGGCTGCCAACAAGAAGTCGGCGCTGGCTCAGAAGGTCGCCGCGCTCAAGGGCTGACGTCTGATGTGACGCCGGAGGGAATCGAGCGGGCCCTCTCTCATCCGCTCCCGTCCGGCACCCCTCGGATCCGCGCGCGGCCTGCGTTCGCCACGCGGGCGCGGATCCATCTCTGAGCACCGTAGGCCGGGTCCCCTCCTGTTCCCCATGGGAGAGCGCCCGGCCCTCGGCGTCTTCAGGACCAGAACGCGTCGCTCTCGTCGATGTCCGCGACACACTCGTCGAGGTCGGTGACCTTGTCGCCCACGATCCGGAAGACGATGCAGCCGGTGTCGTCCAGCCGCCGGCCCCGCCGCTCGGCGGTGACCCTGCACATCCCGACCGCGTGACCCCGGCCGTCGACGGCGATCCCGAGCACGTCCAGGCGCATCGACCCGGCCGTCTCCTCGCCGAGCCTGCGGTACATGTCGATGATCGCGTCCTGGCCCTTGAAGTCACCCGCGAGCGGGTGACTGCCGGGCACGTGGTGCGTCGCGTCCTTGGCGATCAGCTCCCGCAGGGCGTCCATGTCACCGCGCGAGAAGGCCTCGAACCCCTTGCGGACCAGTACTGCGTGCGGGTGTTCAGCCATGACCCTCGCCACCTCTCCGTCACTCGGCGACGTACGGCTGACACTCCCGATTCTCCTCCCGGGCCGCCCTGACAGCAGATCTCACGGCAGATTGCGCGGCACAGCGGCACAGTGGAGGGATGGACGCTGCTGACCACACCGACGTGCTGGCCGGGGCCCGCGTGGCGACCCGGCTCCCGGCGCAGGACCTGGACCGCGCGCGCCGCTTCTACGCCGAGAAACTCGGCCTCCGGCCGGTCGACGAACGGCCCGGCGGGCTGCTGTACCGCTGCGGCGGCGGCGAGTTCGTGCTGTTCCGGTCGGCGGGAGCTTCGCCCGGCACCTTCACCCAGATGGCGCTGGAGGTCGACGACATCGACACCGCCGTGGCGGAGCTGAAGCGGCGCGGCGTGGTGTTCGAGGAGGTCGACCTGCCCGGCCTGCGCACCCGGGACGGGATCGCCGAGGTCGAGGGCAACTACCCGAGCAAGGGCGCGCGGGGCGAACGCGGCGGCTGGTTCCGCGACAGCGAGGGAAACCTGCTGGGGATCGGTGAGCCGGTGTACTGAGACGAACCGAGCCGCGCTGGCCCCCGCGGACCGAGCCGCTCCGGGAGCGGGCTCGTCAGGCCCGACCCCGCGAACGGGCCGCCCGCGCGATCGCGACCACCGCCTTCTCCAGGGCGTACTCGGGATCGTCGCCCCCGCCCTTGACCCCCGCGTCGGCCTCGGCCACCGCCCGCAGCGCCACCGACACACCGTCCGGCGTCCACCCGCGCATCTGCTGGCGCACCCGGTCGATCTTCCACGGCGGCATCCCCAGCTCCCGGGCGAGATCGGCCGGACGGCCCCCGCGCGCCGACGACAGCTTGCCGATCGCCCGGACGCCCTGGGCCAGCGCGCTCGTGATCATCACCGGCGCCACCCCGGTCGCCAGCGACCAGCGCAACGCCTCCAGCGCCTCCGCCGCCCTGCCCTCGACCGCCCGGTCGGCGACCGTGAAGCTCGACGCCTCGGCCCTACCGGTGTAGTACCGGCCGACGACCGCCTCGTCGATCGTGCCCTCCACGTCCGCGACGAGCTGCGAGACCGCCGAGGCCAGCTCCCGCAGGTCGCTGCCGATCGCGTCGACGAGCGCCTGGCAGGCCTCCGGTGTGGCGGACCTGCCCACGACGCGGAACTCCTGCCGCACGAACGCCAGCCGGTCCGCCGGCTTCGTCATCTTCGGGCAGGCCACCTCGCGCGCCCCCGCCTTGCGCGCCGCGTCCAGCAGCCCTTTGCCCTTGGCGCCGCCCGCGTGCAGCAGCACGAGGGTGATCTCCTCGGCGGGCGCCGCCAGGTACGCCTTCACGTCCTTGATCGTGTCGGCCGACAGGTCCTGCGCGTTGCGCACGACCACGACCTTGCGCTCGGCGAAGAGCGACGGGCTCGTCAGCTCGGCGAGCGTGCCGGGCTGCACCTGGTCCGGCGTGAGGTCCCGTACGTCCGTGTCGGCGTCGGCGGCCTTCGCCGCGGCCACCACCTCCTGCACGGCACGGTCGAGCAGCAGCTCCTCCTGGCCCACGGCGAGCGTCACCGGGGCGAGAGGGTCGTCATTCGCAGTCTTCCTGGCCATCGCGCCCAGCATCCCACGCGCCACTGACAGCGAACCCCACGGCTCCCGGGCCCACGGCTCCCGGGCCCACGGCTCCCGGGCCCTCGGCTCCTGCCTCGCGGGCCAGGGCTTTCCACCGCCCGGCGGCTACGGCTCCTCGCGCCAGCCCTCCCACTCGCCCGCGAAGCGGTCCAGCTCCCCGGGGTCCAGCCGCTCCTCCTCGTCCCGCAGGACGACCAGCCACTGCGCGTCCTCGGCGTCGTCCTCACCGGCCAGCGCGTCCCGCACCACCTGCGGCTCCTCGGTCACGCCGAACCGCTCCCGCAGCGCCTCGACCACCTCTTCCGCAGCGTCCCGGTCGGGCAGCACCAGCACATGTCGCACATCACTCACGCCGGACATTCTCCGACACCGCCGCGCGGCCCCGCCGCCCGCCCTCACGTGCACGAGGAGCCTTCGTGCGGCCTGCGGAGATCCGAGCCATCAGCCCGGGCCCTCAGACCCGAGCCCTCACCGTCGGCACCCGGTCGAGCTCGATCCCGAACCGCTCCCGGTACGCGCCGAGCACCTCCTCGTCCGTCCCCAGCTCCCTCTCCTCCCGCGTCCCGTCGGCCGCCGTCGTCGTGAACCGGCGTCCGCTGAGCGTGATCCGCCCTCCGTCCCCCGTGACCCGCGAACAGACCAGCGACCGTGTGAAGTGCGAGACCGGTGACGTGCTGTGCCACCACGCCCCGGCCGCGAAGTCGCCGAGCACCCGCGGCCGTACCTCCAGCCGGTACTGGGCACGGCCGTCCCGGTACACGTCCAGGTCAGCCGCCTCCACCGTGTCGTGACCGCCGCGCACCCCGGCCGCGTCCGGGCCCGCCTCGACGATCCGGAACGTACCCGCCGGATCCTCCTGCTCCCCCCGCTCCCCGAACACCAGCGGCAGATGGCTGTGCGCCCCGAACCCGACGTCGGCCAGCCAGTCGCCCCCGTCCACCGTCCGTACCCGCAGCGCGAGATGGTCGTACGGGATGCCAAGCCGCTCCCCGTCCCCGTACACCCGCCCCGCGAGCAGCGCCACGTCGTACCCCAGCGCGGTCAGCAACGCCCCGAACGAGCCGTTGAGTTCGTAGCAGAACCCGCCCCGCCGCGCCCCCACGACCTTGTCCAGCAGCCGCTTCTCCTCCAGCACGATCTCCTCGCCGAGGTGGATCGAGAGGTTCTCGAACGGCACCGTCCGCAGATGGCGCAGATGCAGCTCGCGCAGCGCGTCGACGGTGGGCCACGCCGGGTGCTCGACGCCCAGACGGCGGAGATAGGCATCAACCTGTGCTGAATCCATGCCCTCAGTCTCGCGCCACCCTCAACCGGCCGCCCTCCGCGACGACGGCCAGCGCGCCGTCCCGGTCCGTCCGCAGCACCGCCGCACCCCCGGTACGCAGCGCCGCGACCGTGCCGGGCGCCGGATGCCCGTACGGGTTGTCCTCACCGCAGCTGATGAGGGCCAGCCGCGGAGCCGCCCGGCTCATGAGCCCGGGGTCCTGGTAGGCCGAGCCGTGGTGGGCCACCTTCAGCACGTCCACGCCGCGCAGTGCCTCGGCGGCCGGCGATCTCGCCAGCGCCCGCTGCGCCGGGGGTTCGAGGTCCCCCAGGAGCAGCAGGCGCAGCCCGCCCGAGCGGACCAGCAGGGCGACACTGGCGTCGTTCGGCCCCTCCGGCACCGGGTGCGCCGTGAACACGCCCGGGGGCGAGTCCGGTGGCGGCCACACCACCTGCCAGGACAACTCCCCCGCGCGCCGCTGCTCCCCGGCCGCCGCCCGCGTCACGGGGATCCGCCGGGCCGCCGCCTGTCTCCGCACGAACGCGGCCTGGTCCGCCGGCTCTTCCAGGCCCGTCGTCTCGATCGCTCCCACCGCCCGTCCGCGCAGCACTCCCGGCAGGCCCGCGACGTGATCGGCGTGGAAGTGGGTGAGGACGACCAGCGGGATCCTGGTGACGCCGAGCGAGCGCAGGCAGTGGTCGACGCGCCGCGCGTCGGGACCCGCGTCCACCACCACCCCGGCACCGTCGCCCGCGGCGAGCACCAGGGCGTCCCCCTGCCCCACGTCACACATCACCAGCCGCCAGCCGGGCGGCGGCCAGCCCGTGATCGTCCGGGTCAGCGGCGGCGGCTGCACCACGGCCAGCAGGAGCAGCAGCCCGCAGACCCCGCACCACCAGGGGTGCCGCAGCAGCCGCCGGCCCAGCAACACCACGAACAGGGTCACGGCACCGAGCAGCGCCGCCCCCGTCCAGCCGCCCGGCCAGTCCACTCCCGCCCCGGGCAGCGCCGCCCCGGTCCGGGCGGTCCACGCGATCCACCCGGCGGGCCACTGGCCGCACCACGCCAGGGCTTCGGCCACCGGCATCCCCACCGGGGCCGCGGCCAGCGCGGCGAAGCCCAGCACCGTCGCCGGCGCGACGGCGAGCTCCGCGAGGAGATTGCACGGCACGGCCACCAGACTCACCCGCGCCGACAGCACGGCGACGACGGGCGCGCACAGCGCCTGGGCGGCGGCAGCGGCCCCCAGCGCCTCGGCGAGCCCCGGCGGCACGCCGCGCCGTCGCAGCCCGGCGCTCCACCGCGGCGCGAGCGTGAGCAGGGAGCCGGTGGCCACGACGGAGAGCAGGAACCCGTAACTCCGCGCCAGCCAGGGGTCCCAGAGCACCAGCAGCAGGACGGCCGTCGCCAGCGCCGGGATCATCGATCTGCGGCGGCCGGTGGCGAGGGCGAGCAGCGCCACGGCTCCGCAGGCCGCGGCTCGCACCACGCTCGGATCCGGTCTGCACACCACGACGAACCCGAGCGAGAGCGCGCCCCCGAGCACCGCCGTCCCCCGCAGGGAGATGCCGAGGCGGGGTGCGAGTCCTCGCCGCTCGGCCCGCTGGGCCAGACCCGGCGGACCGAGCAGCAGGGCGAGCAGGATCGTGAAGTTGGCCCCGGACACGGCCAGCGTGTGGGTGAGGTCGGTCTCCTTGAAAGCCTCCTCCAGTTCCGGGGTGATCCGCGAGGTGTCCCCGACGACCAGCCCCGGCAACAGTGCCCGGGCGTCCGCGGACAGTCCGTCGGTCGCCTCCCGCAGCCCGGCGCGCAACCGCCCGGCGAGCCGCTGCGCCGTGGAGGGGCCTGCCACCACCTCCGGTCCGGCCTTGCCCCGCACCCGCAGCACGGCCGCCACCCGGTCACCGCCCACCATCGCCGGTGCCGCCCGCGCAGTGACCCGCAGTCGCGTCGAGGGCAGCAGCCCGAGCCACGCCGCCGGCGCCGGCGCCGGCGCCGGCGCACCGGCGAACGACCGCCCGCCCCCGTCGCCCCGGCCGGCCGATCCCACGGCACCCGGGCCCGCCGCTCCCGGGGCGCCAGGATCCGCCGGTTCCACGGCACCCGAGCCCGCCGCTCCCGACGCGCCAGGACCCGCCGGTTCCACGGCACCCGGGCCCGCCGCTCCCGACGCGCCAGGACCCGCCGGTTCCACGGCTCCAGGGCCCGCCGCCCCCACGTCGACGATCAGCAGCACCGGCGTCCGCGTCACCGCCGAAGCGGTCCCGGCCGCCGGCCCCTGGACACGCCGCACCTCGGCGTCGATCAGCACGGCCGCCGGAGCCAGGCGATCACCCCGGACGCGGGGCCGGGTGAACCGCGGGTCGGAGGTGAGCTCCACCTCGGCGGTCACCGTCGCGTACTGCCGCGCCAGCCCGGGCACCGGTCCCCGCCGCAGATCCGCCCCGTGCAGCCCGGCCGAGGCGGCGGCCGCCGCGACGCAGAGCAGGACGGCGGCGGCCGACACCCGCGGCCATGCCGCCGGCCCCCGTCGCCGGATCCCTGCCGCCAGGAGTGCCACGGCGACGAGGCAGGCGGTCACCAGGCCCACGGCCCAGCCCGCCGGCATGTCCAGCGTCAGGGCCGCCGTGCCCCAGGCTGCGAGGGCGGGTGCCACGAGCCGCAGGTCGGCGGGTCCCTCCTGGCGTGGGCGGGCGAGGCCGAGCCGCTTTCCGGAGGAGACGTGCACGGAGGACCGCTCGGGGCGGTCCCCCGGCCCGGCCTCGTCGGGCCGGACCGGAGCACCGGGATCGCGCCTCATGGCCGGACCAGGTTCCGCAGGTCGGCGAAGCGGCGGTCACCGATGCCGTTCACCTCGCGCAGTTCGTCCACGGACCGGAATCCGCCGTGCTGCGTGCGGTAGTCGACGATGTGCTGCGCCAGCACGGGCCCGACACCGGGCAGCGTGTCGAGTTGGTCGAGCGTGGCCGTGTTGAGGGAGACCGGAGCCGTCGGCCCCGCACCTCCCGCCCCGCCCGCCGGTCCTCCGGCCACTCCCGCGGCGGAGGCCGCACCACCCGTCCCGGCGCCGCCCGCCCCGGCCTCCGCCGCGGCAGCGGGACCGCCGACGATCACCTGCTCGCCGTCCACGAGGAACCGGGCCCGGTTGAGCCGGCCGACGTCCGTGCCCGGCTTCACCCCGCCCGCCGCGCGCAGCGCGTCCGCGACACGCGAGCCGGCCGGCAGCCGGTGGATCCCGGGATCGCGGACCTTGCCACCGACATCCACGACGATCTCGGCGGCCCCCGCCGCGCCGGCCGTCCCGGCGCCCCCGAATCCACCACCGGCAGCGGTGGACTGCGCCGCCCCGGCGACCGCTCCGGGCCCCCGCTCCTCCTCGGACCGACCGCCCTCCCCCGGCTCCTGCCCGTACGGTGCCGCCGCGCGCACCACCTCGGGCGGCTGCACGGACTGGGTCCGGCCTACCCAGAAGTGCTGCACGGCGAAGGCCGCGGCGACTACCAGCACCACCGTCAGGGCGAGCATGTTCCGACGCTCCAGGCCGCACCTCGTCTGCAACCACAGCGGCATGCGCTCCCGCAACGCGAGCCCGGCCCGCTCCCGCCAGTCTCCTGCCCCCGGCCCGGGACGGCCGTCGTCCCGCTCCCCGCCTGCCGGGACGGCGACGCCTGTCGAGACTGCGACACCCGCCGAGACGGCGACCGGCTCCGGCTCCGGCTCCGCAATCGCCATAGCCATCGGCATCGGCATCGGCATCGCCATGGACCCGAGCCCCGACCGAGTCTCGTCACCGCCCCCGGCCGCCGGCGGCCCCTGCCCCGACTCCCGCCGCGCGTCGGCCCGTTCCCCGGGTTCGGGCCGCCTCACGGGCGCGGCGGCGCGCTCCCCGAACAACGCCTCCGCCCGACGGCGGAGTTCGTCCGCGGAGGGGTGACGGTGCCGGGCCCGGCCATGGGCCGCCACGGACCGGTGCCGGCGGTGACGGACGCGCCCGTCGGACGCGGGCCCCCGGCCCGGCCCACTGGTCGCCGTCGCTGTGCGTGAACGTGATCGAAGTGCCATGCGACGAGGATCGGACACTCCCGCCCACCCGCGATGATCATGGCGAAATCCCGGGGACGACCGCCCACTTGTGGACAACTCCACCACTCACACGGGTGAGAGCCTCACCACGTCACCGCATCACTGCATCCCGCAGCCCGCAGCCCGCAGCCCCAGCCCGCATCACCGCGTCCCCCATCCCGCACCCCCCCATCCCGCAGCCCGCAGCCCGCAGCCCGCATCACCGGAACGCCCTCACGAACGAGCAGCCGCGCCAGCGCACCCCCGAGCGCCGCCACCCGCAACGTTCACCGCGGCGAAACCACAACCCCCAGCAACCCGGGCCCCGTATGCGCCCCGATCACCGCTCCGACCTCGCTCACATGCAGATCGGCCAGCCCGGGCAACCGCGCCCGCAGCCGGTCGGCGAGGGCCGACGCCCGGTCCGGGGCGGCGAGATGGTGGACGGCGACATCGACCGGGGCGCTGCCCGCCCGGTCGGCGGCGATCTCCTCCAGCCGGGCGATCGCCTTGGACGCGGTGCGCACCTTCTCCAGCGGCTGGATCCGGCCCTCGGCCAGCTGCAGCAGCGGCTTCACCGCGAGCGCGGAGCCCAACAGGGCCTGGGCGGCGCCGATCCGGCCGCCCCGGCGCAGGTAGTCGAGGGTGTCGACGTAGAAGTAGGCGGACGTGCCCGCGGCACGCTTCTCCGCCGCGGTGACGGCCTCGTCCACCGTGCCGCCCGCCTCCGCGGCCTCCGCTGCGGCGAGCGCGCAGAACCCCAGCGCCATGGCGATCATGCCGGTGTCCACCACCCGCACCGGCACGGGTGCCTGCCGGGCGGCGACCACGGCCGCGTCGTACGTGCCGGAGAGCTCGGCGGAGAGATGGAGGGAGACGATGCCGGTGGCACCGGACTCGGCCACCCTGCGGAAGGTCTCCTCGAAGACCGCGGGGGCGGGACGCGAGGTCGTCACCGGCCGCCGCTTCTGCAAAGCCTGCGCGAGGGCACGCGTCGAGATCTCGGTGCCCTCCTCCAGCGCCCGGTCGCCGAGGACGACGGTCAGGGGGACCGCGGTGATGCCGTGCCGCTCCATCGTCCGGGCCGGCAGGTAGGCCGTTGAATCGGTGACGATCGCGACATGGCGGGACATGAGCTGGAGGTTACCTGCCGTAGTGCTCGGGTGGCAGCCCGGGCTGCGCGCCCCGCCGCACGCGTGGCCGGATCAAGTGGTGCTCTCGGGGCGGGGCTTCTTCTGCCAGGGGTAGGTGGGACGCGGTGCCGGCGGGGTGATGGCGGGCCGGTCCGGCTCCTGCGCCGCGTCCGGCTGCGGGGTCTCCGGCCAGGTCTGCCCGGCCTTGGCGGCGTCGGCGGCGGGCGCCTGCGGCCAGGGCTCGGAAACGGGGGCGGAGGTTGCCGGAGTGTCCGGTGCCGTCCAGTGCCGCAGGGCGCCGGCCTCCATGTCGATCTGCGCGCTGAGCGTGTCCAGGTCGTCGTCGGCGAAGCGGCGGGCGCGGTCGCGGGCCGCCCAGCGCAGCGCGTCGGCGGACTGGACGATGCGCTCGGTGCGCTCGCGCAGGTCGGGCAGCCGCTCCGCGAGCGCGCCGCGGTTCGGCTCGGACTCCAGGCGCCTGAGCTCGTCGTCCAGCTCATGGCCGTGCGCGCTGAGCCGCTCGAACAGGCCCACCGACTCCTTCAGGGACGTGTCCTCGGCGACGGCCGCCTGCAGTGCGTCCTGTGTGGCGCGCATCGAGGTGCGCAGCTTCAGCCGGAGCTGGGCGAGCTCGCCCGCGGCGCCGGGCTGGGCGAAGGACTTGGCCCTCAGGGTGTGCTCCTCGACCGTACGCCGGGCCTGGGTGATGCCGCGGTCCACACCGCGCTTGGCGGCGCCGACCACCTTGACGGTCGCATAGGCGCCGAGCACCACGAAGAGCACGACGAGCAGAGCGAATACTGCGATCACTGCTTCCACCGGCTCCTCCTCGGGGCGTCTCGGCCCACGTCGTGTCGCTCTCCACGGTAAACGCAACAGGCAGGCCCGGAGTTCCAGAAAAACCCCGAACCTGCCCGTAGGGGACCACCCGGAGAGTGATCCGCACTCCCTCGCGGCTACCGGAGGACCGGCTGCCGGAGGACCAGCCACCGGAGGACCGACTGCCGAAAGACCGGCTGCCGAAGGACCGGCTGCCGAAGGACCGGCTGCCGGAGGACCAGCCACCGGAGGACCGACTGCCGAAAGACCGGCTGCCGAAGGACCGACTGCCGAAGGACCGGCTTCCAAAGGACCAGCCGCCGGCGGATCACCCGGACGATGATTCGCCGTCCCCAGCGGCTACGCGGGGACGATGTTCACCAGCTTCGGCGCCCGCACGATCACCTTGCGGATCCCGGCCCCGTCCAGAGCGGCGACGACCTTCTCGTCGGCCAGCGCGACCTTCTCCAGCTCGTCCTCGGAGATGGACGGCGAGACCTCCAGCCGCGCCTTGACCTTGCCCCTGATCTGCACGACGCAGGTCACGGTCTCGTCGACCACGTACGCCGGGTCGGCCACCGGGAAGTCCTGGTGGACGACCGAGTCGGTGTGGCCCAGCCTGCGCCACAGCTCCTCGGCGATGTGCGGGGCCAGTGGCGCGACCATCAGCACCAGCGGCTCGGCCACGGAACGCGGCACGGGGCCGCCCACCTTGGTCAGGTGGTTGTTCAGCTCGGTGACCTTGGCGATGGCGGTGTTGAACCGCATGCCCTCCAGGTCGCCGCGCACCCCGTCGATCGCCTTGTGCAGGGCGCGCAGCGTCTCTTCGTCGACGTCGGCGTCCTCGGCGTCGACGACGGTCACCTCGCCGGTGGCCTCGTCGACGATGTTGCGCCACAGCCGCTGCAGCAGCCGGAACTGGCCGACCACCGCGCGCGTGTCCCACGGCCGGGAGACGTCCAGCGGACCCATGGCCATCTCGTACAGGCGCAGCGTGTCCGCCCCGTACTCGGCGCAGATCTCGTCCGGAGTGACGGCGTTCTTCAGGGACTTGCCCATCTTGCCCAGCAGGGGGCTGACCTTCTCGCCCTGGTACCAGTAGGCGCCGTCGCGCTCCTCCACCTCGGCGGCGGGCACCGCGATGCCGCGGCTGTCGCGGTAGACGTAGGCCTGGATCATGCCCTGGTTGAACAGCTTGTGGAACGGCTCGGCGGAGGAGACGTGCCCCAGGTCGTACAGGACCTTGGACCAGAAGCGCGCGTACAGCAGGTGCAGCACCGCGTGCTCGGCGCCGCCGACGTACAGGTCGACACCGCCGTGCGGCTGGCCCTCGCGCGGGCCCATCCAGTACTGCTCGATCTCGGGGTCGACCAGCTTCTCGCCGTTGTGCGGGTCCAGGTAGCGCAGCTCGTACCAGCAGGAACCGGCCCAGTTGGGCATCGTGTTGGTCTCGCGGCGGTACTTCTTCGGGCCGTCGCCCAGGTCCAGGGTGACGTTGACCCAGTCCTCGTTGCGGGACAGCGGCGTCTCGGGCTGGGTGTCGGCGTCGTCCGGGTCGAAGGTGCGCGGGGAGTAGTCCTCGACCTCGGGCAGTTCCAGGGGCAGCATCGACTCGGGCAGCGCGTGGGCGATGCCGTCCTCGTCGTAGACGATCGGGAAGGGCTCGCCCCAGTAGCGCTGGCGGCTGAACAGCCAGTCGCGCAGCCGGAAGTTGACGGTGCCCTCGCCGACGCCCTCGGCCTCCAGCCACTCGGTGATGCGGGCCTTGGCCTCGACGACGCCCAGACCGTCCAGGGAGACGCCGGCGCCGGAGGAGTTCACGATCGTCGCGTCGTAGGAGGCGAAGGCGTCGTCCCACGTGGAGGTGTCGGTGCCGCGGCCGTCGGTGGGCTCGACCACGCAGCGGATCGGCAGCTCGAAGGCGCGGGCGAAGGCGAAGTCGCGCGTGTCGTGCGCCGGGACGGCCATGATCGCGCCGGTGCCGTAGCCCATCAGCACGTAGTCGGCGATGAAGACCGGGACCTGCTCGCCGTTGACCGGGTTGGTCGCGTAGGCGCCGACGAAGACGCCGGTCTTGTCCTTGGCCTCGGCCTGACGCTCGACGTCGGACTTGGAGGCGGCCTGGGCGCGGTAGGCGGCGACGGCCTCGGCCGGGGTCGCGTAGCCGCCGGTCCACGCCTCGTGCGTGCCCTGCGGCCAGGCGGCCGGGGTGAACTTCTCGACCAGCGGGTGCTCGGGCGCCAACACCATGTAGGTGGCGCCGAACAGGGTGTCCGGGCGGGTGGTGAAGACGGTGATGCGCTCGCCGTCGATGGGGAAGTCGACGCGGGCGCCCTCGCTGCGGCCGATCCAGTTGCGCTGCTGCAGCTTGATGGCCTCGGGCCAGTCCAGCTCCTCCAGGTCCTCCAGCAGCCGGTCGGCGTAGGCGGTGATGCGCATGTTCCACTGGCGCAGCTTGGCCTTGAAGACCGGGAAGTTGCCGCGCTCGGAGCGGCCGTCGGCGGTGACCTCCTCGTTGGCCAGCACGGTGCCCAGGCCGGGGCACCAGTTGACCGGCGCGTCGGAGGCGTAGGCCAGCCGGAACTCGCCCAGGACGTCGGCCTTCTCGCCGGCGCTCAGTTCGCTCCACGCGCGCGTGTGCCCGGGAACGGGCCGCTCACCGGACTCGAACTGCGCGACCAGCTCGGCGATCGGGCGGGCCCGCCGCGCGTCGTGGTCGTACCAGGAGTTGAAGATCTGCAGGAAGATCCACTGGGTCCACTTGTAGTAGTCCGGGTCGATCGTGGCGAACGACCGGCGCTTGTCGTGGCCCAGGCCCAGCCGGCGCAGCTGGGCCTTCATGTTCTCCATGTTGGCTTCGGTGGACACGCGCGGGTGCGTGCCGGTCTGCACCGCGTACTGCTCGGCGGGCAGGCCGAAGGCGTCGAAGCCCAGGGTGTGCAGGACGTTGTGGCCGGTCATCCGCTGGAAGCGGGCGAAGACGTCCGTGGCGATGTAGCCCAGCGGGTGGCCGACGTGCAGGCCCGCACCGGAGGGGTACGGGAACATGTCCATGATGAACTTCTTGGGCCGGGCGACGGTCTCCGGGTCGCCCGCCAGGTCACCCTTGGGGTTGGGCGCGGCGTAGGTGCCGTCCGCGTCCCAGAAGTCCTGCCAGCGTGCTTCGATCTCGGCAGCCATCGCGGCCGTGTAGCGGTGCGGCGCGGCCACCTCGGAGGTGGCCGCGGGGTTCGTCTCGCTCATGATCCTCAAAGCTCCATCGATCGTCTCTGCCTGCGGCTGTGTCGTCGAGAAACGAAAAATCCCCTCGCACAGGAGGGGACGCCGCGCCGATTCCGGCCACTCGACTGGTCCGGTGGCCGGGACTGATCAGCGCGGCCCGCTAAGCAGAAGGCGTACGGCACGCATGGCGTTAGGGTACCGCAGGCCCCCAGCGTGCCGCGACGCGCTTCGGACGGGCCTCTCGACATCCGGAAAGCTGAACCAAGGTCAAGAGTTACTTCGCGTAACAGTAGCTAAGGGACATCGCAACAACCGCATTGTCCTTTGATAACAACGCAATAACTCAAACCTCGTACCCCCCGGTAGGGCTCCGCTTAGAGTGCGGCAGCGGGACCGCTTTCCCGAACCGCTCGGAGTTGCCCCCATGAACCCTCATCGCAGTACCCCCTCACTCCCCCCGGTCGCCGGGATGTGGGGAGGCAGGTCGTGAACCCCAACGACTCCACGGCAGACGACTCCTTCGCCGAGTTCCTCAACTTCGGCGCGGGCGTGCTGTCCCTCGTGTGCCTGACCTGTTCGGTGATCTGGGGCCTGGTCGCCCAGGACCGGATCCTGCTCGACGCGCGCCGGCGCATCCTGGCGCAGGCCGTGCACCGGACCACGGCCGTCGCCTCGATCGTCTTCCTGCTGGTGCACATCGGCGTGAAGCTGGCGCTGTCCCACACCTCGTGGGTCGCGGCGGTGATCCCCTTCGGGCTGGTCTTCACCGACGAGGAGCTGGTCGGGGGCAGGTCGTTCCTGATCGGCCTGGGCACCCTCGCAGGCATGCTCATGATCTTCGTGGGCGTCACCGGCGTGCTGCGCAACCGCTTCGCCTCCCCCGCGCCCGTCGCGGCCCGCTGGCGGGCCATGCACATGCTGGCCTACCCGGCCTGGTGCGCCGCCCTCGTGCACGGCCTCTACGCGGGTCGCGCGGCCAAGCCGATCTTCGTCGTCCTGTACTGCCTGTCCCTGCTCGGCGTGGCCGGAGCCCTGGCCCTGCGCGCCGCTCCGCGCCCGGTCAAGCGCAAGGTCGCCGACCGGGTCGCCGCGCTCATCGGCTCCGGCGAACCCCAGAGCCGCCGCGACCTGGAGGAGAGCCGGGCCCGGACCGGCTCCGCGCTGCCCGGCTACGAGGGCCGTACGGGAGCGGCGGCGTCCGCGCCGCGGTACGAGAGGGCCGAACGCCCCGCGCACCAGGAGTCCGCGAACGGCTTCGCCGCGGCCTACCGCGCCGTCTCGGGCCCCCCGGTGGAACAGGCCTTCGCGCCGGGTCCGACCACCAGCATGGAACTGCCGCTGGACCTGCAGCCCACCGAGGTCGTCCCCACCGTGGACGGGCCCTCCGGCACCTCCGGCACCTGGCCCGTCCCGTCCCCGCCCCCGGTCGGCGAGGCCCCGCCGTCTGCCTACGACCCGCTCCAGGACACGGGCTTCAACATCCCGCCCTACGACCCGGTACGGGGCACCGGACAAAGCATCCCGGCCTATGGCAATCCAGGCGTCTCCGGTTACGGATCGAGTGACGTGTACGACACGGGTGAGACGAACGCCGTCCGCGACACGTACTACCCGAACGACACGTACAACAGCGGTCCCGCCACTGAAACACTGCCCGGTGCGTCCTACGACTTCGACGCACCGGGTTCGGGCGAACCTTGGAACACGCCTTCCGGAGGCTTTAAGTGAACGAGGCCCTGCCCGACGTACCCGAAGTCCGCGTGGTCGGTCTTCCCCAGCTCACGTCGGGCTTCGACCTTGTCGATCGGCTCGATCTGCCCATGCACCTGAAGGTGCACGGGCCACTCGAGCCGATGGGCGGCGAGCAGCTCGCGCAGCTCGCCGAGCGCATCAACCTGAAGGGCCGCGGCGGCGCGGGCTTCCCCTTCCACAAGAAGCTGCGCTCGGTCGCCGAGGCGGCGATCAAGCGCGGCGTCCGGCCGGTCGTCGTCGTCAACGGCAGTGAGGACGAACCGGCCTGCCGCAAGGACACGGTGCTGATCAACCGTGCCCCGCACCTCATCCTGGACGGCGCGCTGCTGTGCGCCGAGGCCCTGGGTGCCCGCACGCTCGTGGTGGGGGTCACCCGGGAGTCGACCCAGCGCTCCATGGAGGCCGCGCTCGCCGAACGCGGCCTCAGCAACGGCCGCAGGTCGGCGCTGCGCGCCCGCGTGCAGCGCAACCCGGTCCGCATGGTCACCGGCGCCGCCGCGTCGCTGATCCGCTCGATCGACGGCGGCCCGGCCGTCCCGCCCGGCCGCAAGGTCAGCGCCTCGCAGAACGGCGTCGGCGGCGCGCCGACCCTGCTGTCCAACGCCGAGACCTTCGCCCAGCTGGCCATCGCCGCCCGCATCGGCCCGGAGCGCTACGGCAACACCGGCCTGTACGACGAGCCGGGCACGGTCATGCTCACGGTCTCCGGGGCGGTCGCGCGGCCCATGGTGATCGAGGTCCCGACGGGCGTGCCGCTGCGCTACGTCCTGCAGCTGGCCGGCGCCCCGCCGGTGCCGCAGGGCGTGCTCACCGGCGGCTACCACGGCAAGTGGATCGACGCGGCGACCGTCAACGAGGCGATCGTCTCGCGCAACTCCCTGGACGCGGTGGGCGGTTCCCTCGGCGCCGGGGCCATCCTGCCGATCAGTCAGGACACCTGCCCGCTGGGCGAGTCGCTGCGGGTCGCCCAGTGGCTGGCCGAGGAGAGCGCGGGCCAGTGCGGCCCCTGCTACCTCGGCCTGCCGGCCGCCGCGCGCGGCATGGAGGACATCCTCAACGGCGGCGGACCGGCCGCACTGGAGGCGCTCAAGCAGGTCGCCAAGAACGTGAAGCGGCGCGGCGCCTGCTCCCACCCGGACGGCTCCGCGATGTTCCTGGAGTCGACCATCAAGGCGTTCACGGACGACCTCGCGGCCCACGTCCTCGGCAACGGCTGCGGACGGCGCGTGGAGGGAGTCCTGCCGCTCTTCGAGGGCGGCAGGGCCCCGTCGGGCATCCCGGGCGGCGGCGAGTCCGAGGAGAACGGCCCGAGCCGCCAGAAGATCTACGTCGACTGGACGCTGTGCCGGGGCCATGGCCTGTGCGCGGACATCCTCCCCGAGGTGTTCCAGCTGGGCGCCGACGGCTTCCCGACGGTGGCCCAGGCGCAGGTGCCGCGGTACGCCGAGGCCAAGGCTCTACGCGCGGTGCGTCGCTGCCCGGCGCTGGCCCTGCGCATCGAGGAGGACACCCGGGGCCAGGCCCCGTCCCGCAACCTCCCGGTGCTCTCCCAGGGCCGCGGCCGCCGCGCCCTCGGCCGCTGAGCACGCGTACGGCGGGCTTCCCACCGGGGAGCCCGCCGTACGCGTGTCCGGGCACGACGAGCGCGCACACCGGCACGGCGAGAAGGGCACGACAAGAAGGCGGGCCATCCGGATCGGATGGCCCGCCTTCTCATCTGCTGTGGAGCTAAGGAGAATTGAACTCCTGACCTCCTGCATGCCATGCAGGCGCTCTACCAACTGAGCTATAGCCCCTTGCGGTGTCGCCCTCCGGGTTTCCCCGGCGGCGACGCCAACATTACTGGTCCTGCGGGCCCAACACCAAATCGATTTCCCACTGCCCGATATGGCCGATTTGCCGATTCCTGGTCCCTCAGGCCGTCACGAACGAGTAGAACCGTTTGAGCGTGCAGTGCTCCTCCAGGAGCCGGCCGTAGATCGGCTCGCCCTCCAGCTCGCGGTACGTCTCGATCGGGTCGCCTTTTATGATCAGCGCCCGCGCGCACTCCTCGCACCAGTACTGGTAGTCGGGGTTGATCGGCTCCATGTCGCGGACGATCGGAGTCCCACTGCCGCACCAGTCGCATTTCCGCCTGTGTGCACCCATCGATCAGCTCCAGCTGTGGCCGCAGGCCGTGCACACGTAGGAGATCCCGCCGTTGTCGCCGAGCATCTGGGCCACGTGCGCGGATCCGCAGGAAGGGCAGCTGAGACGGGTGGACATGTCCCGTGTCAACGCTGCTCCGAGGAGGTGGTCGACCTCCTCGAGGATGCTCGCAGGCATCGGTGCTCCTCCCGTCGGGCCGCGCTCCCTTCCGGCCGTTTGATTCTGCCACGGCCGGGCCGATACGGTCAGCGACGCCTCAGTACCAGTCCGGACACGGCAGCCGTCGCGACCGTAGAGGTATACGCCTGAGCGGGCCCGAGTGACTCAACCCCGGGCACGAAAAATCCCGCCCCCTGGAAGGGAGCGGGATCTTGACGTGGAGCTAAGGAGAATTGAACTCCTGACCTCCTGCATGCCATGCAGGCGCTCTACCAACTGAGCTATAGCCCCTCGTGTTCCTTCCCGGCGGGCCGGGCGAACAAGAAGAACTTTAGCCTGCGACCTGCCGGAAAGTGAAATCCGGGGTCAGTCGTCGTCGCCCAGCACCGGTTCCGGCAGCGTGCCGGCGTTGTGCTCCAGCAGCCGCCAGCCGCGGGCGCCTTCGCCGAGGACGGACCAGCAGCAGTTGGAGAGTCCGCCGAGGCTCTCCCAGTTGTGCGGCTGCAGGCCGAGGAGCCGGCCGATGGTGGTGCGGATCGTGCCGCCGTGGCTGACCACGACGAGCGTGCCGTCCTCCGGGAGCTTCTCGGCGTGCCGCAGGACCACGGGGGCGGCGCGGTCCGCCACCTCGGTCTCCAGTTCGCCACCGCCGCGGCGCACGGGCTCGCCGCGCTTCCAGGCGGCGTACTCCTCGCCGTACCGGGCGATGATCTCCTCGTGCGTCAGGCCCTGCCAGACGCCCGCGTAGGTCTCGCGCAGGGCCTCGTCGTGGGTGACGTCGAGGCCGGTGAGGGAGGCCAGCTCGGCGGCCGTGCGGGCGGCCCGCCGAAGGTCGGAGGCGACGATCGCGTTCGGCTTCAGGCCCACCAGCAGCCGGGCGGCGCGGCGGGCCTGGGCGACACCGGTCTCGGTGAGGTCGACGTCCGTGGTGCCCTGGAAGCGGCGCTCCACGTTCCACGAGGTCTGGCCGTGCCGCCACAGGATGATGCGGCGGCCCCGGCCCGGCGTGGCCGCCTCGCTGAAGGCGCTCACCGCCAGTCTCCGTCCAGCTCCGCCGCCTCCTCTGCCGCCTGCAGTTTGGCGTGCTCCTCGGCCTTGCCGCGCGTGGCCTTGGCGTCCTCGGGCAGGGCGAGCTCGGGGCAGTCCTTCCACAGCCGCTCCAGGGCGTAGAAGACCCGCTCCTCGCTGTGCTGGACGTGGACGACGATGTCGACGTAGTCGAGCAGGATCCAGCGGGCGTCGCGGTCGCCCTCGCGGCGCACCGGCTTGGCGCCGAGTTCCTTCTGGAGGCGCTCCTCGATCTCGTCGACGATCGACTTGACCTGGCGGTCGTTGGGCGCGGAGGCCAGCAGGAAGGCGTCCGTGATGGACAGCACGTCACTGACGTCGTACGCGACGATGTCGTGCGCCAGCTTGTCGGCGGCCGCCTGGGCGGCGGTGGTGATGAGCTCCTGGGAGCGGTCGGTCACGGTCACTACAAGGCTTTCGGTCGGCGGTCACTTGACACCAAGGGTCTCACGGACCGCCGCGGGCCCCCCACGCGATGACGGCGATCACGCGGGGGGCCGCTCGCGCGGCTCAGCCGGAGGACGGCTCGTAGTCCTGGCCGAGGACCACCGCGACATCGGCGTTCGCCGAGACCTTGCCCTTGGTGACGGAGCCGGTGGGCAGTCCGAGGGTCTTGGCGACCTCGGCGGCGTCCGCCTTGGCGGCGGCGTCGGAGTAGACCACCTGCGAGGTGGCCCGGGCGCCCGTCGTGCCGCCCTCCAGGAAGGTGAAGCCGCCGTTGAGGAGCACCACGCGCGCCTTCTCGGTGTTGTCCGCGACGCCGGTGGCGTTCCGGACGGAGACGCTGACGGCGGCGTCCTTGTCGGGGCTCTTGGCGGTGCCTCCGAGGACGTTCCTGACGATCCCCGCGCCGGTCTGGGCGCTGAGCGTGCCGTCGCTCTGCACGGGCAGCAGGTCCGTCGCGTAGTCGCCGCCCTTGGCGAGCTCGGAGAGCCCGGCGAGGAAGGTGCCGAGGTCCTTGTCGGTGAGGGACGGGTCGAGGATCTGGTTCAGCGTCTGGACGGTGACGGTCGCGGCCTGCGGGTCGGAGGACAGCTTGCGCAGGACGGCCTGCATGACCTGCCCGAACCGCTTCAGCTGGGCGTTCTGGGCCTCCCCGGGGGCGCGGTAGGTGGCGTAGGCGACGGCCATCTTGCCGCTGAGGGTCTGGCTCCGGCCCTGGTTGACCAGGGGGGCCTCGCCCTTCTTCTTGGCCGCGGGGTCGGGGACGTCGGCGTCGGTGTCGACGTCGATGTTGCCGACGAGGTCGACGAGGTTCTGCAGATAGGGGGTGTCCAGGCGCCAGGTGCCCTGGATGTCGGTGCCGAGGACCGCGTCGAGCGCCTCGCGCGTACCGTCGGAGCCGTCGTCCTCGACCGACTTGGCGAGGGTCGTGGTGGTGCCGTCGTCGCTGGTCAGGGCGAGCGAGTTGGGCAGCAGGACGGTGGTGCCGCGCCGGGTGGTGGTGTTGTCCACCAGCAGGGCCGTGGCGGTGCCGTCGCCCTTGGTGTCGTGCAGGTGGACGACGATCACGTCCCGCTTCTGGGCGCCCGCGGCCGTGGCCGTGCCGGTCGCGGAGTCGTCGGAGGACAGGCCGGGCAGCTTCCCCGCGTACCAGAGGTAGCCGACGCCGCCGGCCGCGGCGAGCGCGAGGACGACGACCAGGGCGACGATCCGGCTGCGGGCGCGGCGGCGGGCCTCCTCGCGGCGCTCGGTGCGGTTCTCGGTGAACTTCAGCCAGTCGATGACGTCTTCGGAGTTGTCGTCCGGTTCCTCGACGAAGGCGAACTGCTCGGTGTGGTACTCCCGGTCGGTGTCCTGCTCCCCCTCGGCGGGGCCGGCCTGCTGCGGGATGTGCGCCGTCTGCAGGCCGGTCTGCCCGGCCACGCGCGCCTGCCCGGTCGCGCCGCCCGCCGGGGCCTGCCCGTAGGGGTCGTGGCCGCTGTCCTGCGCCGGGCCGCCCTGGTGGGTCCCGGAGGCGTACGGGTCGTAGCCGTAGGGGGCGGACTGCTGCTGCCCGGTGCCGTAGTCGTAGGCGGGCGGCTGCTGCTGCCCGCCCGTGGCGTACGGGTCGTATCCGTAACCCTGCTGGTGCTGCTGGTGCTGCTGTGCGTACGGGTCGTAGGCCTGCTGCTGGGTCTGCTGGGGCGGGACCTGCCGGTAGACAGGCTGTCCGTACTCGTCGTAGCCGACGAGTTCGTACGGGTCGGCGCCGTAGCCCGCGGCCCCCGCGTCGTATCGGTCGTTCACCGGTGCCCCTCTCGGTTCACTCGCCGCGGTACAGCTCGCGCTTGTCGATATAGCGCACGACTCCGTCCGGCACCAGGTACCAGATGGGGTCGCCCTTGGCGACTCTCGCACGGCAGTCCGTGGAGGAGATGGCCAGGGCAGGGACCTCCACGAGCGAGACGCCGCCCTCGGGAAGGCCGGTGTCGTCGAGGTGGTGGCCGGGCCGGGTCACCCCGATGAAGTGCGCGAGGGAGAACAGCTCCGCCGAGTCACGCCAGGTCAGGATCTGGGCGAGGGCGTCGGCTCCGGTGATGAAGAACAGGTCCGTGTCCGGGTTGAGCGCGCGCAGGTCGCGCAGGGTGTCCACGGTGTAGGTGGGTCCGCCGCGGTCGATGTCGATGCGGCTGACGGAGAACTGCGGGTTCTCGGCGGTCGCGATGACCGTCATCAGGTAGCGGTCCTCGGCCGGGGAGACGCTGCGGTGGCTCTTCTGCCAGGGCTGGCCGGTCGGCACGAAGACCACCTCGTCGAGGTGGAACGCCGCGGCGACCTCGCTGGCGGCCACCAGGTGCCCGTGGTGGATCGGGTCGAAGGTGCCGCCCATGACGCCCAGGCGACGCTTGCCCGGCTGCGCCGGGCTCTTTCCGGGGCCGTCGATCTGACGCCCCGCCGTGGCGGCACGGCGGGGCGCCCGGTCGCGCTCGGTGCCGCTCGCCGTGTCCGGTTCCGGGTCGTGCGGCGTCTCGCTCGCCGGACCGGTAGGCATGTCCTGCTCTCCCATGCGTGCAGACCCTACCGGCCCCGCCTGAGGGCTCCGGCCGCCCCCGTGGTCCCCGGGGCACCCCGCGCGGGGTGCCCTGCCGGGCTCAGCGGTCGCGGTTGAAGCGGGTCGTGATCCACAGCAGGAGCAGCAGGATGAAGAGGGCGGCGCCGCCGGTGAGGTAGGGGCTGAGGCTCTCGTGGTTTCCGCCGTGCTCCTC
Source organism: Streptomyces sp. DT190 (assembly GCF_049846985.1). Lineage (NCBI taxonomy): Bacteria > Bacillati > Actinomycetota > Actinomycetes > Kitasatosporales > Streptomycetaceae > Streptomyces > Streptomyces sp. DT190. The sequence goes on along the minus strand of NZ_JBNCNM010000023.1, from coordinate 113,565 downwards.
GCCCTCGGCGGCGAGGGTGACCAACTGGGCAGCGGTGCTGTGGAAGCTCATCTTCGGCAGGACCTATCGCGTGTGGGCGGGATAAAGACGTCGGCTCATCGTAAGCGGGCGCCCCCGCCGCGATCACCCCGACTCCGCCTGTTCGTGCCGCGGGCGCCCCGCGGCACCGGCACGCGCACCCGCCACCGGCCCGGTCCCGGGGCCCGACGGGGGAACCTTCGCGCCGGCTCAGTCGTCCTTCCGTCTGTAGCCGCGCAGCAGGAACCACGCGGTCACCGCACAGCCCACGATCATCACGAGGAGAACGATCCGGAGGATCCCCGGCCCCCCTTGCCGGTCGGCGGCGCTCGCGGCCTCGGCGAGCCAGGCGGCGGGGTGGTGCTCCATGTCGGTGGTTCCCTTCGCTGTACTGCCCGACCACCGTAACTCCGCCTAGGCTGGGCCCGGCCTCGGGGGAGCAAAGGGCCGCACAAGGGGCCGTAAAGGTCATCCAGACGCACCTGGGGGAAGACATGTCCGACGGCCACGACCAGGACGGGCACGAGCACGTGCCGAGCAGGCAGCGCAGGCGCTTCCCCGGGATCTCCTCGCGGACGTACGAGCACCCTGCCGACCGCTCCGCCCTGGTGGCGCTGCGCAAGCTGAGCGGTTTCGACACGGTGTTCAAGGCGCTCAGCGGCCTGCTGCCCGAGCGCAGTCTGCGGCTGCTGTTCCTGTCCGACTCGGTGCGGGTCTCCGACCAGCAGTTCGCCCACCTGAACGTGATGCTGCGCGACGCCTGCTACATCCTGGACCTGGAGAAGGTCCCGCCGATGTACGTGAACCAGGACCCGCAGCCCAACGCGATGTGCATCGGCCTGGACGAGCCGATCATCGTCGTGACGACGGGCCTGGTCGAGCTGCTCGACGAGGAGGAGATGCGGGCGGTCGTCGGCCACGAGGTGGGGCACGCGCTGTCCGGCCACTCGGTCTACCGGACGATCCTGCTCTTCCTGACGAGCCTGGCCGTCCGGGTGGCCTGGATCCCGCTGGGCAACCTCGCGATCATGGCGATCGTCACCGGGCTGCGCGAGTGGTTCCGCAAGTCGGAGCTGTCCGCGGACCGGGCGGGACTGCTGGTCGGGCAGGACCTCCAGGCGTCCATGCGGGGCCTGATGAAGATCGCGGGCGGCAACCACCTGCACGAGATGAACGTGGACGCGTTCCTCGCCCAGGCCGAGGAGTACGAGGCCGGCGGCGACCTGCGCGACTCCGTGCTGAAGATCCTGAACGTGCTGCCCCGCTCCCACCCGTTCACGACCGTCCGGGCGGCCGAGCTGAAGAAGTGGGCCGAGTCGCGGGACTACCAGCGGATCATGGACGGCCACTACCCGCGCCGCGACGAGGACAAGGACACCTCGGTCCGCGACTCCTGGCGCGATTCGGCGAACCACTACAGCACGCACGTCAAGAGCTCCAAGGACCCGCTGATGAAGCTGGTCACGGACCTGGCCGGCGGCGCGGGCGACCTGGGCGACCGGGTGCGCCGGGGATTCGGCGGCTTCACGAACTCCGCCCCGAAGCCGCCCGGGGGCTCTCAGTCGCCGGGTTCCTCGGACACCCCGGGGGACGAGGCGCCGCCGCGCGACGAGCGGTGAGAAGCGTGCCCGGGGCCGCGGAGCGCGTCCGAGCCCCGCGGGTGCGCGTCCGAGGCCGGCGGGCCCGCCCTCACACCTTCGGCTGCGCGCTCGTCGCCAGGGAGCCGCACAGGGCCGTGACGCTGCCCGTGGCGTAGGGGTCGGTGCCGGCGGGGCCGCCCTCCTTGGCGGTCTGGCCGGCGAGGAGGGGCCGCAGGTGGTGCGTGGAGTCCTCGGCGCAGGACAGCGGGCCCGCCTGGACGTAGGAGACGACCAGCTGGGCCTGGTGCAGACGCAGGTCGTCGCGGTCGAAGCGGAACTGCAGCTCGCGCCGGACGGTGAACAGGGACACCTGCGCCCCGTCCCCGGCCCCGGCGGGCCGCAGCGCGTACACGAACGTGTGATCGGCCGTGACCTCCAGCGTGGACGCGTCGGTCTCGGCGGCCTGGAGCGTGCCGTGGACCCGCACCCGCCGGTCGGCCAGCTCGGCCCGGGAGGGGTCGAGCCGCACCAGCCAGCCGGTGGGCGCGTGGCGTCCGTCCGCGGTGGGGCGGGCGAAGCTCTGGTCGAACTGGTCCAGCTGGTCGGAGTCGAGCAGCACCCGCACGGCGCGGATCTCACCACCCGTGATCACCTCGGGGTCGAGGGCGGACCGGACCACGTAGTCCTTGGCCGTGGACAGCGCGGTCACGACCTGGCTGTCCGAGAAGTGCGCGGTACGCCGCGAGGCGGGCAGCGGCACGCCCTCCGCGCCGGTCTTGAACTGCGCGGCCGGGCTGTGCGCGTACAGGTGGGCCGGGTCGGCGGCGCCGGGCACCTTGCCCTCGGGGACGAGCGGGATGACGGTCATCCGCAGCGGCTCGGCCGGCTCCCGGGCGGCGGGGGTCTGGTAGGGGTGCCGCACGCCCATGTAGATGGCGGTGCCGAAGGCGACGGCGATCAGCAGGACCAGGACCAGTGCCTGCCGGGACAGGCCCCGGCGCAGGGGCGGGCGGCGGCGCACGGCGGGCGCGTGGTCGGCCATGCGCTCCTGCGCGGAGTACTCCTGGAGGCGGGCAGCACGGACGAACGACTCGTCGAAGACGACGGATCGGTACTCGTCCTCGCCACCTCCGGGAGCGCCCTCGGGTGTCCCCTCAGGTGGGTCTCCAGGCCCGCCCATATCTTCAGGGTAGGTTGCCGGAAGCCCGGGTAAACGCTGAGCTGCTCCACAAGTTCTGACAGCTCCTCACCCGGACGGCGGCTTCCGGTCAGGGGCTGCGGGGGATCACCGAGACGGCCGGCTGGGAGTAGTCGGCGGAGGCGGAGGGGGCCACCCCGCCGCCCTGTTCCAGCCCGGTCGAGGCGGGCGGCGGCACGGGGCCCTCGCGGTGGGAGGACGCGCCGCGGTAGACCGCCGTGAAGGCGAGCGCGACCATGCCGATCCCCATCACCAGGGCGAGCAGCCAGGCGACCGGGCGGTGCCAGCGCACCTGTTTGGAGTACGGCCCCGTGTCGCCGTAGTGGTCCTCCAGGAGGTCGGGCTCGTCCAGGTCGTCGAGGTCCGGATCACGGCCGAAGGCGCTGGGGCCGTCGGGGCCGTACCCGTCGTCGTACCGCTCGCCCCTGAGGTGGGCGCGGCGGGCGGCCTCCGCCTCGGAGGCCTCGGCTCTGGCCTGCGCGGCGGCCAGGAGGCGCTCCACGGCGGTCGGCTCGTGCACCACGGCCGCGCTGACGAAGGCCTCGTCGAAGACCACGGAGGCGAACTCTTCGTCCGACACCCCGCGGTCGTGGTCGTCGTCGGGCTCCCGGCCGTCCGGAAACGGCGTGCCCCCCACGTCCTCCGGCACGGATCCAGAGTAGACCTGGGGGGTCATTTTGGGCAGACGGTATGGAAATTCATCCACCGGTCGAGACGGCTCGCGCGCCCGGGCGCGCGGTCAGCGGCGGATGTGCCCGTCCCCGGTCACGATGTACTTCGTGCTGGTCAGCTCCGGCAGGCCCATGGGGCCGCGGGCGTGCAGCTTCTGCGTGGAGATGCCGATCTCCGCGCCGAAGCCGAACTGGCCGCCGTCGGTGAAGCGGGTGGAGGCGTTGACGGCGACGGTGGTCGAATCGACCAGTCGGGTGAAGCGGCGGGCCGCCTGCTGGGAGGTCGTGACGATGGCCTCGGTGTGGCCGGACGTCCACAGCCGGATGTGCTCGACGGCCTTGTCCAGGGAGTCGACCACGGCGGCGGCGATGTCGTACGAGAGGTACTCGGTCTCCCAGTCCTCGGCCGTCGCCTCGACCACGGTGGCCTTGGACTCCTTGGCGTAGGCCTGCACGCGCTCGTCGGCGTGGACGGTGACCCCGGCCTCCGCGAGGGCGTCCAGGGCGCGCGGCAGGAACGCGGCGGCGATGTCCTGGTGGACCAGGAGGGTCTCGGCGGCGTTGCAGACGCCGACCCGCTGGGCCTTGGAGTTGATCAGGATCTCGACGGCCATGTCGAGGTCGGCCTCCGCGTCGACGTAGACGTGGCAGTTGCCGGTGCCGGTCTCGATGACCGGGACGACGGACTCCTGGACGACCGTGTTGATCAGGGAGGCGCCGCCGCGCGGGATGAGCACGTCGACCAGGCCCCGGGCGCGCATCAGCTCGCGCACGCTGTCGCGGCTCTCGCCGGGGACGAGCTGGATGGCGTCGGCGGGCAGCCCGGCCCCGCCCACGGCGTCGCGCAGGACGCGCACCAGGGCGGTGTTCGACCGGTACGCCGAGGAGGAGCCGCGCAGCAGGACGGCGTTGCCGGACTTCAGGCAGAGGGCGGCGGCGTCGACGGTGACGTTGGGCCGGCCCTCGTAGATGATGCCGACGACGCCGAGCGGCACCCGGACCTGGCGCAGGTCGATGCCGTTGGGCAGCGTGGAGCCGCGGACCACCTCGCCGACCGGGTCGGGCAGGGCGGCGACGTCGCGCACGTCGGAGGCGATGGCGCGGATCCGCTCGGGGGTGAGCGTGAGCCGGTCGATCATGCCCTCGCTGATGCCGGCCTCACGGGCCTTGGCGACGTCCTGGGCGTTGGCCTCGACGATCTCGCTCGTGCGGACCTCCAGCGCGTCCGCGATGGCGAGCAGCGCGTCGTCCTTCTCGGCCCGCGGCAGCGGCGCGAGGCTCGCGGCGGCGGCCTTGGCGCGGTAGGCGGCCTCGGTGACCGGGGACATGGAGTCGTACGGCGAAAGCGTGGTCATGAGGGAAGCGTAGTCCGCCGGGCCGGCGGGTTCCTCGCGCGTTTCACACCCCGAGACACCCCGGGACACCGCGCGAGACCGCCCCCGGCCGGGTCAGAACGGGTGGACGCCGACGGGCGAGGCCGGGGGCGGCCCGTACCCCTCGGCGATGCGCTGGTGGTAGGTCGCGCGGTCGATGACCTCCAGGCCGACGATCTCCCAGGGCGGCAGTCCGGCGGTCTGCCGGTGCTCGCCCCACAGCCGGAGGGCGACGGCAGCCGCGTCGTGCAGGTCGCGGGCCTCCTCCCAGTAGCGGATCTCGGCGTGGTCGACGGCGTAGCGGCTGGTGAGCAGGAAGGGGTGGTCGTGGGCCAGCTGCTCCAGGGCGCGCCGGACCTCGGGGAGCGGCGCCTCCTTGCCGGAGACGCTGAGGGTGACGTGCCACAGGCGCGGAGTGTCCGCGGGTTGCTCGCCCTCGAAGCGGTCGCCGGCCGCCACGCTGCTCAGGGCCCGCTCCTCACCGGCCGCGCGGGAGCCGGTACCACCACGGGACGCGGGCGTCCCAGGGCGCACTCGTCTCACGACGGCCTCCTTCGTTCAGTGGCGCCGCTTGTGGCGCTGCTGCGGAACAGTTCCCCGAGACAAAGTTGAGCAGGCCGCAAGGGATCGTGGGGCGGTTTTGCGGAACGTCCACCACCGAGGGCGGACGTTTCGGCCCATTACGGATGCAGGACCACCAGGTCGTCCCTGTGTACGACCTCGCGTTCGTACGCGGGTCCGAGGTCGCGGGCGAGCTCCCGGGTGGAGCGGCCGATCAGCCGCGGGATCTCCTTGGAGTCGAAGTTGACCAGCCCGCGGGCCACCGCGTGCCCGGTGCCGTCCCGCAGCTCGACCGGGTCGCCGGCGCTGAACTCGCCCTCCACGCCGGCGATCCCGGCGGGCAGCAGCGACTTACGGCGGTCCACGACGGCCTGGACGGCGCCGTCGTCGAGGGTCAGGGCGCCCTGCGGGGTGGAGGCGTGCTGGAGCCACAGCAGCCGGTCGGCGGAGCGCCGGCCGGTGGGGTGGAAGAAGGTGCCGGTGTCCTGGCCGGTCAGGGCGTCGGCGGCGTGCACCGCGCTGGTGAGCACGACGGGGACGCCGGCGGCGGCCGCGATCCGGGCGGCCTCGACCTTGGTGACCATGCCGCCGGTGCCGACGCCGGCCTTGCCCGCGCTGCCGATCTCGACGTGGGCGAGGTCGGCAGGGTCGCGCACCTCGGCGATGCGGGAGGTGCCCGGCCGGCCCGGGTCGCCGTCGTAGACGCCGTCCACGTCGGACAGCAGGACCAGCAGGTCGGCGTGGACGAGGTGGGCGACCAGGGCGGCGAGCCGGTCGTTGTCGCCGAAGCGGATCTCGTCCGTGGCGACGGTGTCGTTCTCGTTGACGATCGGGAAGGCGCCCATCGCCAGCAGCTTGTCGAGGGTGCGCGAGGCGTTGCGGTGGTGCGCCCGGCGGCTCATGTCGTCGCTGGTCAGCAGCACCTGCCCGACGCGGACGCCGTAGCGGGCGAAGGAGGCGGTGTAGCGGGCGACCAGCAGGCCCTGGCCGACGCTGGCGGCGGCCTGCTGACGGGCCAGGTCCCTGGGGCGGCGGCGCAGGCCCAGCGGGGCGAGACCGGCGGCGATGGCGCCCGAGGAGACCAGGACGATCTCGCGCTCCCCGCCGCCCTCCCGTCTCCCGCCACCACCCTCAACCGAGGCCCTACGGGCCGCCCCCTGGTTTCGTACCTTGGCGAGCACGTCGACCAGCGCGTCCACGCGGTCCGCGTCCAGGCCGCCCGAGGCGGTGGTCAGCGAGGAGGACCCGACCTTGACGACGATCCTGCGGGCCTCGCCCACGGCCTGCCTTGCCCCTGCCACGTCGCCGTCCGTCCCCTCGCTGCGTTCCGGTCGCTCACCGGGAAATCTACGGGACGCGCGGGGACGGCGCCGAGCCGGTCCACGCTACGGACGGTGCGGGCGGCGTCACGGGAGGACGACCGCGATGCCTCCGGCCGGCCTCCTGACCACCCGCCCCACGACAGGAACGCGATATTCCGCTACCGTCCGACGGCGCGACGGGGCGTCCTCGCCCACCGCGGCCCGAGGACACGCGCGTGTCGTCCGGAGGTCGCCACGCGTTAACCCGGACGGCCGACCTGCGCCGAACCGACGCCCTGGAGTGACCGCAGTGCCCGTACCTCTTCCCCGCCCGCCGGCCCTTCTGAAGGGGCTGGTCACCGTCGTCCTGGCCGCCGCGTCCGCCGCCCAGGCGGTCGCGGCGCTGCTGCCCCACGTCCCGCTGCTGCTCGCGGCGACCGCCGTGTCCCTGGCCGTCGAGGGCGTCCTGTACCGGTGGCAGCGCGGTGTGCTGTCGCTGTTCGCCAAGTCGCACGCGGACATCACCGTGCGCCACGTCCTGCGGGACCTGCTGCTGGTCGTGGCGCTGCTGCGGATCGGCGAGCAGGACCGGGAGACGGTGTACGCCCCGCTGGTGGGCGGGCTGCTCGGGTTCTACGTGCTGCACTGCGCGATCCAGGCGGTCTCCGTGCTGGTGCGCCGCACCCGCACGCTGCCGGTGGTGACCCGCAACATCGACGCCTCCGAGCTGCGGCTCTCCCCGGCCCCGGCGGTGCTGCTGCGCCGCCCCGGGCTGCGGCTGCTGGTGTTCGGCCTGCCGGCCACGGCCGGGCTGCTGGCCGGGGCGGCGGGCGACCGGCCGGTCCTCGCGGCCGCGGGCATCGGGCTGTCCCTGCTGCTCGCCCTGGGCGGCCTGGGCGCGCTGCTGCTGCGGCTGCTGCCGGGGCGCCGGCCGGCCGACGAGCAGCGGGTGCTGGAGTGGTTCGACGCCTGGCTGGCCTCCTACCGGCCCACGGTCGGCCTGTACTTCTCCGGCGGCGCCTCCTCGGCCTACCAGGCGAACATGTGGCTGGAGCCGCTCGCCCAGCTGGACGGCAGGCCGGTGATCGTGCTGCGCGAGCGGTTCATGGTGCAGAAGATCGCAGCGACGGACGTGCCGATCGTGTGCCTGCCGAAGGTGTCCACGCTGATGCGCCTGGAGCACTCCACGCTCCAGGTCCTCATCCACCCCTCGAACTCCGGCAAGACCTCCCAGGTGCTGCGCATCCCCACGATCAAGCACACCTTCGTCAACCACGGCGAGAGCGACAAGCTCTCCTCGTGCAACCCCTACGCGAAGGCGTACGACGAGGTGTGGGTGGCCGGGCCGGCCGCGCGCGAGCGGTACGCGCTGGCCGAGGTCGGCGTCGAGGACAAGGACGTGGTGGAGACGGGCCGCCCGCAGCTCGACGGTGTGCTGCCGTACGCGGGGCCGCCGGCCGGGGCGTGCACGACCGTCCTGTACGCGCCGACCTGGGAGGGCTGGGACGGCAACCCCGGCAACACGTCGGTGATCGCGGCGGGCGAGAACCTGGTGCGGGCGCTGCTCGCGGACCCGGCGGTGCGGGTGCTGTACAAGCCGCATCCGCTGACGGGGTCGGTGGACCCGCGCGCGGGCGCCGCCGACCTGCGCATCCGGGAGCTGATCCGCGCGGCGAACCGGGAGCGGGCGGGTGCGCGCGGGCCGGCCGGAGCCGAACTGGCCCTGCGCACCGCCGAGCTGGACCGGCTCACCACGTCCGACTTCCGGTCCGGGGCGGACACGGTGGAGCGCATGCTGGTGCAGTCGGCGCCGGAGCCGGGCCGCGCGCGGGCGGTGGCACGGGCGACGGCCGCCTGGGAGGAGGCCTACTGGGCGTCCCTGCCGGAGGGCGAGCACCAGATCATCACGGACGTCCGGCCCGCGCTGTACTCCTGCTTCAACGTCGCCGACCTGCTGATCAGCGATGTGTCCAGCGTGATCAGCGACTTCCTGGCCAGTGAGAAGCCGTACGCGGTGGCCAACACCAGCGGGCTGCCCGAGGACGCCTTCCGCGCGGCGTTCCCGACGGTGGCGGCGGCGACCGTGCTGACGCCGGACGCGGCCGGGGTGCCGGCCCTGCTGGAGGCGGTACGGCACCCGGAGAAGGACGAACTCGCCGAGGCCCGGGCCGAGCTGAAGCTGCGTCTGCTGGGCCCGGCCGAGCCGTCGTCGCAGGAGCGTTTCAACGAGGCCGTGCGGGCGCTGTGCGCGAGGGCCCGGGACCACCGGGCGCGGGTGGCGGAGCGGCTGGCCGCGGAGCTGCCCGGCCAGCGCACGGAGACGGCGGTCCCGGCCGCGCCGCGCTGACGGCAGCGCGGGACGCGCGACGAGGCGGGGCCGGGGGGAGCCCGGCCCCGCCTCCGTTCAGGCCGCCGTCCGCACCTCACGGGACGTCAGCACACGCCGCGCCTTGCGCACGGCCCGCCGCACCAACGTGTCGACGCCGCCCTCGCGGTAGCCCGGGAACGTGCGGGCCTCGCGTGGCCCGGCGAGATAGACCGCGTCCGGGACGCCCGCCGCCCGGTCGCGGAAGTGCGGATAGGCCAGGTAGACGCGGCGGCCCCTCTTCTCCAGCAGGGCGGGTGCCTGCTTCTTGGCCTTCACGAACCGCACCACGTCCAGGAGCAGGTCCGGGCGCTGCTCGGCGACCAGGTGCAGCCGCAGCCGCTCGTGGACCTTCAGGCGCTCGGCGACGCCCTCCGTCCAGTAGGTGTCCATCAGGGGCTTGGCCAGCTCCAGCTTGTGGCGGCGGACCTCCTCGCTGTCGGTGGCGAACTTCGGGCCGAACTGCGGCAGCAGCGTGACCAGGAAGGGCCGGAGCATGAGCTGGTCGCGCCGGCCGCCCGCCGGGACGAGCTCGGCGATGAGCTCCATCAGGGCCCGCGCCGAGTCGAAACGCAGCGTGTAACTGCCGCTCTTGGTCACGTGCTTGCCGTCGTCGCGGCCGACCAGGTAGTAGCAGGTGTGGTCGGCGACCACCGAGACGCCGTTCGCGCGGAGGTAGGCCTCCATCGTGAACAGCGCGTCCTCGCCGGTGAACAGCGACTCGTCGAACCGCATGCCGTGCCGGTCCAGCAGCTCGCGGCGGAACAGCTTCTGCGCGCTGAGCGTGAACTTGATGTTGGAGGAGAAGACGTCCGTCCGCTCCACCGTCTTCCCCCACATGGACTTCGGGGCCGAGCGGTTGACGCCCTCGACCTTGCCGAGGACGACGTCCGTGCCGGCGCGGTCGGCCATGGCGACCATCCGCTCCAGCGCCTCGGGGCCCAGCCGGTCGTCGGCGTCGAGGAAGAAGACGTAGCGCCCGCTCGCCTTGCCCAGGCCGACGTTGCGCGGGCCGCTGGGGCCGCCCGAGTTCTCCTGGCGTATCACCAGGACGTGCATCGGAGCCCGCTCGGCGAACTCCTCCAGGTACTCCCCCGTGCCGTCCGTCGATCCGTCGTCCACCGCGATGACCTCGATGCGCCGCGGATCGATGGTCTGTGCCTCGACGGACGAGAGGCACTCGATCAGATACGGCATCGCTTCGTACGCCCCGATGATCACGCTCACATCAGGCTGCGCCACGGTCACGTTTCCCCCTAGTCAATGGGATATTCCCCCCGTATCGCCTCATTCGCTACTTGGTAGACGGGTGATCGAGGCAAGCGGTTGCCTCGCACACCGGTGTTAGTGGGACACGTCACATGGTGAACGGACCGGAAACGGGAGCATAAAAGGGCTCGGCCCCCGAGGGACTCCTCGGGGGCCGAACTCTCAAATGATGGGCGGCAGTTCAGCCCGTGCCGACACCGTCCGTGTCACCGGCCGTGGACACCCGCTGCCCCGGCACGGCGTTCGCCAGCTCCGGGTCCGCACCGGCGGCCGCGGCCCGTGTCTGCTGGCCGAGGTTGCGCGTCTCGGCCTTGAGCGCGAGGTTCGCGACGGCGGTGTTGAACTGCTCCAGCGAGGTCGGCTCGTCCGGGCCCAGCAGGTACTGCTTGAGCTCCTTGCGGTCCTCGGCCAGCGGGTCGGCGGCCGGGTCGCGCACGGCGCCCAGCAGCTCGCCCAGCTCGTGCGCGCTGTTGGAGAGGATCACCGCGGCGCGCACCGCCGTGTTGTTCCGCTTGAACTCCTCGACACCCACCTCGGCGGAGTCCGTCACCGCGTACGGCTTGCCGCTGGCGATGAAGTCGGAGACCACGCTGGAGATGTCGGAGACCATCGCGTCGGAGACGTTGAAGCAGTCGTACAGCCGCGGCTCGGCGCCGGTGATGACCCGGTGCTCCCAGCTGGGGAAGGAACGCCAGTAGGCGTCGTTCCACTCGGCGCGCAGCCGGGCGGCCTCCTCGTGCCGGGCGACGTCGACCAGCCCCTCACGGGTCGCCTCGGCCTCGTCGCCGCGGTCGCCGCCGGAGCCGGACAACTGCGCCAGCCGGGCCTCGATCCGGGCCAGTTCGTCCTTGGCCTGCGCCTGCACGGCGGTGTCGGCGACGAAGCGCGGGTCGAGGGCGCGCTCGGCCGCGGCCTTGCGGACCAGGGCGGTGATGCGCTGGTGCGCGGCGCCGGCCTCCTTGCTGACCGTGCCCGTGAAGGGGTGCGGCTTGTACAGCACGCGCACGGGCGGGTCCGCCGCGACCAGCTTCCGCACGATGTTCTCGCCGGCCAGCACGATCGAGGTGTTGCCCGGGTTGCCGTCCCAGCCCTCCCAGGTGGGGGCGTACAGCACCGTGGGGATACGGCCCTCCGGCACGCCCTGCCAGGTCTGGATGGGGGCGAGCTGGGGGCGGCCGACCTCGACGATGTCGTCGTCGCGGACACCGACGTCGGCGATGGCGTAGCGGTCGCGGCCCGCGCGGCCGGCCGTCCACACCTCGTCGTAGACCTTGCTGTACGGGTTGACGCTGGCGAGCTTGTCGCTGTCGCCGTGGCCGATGAAGACGTGCTTCATGGTGGGCACGCGCAGCAGGTGGATGTTCTTGCCGACGTTGGCCGCGTACAGCGCGACGCGCACCGTGGACAGGTCCAGGTTCATCAGGTGCACCCCTCCGGGCACGCAGATGACGGGGACCGTGGTGGGCGCCAGGTTGTTCAGGATGACCCGCTCACGCAGGATGATCAGCGGCTTGGAGTCCAGCTTCTCCATGGTGTCGAGCCACATGTTGACCTGGTACGCGGAGTCCTTCGAGCCGGAGAAGTACAGCACCGTCTCCGGCTTGTACTCGCCCAGCCAGTCGTCGACGGCGGCCAGCACGCGCTCGGCGTTCGGCGGGATCCTCCGGCCGCGCACGTACGGCATCAGCGCCAGGACGTACAGGGTGGCGAGGGCCACCGTGAGGCCGATGCCGGCGAAGCCGATCAGGGAGGACTCCAGCTGCGCGGCGAGCAGGATGCCGACGACCGCCGCGAGGTCGAGGTGGAGCATCTTCTCGGCGGAGCGGTGCAGCAGCCGGCGCGGCGGGGCGTCGGGGATGCGGATGCGGGACTTCAGGTCGACGTTGCGCGTGGCGACCGGCATGCGGCGGCGGTTGCGGATGAGCTGCACCAGCGCGCCGTGCGGGGCCTGCAGGCCGTAGAAGGCGATGAAGCAGGCGATCGCGCCGTAGTAGATCAGGTTGTCCGCGAGGGACAGCCGGGCCAGCAGCAGGACCAGGAGCAGCTGCCGGATCAGGAAGCGGATCGACAGCCCGGCCCGGACCTTGCCGAGGCGGTTGATCAGGTAGCTGCCCTTGCGGTGCAGATAGTGGTCCGCCAGGTACGTCACGGCGGCCGCTGCCGCGAAGGCGGGAACGCTCGGGACGAGCGCGGCCAGCATGAGGGCGGGGAAGCCCGCCACCATGAGGACCGCCGCGGCCAGCTCGGCCGCGCTGCCCACCCGGGCGACGCGAATAGCGGTGGATATCACGGAGAAACCTGCTCTTGGGAGGGGTGTGCCGGTCTTGGTTCTGAATGCGGCTGGTCTGTGAATATTCGCGGGACTGTATGGATTCAGGCCCCTGCGAACACTCCTGATGACGGATCCCCGTGAACAGGAGGGCGCAGAGGCCTGAATTACCGAAGTCTAATTGGCGCCAATTATTACACGCCGTCCTGCCGGTCCAGCACCGAGGCCAGCGCCTGCTCGAAGCCGGACGCACGGGCCGCGCCGGCCGTCGGGTCCTGCTGGCGGACGTCGATGACGTGCCCGGTCAGCTCGGACAGCAGCACGTCGAGCGACGTACGGGCGACCGCCTCGGAGGACAGCAGGGAGCCCGCGGGCTCCTGGCCGAAGGCCTTGGTGCGCATGGGGGTCGCGGTGCGCTCGGGGTTGATGCAGTTGACGCGGACGCCGTCGCCGGCCCACTCGTCGGACAGGGCCTGGGTGAGGTTCACCATCGCGGCCTTGGTCGAGGAGTACAGGCTGTACTCGGCACGGCCGCGGGTGTAGCTGCTGGAGGTGTAGAGCAGCAGCTGGCCCTTGGTCTCGGACAGGTACTTGTACGACGAGCGCGCGATCTGCACCGGGGCCAGGTAGTTGACCTTCAGCGCCTCCTCGATGGTGGCGTTGTCGGTCTCGGCGAGCTTGCCGATGCGCAGCACGCCCGCGGTGTTCACCACGTAGTCGATCCGGCCGGTCTCGGCGTACGCCTTGGACAGCGCGTCGTCGACCTCCTCCGGGTTCTCCACGTGGGTGCCGGTGGTGGAGCGACCCAGGGCGTAGACCGTGGCGCCGTAGGACCCGGCGAGCTCGGCGATGTCCTTGCCGATGCCGTAGGAACCGCCGAAGACGACGATCGTCTTGCCGGTCAGCAGCTCGCGGTAGGCCTCCTCGGAGACCTGCTCGGGCGCGGCCGTGGAGGCGAGCTGGAAGAGCTTGTCGGCGATGAAGACGTCGACGGGCTGGGTGACCTTCATGTTGTACTCGTCACCGGCGACGACGTGGATCGGCACGTCCGGCAGGTACTTGAGCACGACGGAGCAGTCGTCGGTGGCCTGGAAGTTGGGGTCGCCCGCGGCGACCTCGTAGGCCCGCTTGATCGTGGACAGCTTGAAGGCCTGCGGCGTCTGGCCGCGGCGCAGCCGGGAGCGGTCCGGGATCTCGGTGATGAACTCACCGTCCTGGCCGTGCGTGCGCGTGACGATGATGGTGTCGGCGGACGGGATGGCCACGTCGACGGCCTGGTAGCGCTCCAGCGCGGCGACGCAGTCGTCGATGACGCGCTGCGACAGCAGGGGGCGCACGGCGTCGTGGAAGAGGACGTTGACGTCCTCGCCCTCGGCGAGACCCTCACCGAGGGCCGCGATGGCGCGCTCGGTGGTCTCGTTCCGCGTGGAACCGCCCTCGATGACCTTCGAGACCTTCTTGAAACCGGCCTTCGCGACGATCTTCTCGATGTCGGGCACGTAGCCCTGCGCCATCAGCACGATGATGTCGTCGATCGAGTCGGCGTTCTCGAAGGTGGTCAGCGTGTGCTCGATGACTGCCTTGCCGGCGATCTTCAGCAGCTGCTTGGGGATCGACAGACCCACCCGCTGACCGGTGCCACCGGCCAGGATCACTGCGGTGGTACGGGGCTTGGCTATGTGCTGGGACACAGGTGACCTACCTTGGGGCGACAGGGAACTTCGAAATGGTCCCACTCTTGGTTACCGCAGTGCAAGGTGAGCGCCCTCCACCGCATATGTGCGCGCAACCTGTCATTCACCTGGCACTGCTGGTGATTGGCGAGACGGTTCCCACGGCGCCCCGGGCGCCTCGACAATTGCTGTGAGTAACTCCACAAGGAGTTCCGGGTCAAGATTCCGCAGCATTTCGATCTCGGTGCGGGCAAGGCATCCGGGCACTCACGGCCGGGTGGCCCTCCCGCACGGCAGGAGCCCGGGACTCCGAAGAGTCCCGGGCTCCTGTGTGCCGCCGGTGTACGGGTGTTGTGGTCAGACGACCTCCACGCCCGGCCGGCCGGCCTCGACCCGCAGGCGGGCCAGCGTGCTCGGCGTGGCCTGCGGCTGCCGGACCGTGTCGACCACCCGCACCTGGGCGTCGATGGCGGCCCGGCGGATGTCGAAGAGGTGGTAGCCGCGGTGCGCGTCGAGCAGCTTCCAGTGCGGGTTGTCCGGCCGCCGCGGGTCCCACTCCCGCCGGAAGGCCTCCTGGTCCTGGTCGCCGTTGCTGGAGATGGAGGTGCCGACGAACTCGGCGCCGACGACCGCGGAGTCCGGGTCGGCGTAGTCCTCCTTGAGGTCGCTGATCATCGTCAGATGCCGGTCGCCGGAGAGCACCACCGGGTTGCGGACCTGCTTGAACTCCTGCAGGAACCGGTTGCGTTCGGCCTGGTAGCCGTCCCAGGCGTCGTAGAACCAGAGCTTGCCCTCACCGACCTTGAGGTCCGTCTCGGCCATCATGATCTGGGACGCGACGAGGTTCCAGCGGGCGGGCGAGTCCTGCAGGCCGTTCAGCAGCCACTGCCTCTGGCGCGCGCCCAGCATGGTCAGCGACGGGTCCTGGGCGCCTTCCTGGCTGGTGGCCTGGTCGCTGCGGTACTGCCGGGTGTCCAGGACGTTGAGCCGGGCCAGGCGGCCGAACTCCAGGCGGCGGTACATCCGGATGTGGGGGCCGTTCGGCACGGCGGTGGCGCGGACCGGCATGTGCTCGTAGAACGCCTGGTAGGCCGCGGTCAGCCGGGCCACGAACGCGTCGTGCGGCTGCTTGTCGGGGTCCTGCGGGATCTCACCGGCGAAGTCGTTGTCCACCTCGTGGTCGTCGAAGCTCACCACGAAGGGCGCGTTCGCGTGCATCGCCGCGAGGTCGGGGTCGGTGCGGTACTGGGCGTACCGGTTGCGGTACTGGACGAGGCTGAACGGCTCGCCGGTGCCCTCGTGCCGGCGCAGGGCCGTCGCCGAGGGCGTGGACTCGTAGATGTAGTCGCCGACGAACACCACGACGTCCGGGTCCTGGTCGAGCATGTCCGCGTATGGCGTGAAGTAGCCGTGCTGCCAGTTCTGGCAGGAGGCGAGGGCCACGCGCAGGGAGCCACCGGCGCTGAAGGGGTGGGGCGCGGTGCGGGTGCGGCCGACGGGCGAGAGCTGGCCGCCGGTGCGGAAGCGGTACCAGTGGGTGCGGTCCGCGCGCAGTCCGCGTACGTCCACGTGAACGCTGTGCCCGTACTCGGGCCGGGCCTGGGCGGTGCCGCGGCGGACGACCCTTCTGAAGCGGTGGTCCTCCGCGATCTGCCACTCCACGGGCACCACCCGGTCCGGCATGCCGCCACCGTTCAGCGGGTCCGGAGCGAGCCTGGTCCACAGCACGATGCCGTCCGGGAGCGGGTCCCCGGAGGCGACGCCGAGGCTGAACACCCCGTCCGGCAGCGGCGTTTCGGCCGCGTGCGCGGCGGCCGGGAGCCACAGCTGGGCGGAGGCCGCGGCACCGAGCACCGCGGCGCCCCCGGTCAGAAAGCGGCGTCGGTCGGGGGATACTGCTCCGGTCATCGGCTGACTCCCTTACCTCGCTGACCACTTGGACAGGGGAAGCTTCACGCTCGCGGGCGGCCCGCCCGCTGAACGCCGGGGTTCGCGTACATGACAACTAAGCAGACAAAAGAAGACCCGCCGCCAGCGCTGGAACAAGCCGTTGCCGGGGCGGGTCTGACAGGTGATCGGTCAGAGCCGGTGAGCGGTGCTCAGAAGGGCTTGAAGTCGTCGAACTCCTGCTGCGCCTCGTCGCGTTCGGCCTGCCGGTCCCTGCGGCGCTGCGCGGCCGGACGCGACTCCTCGAAGCGGTGGTCCTCACCGCGGCGGCCGAGCATCTCGGCGCCGGCCGTCACGGACGGCTCCCAGTCGAAGACGACCGCGTTCTCCTCGGGGCCGATGGCGACGCCGTCGCCACCGCGGGCGCCGGCCTTCATCAACGCCTCCTCGACACCGAGCCGGTTGAGCCGGTCCGCGAGGTAGCCGACCGCCTCGTCGTTGTTGAAGTCGGTCTGCCGCACCCAGCGTTCGGGCTTCTCGCCGCGCACCCGGAACACGTCGTCCTCGCGGGTGACGGTGAAGCCGGTGTCGTCCACGGCCTTGGGCCGGATGACGATGCGCGTGGCCTCTTCCTTCGGCTTCGCGGCGCGCGCCGCGGCCACGAGCTCGGCGAGCGCGAACGACAGCTCCTTGAGCCCCAGGTGCGCCACGGCCGACACCTCGAACACGCGGTAGCCGCGCGCCTCCAGGTCGGGCCGCACCATCTCGGCCAGGTCCTTGCCGTCCGGTACGTCGATCTTGTTCAGGACGACCAGCCGCGGCCGGTTGTCCAGCCCGCCGTACTGCCGCAGCTCCTCCTCGATGATGTCGAGGTCGGAGAGCGGGTCGCGGTCCGACTCCAGCGTGGCGGTGTCCAGGACGTGCACGAGCACGCTGCACCGCTCCACGTGGCGCAGGAACTCAAGACCCAGGCCCCTGCCCTGGCTGGCGCCGGGGATCAGGCCGGGCACGTCGGCGATCGTGTAGACCGTCGAGCCGGCCGTGACGACGCCGAGGTTGGGCACCAGCGTGGTGAAGGGGTAGTCGGCGATCTTCGGCTTGGCGGCGCTCAGCACCGAGATCAGGGACGACTTGCCCGCGCTCGGGTAACCGACGAGCGCCACGTCGGCGACCGTCTTCAGCTCCAGGACGATGTCCTGCATGTCCCCCGGCTCGCCGAGCAGCGCGAACCCGGGCGCCTTGCGCCGGGCGGAGGCCAGGGCCGCGTTGCCGAGCCCGCCCCGGCCGCCCTGCGCGGCGACGTACGAGGTGCCGTGGCCGACCAGGTCGGCGAGGACGTTGCCCGCCCCGTCCAGCACGACCGTGCCGTCCGGCACCGGCAGGACGAGGTCCTGCCCGTCCTTGCCGGAACGGTTGCCGCCCTCACCGGGCTTGCCGTTGGTGGCCTTGCGGTGCGGGGAGTGGTGGTAGTCGAGCAGCGTGGTGACGGACTGGTCGACGGTGAGGATCACGTCCCCGCCGCGACCGCCGTTGCCGCCGTCGGGCCCGCCCAGCGGCTTGAACTTCTCACGGTGGACGGAGGCACAGCCGTGGCCTCCGCTACCCGCGGCGACGTGCAGCTCGACGCGGTCCACGAAGGTGGTCATGGTGGGTGCCTCCAGAAGTACGAACGAGATTTACTTGTTCAACAAGCGAAAGGCGGACCCGCCTTCCCGCACGGGAAGTGAGGTCCGCCTCGCGAGAGTGTCCGATCAGGCGACCGGAACGATGTTCACGACCTTGCGGCCACGGTGCGTGCCGAACTGCACCGAACCGGCCTGCAGCGCGAACAGCGTGTCGTCGCCGCCACGGCCGACGCCCGCACCCGGGTGGAAGTGGGTGCCACGCTGACGGACCAGGATCTCACCAGCGTTGACGACCTGACCGCCGAAGCGCTTCACGCCGAGCCGCTGGGCATTGGAGTCGCGACCGTTCCGAGTGGACGATGCGCCCTTCTTGTGTGCCATTTCTCCTCAGTCCCTTACTTCGCAGCCGTGGGGATCTCGGTGACCTTGATCGCCGTGTACTGCTGGCGGTGGCCCTGGCGACGGCGGTAACCGGTCTTGTTCTTGTAGCGCAGAATGTCGATCTTCTGCCCCTTGTGGTGGTCCACGACCTCGGCCTGGACCTTGATGCCGGCCAGCACCCACGGGTCGCTGGTCACGGCGTCGCCGTCGACAACGAGCAGGGTCGAGAGCTCGACCGTGTCGCCAACCTTGGCAGTGGAAATCTTGTCAACCTCAACGATGTCGCCGACAGCAACCTTGTGCTGGCGACCACCGCTGCGCACGATGGCGTACACGCGGAACTCACTCTCTCGCTCGGGAAACGGCACCCCCGCAGGCCAGCCACCCGGCAGAGCAGGCGGCCTCTCCTGGGCGCCCGGCGCCCGGAGGATGAGGTTTACGGGGATGTGACGCGTCAGGGGACACGCCGACGGTCAAGGTTACGGGGCCGCGGTCGAGGGGGTCAAACCGAGCCGGGCCCCCGGCCTGTGCGTCCGGTCACTCGGACCCACGGGCCGGCGCCCCGGGGCGTACGCGTCGCCGCGCACGCCCCGGGGGACGCCGTACGGGTCAGCCCTCGTCGGTGGAGGCCGTGACGGAGGAGAGCGTCTGCTCGGCCGCCGCGGTCTTCTTCGACGTGGTCTTCTTGGCGGCCGTCTTGGTGGTCTTCGCCGCCTTCTTGGCCGTCGTCTTCTTGGCCGCGGTCTTCTTCGCCGCGGTCTTCTTGGTGGCGGCCTTCTTCGCGGTGGCCTTCTTGGCCGTCTTGCGGGCCGTCTTCTTGGCCGCGGCGGGCTCCTCGCCCGTCCCGGCCGTCCCATCCGCGTCGTCACCCGCGCCGGCGGCCGGAGCACCGGTCTCCGCCGCGGGCTCCTCCGCCGGGGCCGACGGGACGACCACGACGGCCGCCTCCTCGGACGCGGTGGGCGCCGTGGACTTGCGCACGGCCCGGCGCCGCGGACGGGCCGGGGCCGCGGCCTCGGCGGGCGCCTCGGCGCCCTGCTCCGCGACCGGCTCGGGCTGTCCGGCCTGCCCGGCCGCCTCGGTCTGCGGGGCCTCGGACACCGCGGGCGCGGTCTCGGCCACCGTCACCACGGCCGCCTCGGCACCCGCCGGGGAACCGGCCGGAGCGGACACCTTGCGGGTGGCCCGCCGCCGGGTGCGGCCCTTCGGCGCGGCCTCCTCGGCCGGCGCGGTCTCGACCACCGGGTCCTCCACGGCCATCGGCTCGGCCTGCGCCTCGGCGGCCGGCTCCGGCTGCACGGGACGCGCGACCTCCTCAGCCGCGGTCACGTCCTGGGCGGTGGGCGCCCCGGCCTGCTCGGCCACGTCCGTGTCCGCGTCCGCGACGGGCTCGGCCGTCCTGCGCTCCGCCCGCGCGGACTCGCCGCGCGGCGCGCCCGCCGGGGCCGACGCCCGCCGGCTCGCCCGGCGCCGCGAACGGCCCCGGGTGGCCGCGGCCTCCGCCTCGGCGGCGCTGCTGTACAGCTCCTCGTCGGGTTCGAAGGCCGGCTCGGGCAGCGCGATCGGCTCTGCGGCCTCGGCACCGACCTCGGCCTCGGTCTCCGCCTCCTGCTCGGCCGTCTCGACCGCCGCCTCGTGGACGTGCGGCTGCTCGGCGGCACCGGCCCGCGCGCGCTTCTTGCGCTTGCCGCCGCCCCCGACGGAGGTCGGCTGCTCCATGTGGACGATGACGCCGCGGCCGTTGCAGTGGACGCAGGTCTCGGAGAAGGACTCCAGCAGGCCCTGGCCCACCCGCTTGCGGGTCATCTGCACGAGGCCCAGCGAGGTCACCTCGGCGACCTGGTGCTTCGTACGGTCCCGGCCCAGGCATTCCAGCAGGCGCCGCAGCACCAGGTCCCGGTTGGACTCCAGCACCATGTCGATGAAGTCGATGACGATGATGCCGCCGAGGTCGCGCAGCCGCAGCTGGCGGACGATCTCCTCGGCCGCCTCCAGGTTGTTCCTGGTGACGGTCTCCTCGAGGTTGCCGCCCTGGCCGGTGAACTTGCCGGTGTTGACGTCGACGACGACCATCGCCTCGGTCCGGTCGATCACCAGCGAACCGCCGCTGGGCAGCCAGACCTTGCGGTCCAGGGCCTTGGCGAGCTGCTCGTCGATCCGGTACGTGGCGAAGACGTCGACCTCGGAGGTCCACTTCTGCAGCCGCTCGGCGAGGTCCGGCGCGACGTGCGAGACGTAGCCGTGGATCGTCGACCACGCCTCGTCGCCGCTGACGACGACCTTGGAGAAGTCCTCGTTGAAGATGTCGCGCACGACCCGGACGGTCATGTCCGGCTCGCCGTACAGCAGCGTCGGCGCGTTGCCGTTCTTGGCCTTCTTCTGGATGTCCTCCCACTGCTGCTGCAGCCGCTCGACGTCCCGGCGCAGCTCGTCCTCGCTCGCACCCTCGGCGGCGGTGCGCACGATGACGCCCGCGTCCTCGGGGACGATCTTTTTGAGGATGGTCTTCAGCCGGGCCCGCTCGGTGTCGGGCAGCTTGCGGCTGATGCCGGTCATGGAGCCCTCGGGCACGTACACGAGGTAGCGGCCCGGCAGGGAGACCTGGCTGGTCAGACGGGCGCCCTTGTGGCCGATCGGGTCCTTCGTCACCTGGACGAGCACCGACTGGCCGGACTTGAGGGCGGACTCGATGCGCCGCGGCCCGTGGGCCATGCCCAGCGCCTCGAAGTTGACCTCGCCGGCGTACAGCACGGCGTTGCGGCCCTTGCCGATGTCGATGAACGCGGCCTCCATCGACGGCAGCACGTTCTGCACCTTGCCGAGGTAGACGTTGCCGACGTACGAGACCGCCTGCTCCTTGTTGACGTAGTGCTCGACGAGCACGTCGTCCTCGAGGACGCCGATCTGCGTGCGGTCGCCGTGCTGGCGGACGACCATCACGCGCTCGACGGCCTCCCGGCGGGCCAGGAACTCGGCCTCGGTGATGATCGGCACGCGGCGGCGGCCCTGCTCACGGCCTTCGCGGCGGCGCTGCTTCTTGGCCTCCAGACGGGTCGAGCCCTTGATGGACTGCACCTCGTCGGACGGCTCGGAGCCCTTCTCACGGGCGGGCCGGGGCTCGCGGACCTTGACGACCGTGCGCTCGGGGTCGTCGTCGGTGGGCTCGGGGTCGAGGCCGGAGTCACCGGCGCGGCGACGGCGGCGACGGCGCCGGCGGCTGCTGCTGGAGCCACCCCCGCCGGACGAGTCGTCCCGGTCGGAGGCCTCGTCGGCGTCCTCCTGGTCCTCCTCGGTCTGCTCGGCGGTGTCCTCGGCGTCCTGCTCGGCCTGGGCGGCGGCGATGTCGTCGGAGTCGTCCGCGCCCTCGCCATCGTTCTCGGCGGACTCGCCGCGCCGGCGGCGGCGACCGCCCCGGCGGCGGCGCCGGCGCGAACCGGGCTCCTCGGCGTCGTCCTGGTCGTCGCCCTCGGCCTGGTCCTCGGCGGCGTCCTCGGCCTCCTCCGGCTCCTCGGCGGACTGGGCCTCGGGCTCCTCGCCGCCCCGGCGCCTGCGACGGCGGCGGGATCCGGAGGTCTGCTCGTCCCGGTCGGACCGATCCTCGCGTGCGTCCGGCGCGTCCGGCGCGGGCTGCGCGTCCTGCGTGAGGTCCTCGGGCTCCTCGGCTTCCCCGACCGCCTCGGCGGCGGCCGCGGCGGCGGCCCGCTCCGGGGTCTGGAACTGCGGCTCGGTGAAGACCGGCGGCTGGAAGAGGGCGACGGCGGGGCGCGCGGGGCGCGAAGGTCCCTCGCTCTCGGCGGCGGCACCGGCGGCGCGCCGGGCGGGCTGGGCGGGCTCGGCGAATCCGCCGGCGGCCCGGCGCACGACCCGGCGGCGACGCCGCGGGGCGCCGTCCTCGGCGGGCTCGGCGGCGGGGGCCTGGGCGGCGGTTTCGGCGGGGGCCTCGGACGCGGCAGGGGTCTGGTCGGCGGCGGCCTGCGCGGCAGGCGCGGCCTCGGCGGCCTCGGCGGGCGCGGCCGGCTCGGCGGCGGCCTTGGCGCGGGACCGGGACCTGGACTTGCGGGCCGGTTCGGGAGCGGGGTTCTCGGTCACAGGGGCCTTCGCCTCCTCGGGCGATTCCGCGGGCGCCTCGGCGGACGCGGCGGTGGAGCCGGACGGACCGGCGTCGACACCGGAGTCGGCCGCTTCGGCGGCCGCGGGCGCCCCGGCGGGCGCGGACACGCGCCGCGTGGCACGCCGGCGGGTGCGGCGCGGAGCGGCGTCGTCCTCGGTGGTCCCGGCACCGGCGGTACCGGGGGTGCCGGCCTCGACGGGCTCGGTGGCGGCCGGCGCGGCGTCGACCGGCGCGGTCTGCGCTGCCTGGCCGGACTGCGCGGGCTGGTCGGTCTGCGGGACGGCCTGCGCGGAGGCGGCGGTCGGCGAGGTGACGCTGCGGGTCGCCCGGCGCCGGGTGCGGCGCGGAGCGGCGTCCTCGGCGGGAGCGGGGGTCTTGGCCTGCTCCGGCGCCTCGGGGGCGGGAGCGGCAACGGTCGCGGGCACCACGGTCTCGGCGGCGGCCTCGGCGGCGGCCGGCCCGGCCGGGGCGGAGGCGCGGCGCACCACACGGCGCCGCTTGCGCCCGGCGGACGCGGCGTCCTCGGCGGGCTCCGCCGCCTCGGTGACGGCCTCGGCGGCGGTCTCCTCCGCGGCGGTCTCCTCGGTCCCCTCGGCGTCGGCCGCGAGTTCCTCGGCCTCGGCGGCCGGTATGGCCGGCGCGACGGTCTCCGCCGCCGCGTCGGCCGCACCGGCGGGCGGACCCGCCGGGCGGGACGCGGCACGGCGCCGCCGGCGGGGCGGCAGGGTGTCGCTGGGGGTGTTCTGTTCTGAGCCCTGCGAGGACTCCGTGGGTTCGGTCGGTTCGAGCATGCGGGCTTTTCTCCCGTCAGGCTCCCGGGCGCCGCGCCTGGTCCGGCTGTGCCGGTGACGTCCGCGGCTCGCGCTGTGCGCGTCGCCGCCGTCCGGGGCGCGGGCGCCGCACGGGAGCTTTCCGTGTCCTGTCTCGCCGGTTCCGTACGCCGAATGCGCACGGCCTGGCGAAAGTCTTCTGGTCGGTACGCTGCCCGACCCAGGTGGCTCCCGAGTCCGAGGGCGGCGCTACGACGTCCGTCCCTACGCGGGACCTTCCTTACGCCGGCGCCGTCGCGGTGGCAGGCGATGCGGCCGTTGAGTGGGCCTGCGCTGCCTCGCGGTCGGGCGCGAGCGGGTCGGTCACCGTGCCGGTCTCTTCATCGAACAGCCCCTGCGCCAGCCTGGTCACCGCTGCGGGGACCGGCGGCGCCAGGTCGGCCACGGCGCGGAGACCGGACAGGACGTCGTCGGGTCGTACGGCAGGCGTCACGTGCCGAACAACCAGCCGCAGTATCGCACAGGGCTGGTCGGTCGGCCTATCAGCCTGCGAACTCCGCGTTTCTGCGAGGTCGCCGCTCTCCAGGCTCACGACGGCGGAGCGGGCGTCGAAGGTGCGCACGCCGTTCTTGGCGAGGCGCTGGACCTCGACGGTCTCGGCCGCGGTGAAGGCGTCCACCGCACGGCGGGCCTCCTCCGGCGACACGCCGTCCAGGCGCAGCTCCCACACGGAAGCCGTCAGCCGGTCGGCGAGGCCCGGGGTGCGGGCCTCGACCGCCTCGACGATGTCGAGCCCGGCGGGCATCGACGCGTCGAGGAGGACCCTGAGCTGCTCCGGGTCGCGGGGCGCGGTGAGCGCGATCTCCAGGTACTCCGCCTCACTGCCCGTGCCGGTGGGTGCGGCATTGGCGTACGACACCTTCGGGTGCGGCGTGAATCCGGCCGAGTAGGCCATCGGCACCTCGGCACGGCGCAACGCACGCTCGAAGGCGCGCTGGAAGTCACGGTGGCTGGTGAACCGGAGGCGGCCGCGCTTGGTGTAGCGCAGTCGGATGCGCTGCACCGCGGGTGCGGGCGGCGGGCCTTCGGGCTGTCGCTTGCCCAGTGTCGTTCAGTCCTTCGTGAGAGCGGTCGTACTGCTACCAAGAGTACGTGCCTCGCGGCCGGAAGGTTCCCTCCGGGCAACCGGAGCGGGCCGCCCCGGCTCCCCGAAGAGCATCCGCCGCACGTCGGCGCGGGTCTGCCGGACGGTGTCGCGGGCGGCGGCCAGGGCCTGCCGGGTGGCGCGTCCGGCGCTGCGGGCGGCCTCGGCGGCGGGCCGCAGGAGGGTGTCGCGCAGGACGTGCCCGACGGGCGTCAGCACGCTGCGGTACGCCCAGCGCACCGGCTCGACGAAGATCCACCGCAGGAGCGTGCCGAGGAACCGCCCGACGGCGAGCGAGACGTGGCCGGCGACGCGCCAGGCGTGGCCGAGGGCGTCCCGCACCTCCCGTCCGACGACGGCGAGGACGCGTCCGACGGGGGCGAGGATCCACCGCCACAGGGCGAGCGCGGGCAGGACGAGCAGGATCCGCGCGATCCAGTACAGGGCCGTTCCGACGCCAGTGACGATCGTGCCCACCAGCCACACCAGCCCCTTGCCGCACCACAGCAGGGCGCGTCCGACGGGCGCGAGCACCCAGGTGTACAGCAGGACGGCCGGTACGACGACCAGGTACCGGGCGAGCCACGCCACGGCCGTCCAGACGCCGAGCCCCAGCGCGGCGAGCCCGGCCCCGATCCCCCTCAGGACCCACGTCACGGCGTGCCCGACGGGGGTGAGCAGGTGCGCGTACACCCAGCCGAGCGCGGCGCCGACGCCCCGCCCGGCCCAGGCGATCGCGTGTCCCAGCGGCGTCAGCACGGACCGGTGGAACCACACCAGCGGCACGACGACGAGGACGTGCGCGAGCCGGGCGAGGGCCGTGCCGAGCGGCACCGCGACGTACCGCCACAGTCCCACGAACGGCCAGACGAAGACCGCCCGCCCCAGCCACAGCAGGGCCCGTCCGAGGGGCCGGAGCAGGGTGTCGTTCAGGAACCGGCCGGTGACGACGAGCGCGTCCCAGACCATCCGTACGGGGACGACCAGCACGAGCACGACGATCCGCACCGGGATCCGGATCGCGACGGCGAGGCATCCCTCGGGTGCCTCCGGCTGCCGCCGCACGGCCGGTCCGGCCGGTCCGGCCGCTCGCCTGCCCGGTTCGACCCGCTGCTCGGAACCCTCACGGGGCGGTTTCTCCAGATCCATACCGGCGAAGACGCATCGGCGCCCCGTCCGGATCCCGCCCCGCGCAGTCCCGGTCCGTTCTCCCGCGGATCCGCCGCCCGGGCCGAGGATGATCCGCTCCGGACCGGATGACGCCGCCGCCCCGGACGAGCACCGGACGGTGGAGCCCTCCGGCGTCGCCCGGCGAGCGCGCTCAGATCTCGGGCCCCTCCCCGTCCGTCTCGAAGCGCAGCAGGTCGCCCGGCTGACACTCCAGCACCTCGCAGAGCGCGGCGAGGGTGGAGAAGCGGACCGCCTTGGCGCGGCCGTTCTTGAGGACGGCCAGGTTGGCCGGGGTGATGCCGACCCGGTCCGCGAGTTCCCCCACGGACATCTTCCGCTTCGCCAGCATCACGTCGATGTCGACGGCGATCGGCATCAGATGACCTCTTCCAGCTCGGCCCGCATCCGGGCCGCCTCGATGTCGCGGGCGACGGCCTGCGCCAGCAGCATCCGCAGCACCAGCACGACGAGCGCGACCCCGAGCACCGCCAGAGCGACCCCGCCCAGCAGCAGCACCACCCCCGGAGCGACGGCCTCACCCGGCGCGAGCACCACCCCGAGCGCGAACACGAGACAGGCGGCGGACACGAAGGCGCCGATCACGATGTGCACGTACCGGAAGGCGCCCGGGGAGAACACGGTCCCCCGCCGCACCATCGTCACCAGCCGCCACACGCAGACCAGCACCACCTGGGCCGATACGACACCCAGCACCAGGATCACCAGGATCGGCGTGCGCAGATACGCGTACTCGGGCTTGAGCCCGTTCATGTCGACGGCCAGCAGCGGGACCATCACGCCCTGCACGAACAACGAACCGGCGAGCAGCACCACAAGCACCGCACGCAACGCGGCCACGGCCAGCTTTCCCATCCCCGACGCCCCATTCCCTCGATCGAACTACGATGGAAATCTATCGACATTCGATAGGGTCGGCAAGTGGGCAGGCATGCCCGGCCCCACACCGGGCAGGTGAGGGAGGCATGAGAGGTGGGGGCATGACAGCGGAACGGCAGAACGGCTCCCCCAGCACACAGTCTGAACTGAGGGAGCCTGGCGGGGCCGATCCCCCAGGGGAGCGTCACCGACTCCGCCTCCTGAGCGGGTCCCCCAGGACCGCGGTGTCTCACCCCCCGGCCCCGCCCCGAGGCCGCCGGCTAGCGGTGGATCACCGAACCGTCGTACACGTGGTCCGGGGTGGCGACCGCCGTGACCGCCCGGGCGAGCGACGTGGACGGCTCCTGCCCCTCGGCCACGACATCCGTGTTGATCATGATGACCAGGGTGGCCCGCCGCTGCGGCAGATACACCGTCACGGTCTCGTAGCCCGGGATCGAGCCGTTGTGCCCGATCCACCCGTCGGTCTCGAAGATGCCCAGGCCGTACGTCGTACCGGGGTAGCCCGTCGGCAGCGTCCTGAGCCGCTGCGCCTGGGTCTCGGGGCTGAGCAGCCGGCCCGTGGCGAGGATCGGGGCCCAGCGGCGCAGGTCGTGCAGGCCGGAGATCATCGCCCCGGCCGCCCACGCCCAGCTGGGGTTCCAGTCGGTGGCGTCCTCCACCTCCCCGCTCAGCGTCTGGTTCGTGTAGCCGCGCGGATGCGGCTCAGGGAACTCGCCGCCCTGCGGGAAGAGGGTGTGGTGCAGTCCGGCCGGGCGGAGCACGCGCTCGTGGATGAAGTCGGCGAGCCGCCATCCGCTGACCTTCTCGATCACCAGCCCGAGCAGGACGAGGTTCGTGTTGGAGTACTCGAACTCCTGCCCCGGCGCGAAGGTGTTCGCGTGCCGGAAGCCGTACGCGAGGACCTGGCGCGGGGTGAAGGAGCGCTGCGGGTGGCTCAGCAGTTCCCGGATGAAGTCGGGGTCCGCGGTGTACGGGAAGAGCCCGCTGCGCATCCCGGCGAGGTGCCGCAGCGTGATCCGGTGCCCGTTGGGCACGCCCGTGACGTACCGGGAGATCGGGTCGTCCAGCCCGATCCGGCCGTCGTCCACGAGCATGAGCAGCGCGGTGACGGTGAAGGTCTTGGTCTCACTGCCGATCCGGACGTACGAGTCGACCGCCATCGGTTCCCCGGTCCGGGTGTCGGCCACCCCGAAGGCACGGACGTAACACCCCCGGCCCGGGATCCACAGCCCGACGACGGCCCCGGGAATGCCCGCCTCCCGCCGGGTGTCCTCGACGGCCTCGTCCAGCCGGGCGGTGAGCTCCCGCCCGAACCCGTGGGGCGGACAGTCGGAGTCGTGCCGGTCGAGGGCCGCGGCACGGCCGGCCAGGGCGGGCGTCGCCGCCAGGGCGGCCAGCGCCGCGGCGAACGTTCGGCGGGACGGAGTACGTCGAGCAGGTCGCATGGGGGCGCCTCTTCCGGAGGGGGTGGCGAACCCGAGGATCATCACCACTCACCCCTCGCCCGCGGCCTGCTGCCGACCCGGCCGGAGGGGAGTCCACTCGTTCGGGGGCAGCAATGAGCCCCCTCCGCGCCGGGAGGGGGCTCGACCGGCTCTCCGTCAGTGGGCGTGCCCGCTGGGCGCGGGTGCCGCGTTCTTGACCGTCAGCGGCAGCAGCTTCTTGCCCGTCGGGCCGATCTGGATGTGGGTGTCCATCTGCGGGCACACGCCGCAGTCGAAGCACGGCGTCCAGCGGCAGTCCTCGACCTCCGTCTCGTCGAGGGCGTCCTGCCAGTCCTCCCAGAGCCAGTCCTTGTCCAGGCCCGAGTCGAGGTGGTCCCAGGGCAGGACCTCCTCGTAGGTGCGCTCGCGGGTGGTGTACCAGTCGACGTCCACGCCGAACGGCTCCAGGGCCTTGTCCGCGCACGCCATCCAGCGGTCGTAGGAGAAGTGCTCGCGCCAGCCGTCGAAGCGGCCGCCGTCCTCGTAGACCGCGCGGATGACCGCGCCGATGCGGCGGTCGCCGCGGGAGAGCAGGCCCTCGACGATGCCGGGCTTGCCGTCGTGGTAGCGGAAGCCGATGGAGCGGCCGTACTTCTTGTCGCCGCGGATCTTGTCCCGGAGCTTGGCCAGGCGCGCGTCGGTCTCCTCGGCGGACAGCTGCGGGGCCCACTGGAAGGGCGTGTGCGGCTTGGGGACGAAGCCGCCGATCGAGACCGTGCAGCGGATGTCGTTCGAGCGGGAGACCTCACGGCCCTTGGCGATGACCTTGGTCGCCATGTCCGCGATCTGCAGCACGTCCTCGTCGGTCTCGGTGGGCAGGCCGCACATGAAGTACAGCTTCACCTGCCGCCAGCCGTTGCCGTACGCGGTCGCGACCGTGCGGATCAGGTCCTCTTCCGAGACCATCTTGTTGATGACCTTGCGGATGCGCTCCGAGCCGCCCTCGGGGGCGAAGGTCAGGCCCGAGCGCCGGCCGTTGCGGGTCAGCTCGTTGGCCAGGTCGATGTTGAACGCGTCCACGCGGGTCGACGGCAGCGACAGGCCGATCTTGTCGTCCTCGTAGCGGTCGGCGAGGCCCTTGGCGATGTCGCCGATCTCGCTGTGGTCCGCTGAGGACAGCGACAGCAGGCCGACCTCCTCGAAGCCGGTCGCCTTCAGGCCCTGCTCGACCATGTCGCCGATCCCGGTGATCGAGCGCTCCCGGACCGGACGGGTGATCATGCCGGCCTGGCAGAAGCGGCAGCCGCGGGTGCAGCCGCGGAAGATCTCCACCGACATGCGCTCGTGGACCGTCTCGGCCAGCGGGACCAGGGGCTGCTTGGGGTAGGGCCACTCGTCCAGGTCCATGACGGTGTGCTTGGACACCCGCCACGGGACACCGCTGCGCTGGGGCACCACGCGGGCGATCCGGCCGTCGGGCAGGTACTCGACGTCGTAGAAGCCGGGCACGTACACCCCGCCGGTCTTCGCCAGGCGGAACAGCAGCTCCTCGCGGCCGCCCGGGCGGCCCTCGGCCTTCCAGGCGCGGACGATCGCGGTGATCTCCAGCACGGCCTGCTCGCCGTCGCCGATCACGGCGCAGTCGATGAAGTCCGCGATCGGCTCGGGGTTGAACGCGGCGTGACCGCCGGCCAGGACGATCGGGTCGTCCAGGCCGCGGTCCCGGGACTCCAGCGGGATGCCCGCCAGGTCCAGGGCCGCCAGCATGTTCGAGTAGCCGAGCTCGGTGGAGAAGGAGAGGCCGAGCACGTCGAAGGCCTTCACCGGCCGGTGGCTGTCGACCGTGAACTGCGGGACGCCGTGCTCGCGCATCAGCTCCTCGAGGTCCGGCCACACGCTGTACGTGCGCTCGGCGAGGACGCCCTGCTGCTCGTTGAGCACCTCGTAGAGGATCTGGACGCCCTGGTTGGGCAGACCGACCTCGTACGCGTCGGGGTACATGAGAGCCCAGCGGACGTCGCAGGACTCCCAGTCCTTGACCGTGGAGTTGAGTTCTCCGCCGACGTACTGGATCGGCTTCTGCACGTGCGGGAGCAGAGCTTCGAGCTGCGGGAACACCGACGCAGCGACTTCGGCAGGCATGTCGCGCACCTTCGTGAGCTGGACTGGACTGACAGGGGTGACCATCCAGCCTAACGCGACCGCGGGGCACCTCCGTACGCCGTGAGGCTCACAGGCCCGCCGCCGCGCCCCTGATCTCCTTCCACAGCCCGGGCAGCTCGGCCTCCGTGCGCAGGGCCCGCTGCTCCTCGCGCTCATGGAGCAGGCCGTAGGTGAAGGCGCTCTCCCCCGCCGCGTGGGCGACCGCGGACAGCTCGCGGAGGGTCTGCCGGGCCATCACGCTGTCCTGGTGCTCGCCGAGCAGCTTCTGCAGCGTCTTCATGGACTTGACCATGGTCTTGGCCGGCTTGCCCAGGGCCGGTTCGGCCGCCTCGGCGGCGTAGCGGGCCCGCTTGGCCTTCTTGCGGGCCTCGTGCACGGCGACGTCCCGTTCGGTGCCGGGCTCCAGCTCCAGCGCCCGCTCGACCAGCCGGGACACCTTGCGGAAGTCCTTCTGCACGGCCTTGCTGAGCGGCTTGCCGGGCTTCTTCCCGGCCGTCCTCAGCAGGGGCGGCGTCGCGACCAGCGCGTCCAGGGTGTCGAGCAGGGCGAGGTAGCGGCGGGAGTCCAGGATCCCCAGGAGCCGGCCGCGGGCCGTGTGGTGCTCGGCGCTCGACCAGCCGCGCAGGCGCTCCGCCACGGGTCCGCGGACCAGCTCGCCGGGGATCTCGCCGAGGGCTGCGGTCAGCCGTGCGGCCAGCACCTCGCGGTCGCGGTCCAGGCCCAGCTCACCGGCCAGCCACTTCAGCTCGTCCGCGACCGGGTCGGTGACGTCCCGGTCGAGGATGTCCCCGAACGACTTGAAGGTGCTGCGCAGCCGCCGGGTGGCCACGCGCATGCTGTGCACGGCGTCCTCGGCGTCCCTGCGGACGGCCGGGTCGTACGCGACGATCGCGTCGCGCTGGGTGCGTACGTAGGCGAGCACGTGGTCTCCGGCGGTCGAGGGGTCCCCGGCGGCCGCGGTCGGGCGCCGCCTCTCCGGCGCCGTCTCGGCCAGCGCCCGGGCCAGCTTGGACGCCGACTTCGACGGCCGTACGCCCGCCTTGCGCAGCCGCTTCTCCACCGTGTCGAGGAAGGCCGGGTCGCCGCCGTCGGCGAGTTCGACCTCCAGCTCGGTCCACTGGGCCGCGCCGTGGCCGCCGGTGAGCCGCTCGGCGTGCACGGCGTCCACGCTGACCTCGGCGAGCAGCCGCCCGTCGGCGTCGACCAGGTGGCGCACGTCCCGCTCGGAGCGCAGCCGGACCAGGGGGAGCAGCTCGTCGTCGCGGACGCGGGAGCGGACGAGCCCGGCGAGTTCACCGGGGAGGGTCTCGGAGAGCGGGGCGTGGATCTCGTCCCGGGCGTCCGGGCCGGCCGGGAACTTCAGGTGCCAGCCCGCGTCCGAGCCGCCGGTGCGGCGGCGCAGGGTGACCGATGTCGCGGCGAGGCGTTGGTCGACGGTGTCGTAGTAGGTCGCGTCGAGGTGGGCGACCCCCTGGTCGACCACGTCCGCGACCCCGGCCACACCGGTCAGGTCCGGCAGCCCGCCGTCCTTGGTCTCGTACTTCCGCTCGATCTCACGCTTGGTGTCCGCCATGCACCGAATCTAGTGGTCCCGGGCGCGGGGCGGCAGGGGGCCACCCCGCGCGATGTCATGCTGACATCGGTCGCTGCACTCTGATCGACTGCAGCAGTCCCACCGCTATCCACACGGCGAACATCGAGGAGCCGCCGTAGGACACGAACGGCAGCGGCAGGCCCGTGACCGGCATGATGCCGAGGGTCATGCCGATGTTCTCGAACGACTGGAAGGCGAACCAGGCGACGATCCCTGCGGCCACGATCGTGCCGTACAGGTCGCTCGTCTCCCGGGCGATCCGGCAGGCCCGCCACAGCACGATGCCGAGGAGCAGGATGATCAGGCCGCCGCCGAGGAAGCCCAGCTCCTCCCCCGCCACCGTGAAGACGAAGTCCGTCTGCTGCTCGGGGACGAACTGGCCGGTGGTCTGCGAGCCGTGGAAGAGACCGGAGCCGGTCAGTCCGCCGGAGCCGATGGCGATGCGGGCCTGGTTGGTGTTGTAGCCGACGCCGGCCGGGTCGAGCTCGGGGTTGGCGAAGGCGGCGAAGCGCGCGATCTGGTAGTCGTCGAGCACTCCGAGCTGCCAGACGGTGATCGCGCCGGCCGCGCCCGTGCCCAGCAGGCCGAACACCCACCGGTTGGTGGCGCCGGAGGCGAGCAGCACACCGAGCACGATGATGACCATGACCATGACCGACCCGAGGTCGGGCATGAGCATCACGATCACCATGGGCACGGCGGCCAGACCGAGGGCCTGCACGACCGTGCGGTGGTCGGGGTACTGCTTGTCGCCCGCGTCGACCCGGGCCGCCAGCAGCATCGCCATGCCCAGAATGATCGTGACCTTCACGAACTCCGAGGGCTGGAGCGAGAAGCCGCCGGGGAGCTTGATCCAGGAGTGGGCGCCGTTGATCGTCGAGCCGAGCGGCGTGAGCACCAGCAGGATCAGCAGCACCGAGAGGCCGTACAGGACCGGCACGGCCGTGCGCAGGGCGCGATGGCCGAGCCAGATCGTGCCGGCCATCAGGCCCAGGCCGATGCCGGTGTTCAGCAGGTGCCGGACGAGGAAGTAGTACGGGTCGCCCTGGTTGAGCTCGGTGCGGTTGCGGGTCGCGGAGTAGACCAGGAGCGTGCCGAGCAGCGACAGGGCCAGTGCCGACAGCAGGATCGGCCAGTCGAGCCGCCGCGCCACCGAGTCACGGGCCAGCAGTCGCGTCCAGCCGGTGCGCTCGGGCCCGTAGCCGGAGACCTGGAAGCTGTTCACACCGCCGGTCATGACGGCACCCTCCGGCTTCCCCGACGGCGCCGGCGCCGTCGGGTGTCGCGGTTCTCCGGCGTCGGCGGGGCCGCCGTCGCCGGCTGGAGCGGGTCGGCCGGGGCGTTCGGGTCCTTCTTGTTCGCCTGCTGGTCCTTGGCCGGGTCCTTGGAGACCTTCGGGGAGGTGATGGTGCCGTCCGTCTTGATCTTCGGCAGGGTCTTCTGCGGGGCGGGCAACAGGGCCTTCTTGCGGTCGATCTCCCCGTCCGGGGACACGCCGTACAGCGCGTTGTAGATGTTGCGCACGGCCGGTCCCGAGGCGCCGGAGCCGGTACCGCCCTGGGAGATCGTCATGACGACCGCGTAGTCCTTGGTGTACGTGGCGAACCAGGAGGTCGTCTGCTTGCCGTAGACCTCGGCCGTACCCGTCTTGGCGTGCATCGGGATCTTGTCCTGCGGCCAGCCGCCGAACCTCCAGGCGGCCGTACCGCGGGTGGCGACTCCCGCGAGGGCATCGCTTATCTCGCTGCGCGTCTTCTGGCTCATCGGCAGCTTGCCGTGCGTCTGGGGCTTGATCGGCGTGACGGTCTTGCCGTCGGCGCTGATGACGGCCTTGCCGACGGAGGGCGTGTACATCGTGCCGCCGTTGGAGATGGCGGCGTAGATGGTGGCCATCTGGATGGGCGTGACGAGCGTGTCGCCCTGGCCGATGGAGTAGTTGACGGAGTCACCGGCGCGCAGACGGTTGCCTTCGAGGCAGTTCTCGTAGGCGATCTTCTCGGCGTAGCTGCCGTCGCGCTTGCCGGTGCGGCACCAGGCGTCCTTGTTGGCCTTCCAGTAGTCCAGCTTCCACTGGCGGTCGGGGACGCGGCCGGTGACCTCGTTGGGCAGGTCGATGCCGGTCTCCTTGCCGAGGCCGAACTGGTGGGCGGTCTTGTAGAACCAGTCGTTGGCGTTCTTCTTCGGCTTGGTGCCGCCGTCGCGCTTCCACTCCTCGTGCGAGAGCCGGTAGAAGACCGTGTCGCAGGAGACCTCCAGGGCGCGGCCGAGGCTGATCGCCCCGTAGCCCTTGGACTCGAAGTTCTTGAAGACCTGGCCGCCGATGGAGTACGAGCTGGAGCACTCGTAGGGGCCGTTGAAGGAGTAGCCGGCGTTGACCGCGGCGGCCGTGGGGATGACCTTGAAGATGGAGCCGGGCGCCGACTGGCCCTGGATCGCGCGGTTGAGCAGCGGGTAGTTGGACTTCTTGCCGGTGAGCCTGGCGTAGTCCTTGGCGGAGATGCCGCCCACCCAGGCGTTCGGGTCGTACGTCGGGTTGGAGGCCATGGCGACGACGCGGCCGGTCTTGGCCTCCATCACGACGACGGCGCCGGAGTCGGCCTTGTAGTTCGTGCCGGTGTTGCGGTCGTGCTCCTTGCGGGCCTGCTTCATCGCCTCGTTCAGCTCGTACTCGGCGATCCGCTGGACACGTGAGTCGATGCTGGTGACGAGGTTGTCGCCGGGGTGCGCGGGGTCGGCCTCGGCCTGGCCGATGACGCGGCCGAGGTTGTCGACCTCGTAGCGCGTGACGCCGGCCTTGCCGCGCAGCTGCTTGTCGTACTCGCGCTCCAGGCCGGAGCGGCCGACCTGGTCGGAGCGCAGGTACGGCGAGTCGGTGTTCTGCGCCTTCTTGATCTCCTCGTCGGTGACCGGCGAGAGGTAGCCGAGGACCTGGGCGGTGTTGGCCTTGCCCGGGCTCGGGTAGCGGCGCACGGCCTGCGGCTCGGCGGTGATGCCGGGGAAGTCCTCGGCGCGCTCGCGGATCTGCAGGGCCTGCTTGGGCGTGGCCTCGTCGGTGATGGGGATGGGCTGGTACGGCGAGCCGTTCCAGCAGGGCTGGGGCGTCTTGGCGTCGCACAGCCGGACCTTCTCCATGACCTCCTTGGGGGTCATGCCCAGGACGCCGGCGAGCTTGGTGAGGACTTCCTCGCCGTCGTCCTTCATCTTCAGCAGGTCGGTGCGGGAGGCGGAGACCACCAGGCGGGTCTCGTTGTCGGCGAGGGCCACGCCGCGGGCGTCCAGGATGGAGCCGCGGACGGCGGGCTGGACGACCTGCTGGACGTGGTTGCCGGACGCCTCCTTGGCGTAGGCCGCGCCCTCACGGATCTGGAGGTACCACAGGCGTCCGCCGAGGGTGAGCAGGAGGGACAGGACCAGGACCTGGATGACGACGAGCCGGATCTGGACCCTTGGGTTCCGCCCGGTCTCGGGAATGTTGGTCACTGCGGCTGCCTCCCCCTCTCCCTGCGTGTACGGATGTGCGAGTGCGACGGTCTGTCCGCACAGGTGTGTGCAGTCATGAGTGAGGAACGACGGGCCCGGGCACCGGCGTTCCTGCCGGACCGCCCCGTTCGGGTGAACTTCCCCGGCTTCACAGCCGCTTGACCCCCTTGATGCGCCCGGCCCGCGCCATCCGGGCCCGGGCCGCCTTCACCCGCAGTCCGTTGCGCTGGCTGCCGATCCTCAGGCCCGTGCCGCCGGAGAGCCAGCCGGAGGAGATGTCCGTGGCCTTGGCGGCGGCCGACGTGGACTCGGCGAGCGGATCGTTCTCGGCGCGCCGGGCCAGGGCCATGACCCCCGGCACCACGAACGGCGCGAGCAGCAGGTCGTACAGGGCGGCCGTGAACAGCAGGCCGCCCAGGCCGACATGGCGGGCGGCGGTGTCCCCGACGAGGGACCCGACCCCGGCGTACAGCAGGGTCGAGCCGACCGCGGCGGCGACCACCACGACCATGGGGCCGGTCGCGGACTTCAGCTGGCCGGTCTCGGGCTTCACCAGGCCCGCGAGGTAGCCGATGACGCACAGCACCAGGGCGTACCGCCCGGCGGCGTGATCGGCAGGCGGGGCCAGGTCGGCGAGCAGACCCGCGCCGAAGCCGACGAGGGCACCGCCGACGTGCCCGTACACCAGCGCCAGGCCCAGGACGGTGAGCAGCAGCAGGTCGGGTACCGCGCCCGGCAGGTGCAGGCGGGCGAGGACGCTCACCTGGATCACCAGGGCGACGACGACCAGGGCGGAGGAGAGCAGGATCCGGTTGACGCGCATGGGGGTGACAGCTCCTACTGCTCTTGCTGGTTCTGGCCGTCCACGGGGGCCTCGGCGGACGGCGTCACGGTCACCGTCACCGTCGGCCTCGGGGTCGGCTTGGGCTTGGGCGGGAGCACCGTGTCACGCGGGTCCTTCTTCGGGGACTCGACCACGACACCGACGATGTCGAGCTTGCTGAACGCCGCGTAGGGCGTGACGTAGAGCGTGCGGGTCAGGCCGCCGCCGGAGGGGTCGACGCGGGAGACCACGCCGACCGGGACGCCGGGCACGAACGGCCGGTCGGCCTGCGAGCCGAAGGTGACGAGCCGGTCGCCCTTCTTCACCTCGGCCTTGCCGTTGAGGAGTTCCACGCGCAGCGGGCGGTCGCCCTGCCCGGAGGCGAAGCCCAGTTCGTCGCCGGACTCCATGCGCGTGCCGACGGTGAAGTCGGGATCGCTGGCGAGCAGGACCGTGGCGGTGTTCGGCCCGACGGTGGTGACGCGGCCGACGAGCCCGTCGCCGTTCAGGACGGTCATGTCGCGCTTGATGCCGTCGTTGGCGCCGACGTCGATGGTGATGGTCCAGGAGAAGCCCTGGGCCGCCCCGATGGCGATGACCTCGGCGCCCTTGATGCCGTACTGGCCCTGCCCGGCGACCTTCAGCATCTTGTCGAGCTGCTTGAGGCGGCTGCGGGCGCGGTCGTCGCTGCCGAGGCGCGCCTTCAGGGCCGCGTTCTCCTTCTCCAGCAGGGCGAGCCGGTCGTGCCGTTCGCCGGAGTCGCGGATGGCGGAGACCGCGTTGCCGACCGGGTCGACCGCGGACGACACGCCGCTCTCGATCGGGCCGAAGACCGTCGCCGCGGCTTGCCGGGCACCGTCGACGGGTGAGTCCTCCCCGCCGCGGATGTCCACCGTGATCAACGCGAACGCGATGGCGATCAGCAGCACCAGGAGCAGCCGGCTCTCTCGTGTGTCCCTCACGTGCGGCGGCCGTGCCCTTCCTCATAGGAATTCGGGAAGCCCCAGGGAATACCGAGGGGCTGCTTCGGGGAGCTTATGCCTCTATATCAACGATCCGCCGTACGAGAGGAGATCGTCCCGTACGGCGGAATCGAAGAGTTATGTCATCTGCGCGGCTGGGCGTCCAGAACCTGCTGCAGCGCCTCGAACTCCTCGACGCACTTTCCGGATCCGAGCGCCACACTGTCCAGGGGGTCCTCGGCGATGTGGATCGGCATGCCGGTCTCCCGGCGCAGCCGCTCGTCCAGGCCCCGCAGCAGCGCTCCGCCGCCGGTCAGAACGATTCCTCGGTCCATGATGTCGCCGGACAGCTCCGGCGGGCACTTGTCGAGGGTCGTCTTGACGGCGTCGACGATGGCGTTGACCGGTTCCTCGATCGCCTTGCGGACCTCGGCCGCGGAGATGACCACGGTCTTCGGCAGACCGGAGACCAGGTCCCGGCCGCGGATCTCGGTGTGCTCGTCGGTGTCGAGGTCGTACGCCGAACCGATCGTGATCTTGATCTGTTCGGCCGTCCGCTCACCCAGCAGGAGGGAGTACTCCTTCTTGATGTGCTGGATGATCGCGTTGTCCAGTTCGTCGCCGGCGACACGGATGGACTGGGCGGTGACGATGCCGCCGAGGGAGATGACCGCGACCTCCGTCGTGCCGCCGCCGATGTCGACCACCATGTTGCCCGTGGCCTCGTGGACCGGCAGGCCGGAGCCGATGGCCGCGGCCATGGGCTCCTCGATGATGTGCACCTGGCGGGCGCCGGCCTGGGACGACGCCTCGATGACGGCACGGCGCTCGACGCCCGTGATGCCCGAGGGCACACAGACGACGACCCGCGGACGAGCCAGATACCGCCGCTTGTGGATCTTCAGGATGAAGTAGCGGAGCATCCGCTCGGTGATCTCGAAGTCGGCGATCACACCGTCCTTCAGCGGACGAACGGCAACGATGTTGCCGGGCGTGCGCCCGATCATCTTCTTCGCTTCGGCGCCGACCGCGAGGATGCCACCGGTGTTGGTGTTGATCGCGACTACGGACGGCTCGTTGAGTACGATCCCGCGACCCCTGACGTACACCAGCGTGTTGGCGGTCCCGAGGTCGACAGCCATGTCACGGCCGATGAACGACATTGAGTTCCCCATCAGGATTCGTCTGGCCTTCCCATGAGCTTTTGAGGGCTTTTCAGGTCGGCAAAGGTGGGTGCTGTGACGTGAAGGCTTCCATGGTAGACGCGCCTTCGCGAACACTGCGGGAGGGTCTCCGCCATTGTCAGCAGAAGCCGTGCGCGTTCGCTTGTGGAGACGGGCGTATGGGGGCGATCGTTCCCTCGTACGCCACGCATATGCCGCAAAGCCCGGGGGCCGACGCCCCCGGACCCGCCGTTTGTGCTGGTGGGGTGCGGACCCTACGCGCGGCCGGGGAAGAAGATCTTCACCTCGCGCTCGGCGGACTCCTCGGAGTCGGAGGCGTGGATCAGGTTCTCCCGGACGATGACGCCGAAGTCGCCGCGGATGGAACCGGGCGCCGCCGCGATCGGGTCGGTCGGGCCGGCCAGCTGGCGCACGCCCTCGATGACGCGCTCGCCCTCGACGATCATCGCGACGACCGGGCCGGAGGCCATGAACTGGACCAGCGGCTCGTAGAAGGGCTTGCCCTGGTGCTCGCCGTAGTGCTGCTCCAGCGTGTCCTGGTCCAGGGTGCGCAGCTCCAGCGCGGTGATCGTCCAGCCCGCCTTGCGCTCGATGCGGCCGATGATCTCGCCGGTCAGGCCACGACGGACGGCGTCGGGCTTGAGGAGGACGAGGGTGCGCTGGGTCACGACGGGGCTCCTTATGCGTGAAGGCTGTGCGGTGATGCGGTGGTGCGGTGATCCGGTGGGACGAGGTTACCCGGCGTGTCGGGGCGCCTGTTACGCAGCGTCAGGTGTGGAGGAGCCGGCCTGGGCGGCGAATCTCGCCTTCGCCTCGTCCACCTTCCGCCCGTAGTGCACGGACGCCCACCACAGGGCCGCGAAGATCGCCCCCAGGAAGAACATGGTCGGCACGATGAAGCCGGAGGCGATCAGGGCGATCTGCAGCGCCCAGCCGAGCGCGACCCCGCCGGGGCGCGTCACCAGGCCGCACAGCACCACGCACAGGAACATCGCGATGCCGCTGACCGTCCACACGGTGGTCATGGACAGGTCGGGGTCCTTCATCGCGACCAGTCCGGCGAAGCCGATGACGAAGAACTCGCCGATGAGAGTGGAAGAACAGAGCGTACGCATGGGATCTCAGCCCCTCCCCAGGAGCAGTCGGGCCTCGCCGACGGTGATGACCGAACCGGTGACGAGCACACCGCCGCCCGCGAACTCGCCCTCCTCCTCGGCCAGTGTGATGGCGGCCTCCAGCGCGTCGGGCAGCCGCGGCTCGACCTGGACGCGCTCCTCGCCGAACACCTCGACGGCGATGCCCGCCAGCTCGTCGGCGTCCATCGCCCGGTGGCTGGAGTTCTGCGTGACGACGACCTCGGCGAACACCGGCTCGAAGGCCTCCAGCAGCTCCCGCACGTTCTTGTCGCCGCTCGCGCCGACCACGCCGATGAGGCGGCTGAACTGGAAGGCCTCCCCGATCGCCTCGGCGGCGGCCCGGGCTCCGGCCGGGTTGTGGGCGGCGTCCAGCACCACCGTCGGGGAGCGCCGCACGACCTCCAGCCGGCCCGGCGAGGCCACGGCGGCGAACGCCTTGCGGACCGTGTCCAGGTCGAGCGGGTCGGGGCGCTGCGCGCCGACGCCGAAGAACGCCTCGACGGCGGCGAGCGCGACGGCCGCGTTGTGCGCCTGGTGCGCGCCGTGCAGCGGCAGGTAGACCTCCCGGTACTCGCCGCCCAGCCCGCGCAGCGTCAGCAGCTGGCCGCCGACGGCCACCTGCCGGTCCACGACACCGAACTCCAGCCCTTCCCGGGCCACCGTCGCGTCCACCTCGACGGCCTTCTTCAGCAGCACCTGCGCCGCGTCGACCGGCTGCTGCGCCAGGATGACGGTCGCGTCCTGCTTGACGATGCCGGCCTTCTCCGTGGCGATCTCGGCGTGCGTGCCGCCGAGCCGGTCGGTGTGGTCGAGACTGATGGGCGTGACCACGGCGACGTCGCCGTCGATCACGTTCGTGGCGTCCCAGGAGCCGCCCATGCCGACCTCGACGACGGCGACGTCCACCGGGGCGTCAGCGAACGCCGCGTACGCCATGCCGGTGAGCACCTCGAAGAACGACAGCCGGTAGTCCTGCTGCGCGTCGACCATCTCCACGTACGGCGTGATGTCCCGGTACGTCTCGATGAAGCGCTCGGCGGCGATGGGGGCGCCGTCCAGGCTGATGCGCTCGGTGATCGACTGCACGTGCGGCGAGGTGTAGCGGCCGGTGCGCAGCTCGAAGGCGCCCAGCAGGGCCTCGATCATGCGGGCGGTGGAGGTCTTGCCGTTGGTGCCCGTGATGTGGATCGACGGGTACGACCGCTGCGGCTCCCCCAGGACGTCCATCAGCGCGGCGATCCGGCTGACCGAGGGCTCCAGCTTCGTCTCGCCCCAGCGCGTGGCGAGCTCCGCCTCGACCTCGCGCAGGGCCTTGTCGACCTCGGGGTCGGCGGGCCGGGCCGGGATGTCGGCCTCCGGCGGTCCGCCCTGGGTGCGCAGGGTGCGGCTGCCCGCCTCGATGACCGCGAGGTCGGGGTCGCGGGTGGTCTCCTCGGCGATGATCTCGTCGAAGGCGTTGAGGGGGTCGGGCTGGTCGTCGGCGCTGTGGTCCGGAGGGAGCTCGCTCACGGGGCCAGTCTACGGAGCTGGGGTGACAGAGGTCGGGGGTGGTTTGTGTCGTCGTGTGCGTGCGGGTCGTGTGTGGCTGGTCGCGCAGTTCCCCGCGCCCCTGGAGTGCGTGGATGCCCCGGCGCCAAGCAGCACCGGGGCATCCACGACCGTACGAACCCTTACGCCTGCGGCAGGCGCTCCAGCTGGGCCTGGATGCGGGCGATGTCCTCCTCCGCCTTGGCGAGGCGGGTGCGGATCTTGTCCACGACGTGGTCGGGGGCCTTCGACAGGAACGCCTCGTTGCCGAGCTTGGCGTTCGCCTGGGCCTTCTCCTTCTCGGCCGCGGCGAGGTCCTTGGCGAGGCGCTTGCGCTCCGCCGCCACGTCGATCGTGCCCGAGAGGTCGAGCGCGACCTCGGCGCCGGCGACCGGGAGGGTCGCCGTGGCGGTGAAGGACTCGCCCTCCGGCTGCAGGCGCAGCAGCTGCCTGATGGCGGCCTCGTGGGGCGCGAACGGCGTGCCGTCCAGGGTGAGACGGGCCGGGACCCGCTGGCCGGGCTGGAGGCCCTGGTCGGCGCGGAAGCGGCGGACCTCGGTGATGACCGACTGGAGGGAGGCGATCTCGCGCTCGGCGTCGGCGTCCCGGAAGCCACTGTCCTTCGGCCACTCGGCGATGACGACCGACTCGCCGCCGGTCAGCGTCGTCCAGAGCGTCTCGGTGACGAACGGGACCACCGGGTGCAGCAGCTTCAGCGTGACGTCGAGGACCTCGCCCAGGACGCGCTTGCTGACCTCGGCCGCCTCGCCGCCCGCCTGGAACGTCGTCTTGGACAGCTCGACGTACCAGTCGAAGACCTCGTCCCACGCGAAGTGGAACAGGGCGTCGGACAGCTTCGCGAACTGGTAGTCGTCGTAGTAGGCGTCGACCTCGGCGACCACCGAGTTGAGGCGGGAGAGGATCCAGCGGTCCGTGGGCGACAGCTTCGACGCGTCCGGCAGCGGGCCCTCGACCGTCGCGCCGTTCATCAGCGCGAAGCGGGTCGCGTTCCAGATCTTGTTGGCGAAGTTGCGCGAGCCCTGGACCCAGTCCTCGCCGATCGGGACGTCGACGCCGGGGTTGGCGCCCCGGGCGAGGGTGAAACGCAGGGCGTCGGAGCCGTACTTGTCCATCCAGTCCAGCGGGTTGACCGCGTTGCCGAAGGACTTCGACATCTTCTTGCCGAACTGGTCGCGGACCATGCCGTGCAGGGCGATGGTGTGGAACGGCGGGGTGCCGTCCATCGCGTACAGGCCGAACATCATCATCCGGGCGACCCAGAAGAAGAGGATGTCGTAGCCGGTGACCAGGACGGAGTTCGGGTAGAACTTCGCGAGCGACTCGGTCTGCTCGGGCCAGCCGAGCGTGGAGAACGGCCACAGGCCCGAGGAGAACCAGGTGTCGAGGACGTCGGTGTCCTGGCGCCAGCCCTCGCCGCTCGGCGGCTCCTCGTCGGGTCCGACGCAGACGACCTCGCCGTCGGGGCCGTACCAGACCGGGATGCGGTGGCCCCACCACAGCTGGCGCGAGATGCACCAGTCGTGGAGGTTGTCGACCCAGTCGAAGTAGCGCTTCTCCATCTCCTGCGGATGGATCTTGACGCGCCCGTCGCGGACGGCGTCACCGGCCGCCTTCGCGAGCGGGCCGACCTTGACCCACCACTGCATGGACAGGCGCGGCTCGATGGTGGTCTTGCAGCGCGAGCAGTGGCCGACGGAGTGGACGTAGGGCCGCTTCTCGGCGACGATCCGGCCCTCGGCGCGCAGCGCGGCGACGATCGCCGAGCGGGCCTCCAGCCGGTCCAGGCCCTGGAAGGGGCCGTGGGCGGTGATGACCGCGTGCTCGTCCATGATCGTGATGGCCGGCAGGTCATGGCGCTGGCCGATCTCGAAGTCGTTCGGGTCGTGCGCCGGGGTGACCTTGACGGCACCCGTGCCGAACTCGGGGTCGACGTGCTCGTCGGCGACGACCGGGATGGAGCGGTCGGTCAGCGGCAGCTTGACCAGCTTGCCGATCAGGTGCCGGTAGCGCTCGTCGTCGGGGTGGACGGCGACGGCCGTGTCACCGAGCATCGTCTCGGCACGGGTGGTGGCGACGACGATGGTGTCGTCCCCGTCGCCGTACTTCATGGAGACCAGCTCGCCGTCGTCGTCCTGGTACTCGACCTCGATGTCCGAGATGGCCGTCAGACAACGCGGGCACCAGTTGATGATGCGCTCGGCGCGGTAGATCAGCTCGTCGTCGTAGAGGCGCTTGAAGATGGTCTGGACGGCCTGGGACAGGCCCTCGTCCATCGTGAAGCGCTCACGCGACCAGGCGACGCCGTCGCCGAGGCGCCGCATCTGGCCGCTGATCTGCCCGCCGGACTCGCCCTTCCACTGCCAGACCCGCTCGACGAAGGCCTCACGGCCCAGGTCGTGCCGGGACTTGCCCTCCTTGCCGAGCTCGCGCTCGACGACGTTCTGCGTGGCGATGCCGGCGTGGTCCATGCCCGGCTGCCACAGCGTCTCGTGGCCCTGCATGCGCTTGCGGCGGGTCAGGGCGTCGATGAGGGTGTGCTCGAAGGCGTGCCCGAGGTGCAGGCTGCCCGTGACGTTCGGCGGCGGGATGACGATGGTGTACGGCGGCTTGTCGCTCTTGGCGTCCGCCTCGAAGTAACCCCGCTCTACCCAGCGCTCGTACAGCGGCCCCTCCACGTCGGCCGGCGCGTACTGGGTCGGCAGGTCGGTGCTGGGCGCTGGTGGCTGCTGCTGAGCGTTCTCGGTCACGGGGGTCAGTTTAGAGGTGTCACGACCCCGTCCCGAAACGCGTTTGTCTTGTAACGGTGCGGGCCCCGATGCCATGCACACGGCGGGTCTGCGCCAGGATGTCGGAAAGACATAAGCATCTGGAGGGGAACCCAGAACATGAGTTACAACCAGCCGGGCCCGTACGGCGGGCAGCCCCAGCAGCCCGGACCGTACGGCCAGCCGGGTCCGTACGGCCAGCAGCCGCAGGCACCCCAGCCCGGCTACGGCTACCCCCAGCAGGCCCCTCCGCCCCAGCCCGGCTACGGCTACCCGCAGCAGCCCCCGCAGGGCGTCCCGCCCCAGCAGGGCTACGGCCAGCAGCCCCCGTACGGCCAGCAGCCGCCCTACGGCCAGGCCCCCTACGGCATGCCCCAGCCCCCGGCCCCGGGCGGCGGCAAGAAGAAGACGGGCATCATCCTCGGCGCGGTCGCCGTCGTGGCGGCGATCGGCGTGGGCGCGTACTTCGTGCTCGGCACGGGCGGCGGCGCGGGCGCCGTCGAGGACGACGGCCCGCACAAGCTGGCGACGCCGGCGAAGGTGCTGAGCGAGTACAAGCGCTTCAGCAAGGACGGGCAGACGGCCGGCGACGACTCCACCAAGG
Source organism: Streptomyces sp. DT190 (assembly GCF_049846985.1). Lineage (NCBI taxonomy): Bacteria > Bacillati > Actinomycetota > Actinomycetes > Kitasatosporales > Streptomycetaceae > Streptomyces > Streptomyces sp. DT190. Next base: position 69,616 of record NZ_JBNCNM010000023.1, on the reverse strand, counting down.
AGCTGGAGAAGAGCGGCGTCAAGAACGCCAAGTCGGTGGTGGGCTCCTACTCCACCGCGGACCTGAGCAACTACGACCCGACCGACCCGTCGTCGGCCGCCCAGATGGCGACGGCCAAGGGCGTCACGTTCGTCGGCCTCTACGGCGAGATCTCCGACCCCGAGGCGGCGCTGGACACCTTCTTCTCCAACTTCAAGAAGTCGGCCCAAGAGGGCTCTTCGGGCAGCAGCGGCAGCAAGACCGAGCTGATCGGCGAGCCCGAGGAGGCCGACCTCGACGGCGCGGTCATGAAGTGCCAGGCCGCCAAGGGACAGGACCCGGCGACCAAGAAGGAGAAGACCGACTGGTTCTGCGCCTGGTCCGACTACAGCACGATCGTGCTGGTGTCGCCGGGTGAGGTCAGCGGGAACGTCTCCAAGGACGTCGCGATCGACATCACCACCAAGCTCCGCCCGGAGATCCGCGTCAAGGCCTGACCGCCACGCGCTCCACGGACATGACGAAGGGCCCCGGTCGTCGACCGGGGCCCTTCCGTCACGTCTGCCGGATCACGCCGTCTTCTGCTCGCCCGGCCCGCGGCCGCGCGCGTCGCGCGGGATCAGGGTCGGGTTGACGTTCGACTGGACGACGTCCGCCGTGATGACGACCCGGGCCACGTCCTTGCGGGACGGGACCTCGTACATCACGCCCTGGAGGACTTCCTCCATGATGGCGCGCAGGCCGCGCGCGCCGGTCTGGCGGAGGATGGCCTGGTCGGCGATGGCCTCCAGCGCCTCGCGCTCGAAGTCCAGCTCCACACCGTCGAGTTCGAACAGGCGCTGGTACTGCTTGACGAGCGCGTTGCGCGGCTCGACGAGGATCTGCAGCAGCGCCTCGCGGTCGAGGTTGTGGACCGAGGTGATCACGGGGAGGCGGCCGATGAACTCGGGGATCATGCCGAACTTGACCAGGTCCTCCGGCATGACCTCCTGGAACTGGTCCTTGGACTCCATCTCGCGCTTGGAGCGGATCTGCGCGCCGAAGCCGATGCCCTTGGCGCCGGCCCGGGACTCGATGATCTTCTCGAGACCGGCGAAGGCACCGCCCACGATGAACAGCACGTTCGTCGTGTCGATCTGGATGAACTCCTGGTGCGGGTGCTTGCGGCCGCCCTGCGGCGGGACCGACGCCGTGGTGCCCTCCAGGATCTTCAGCAGGGCCTGCTGCACACCCTCGCCCGAGACGTCGCGGGTGATCGAGGGGTTTTCACTCTTCCTCGCGACCTTGTCGATCTCGTCGATGTAGATGATCCCGGTCTCGGCCTTCTTGACGTCGTAGTCGGCGGCCTGGATCAGCTTCAGGAGGATGTTCTCGACGTCCTCGCCGACGTAGCCGGCCTCCGTCAGGGCCGTGGCGTCGGCGATGGCGAAGGGGACGTTCAGCATGCGCGCCAGGGTCTGCGCGAGGAGGGTCTTGCCGGAGCCCGTGGGGCCGAGCAGGAGGATGTTGGACTTCGCCAACTCGATGGCGTCGTCACGGCCGTTGCCCCCGCCGTTCTCCCCGGCCTGGACCCGCTTGTAGTGGTTGTACACCGCCACGGACAGGGCCTTCTTGGCGGCCTCCTGGCCGACCACGTAGCCCTCGAGGAACTCGTAGATCTCGCGCGGCTTCGGGAGTTCCTCCCAGCGGACCTCGCTGGTCTCCGCCAGCTCTTCCTCGATGATCTCGTTGCAGAGGTCGATGCACTCGTCGCAGATGTACACACCGGGCCCTGCGATGAGCTTCTTGACCTGCTTCTGGCTCTTGCCGCAGAACGAGCACTTGAGCAGATCGCCGCCGTCACCGATGCGTGCCACGGTGTGCTTCCCCTTCGCCTGGGAGACTCCTGGACGTCGACGTCCAGCGGACTCCTGGTGCTGCCTTATGTCCGACGGTACCTTGCCGGGCCCCTCGTCCGGGCCCCCCTTGGCGCGGTTCGCTTTGACGTGAACCGTGCCAAACCGTGCCAAGGGGCGGCAGACGATACAGCCTCACGCCTAGCGCAGGCTCGAGTTGTCCATCTTCCGGGTGGTGATGATCTGGTCGATCAGCCCGTAGTTGAGCGCGTCCTCGGCCGTGAGGATCTTGTCACGCTCGATGTCCTCGCGGATCTTGTCGATCGCCTGGGTGGAGTGCTTGGCCAGCATCTCCTCCAGCTGCGTCCGCATCCGGAGGATCTCGTTCGCGGCGATCTCCAGGTCGGACACCTGGCCGCGGCCGGTCTCGCTGTACGGCTGGTGGATCAGCACGCGCGCGTTCGGCAGGGCCATGCGCTTGCCCGGCGTACCGGCGGCCAGCAGCACGGCGGCGGCGGAGGCCGCCTGGCCCATGCAGACCGTCTGGATGTCCGGCTTCACGTACTGCATGGTGTCGTAGATCGCCGTGAGCGCCGTGAAGGAGCCACCGGGGCTGTTGATGTAGACCGAGATGTCACGGTCGGGGTCCATCGACTCCAGGCACAGCAGCTGTGCCATGACGTCGTTGGCGGAGGCGTCGTCGATCTGGACGCCGAGGAAGATCACGCGCTCCTCGAAGAGCTTCGCGTACGGGTCGTACTCGCGAATGCCCTGGGAGGTGCGCTCGACGAAGCGCGGGATGACGTAGCGGGACTCGGCCTGCGGGCCGGTGTAGCGGCCCTGCGAGCCGCTCGTGTCCTGCGCGGCCTGCATGCGGTCGTAGATCCCGCTGCCGGGGAATGCGTTCACGGTGTCTCCTGAAAGGGGCTGAGGCGGTCGGCTGGGGCTGCTGGGGCGCCCCGGGCCCTCACGGGCCCGGGCGGGGTCCTACGGGGCTCGTGGAGCCGCGTGGGACCTGTCAGGCCCCGGTGCCGCCGCCGCCCGGCATGCCGGCGGCCGTGGGGATCACGTCGTCGATGAGGCCGTACTCCTTGGCCTCGAAGGCGTCGAACCAGCGGTCGCGGTCCGAGTCGCGGGTGATCTGCTCGACCGTCTGGCCGGTGTGCTGGGCGGTGAGCTCGGCCATGCGCTTCTTGGTGTGCAGCAGCCGCTCGGCGTGGATCTTGATGTCCGAGGCGGAGCCGGCGAGGCCGGCGGAGGGCTGGTGGATCAGGATCTCGGCGTTCGGCAGCGCGAAGCGCTTGCCGGGGGTGCCCGCGCTGAGCAGGAACTGGCCCATGGACGCCGCGAGACCCATGGCGATGGTCACCACGTCGTTCTTGATGAACTGCATCGTGTCGTAGATCGCCATGCCGGCCGTGATCGAACCGCCGGGGCTGTTGATGTACAGGTAGATGTCCTTGTCCGGGTCGGCGGCAAGGAGCAGCAGCTGTGCGGTGATCTTGTTGGCGATGTCGTCGTCGACCGGCTGGCCGAGGAAGATGATCCGCTCGTTGAGCAGCCGGTTGTAGACCTGGTCGCCGAGGCCACCACCGATGGAAGGCTCGCCGGCGGCTGAAGGCATCAGATTCGTCACGTATCCACCTGCTCGTCTTACGACGGCGCCGGGCCGTCTCACGTGTTCCCTGCGGGGCGGGAGCCGTATCGGAGACTCCACTGCCCTGGTATTCATGGACCCTAACGCGCGGGTCCCTTCGGGGAATCCCGGAGATGGGAGTGTTCGCCGGGGGCGTAGCGCGGCGGGCTCCGCCGGTGGGGCCGTGCCGTCTCGCCGGGGGCTTCGGGGCCGTGGGCGGCTGCGGGCGCGTGGGGGCTTGTCGCGCAGTCCCCCGCGCCCCTGAGGTGAGCGTCCCCTCGCGGGGAGCGAGAAGGCCCTGGGGCGTGCCCCAGGGCCTTCTCGGTGACTTACGACGACCGGGGTCAGCCCTCGGTCTTCTCCTCGGCGGACTCGGCCGGGGTCTCCTCGGCGGAGGCCTCGGTGGTCTCCTCGTCCTCTTCGTCGTCGAGGTCGATGATCTCGCCGTTGGTGTCCTTGACCGTGGCCTTCTCGACCACGACGGCCAGGGCCTTGCCGCGGGCGACCTCGCCGACCAGGAGCGGGACCTGGCCGCCCTCGACGACCGCCTGGGCGAACTGGTCGGGGGACATGCCGGAGGAGGCCGCGCGCCGCATGAGGTGCTCGGTGAGCTCCTCCTGGTTGACGTTCAGCTTCTCCTGCTTGACGAGCTCGTCGAGGACGAACTGGGTCTTGATGCCCTTGACCGCGGCCTCACGGGTCTCGGTCTCGAACTCCTCCTCGCTCTTGCCCTGGATCTCCAGGTACTTGGCGAGGTCGAGGCCCATCTGGCCGAGCTGGTGGTGCTCCAGGTTGTGCTTGCGGGTGTTGATCTCGTCCTCGAGCAGCTTCTCGGGGACGGGCACCTCGACGAGCTCCAGCAGCTTCTCCAGGACGCGCTCCTGGGCCTGCGTGGCCTGGTCGTACTGCTTCATGTTCTCCAGGCGCTTGCGGCTGTCCGCGCGCAGCTCCTCGAGGGTGTCGAACTCGGAGGCGAGCTGCGCGAACTCGTCGTCCAGCTCGGGCAGTTCACGCTTGGCGACCTGGGTGACCTTGACGGTGACCTCGGCCTCCTTGCCGGCCGCCGAGCCGCCCTTGAGCTCGGAGGTGAAGGTGGCCTCGCCACCGGCCTCCAGGCCCTTCACGGCGTCGTCGATGCCGTCCAGCAGCTCGCCGGAGCCGATGGTGTAGGAGACGCCGTCGGCGACGCCGTCCTCCAGGACCTCGCCGTCGACCTTGGCCTGCAGGTCGATCGTCACGACGTCGCCGTCCTCGGCGGCACGCTCGACCGGGGCGGTGGAGGCGAAGCGCTCGCGCAGCTCCTCGACGGCCTTGTCGACGTCCTCGTCGGTGACCTCGACGGCGTCGACCTCGACCTCGATGCCGGAGTAGTCCGGGATCTCGATGGCCGGGCGGATGTCGACCTCGGCGGTGAAGTTCAGCGTCTCGCCGTCCTTCAGCTCCGTGATGTCGACCTCGGGCTGGCCCAGCGGGCTGAGCTCGGCCTCGTTGACCGCGTCGGTGTAGAACTTCGGAAGCGCGTCGTTGACGGCCTCCTCCAGCACGGCACCGCGGCCGAACCGCTGGTCGATGACCCGGGCCGGGACCTTGCCCTTGCGGAAGCCCTTCACCGTGACCTGCTGGTTGATCTTCTTGTACGCCGCGTCGAGGCTGTCCTTGAGCTCCTCGAAGGGCACCTCGACAGTGAGCCGAACCCGAGTCGGGTTCAGGGTCTCCACGGCGCTCTTCACGGTTCGGTCTCCTTGTGGCTGACTTCTTGGTTTCTGCCGGGGCCAGAACGGCCCGGCGGATTTCGCCGCCCGGAGGACTGCAGACGATGAGACACACGGGCGTGCAGCTTGCATAGTAACGGCAGCGACTACACCGCCCAAAAGGCGATCACGCGAGTGACCGGGCAACGATCACCCGAGGTGGTCGGGTGGCTGGTCGGGGTGGCGGGATTTGAACCCACGGCCTTCCGCTCCCAAAGCGGACGCGCTACCAAGCTGCGCCACACCCCGTCTGGTGCGACACGTAGGGTACATGCCGACAGGCCGTGCGGCCGCCGCATTTCCACAGGCCGGGCGGCGCGTCGGCGCGGGCCTGAAATGCGGTGTGCGTACGGCGGGCCCGACCCGCTACGATGCCTTCAGTGCCGCGGTCCCCGCCGACCTGCGGCGCGCGCTGTGCGGGCGTAGCTCAATGGTAGAGCCCTAGTCTTCCAAACTAGCTACGCGGGTTCGATTCCCGTCGCCCGCTCCCGGACCTCGGGCCCGGTTCCTCGGAACCGGGCCCGAGGTGTTTTTCCGGCGGGCCCTGCGGGTCACAGGTCGCGCACGTCCACCGTGTAGACGGAGCGGACGCCGTAGGGGACGTAGAGGGCGTCGCCCACCAGGACGAGGGGGGCGCCCCCGGAGGTGAACAGGTTGTTGACGCGGCCGCCGTCGTCGCGGCCGGGGCGGGTGCCCTCGACCTTGCCGGTGCGCGCGTTCAGGGCCGCGAGGCGGCCGCTGGGGGACGCCATGTACACGTGGGTGGCCGAGGCGGTCGGGGGTCCCGGCTGTTCCACGGAGGAGTTCGCCTCCCACAGGGTCCGGCCGGTCCGCGGCGAGACCGCGCGGACGCCGCCGCTGGCCGCCGTGAAGTAGATCGTGCCGCCCGCCAGGTGCGCCTCGGCGTCCGCGGGCCGGGGCTCGGCGAGCCGGCGCACCGTGAGCACGTGCGAGGAGACGTCGATGAGGGTCAGGGGGCGGTCCGGGTCGAGGGTGTCCGCGAGCACCAGGCGGCCGTCGTGCCGGCCGAGCACCTGCGCGGTGCCCTTGACGTCGACGGTCCAGCTCGCCTTCCCGGTGGCGGCGTCGATCTCGATGACGGTGGTGCGGCCGGTCTCGCCCTCGTTCTGCGTGGTCGTGCAGACGAAGTAGGCGCGGTCGGCCGCCGAGCTCAGCAGGCAGTCCGGGGCGGCGGCGGGCTTCGGCCGCTTCCAGCGGACGTCGCCGGTGTCGGCGTCGAGCAGGGCGTACTGGTCGCCCTGGGGCCCGTAGAAGGTGACGACGCCCTCGGGGACCGCCGTGGCCGTGCCCTGCGTGCTGTCGGGTTCGACCGCCGTCTCGCCGGAGCCGGTGGTGGTCCGCCAGAGCACCTTGCCGGTGTCGGCGGCCAGGGCGTGGACCGCGTACGAGCTCCGGATGCCGAGCGCGCTGTCCTGCTCGTCGGCCTCGTAGCCGTAGACCCGGCCGTCGCCGGTTCCGATGAGTGCGCCCTCGTTGCCGGAGGAGCCGTTCGGTGTGCGGTCGACGGGAAGGGACCAGGTGTTGCGGCCGTCGGCGAGGGCGAAGCGGGTCGCCGAGAGGTCGGCACCGGCACACACCAGGGAGCTGTCGACCGCGGCGCAGCCCCTGAGGGGACTGTCGGGGCCGCCCAGGACGCGCTCGCTGCCCGGCGCGGCCTTCGCCGACCGCGCCCAGGGCTTCCAGCCCTCGGGGAGGTCGCTGCCGACGGGGGCCGACGGCTTGGTGGTGGGGCGGCCGTCGCGGGTCAGGGCGATGGTGGTGGTGACCAGCGCGGCGAGTGCGACCGCCGCGGCGGCCCAGACCAGCAGCAGGCCGTGCCGGTGGCGGCCGCGGGGGCGCCCGGTCCGGGGTGGCGGGGGGCCGGCCGGGTCGCGGGGCGGCTCGTCCCGCTCGGCCGGGCGCCGGGCGGAGGGCTCGTGCCGCTCGGCCGGGCGTCCGGCGGAGGGCTCGTCCCGCTCGGCCGGGCGTCGGACGGGAGGCTCGTTCGGTTCGGCCGGCGGTCGGGGCAGGGGGGGCGTGCCGGTCGGTGTTCGGCTCGGACGGCGGGGGGAGCGGAGGTGCGTCCCGGTCGGTGGCCGCCGCGTCCGGCCACGGCGTCAGCGCGGGCTCGGTCGGGCGGGCGCCCGGGCCGGGGCGGGCCGGGCGGGGCGGGGCGGTGCCCGCCGGTGCGCCCTCGCGGAGCAGGGTGAACAGGTCGTCGGCCGTGGGGCGGGACGTGCGGTGCTTCTCCAGGCAGGAACGGATGACGGGGAGCAGTTCGGCCGGGACGCCGGAGAGGTCCGGCTCGCCCTCGACGACGCGCAGGGCCGTCTCGTAGGGGCTGGGGCTGTCGAAGGGGCCCCGGCGGGTGGCCGCGTAGGTGAGGACCGAGCCGAGGGAGAAGATGTCGGCGGCCGGGCCGACGTCCTGGGGCGAGGCGAACTGCTCCGGGGACATGAAGGGCGGCGTGCCCATGACGCGGCCGGTCTGGGTGAGGGCGTCGGAGGCGGCGAACTCGGCGGCGCGGGAGATGCCGAAGTCGATGACGCGGGGGCCGTCCTCGGCGAGCATCACGTTGGCCGGTTTCAGGTCGCGGTGCACCACTCCGGCACGGTGGATGTCGCGCAGCGCCTCGGCGAGGCCGGCGGCGAGTTCGCGCAGCCGGGGCAGCGGGAGCGGGCCCTGCTCGCGGACGTGGGTGCCGAGGTCCGCGCCCGGTATGTAGAGCGTGGCCATCCAGGGGCGGGGCGCGGCGGCGTCCGCGTCGACGACGGGGGCGGTGAAGGCGCCGCTGACCTGGCGGGCGGCGGCCACCTCACGGCGGAAGCGGGTGCGGAACTCGTCGTCGTCGGCGTACTGCCCGTGCACCACCTTGATCGCCAGGCGTCGGCCGGAGGCCGAGCGGGCGAGGTAGACCACGCCCATGCCGCCGGATCCGAGGCGGTCCTCGATGCGGTAGCCACCCACCTCCGGCGGGTCGGAGTCGCGCAGCGCCATCCCCGTACGTTCCCCCCGTCACGCACCGTCCTGTGGTCGGGGCGAGCGTAACCGTCCGCGCCTCGGGCCCGCGGCGCGGGGGCTCGGGTGGCGCGGCCGCGTGCGGTCCGTCAGAAGCTGATGGAGTTGATGGTCTCCGCTATCGAGTTGAGGAACCGGTTGATCGACGGGGCCATGCCGGTGGAGGCGAGGAAGAAGCCGAAGAGGATCGCCACGATCGCGGGACCTGCCTTGATGGACCCCCCTCTCAGCAACACCACAAGGATGATCGCCAACAGCAGCACCACAGACAGTGAAATGGCCACAACTGATCACACCCTCGGTCGGTCCGCTCTCCCGGCCCGGGGACGCGACCCCGCGCACCCCGCCAGAACCATCGTGCCACCAACCCGGCCGGGCTATGCGGCGGCTGACGCATCGACCACCTCCGTGTTGTCCCGACGGGCCCGCGTTGGGCGGGGGCCCGGGCTCAACGGCGGGTGCTCGTACGGCATTTCGAAGGGGCACCCGCACGGGGAATTCGACCGGATCGTTTCCGTCTCCACACAACGCGTTCGCCATGAATTCGAATTGTTGCCAGGGCCTCATCAACGACCCTGCGAGGCGGCCCTGAAGAGCGCTGAAGCGGACATTCCGCAGGAGTCGCCTGCTGGACTTATGCACCCCTTAGTCCGGAAGTATCCTGACAAGACGGTCCCGGTCGGTGCACACGGACCGTCATCGGCCGGTGTGTTGGCCATCACTCCGGCGGAGATGTCAACTTCGCCTAATCCGGGGTACCCGCAGCGAATAGCCAGGATTCACATCCGGCGTTTTACGAATAGCTGCAGGGAACGCTAGGGTGCCTCAGATGTTCCACGCTGCCTCGTCCCCCGTCAGCGCAGCGAGGTCCCGGATCGTCTCCCCGAGCTCCTGGTGGGAGGGTCTGTGACGAACTCGCTGCGACCGAACGGCGACCGCAAGGCGCCACTTCCCCCGGCCCAGCCGACGGCCGACGGAGTGCCGAGCCCGCGCTCGCCGCACAGCCCGCAGAAGAAGCAGAACGGCAAGCAGCGCGACGCGTTCTTCGACAACGCCAAGTACCTCGCGATCGTGCTGGTGGCCATGGGCCACGCCTGGGAACCGCTCAAGGGCGACAGCCGCATACTGGAGGCCGCGTACCAGGTCGTCTACGCGTTCCACATGCCGGCGTTCATCATCATCTCCGGCTACTTCTCCCGCAGTTTCGACATGCGGCCCGACCGGCTGAAGCGCCTGATCACCGGCGTCGCCGTGCCGTACATCGTCTTCGAGACGGCCTACCCGCTCTTCAAGCGCTGGATCGACGACGACCCCGGCCAGGACATTAGCCTCCTCGACCCCTGGTATCTGACCTGGTTCCTGGTCGCGCTGTTCGTCTGGCGGCTGACCACGCCCATCTGGAAGCTGGCCCGCTGGCCGCTGCCGCTCGCGCTCGGTCTCGCCATGCTGGCGACCGTCAGCCCCTCGATCGGCGACGACCTCGACCTCCAGCGCGTGCTGCAGTTCCTGCCGTTCTTCGTGCTGGGCCTGTCCATGAAGCCCGAGCACTTCCACATGGTGCGCCGCCGTTCGGTGCGGATCGCGTCGGTGCCCGTGTTCGCGGCGGCGCTCGCCGTCAGCTGGTGGGCGGTGCCGCGGATGAACACCGCGTGGTTCTACCACCGCGACTCCGCGCAGGAGCTGGGCGCGCCGTGGTGGACCGGCCCGGTCATGGTGCTCGCGCTGTTCGGCTGCTCCCTGGTGCTGACCGCGTGCTTCTTCGCCTGGGTGCCGCGCCGCCACATGTGGTTCACCGCCCTCGGCGCCGGCACGCTCTACGGCTACCTGCTGCACGGCTTCCTGGTGAAGGCGGGCGACTACCAGGGCTGGTTCGAGGCGTCCTGGCTGCAGCACCCGGCCGGTCAGATCGCGGTGACCGTCCTCGCGGCCGCCGCCGTCACCGTGCTGTGCACCAAGCCGGTGCAGCGCATGTTCCGGTTCGCGATGGAACCCAAGATGGAGTGGGCCTTCAAGCGGGACGCGGCCGAACTGGCCCGCGAGCGCCAGAGCGCCGAGCGGCGCGAGCGCGAGCGCGAGAAGGTCGACGCCTGACCCGGCCGGGCGGCTCGGCCGGCCCGGCAGGCAGGCGACTCAGCCGACGAGACCGAGGAGTGCGCGCATCCGCGCGTACTTCTCGGTCAGTCGTGTGCGGGTCGCCTCGTCGAGGACCGCGAGGCGCTCCGGGTCCGCGTTGTGCGCCAGGTCCGCCTCCTTCACCAGCAGCGCGCCGGGTGTGGCCAGGATGCGCGCCGCGTACGCCTCGGGCGGCTCGCCCGGCCGCTTGGTGACCGCGCGCACGATGTCCTTCGTCCGGCTGCTCAGTGCCGCCTCCTCCAGCCACCACGCCGGGAGGGCGTCGTCCTCGACGGCGTCGTGCAGCCAGGCCGCCGCGATCTGCTCCGCGTCGCCGCCGCGCGCCCGGACGCCCTCCGCGACGGCCCGCAGGTGTTCCTCGTAGGGCCGTCCGGCCTTGTCCCTCTGGCCGGCGTGCGCGGCGCGGGCGGTGGCCTCGACCTCGGCCGGGGTCAGCGGGGTTCGGGATGTCTCGGTCACGGCTCCAGTGTGCCCCGGCGGGCGGCGGCGCCTCAGCGCGCGGCGGCGGCCGTGGGTCCCTCACGGCAGATCAGCAGCAGGGCCCGGTCGTCGTTGACGTCCTTGGCGACCGCCTCGATGAGGTGCCAGGCGGCGCCGTGGAAGCCGCCGGCCACATAGCGGTCGGCCTCGCCGGTCAGCCGGTCGATGCCCTCGACGATGTCGCGGTCGGAGGTCTCCACCAGGCCGTCGGTGAACAGCATCAACACGTCACCGGGGCGCAGCGAGCCCTTCACCGGGTCGAACTGGGCGCCGTCGTACACACCGAGGAGCGGGCCCTCGGCCGCCTTCTCCTCCCAGCGGCCGGTGCCGGCGCTGAGCTGGAGGCCCGGCGGGTGGCCCGCGGAGTAGAGCTCGTAGTCGCCGGAGTCCAGGTCCAGTACCAGGTGGATGGAGGTGGCGAAGCCCTCGTCCCAGTCCTGGCGGAGCAGATAGCCGTTGGCGGCCGGCAGGAAGGCGTGCGGCGGGAGGGAGCCGAGCAGGCCGCCGAACGCGCCCGACAGCAGCAGCGCGCGGGAGCCGGCGTCCATGCCCTTGCCGGAGACGTCGGTGAGGACGACTTCGAGCGTACGGCCGCCGTTGGTGCGGGCCGCGACCACGAAGTCGCCCGAGAAGGACTGGCCGCCCGCCGGGCGCAGGGCCATCTCGCGGTGCCAGCCGTCCGGCAGGCCGGGCAGCTTGCTCTGCACCCGGATGCGCTCCCGCAGGTCGAACAGCATGGTGCCGCCGCGCCGCCAGGGCACGCCGACCCGGCTGCGGAACTGCGCCAGCAGCAGCCCGAAGAACCCGCAGGCCGCGACCACCAGCACCACGCCCGGCGTGACCCGGGACGGGCCTTCCGTGTAGGGGCCGAGCTGCACCGACTCCACGATCAGCGCCGTGGCGGCCGCCGCGTACAGGCCGAGCAGGCTCGCCGGGCGCAGCAGCAGGCCGCCCACGACGACCGGCAGGACCAGCGCGGCCGGGGAGAACCACACCGAGTTGGCGAGGGTCGCCGCCGCGATCACCGGAACCATCATCAGCAGGCCGGCCAGGGCGATCCAGTCCGAGCCGTCGCCGCGGAAGTAGTCCACGGCGGCCCGGCGCATGCCGACGCGGGCCCGGTGCCACTGCTTCTTCAACCGGGCCGTGAACGTCTCGGCTTCCGCGCGCCGCTCTCGTCCTGATGCCATTAGTTCGGGACCCTATCCATCGGACCAGCCCCTTGGCACGGGAGGTCCCACTTGTCCCCCGTCCGAGGGCGCACGTCACAGTGAACTTCACCGCGCGCCGTCCCGCCGTCGCCCGGGAGAAATTCCCTCGCTCGTCCCGCAATGCCCTGGTAGGCATGGTGCATGGCGACTGACGTGACCGGCTCTGCGGCCGACCTGCGGGTGCTCCAGCGGGACGAATGGGACAAGTTCTACGACGCCCTGCTCCGGGGTTTCGGCGGGGTGCCGGAGTCCGCCGAGGAACGGGAGTTGTGGAACGCGCTGACCGAGTTCGACCGTTCACTCGGCGCGTGGGACGGCGGCGAGTGCGTGGGCACGGCCGGGGCGTTCTCGTTCCGACTGACCGTGCCGGGCGGGGCGTCGGTGCCGGCCGCGGGCGTCACGATGGTGAGCGTGGCCGCCACCCACCGCCGGCGCGGGGTGCTGACGTCGATGATGCGCCGGCAGCTGGACGACGTGCGGGCGTGGGGTGAGCCGCTGGCGGTGCTCACGGCCAGCGAGCCGGCCATCTACGGCCGGTTCGGGTACGGCAACGCGACCTACCACCTGAACGCCGAGATCGACACCACCCGGGTGCGGCTGTCGGTGCCGCCCGGCACGGACGACGTACGGCTGCGGTTCGCGGCTCCGGCCGATGTCCTCGACGCGTGCGAGGCGGTGTACGCCCGGCTGGTGCCGTCGCGGCCGGGGATGCTGGCGCGGCAGCCCGGCTGGGAGCGGGTCGGGGTGCTCGACCCGGAGAGCGACCGGGGCGGGGCGTCGCCGCTGCAGTGTGTCCTCGCCGAGCGCGACGGCGAGACCGTCGGCTACGCCCGGTACCGGATCAAGCCGGACTGGGCGACCGCCGGGCCCGAGGGGACCGTGGTGGTGGAGGCACTGGCCGCCCTGGACCCGGCGGCGGACGCGGCGCTGTGGCGCTTCCTGTTCGAGATCGACCTGACGTCGAAGGTGGTCGCGCGGGGGCGGCCGGTCGACGACGCCTGGCAGTACCTGGTGTCCGACATACGCCGGTGTCTGCCGCGGCTGCGCGACTCGCTGTACGTCCGGCCCGTCGAGGTCGGGGCCGCGCTGGAGGCGCGGACGTATCAGACGCCGGTGGACGTGGTGTTCGAGGTGGAGGACGCGTTCTGCCCCTGGAACACCGGGCGTTGGCGGCTCAGCGGGGACCAGAAGGGCGCGTCCTGCGAGCGCACGGCGGACGCGGCGGATGTCGTGCTGTCGGTGCGGGAGTTGGGGGCGGCGTACCTCGGGGGCGTGTCGCTGGCCGAGCTGGCGGCGGCGGGACGCGTGCGGGAGGTACGGCGGGGGGCGCTGGCCGAGGCGTCGCTGGGGTTCCTGGGCGGCGGCGTCGGCGGGGGCGGCGGTTCGGCGCCGTGGCTGCCGCACGGGTTCTGACGGGGGCGCGGCGCCGTGGGGCGCCGCGGGCTCAGCCTCGCTGGCAGGTGGGGCACCAGAAGAGATTGCGGGCGGCGAGGTCGGCGGTGCGGATCTCGCCGTGGCAGACGTGGCAGGGCAGGTTGGCCCTGCGGTAGACGTACACCTCGCCGCCGTGGTCGTCCACGCGGGGCGGGCGGCCCATCGCCTGCGGGGTGTGTTCCGGGCGGACCGTGTCGATGCGGTTGTTGCGCACGCCCTCGCGCATGAGCGTGACGAGGTCGGCCCAGATCGCACGCCACTCGGCGGGGGTGATGTCCCTGCCGGGGCGGTACGGGTCGATGCCGTGCCGGAACAGCACCTCGGCGCGGTAGACGTTGCCGACGCCGGCGATGACCTTCTGGTCCATGAGGAGGGCGGCGATCGTCGTACGGCTGCGGCTGATGCGGCGGTACGCGAGCTCCGGTTCGGCGTCGTCGCGGAGGGGGTCGGGGCCGAGGCGGTCGTGTATCGCCTGCTTCTCCGGGGGCGTGATCAGCGCGCAGGTGGTGGGGCCCCGGAGGTCGACGTAGGCCGTGTCGTTCGTGAGGCGGAGACGGACGGTGCCGGTGGGCGGGGGCGCGGGGGCCGGGCCCGCGGTGACCTTGCCGAACAGGCCGAGGTGGATGTGGACCCAGCGGGTGTCGCGGAAGCCGAGGAAGAGGTGCTTGCCGTGGGCGTCCGTGGCGGTGAGTTCCGTGCCGGTGAGGAGCGTGGCGGCCGGGGTGAACGTGCCCTGCGGGCTGCTGATGTGGGGCGTGGTGCCACGGAAGGCGCCGGCGTAGTCCTGCGCCAGGCGGTGGATGGTGTGGCCTTCCGGCACGGTGCTCCCTGTGGTCGTTGACGCTTCCGCCCGCCGCCCGGCACGGTCGGACGGCGGGCCCGGCTCGACGCGGGGCGCCGCCTTCCGCGTCCTGGCGCCGGGCCCCGGCCGGCCGTCGGCTACTGCTGCGGGTGGTGCGGGGGGATCGGGGGGAGGTCCGACGTCGTCTCGTACGCCGACAGCATGTCGATGCGGCGGATGTGACGTTCGTCACCGGAGAACGGGGTGTTGAGGAACACCTCGACGAACTTCGTCGCCTCGTCCTGGGAGTGCATGCGGGCGCCGACGGCCACCACGTTCGCGTCGTTGTGCTGGCGGCCCAGGGACGCCGTCTCCTCGCTCCAGGCGAGGGCCGCGCGGACGCCCTTGACCTTGTTCGCGGCGATCTGCTCGCCGTTGCCGGAGCCGCCGATGACGATGCCGAGGGAGCCGGGGTCCGCGGCCGTGCGCTCCGCGGCGCGCAGGCAGAACGGCGGGTAGTCGTCCTGGGCGTCGTAGATGTGCGGGCCGCAGTCGACGGGGTCGTGACCCGCCTCCTTCAGCCACTCGACGAGGTGGTTCTTCAGTTCGTAGCCGGCATGGTCCGAGCCGAGGTACACGCGCATGGGACGAGTGTGACACGGGTGTTTCGGGGAAAGCGCGCGGGGTGGCGCTCAGGAAAACGTGAGCCGAATGTGAGCCACATTACGGAAGCTCAGGAAAACCTCAAGTAACAATCTGGATTCAAAGGTTCTCCTCAACGTTCGCCTCCGATTCACTGGACCGGCTCGTACACCGCTCGTACGAGCGCCCGTACATCGTCACGCCGCGACACACCCCGTTCGTACGGCGTGATCAGTTCACGTGCGGAAGTACCACTCCCCGGCGCAAAGGAAATCCGCTCCATGACCTCGCAGCCGACGAAGACAACCGGAAACGAACCACAGGTCCCCGGAGAACCCGGGGCGCACGGCTCCGGGCTGCAGGCCGGACTCAAGAACCGGCACCTTTCGATGATCGCGATCGGCGGTGTGATCGGCGCCGGCCTCTTCGTGGGGTCCAGCTCCGGCATCGCCACCGCAGGCCCCGGCATCCTGCTCTCCTACGCCCTCGTCGGCACGCTCGTGGTGCTGGTGATGCGGATGCTGGGCGAGATGTCGGCGGCCAATCCGACCTCGGGTTCGTTCTCCGCCCATGCCGACCGGGCGCTCGGTCCCTGGGCCGGCTTCTCCATCGGCTGGCTGTACTGGTTCTTCTGGGTCGTGGTGCTCGCGGTCGAGGCGACCGCCGGTGCCGTGATCCTGGAGGGCTGGATACCGGCCGTGCCGCAGTGGGCCTGGGCGCTGATCGTGATGGTCGTGCTGACCGCCACCAACCTCGTCTCCGTGGGCTCCTACGGTGAGTTCGAGTTCTGGTTCGCGGGCATCAAGGTCGTCGCCATCGCGGCGTTCATCGTCATCGGCGGGCTGGCCGTGTTCGGCCTCCTGCCGGGTGTGGACAGCGAGCAGGCCGGGCTGGCCAACCTCACCGAGCACGGCGGCTTCCTGCCCAACGGGGCCGGGGCCATCCTCACCGGTGTGCTGCTCGTCGTCTTCTCCTTCATGGGCAGCGAGATCGCCACCCTCGCGGCCGGTGAGTCGGAGAACCCGCAGCAGGCCGTCACCAAGGCCACCAACAGCATCATCTGGCGTGTCGCCGTCTTCTACCTCGGCTCGATCTTCGTGGTCGTCGCCCTGCTGCCGTGGGACAGCAAGTCCATCACCGACGACGGCTCCTACGTCGCCGCGCTCGACTCGCTCGGCATCCCGCACGCCGGTCAGATCATGAACTTCATCGTGCTGACCTCGGTGCTGTCCTGCCTCAACTCCGGCCTCTACACCGCCTCGCGCATGGCCTTCTCGCTGGGCCAGCGCGGGGACGCGCCGAAGGCGTTCGCCCGCACGACCTCCAACGGCGTGCCGCGCACGGCGATCCTCGCGTCCGTCGCGTTCGGCTTCGTCGCCGTGTTCTTCAACTACAAGTTCCCGGACTCCGTCTTCCTGTTCCTGGTGAACTCCAGTGGTGCGGTCGCCCTCTTCGTGTGGCTGGTGATCTGCTTCTCGCAGCTGCGCATGCGGAAGATCATCCAGGCCGAGGCGCCGGAGAAGCTCGTCGTGAAGATGTGGCTGTACCCGTACCTGACCTGGGCGACGGCCGCGCTGATCGTGTTCATCCTCGGCTACATGCTCACCGACACCGAGCACGACGGGCGCACCACGATCTCGCTGTCGCTGCTCGTCGCGGCGGTCGTGCTCGTCATCGCCTTCGTCAAGGAGAAGATGCGGGGCGGGCGGCGGGACGCCGACGCCGGTGCGGTGCGCGAGGAGGAGCGGAACGAGGTCTCGGCCGGCTGAGCCCCTCCTCCCCCTGACGCACTCGCCGTTCGCGAACCTTCCGTGCACGGCCGGGCCTGCGGCGCGGTGCCTTCGGGCACGCGCCGCAGGCCCTTTTCGTTGCCCTACAGCACCGTGAAACTGTCCTTGACCTTCTCGTAGGTGCGCAGGGCCTCCGTTTCGACGGAGGCGTCGTACCAGGTGTTGACCTGGTACGACGTCCCCTTCACGTTGAAGCCGAGCAGACGGGCGTGCCAGTGGACGCCCTTCAGGGTGAAGGTGTACTCCCAGACGACCGCGGGGTGGCCGCGGAACGTCGTCTCCTCCAGGCGGATCTTGCGGTAGTCCTGGCCCTGCTGGGCGTTGCGCTCGGAGGTCTGCCAGGTCTGCAGCAGGTCGCCGCGGGCCAGGGACGACTTGCCGACCAGTTCCTGGGAGCCGTCCGGCGAGGTGTAGTGCACCTCGGCGCCGGTCTTCACGTCCCGCCGCCAGCCGTCGGGGGTCGCCCAGGCGAAGCCGCCCGCTTCCCGGTGGGTGCCGGGCGGCAGGCTGTGCGGCCTGGCGGTGCCCTCCACGGTGGGTGACGGGGTGGGTGACGGGGTGGGGGACGCGGAGGCCGTGGAGCCCGCGCGGGTGGGTGTGCCGTCCGGCGGGGTGGAGGAGGTGGCCAGCAGGATCGCCACGACGGTGCCGGCGGTGGCGACGGTGGCCGCCGCTGCCGCGAGGGCCGTGCGGCGGCGACGGTGGTGGTGCCGTGTGCCGGGGCGGCGGCGGGGGGTCGCGGGGCCCGGGAGTTCACCGGGCGGCAGGGGGGCGGGACTCGGCGTCGGCCCGGGGCGGGGACGGCGCTCGGTCTCTGCTTGCGCGCGGGTGAGGGAGACCGCGCGAGTTCCGGGCTCACGCCCGGCCCGGACACCGGGCAGACCCTGCCCGGGCCCCGGAGTCAGGCCCTGCCCCGGATCCGGGCGTGGACCCGGTGCCGTTTCCGGGCGCTGTCCCGGGTCCGGGGCCGGGGCCCTATCCGGGCCCGGTGCCGTTTCCGGGCCCTGCCCCTGGTCCGGGGCCGGGGCGCTGTCCAGGGCCCGGGCGCTGTCCGGGGCCGGGGGCCTATCCGGGTCCGGGGCCGGGTCCGGGGCCCTGTCCGGGGCCCTGTCCGGGTCCGGCGCCCTGTGCATGGCCGGGGCACTATCCGGGGCCAGGGCACTGTCCGGGGCCAGGGCACTGTCCAGGGCCAGGGCACTGTCCAGGGCCAGGGCACTGTCCAGGGCCGGGGCACTGTCCAGGGCCGGGGCACTGTCCAGGGCCGGGGCACTGTCCAGGGCCGGGGTGCGGTCGAAGCCCGGCTTCGGACTCGGTGGGTCCGGCGGAGCTCCGGTCGACGCCGGGCCGGAGGCGCCCGGCTCCGGTGTGCGCACCGCCACCGTGGGGGTCGGTGACGGGAACGCCACCGGCTCCAGGGCCGTTTCCAGGTCCTCCAGGGTCGGGCGGGTCGTCGGGTCCTTCTCCAGGAGGGACCTGAGGATCTCGCGCAGCGGGCCCGCCGTCACCGGGAGTTCGGGCTCCTCGTAGAGGACCGCGTGCAGGGTCGCCAGCGTGGTGTCGCGGGAGAACGGGGAGCGGCCGCCCAGGGCCGCGCAGAGGGTCGCGCCGAGGGACCAGATGTCGGACGGCGGGCCCTGGGGGCGGCCGGAGATGCGCTCGGGGGCCATGTAGTCGGGCGAGCCGACCAGCATGCCGACCATGGTGAGCGCCTTGGCGTCCTGGATCGCGGCGATGCCGAAGTCCGTGAGGACCACGCGGCGGGCGCGCGAACGGGCGCGGAGGGCTGAGACGTTGCCCTCGGCCCGTCCGGATCCGGCCACCGCGCCCGCGTTCTCCACCAGGACGTTCCCGGGCTTGATGTCCCGGTGCAGCACGCCCCGTTCATGCACCTGCCTGAGCGCCGCGACCAGGCCGAGTCCGATCCGGGCGGTCTCGAAGGGGCCGAGCGGGCCCTCCTCGGCGAGGACGCGTTCCAGGGAGCGGCCGTCCACCAACTCCATGACGATCCACAGGCGTTCGCCCTCGTCGACGACGTCGTAGATCCGCACGACGTTGGGATGGTCGATGCGGGCCGTGGCCCGGGCCTCGCGCAACGTCCGTTCGCGGCGCGTCCTGCTGTCCTCCGCGTCGAGTCCGTCGATGCGCATTTCCTTGACGGCGACCTGCCGGTCGAGTATTTCGTCGGCGGCTCGCCACACCCGCCCCATTCCCCCCTGGCCGATACTTTCGACCAACCGATAGCGTCCCGTCACCAATACCCCTGGAACACCGCCGCTGTTCGTATTCCCCGGCAATCCGCTGCCCCCCTCCACGACGCCGCGACCGACTCCAGTGAAACACAACGGTCACACTTCGTGCCGCACCAGGATAGTGCGGCGAAATCTTGTGGTACCTCTTTCATTGCTGCGAATTCAGGCGCAGCCCAGGGGGACGCAAGGGGGGACGAACATGAGTTCTCGTCGTAGGGCCGTGGTCGCGGGACCGCTGGTCGCGGCATCATTCTCAGCGGTGCTGATCCTTTCGGGCACCGCCGGCGCGCAGGACGAAGGGCCTGCGAGCAGCAAGGGGGGAAAGGTCGTCGACAAGGCACCGGACGGGGTGGATCTCACCACGCTGCTGCCGGAGAAGATCTCGGTCGACAACGGTTCGGAAAAGACGGCCATTACCGCCACGGTGAAGAACGAGGGGACCAAGGACAGCGGACCGATCAGGCTGTTGGTCGTCGGATTCGACGGGCTTGCCGTCAAGAACGTCGAAGGCTGTTCCGCGATAGCCGAGAAGGACCTTCCGGAGGGTTCGAACAGCGGTTTCGCCTGCCCGCTCGACAATCTCGCGGCGGGTAAGTCGCAGTCGTACGCCGTCGACGCGACGTACGACCTGGGAAAGGCCGGGAAGATCTGTCTGCCCGTGCAGACGAGCGAGGGGAAGAAGACGTTCTGGCAGCAGGGTCCGGTGCCGTTCGGCACGACCAACCCGTCGCCGGACGCGCCGGCCACTCCCCTGCTGCTCGGCACGGACAACGAGCCGGCGGGCCCGGGCCGCAAGGAGCTTCCCAGGACGGGTCCGGCGCGTGATCTGCTGCCGCTGGGCGCGGCCGGCACGGCGCTGCTGGGCGCGGGCGTGGCCGGTCTGTGGTGGTCGCAGTGGCGGCGGTCCGCGGTGCGGGAGGGCTGATCCGGCCCCTTCGCGGGGTGACGAAAGGAAGAGGCCCACCGGGACGGTTCGTCCCGGCGGGCCTCTTCCGGCTCGCGTGAGGCCGGCGCGGCGCGCGAGGTCAGCGCTTGTTCGCGAACTTCCACGCCGTCGGCAGCGCGCCCATCGCCAGGGCGGCCTTCAGCGCGTCGCCGATGAGGAACGGCGTGAGGCCGGCCGCGATCGCCGCGGTGGCGGACATGCCGGTGGCGAGGGCCAGGTAGGGCACACCGATGGCGTAGATGATCGCCTCGCCGACGAGCATCGTGCCGGCCATGCGCCACACCGAGCGGTCGGCGCCGCGGCGGGCCAGGGCGCCCACGACGGTCGAGGCGAGGATCATGCCGAGGATGTAGCCGAAGGAGGGGGCGACGCCGGAGGAGGCGCCCGCGAACCACGGCACGCCGGCGATGCCCGCCACCGCGTACAGCGCCAGGGCGAGGAAGCCGCGGCCGGCCCCGAGGGACGTGCCGACGAGCAGCGCGGCGAAGGTCTGGCCGGTCACCGGCACCGGGGAGCCCGGCACGGGCACGGAGAGCTGGGCGGCGAGGCCGGTGAGCGCGGCGCCGCCGAGCACGAGGGCCGCGTCCCGGACACGGGAGGCGGGGAGCAGGTCGGCGAGGACCTGTCCGGTGCGGGCGGACGTGGCGGCAGCGGTGCTCATGGGGACTCCGCGAGGGTGAGGGCCGGTGGGACACCGTGACGCTATCCCAGCGCCCTCGGCCCGATCACCGTCAGCGGTCGACAAAGGCGCGAACCGGCACTTGGTCGGCTCCGTACAAAGAGTGGGGGTTACACCGAGTACGGCGTGACGCCGGTCACGGTGCTCGGGTGCCGTGCGACACGGGTGGGGCGGGGGGCCCGTCTGTAGGTTTCCCACCAAAGGCGCCGGGACGCCGTGCCCCGGGTCGCGACGGGCACGACCTCGGGGCGCACCGCCGCGCGCCGGGGGTGCGGTCGCCGCGCGAGCACACTGAGCGACGTCGCCGTCCACATCGTGGGATGCCCCTTCGCGCAGATGGGGGCGCGTTCGAGACTGGCGGCGTTTTGCCCTCGCACGCCCCTCACGCATTGGACGAGCCGCGCCCATGCCCAGCAGCACCACCACGAAGACGCCGACCGGCACGGACGGCGTCTCCCTCTCCCACGGCCTCAAGCAGCGCCACCTGTCGATGATCGCCCTCGGCGGCGTGATCGGCGCCGGACTGTTCGTCGGCTCCGGCGCCGGCATCGCCGCGGCCGGTCCGTCGATCGTGATCGCCTACGCCCTCTCCGGTCTCCTCGTGATGCTGGTGATGCGGATGCTGGGCGAGATGTCGGCCGCGTATCCCTCCTCGGGTTCCTTCTCCGCGCATGCCGAGCGGGCGATCGGCCCCTGGGCCGGGTTCACGGCCGGCTGGTCGTTCTGGGTCCTGCTGTGCACGGCGGTCGGTCTGGAGGGCATCGGCGCCGCGAAGATCGTCAGCGGCTGGCTGCCGGGCACGCCGGAGTGGGCGTGGGTGGCGCTGTTCATGGTCGTCTTCTGCGGCACGAACCTGGCGGCGGTGAAGAACTTCGGCGAGTTCGAGTTCTGGTTCGCGGCGCTGAAGGTCGCCGCGATCACCCTGTTCCTGGTCCTCGGCGTCCTGGCGATCCTCGGTGTGCTGCCCGGCACCGACTCGCCCGGCGCGGGCAACCTCACCGACTTCCTGCCGCACGGCGGCGAGGGCCTGGTCATCGGCCTGCTCGCGTCGGTCTTCGCCTACGGCGGCCTGGAGACGGTGACCATCGCGGCGGCCGAGTCGGAGAACCCCGTCCAGGGCGTGGCGCGCGCGGTCCGCACCGCGATGTGGCGCATCGCGCTGTTCTACATCGGCTCCATGGCCGTCATCGTCACGCTCGTCCCCTGGGACTCGAAGGAGGTCGTCGAGAAGGGCCCGTACGTCGCCGCCCTCGACGAGCTCGGCATCCCCGGCGCCGGCCAGCTGATGAACGTGGTCGTGCTGGTGGCCCTGCTGTCCGCGATGAACGCCAACATCTACGGCGCCTCCCGCATCGCCTACTCGCTGGTGGAGCGCGGGCAGGGCCCGAAGGGGCTGGGCCGGGTCTCGGGCGGGGTGCCGCGGATCGCCGTCCTGGCCTCCTCCGTGTTCGGGTTCCTGTGCGTGCTGCTGAGCTACTGGCGGCCGAACGACGTCTTCGCGTGGCTGCTGAACATGATCGGCGCGGTGATCCTCGTCGTGTGGATCTTCATCGCCGTCTCGCAGCTTCGGCTGCGCCGCCGGATGGAGCGCGAGGCGCCCGAGAAGCTGGTCGTGCGGATGTGGGCGTTCCCGTGGCTGACGTGGCTCGCCCTGGCCGGCATGGCCGCGGTCTTCGTCCTGATGGCCCGGGAGCCCGGCACGCGGGTGCAGCTGTACTCGACGGGCGGGATGACCCTGGCCCTCGCGGCCGTCGGCTACGCCTGGCAGAAGGCGCGCGCCCGGCGGTAGACGTCCGGACGCGTCAGGCCCCCGCGGGACACGCGGGGGCCTTTTTGCGTGCCCTGGGCAGCCGCCGGCGCCCTATTGCTGCTAGCGTGCAGTTGCAAGCCTGTTGCAATAAGAGGTTCGGAGGGGACCCCGCCCATGCCCGTCTACACGCTGCCCGACCTGCCGTACGACTACGCGGCACTCGCCCCCGTGATCAGCCCGGAGATCATCGAGCTGCACCACGACAAGCACCACGCGGCCTATGTGAAGGGCGCCAACGACACGCTGGAGCAGCTCGCCGAGGCGCGGGACAAGGAGGCCTGGGGGTCGATCAACGGGCTGGAGAAGAACCTGGCCTTCCACCTCTCCGGGCACATCCTGCACAGCATCTACTGGCAGAACATGACGGGCCCGAAGGACGGCGGCGGCGAGCCGCTCGCGCAGGACGGCGTGGGTGAGCTCGCGGACGCGATCACCGAGTCCTTCGGCTCCTTCGCCCGTTTCAAGGCCCAGCTGTCCAAGGCCGCCGCGACCACGCAGGGCTCCGGCTGGGGGGTGCTCGCCCACGAGCCGCTGAGCGGCCGGCTGATCGTGGAGCAGGTCTACGACCACCAGGGCAACGTCGGCCAGGGCGCGACCCCGATCCTGGTCTTCGACGCCTGGGAGCACGCCTTCTACCTGCAGTACCGCAACCAGAAGGTGGACTTCATCGAGGCGATGTGGCAGGTGGTCGACTGGCAGGACGTGGCCCGGCGCTACGAGGCCGCGAAGTCCCGGGCGGACGTGCTGCTGCTGGCCCCGTAGCCGCCGAGGCCCCGAGCCTCCCGTGGAGCGTCCTGCCTCGTGATCGTCTTCTCACCCTTCACGAACGGCAGGCGGAGTGAGGGAGACCCCCGCGAGGACGTGACTCGCGGGGGTCTTCCGTGTCTACGGCGCGTCCGCCTCACAGGGCACGTTGAGGGAGAGGAGCGCGGCGGAACCGTCGGTGTGCAGGCGCAGTTCGCTGATCGCCGCGTTCCGCAGCCGCGGGAAGACCCTGCGGTACTCCTTCGCGGGGATCGACAGCAGGCTGCACAGCACCAGGCGGAGCAGGGTGTTGTGGGCGACGACCAGGACGCGTCCGCCCGGGTGCGCGGCGGCGATCTCCCGCAGGGCGCGCACCCCCCGGGCCGCCGCCGCGGCCGGGTCCTCGGCGCCCGGGAAGGAGTTGGCCACCGGGTCGGCGCGGTAGGCCGCGGCCCATTCCGGGTCCTCGGCCTCGAACTCGGCGAGCGTGCGGCCCTCGACCACGCCGAAGTCGCACTCGCGCAGGTCGGGTTCGAGCTGCGGGGTGAGGCCGAGGGCACGGCAGGCGGGGTCGGCGGTGGCGACGGCCCGGGACAGCGGGGAGGTGCGGATCGCGTCGACCGGGTGGGCGGCGGCCCAGCGGCCGAGGGCCTGCGCCTGGGCGCGTCCGGTGTCGGTGAGGCCGATGTCGCTGACGCCGGCGTAGCGGTTCTCGGCGTGCCAGACGGTCTGCCCGTGCCGGGCCAGCAGGAGGGTCGTGGTCATGGGCCGGTCCGTTCGCGTGCGGTCGGGCGGTCGAGGCGGGGCGGCACCGGCGGTGCCGGCACGCCGGGGCGGGGCCGCACCAGGGTCCAGGTCATGACTGCCCCGTGTCCAGATGCGGCCGGCTCC
Organism: Streptomyces sp. DT190; assembly: GCF_049846985.1. Taxonomy (NCBI): domain Bacteria; kingdom Bacillati; phylum Actinomycetota; class Actinomycetes; order Kitasatosporales; family Streptomycetaceae; genus Streptomyces; species Streptomyces sp. DT190. The sequence goes on along the minus strand of NZ_JBNCNM010000023.1, from coordinate 45,607 downwards.
GGGCGTGTTCCGCCACCGGGGCGGACAGCCGGGCCCGGAGGGCGTCGACGGGGCGCGCGTGCGGCTCGGCCGAGGCGGCCGTGCGGGTGGGGCGGGGGCGCGTAGGTGACCTGGTCAGGACCGCCCGTGCCCAGGCGTGACCGGGACCGCGCGTACGGCTCGGCCAGGGCAGCCGTGCGGGCGGGGCGCACCAGCAGGGGCCCGATCACCACTCCCCCGTGTCCAGGTGCGACCGGGACCGGGCGTGTTCCGCCACCGGGGCGGACAGCCGGGCCCGGAGGGCGTCGGCGGGGCGCGCGTGCGGCTCGGCCGAGGCGGCCGTGCGGGTGGGGCGGGGGCACGCCTGCGGAGGGCTGGTCATGGCTGGCCCGTGTCCAGGCGCGACCGGGGCCGGGCGGGTTCCGCCACCGCCGCCGACGGCCCGGAGGGCGTCGGCGGGACGCGCGTGCGGCTCGGCCGAGGCGGCCGTGCGGGTGGGGCGGGGGCACGCCTGCGGAGGGCTGGTCATGGCCGGCCCGTGTGCAGGTGCAGTCGGGACCGGGCGTGTTCCGCCAGCGGGGCGGGTAGCCAGCCGCGGTCTCGGAGGGCGTCGAGCAGACGCCCGTACGGCTCGGCGAAGGCGCTCGTGCGGGCGGGGCGGGGTTCGAGGACGGTGCGGACGCGGACCATGCGCTCGGCCACGTCGGCGAGCGTGCCGGCCCTCGACGCCCCGAACGCGGCCAGCGCCGCCATCCCCAGTGCCGGTTCCGTCTGCTCGGGGACCCGGGCCGGGCGGCCCAGGATGTCGGCGCGCAGCTGGTTCCAGTACGGGCTGCGCGCGCCGCCGCCGGTGAAGGTGAGCGGGCCGTCGAGGGGGGCGCCGAGGTGGTGCAGGTAGTCCAGGCAGAGCCGTTCCGCGAAGCCGACGCCCTGCAGGAGCGCGGCCCACCGGTCGGCGTCGTCCGCCGGGTCGCCGAGCAGCAGGGCGGTGGCCTGCGGCGCCCGGAACGGGAACCGCTCCCCCGGCGAGACGAGCGGGTAGGCGATCGCGCTCGACGGCTCGAACGCCCGGGCCCGCTCGTCCAGCAGGGCCGGGTCGGCCTGCGGGAAGTGCGCGGCGAGCGCCCCGGCGCCGACGCTGGAGGCCCCGCCGGGCAGCCAGCCGCCGTCCGGGGCACGGTGGTTGTAGACCACGCCCGTGGGATCACGGACGGGGTCGCGGGCCGCGCCCTTGAGCACGAGGGTCGTGCCCAGCACCGAGTTCCAGGAGCCGGGCCGCAGCGCGCCCGAGGCGATCTGGGCCGCGCAGCCGTCGGTCATCCCGGCGAACACGGGCGTGCCGGCGGGGATGCCGGTGGCGTCGGCGGCGGCCGGGCCGACCTCGCCGAGCGGGGTGCCCGGGCGGACCACGTCCGGCAACAGGCCCTCGGGCACGCCGAGTCCGGCCAGTACGGACTCCGGCCAGGCGTCGTGCTCCACGTCGTAGCCCGTCTTGAGGGCGTGGCTGGAGTCGGCCGGGGGTGGTGCGCCGGTGAGGCGGGTGACGATCAGGTCGGGCTGGTGGGCCAGCCGCAGGCCGGGCCCGTACTCCCCCACCAGCCACAGCGCCTTCGGCAGCGCCCAGGTGTCCTGGACCGCGAGCCCCGCCTCCCTGACCCGCGCCGCCTCCCGCGCGGCGCGTCCGTCGTCGTACATCAGCGCCGGGCTCACGGGCCGGCCCGAGGCGTCCGTCAGCAGCACCGTGCCGGAGGTGCCGCACACCGCGAGCCCGCCGACCGGCGTGCCGGAGGGCGCCGCGCCGAGGGCCGCCCGGGACGCCGTGCACAGCGCGGCCCACCAGCGCACCGGGTCCTGCTCGTGCCGCACCCCCTCGCGCCGTCCGGTCAGCGGGGCCGAACCGCTGCCGAGGACCGTGCCGTCGGTGGTGACGAGCAGCACGCGGACGCTCTGCGTGCCCAGGTCGACGCCCAGCCAGGCCGCACCCTCGTCCGCCATCCGGAACCTCCCACGCCGTCGCAGCCGGATCTGTGAACTTCTCACTGTGCCCCGATATTTTCCCGTGCGCGAGGGATTGACGCCCAACTTCAGCCGTTCCACTCTCTGTTAGCGAGTCGACTCGACGTGTTAACCAGGCTCCACTCGGAGGTACGGATGGACACGCACGTGCACGACCGCCGGCGCTTCCTCGCCCTCGCCGCCGGGGCCGCCGCCGCCCCGCTCCTGACGGCCTGCGGCGCCGGTTTCGGCGGGAACGACAGCAAGAGCGACGGGTCCGCCGCCGACGACGTCACCGGCTCCTTCGACTGGCGGCGGGAGAAGGGCACCACCGTCAAGGCGCTGCTCAACAAGCACCCGTACACGGACGCCCTCATCGCCGACCTGAAGTCCTTCACCGCGAAGACCGGCATCGAGGTCGAGTACGACGTGTTCCCCGAGGACAACTACTTCGACAAACTCACCGTCGACCTGTCCAGCGGGCGCGCCTCCTACGACGTCTTCATGCTCGGCGCGTACATGGTCTGGCAGTACGGGCCGCCGGGCTGGCTGGAGGACCTCGGGCCCTGGATGCGCAACTCCGCCGCCACCGGCGCCGAATGGGACCGGGCGGACTTCTTCCCGAACCTGCTCCAGGCCGGCCAGTGGTCGCTGAAGGCGGGCGCGCCGCTCGGCCGGGGCGGGCAGTACGCGCTGCCCTGGGGCTGGGAGACCAACGTCGTCGCCTACAACACCGAGGTGTTCGGCAAACTCGGCCTGAAACCCGCCGAGTCCTTCGACGAGCTGACCGAACTCGCCGCCACCCTCAAGCGGAAGGCGCCGGGCGCCGGTTACGACGGCATGTACGGGATCGCCGTACGCGGGTCCAGGAGCTGGGCGACCATCCACCCGGGCTTCATGACGATGTACGCCCGCAACGGGCTGAAGGACTTCACGGTCGACGGCGGCAAGCTCACACCGGCCATGAACAGCCCCGAGGCGGTGGCCTTCACCGAGGACTGGGCGCGGATGGTGAAGCGGGGCGGACCGCCGTCCTGGACCTCGTACACCTGGTACCAGTGCTCCAGCGACCTGGGCGCGAAGAAGGCCGGGATGCTGTTCGACGCCGACACGGCCGCCTACTTCCAGGCCGTGGAGGGCGCGAGCCCCGCCTCGGGGAAGATCGCCTTCCACCCCGGCCCGAAGGGACCGGACGGCTCGCTCGCCACCAACATGTGGATCTGGTCGCTCGGCATGAACGCCAAGAGCAAGAAGAAGAGCGCCAGTTGGCTGTTCCTGCAGTGGGCGACCGGCAAGGAGCACCTGCGCAGGAGCGCGATCACGCACAACCACATCGACCCGGTGCGCAGGTCCGTCGCCGAGGACCCCGCCTACAAGGACAAGATGCGGTCCCTGCCGGGCTTTTTGGAGACCTTCGAGGCGGTCGTCGACCAGACGAAGATCCAGTTCACCCCGCAGGCGCAGTTCTTCGACGCGACGACCAGCTGGGCGGCGGCCCTGCAGGAGATCTACGGCGGCAAGGGCGCGCAGTCCGTCCTGGACGGGCTGGCGGGCGACCTCGCCGGCAAGGTGGGCTAGCCGATGGGGTGGCGGCTCACCCTGCGCCCGTATCTGCTGATCGTCCCCGCCCTGCTGCTGACCTGCGGGATCCTCTACCCCTTCGGGCTCGGGCTGTACTACACGCTGTTCGACTTCTCGGCGAGCAAACCGCAGCCGGACCTGGTGCGGTTCGACAACTACAGAGCCGTCTTCACCCAGGAGGCGTTCTGGAACTCGGCGTGGGTGACCGTGCTGTACGCGGTCGGGGCGGCGCTCTCGGAGACGGTCCTCGGCGTGACCGTCGCCCTGCTGCTGCACCGCTCCACCCTGATCGGCCGGGTGCTGGAGAAGATCCTGATCCTGCCGCTGATGATCGCCCCGGTGATCGCGGCGATCATCTGGAAGCTGATGCTCCAGCCGTCCGTGGGGGTCGTCAACCACCTGCTGCGGCCCTTCGGCCTGGGCGGGGTGCAGTGGACCGACACCCCGACGGGCGCCCTGCTGTCGTCGATCGCCGTGGACGTGTGGGTCTACACCCCGTTCGTGGCGATCCTCGCCCTGGCCGGTCTGCGGTCGCTGCCCGCCTCCCCCTTCGAGGCGGCGGCCGTGGACGGCGCGGGGTGGTGGTACACCTTCCGCCGGCTGACCCTGCCGATGCTGTGGCCGTACGTGCTGGTCGCGGTGATCTTCCGGTTCATGGACTCGCTGAAGGTGTTCGACATCATCTACGCCCTGACCGAGGGCGGGCCAGGCGACTCCACGGTGGTGCTGCAGATCCGGGCGTACCTGGAGGCCATCCGCTTCCAGCGCTACTCGTTCGGCATCTCCTACACGATCGTGCTGTGGGCCGTGGTGTACCTGGCCGCGATGGTGCTGGTGAAGCACCTGGGGAAGATCCAGCGGAAGGCCGCGGAGGTCACCACATGAGGAAACGCGTCCCGGGGTGGCTGTGCGACACCGCCCTCGTCCTCTACTTCGTCTTCGCGCTGTTCCCGATCGCCTGGATGGTGATCCTGTCGCTGAAACCGGCCGACCAGCTGTTCTCCACCTACTTCTCCTTCTCCCCCACGCTCGACGGCTACCGGACGGTCCTCGGCGACAGCGAGGGCATCCCGTTCGTGCGGTTCTTCGTCAACAGCCTGGTGGTCTCCGTGGGGGCGGTCGCGCTGTCGCTGGTGGTGGGCCTGCCGGCGGCGTACGCCTCGGCCCGGTGGCGGTTCAGGGGCTCGGAGAACCTGATGTTCACCCTGCTGTCGTTCCGCTTCGCACCCGAACTGACCGTGATCATCCCGCTGTTCGTGCTGTACCAGAAGCTCGGGCTGTTCGACACGTACGTCGGCATGGTGTGGGTGCTGCAACTGGTGACGCTGCCGCTGATCGTGTGGATCATGCGGTCGTACTTCGCCGACCTGACGCCCGAGCTGGAGCAGGCCGCCCTGCTGGACGGCTACACCCGCAAGCAGGCCTTCTTCAAGGTGGCCCTGCCGCTGGTCAAGCCGGGCATCGCCGCCGTGTCGCTGCTGGCGTTCATCTTCGCCTGGAACAACTTCGTCTTCCCGCTGATCCTCACCTCCAACGAGGCCCAGACGGTGACCGTGGGCGCCCTGTCCTTCCTCGGCGGCGACCGGCCCAAGTACAACCTCACGGCCGCCGCCGCGCTCGTCTCCGTCGTACCGCCGCTGCTGCTGGCGCTCACCATCCAGCGCTACCTGGTGCGCGGCCTGTCGTTCGGGGCGGTGAAGTCGTGATCGCACTGAGCGGGATACGGAAGGCGTACGGGAAGACCCTCGCGCTCGACGGGCTGGAACTGGAGGTGCGGGAGGGCGAGTTCTTCTGCCTGCTGGGCCCGTCGGGCGCCGGCAAGACCACCACCCTGAAGACCGTCGCGGGACTCGAACAGCCCGACGCGGGCACGGTCGCGCTCGACGGCAGGGACATGCGGGGCGTCGAACCCTACGACCGGGGCGTGGCGATGTGCTTCGAGAGCTACGCCCTCTACCCGCACCGCTCCGCCTACGACAACCTCGCCTCGCCCCTGCGCTCGCCGCGGCACCGGCTGCCCGCCGCCGAGGCCCGGGAGCGGATCGGCGCGATCGCCGAACTGCTCGGCATCTCCGGGCTGCTGGACCGGCCCGTGGGCCGGCTCTCCAACGGCCAGCGCCAGCGCGTCGCCCTCGGCCGGGTCCTGGTGCGCCCCGCCCGGGCGTTCCTGCTGGACGAGCCGCTGTCCCACCTCGACGCCAAGCTCCGCCAGCAGATGCGGGCCGAGCTGAAGGCCATCGGGGCCGTGCAGCGCACCACCACCCTGTACGTCACCCACGACTCCGTCGAGGCACTGGCGCTCGGCGACCGCATCGGGGTCATCCGCGAGGGGCGGATCGTCCAGACGGGCACCCGCGAGGACATCTGGTACCGGCCCCACGACACGGAGGTCGCGCGGGCCTTCGGCCGGCCCCGGATCAACCTGCTGCCGGGCGTGGTGACGCAGAGCGGGGTGCGCGCGGACGGCGGTGTGGAGCTGCCGCTGCGCGCGCGGGCCGCGCCGGGCACGGACGTCCTGGTCGGCCTGCGCCCCCGGGACCTCGCCCTGCGCGGAGAGGGCCACGAACTGACCGGGACCGTGTACGTCACGGAGGTGCTCGGCCGGTCCGTCGAGGTCACCGTCCGCCTCGGGACCGGGGAGCGGCGGGTGTCGCTCGTGGCGCCCCGGGCGGACGCGGCACGCCTTCGTCCGGACGATCCCGTACGGCTCGTGGTCCGGCCTGAGAACCTGCTGCTGTTCGAGGCCGACCGGCCGGAACGACCGGGACGACGGATAGAGACACAGCCATGAGCAACAGCAGCGGTGGACAGCAGGGGCCCGCGGCGCGGCAGGCCGCCATGGCCGAGCAGGTGCTGGCCGACGGCTCGGCGACGGCGGCGGAGCTCGCCGAGCGGTTCGGGGTGAGCCTGATGACCATCCACCGGGACCTGGACGAGCTGGAACGGCAGGGCGTCGTACGGAAGTTCCGCGGCGGGGTGACCGCGCAGCCGTCGGGGGTGTTCGAGTCGAACGTGCAGTACCGGCTGAAGACCATGCGCGCCGAGAAGGCCGCCGTCGCCGGGCACGCCCTGCGGATGGTCGAGCCCGGCATGGCGATCCTGCTGGACGACTCGACCTCCACCCTGGAGATAGCCAGGCGGCTGCGCACCGGCGAGGTCACGCCCCTGACGGTCGTCACCAACTTCCTGGAGGCGATCAACCTGCTGGCCGACCAGCGGGGCATCCATCTGATGGCCCTGGGCGGCGACTACGACCCACTGCACGCGTCGTTCCTCGGGGTGTCGTGCGTGGAGGCGGTCGAGCAGCTGCGGGTCGACGTGTGCTTCGCGTCGACGTCGGCCGTGCACGGGGGCTACGCCTACCACCAGGAACAGCACATCGTGTCCGTGAAGCGGGCGATGCTCGACGCGGCCGCCCGCAACGTCCTGCTGATCGACCACACCAAGCTGGACCGGGTCGCCCTGCACCGGGTCGTCCCGCTGTCCCGCTTCGACACGGTCCTCGTGGACGACGGGGCGTCCCCGGAGGCACTGCGGGATCTGGACGAACACAAGGTCCGTTACGAGGTTTGCGCGATGAAGGGCGGCCATGACGGGACTGGAGCTACGTGAGCTGAGGAAGACCTACCGGTCCCGGGGGCGGCCCGCCGTGGAGGCCGTGCGCGGGATCGACCTGGACCTCCGGTCCGGGGAGCTGCTCGGGCTGCTCGGGCCCTCCGGATGCGGCAAGTCGACGACCCTGCGGATGATCGCCGGGCTGGAGTCCGTCACCGGCGGCGACATCCTCGTCGGCGGGGCGTCGGTGGTCGAACGGCCCGCCCGGCAGCGCAACATCGGGGTCGCGTTCGAGAACTACGCGCTGTATCCGCCGCTGTCGGTCGCGGAGAACCTGGCGTTCGGGCTGAAGGCCCGGCGCCGGTCCGCCCGCGGCGACGTCGACCGCAAGGTGAGGGAGATCGCCGAGCGGGTCGGTCTGACCGAACTCCTGCAGGCCCGCCCGGCCGGCCTGTCCAGCGGCCAGAAGCAGCGCGTCTCGCTGGCCCGGGCCCTGATCCGCGAACCGGACGTGCTGCTCCTCGACGAGCCGCTCTCGCACCTGGACGCGGCCCAGCGCGACACCACCCGCCGCGAACTCAGACGCATCCAGAAGGACCTCGGCCACACCACCATCCTGGTCACCCACGACCAGGAGGAGGCCCTCTCGCTCGCCGACCGGATCGCCGTCATGAAGGACGGCGTCATCCAGCAGCTCGGCACGCCCTACGAGATCTACGACAGCCCGGCCAACGTCTTCGTCGCGGACTTCGTCGGCGAACCCGCGATCACCCTGCTGCCCGGCACCGCCGACGGCGACGGCCACGCCCGCCTCTCCGACGCGGTGCGCATCGCGCTGCCCGTGCCGGTGGAGCGGGGCCGTGAGGTGGTGGTCGGCATCCGCCCCGAGGACGTCCGGCTCACCGCCGGTGACGGACTGCCCGCCCGGGTCGTCGCCCACGAGCCGCTCCTGGAGTCGGGCCTGGCGACCCTCACCCTCGACGGTGTCGCCCGGCACCTGGTCGTCCTCACCGACCCCGAGGCACGGCTCGCCCACGACGAACCGGTCCGGGTCGCCGCGGACCTCGCACACACCCATGTCTTCGACGCCGAGACAGGAGACTCCCTTCGATGACTGCCGAGAACAGCGTGCGGGTCGTGGCCGCCGGTGATCACTTCGTGCTGCCGTCGCTGATCGCCCGGGCCGTGCGGCGTGAGGTGGAGCGGGCCGAGGTGCGGCAGCTGCGGCTCGGCTGGCCGCTGGAGCCGTTCGGGCCGGTCGCCGAGGTGCGCGAGGCCAGTGACGCCGAGGACGAGATGATCGAGGCGCTGACCGGTGCGCAGGTGCTGGTCACACAGATGGGGCCGGTCACCGGGAAGGTCCTGGCCGCCTGCCCGGACCTGCGGCTGGTCGTGGTGTGCCGGGGCGGGCCGGTCAACGTCAACCTGGAGGCGGCCGGGCAGCGGGACGTGCGGGTGTGCTTCGCGCCCGGCCGCAACGCCGCCGCCACCGCCGAGTTCACCCTCGGCCTGATGCTCTGCGCGCTGCGCCGCATCCCGCAGGCCCACGAGCCGCTCGCCCGGCGCGGCAGCTGGGAGGGGGCGACGTACTACACGTACGAGCAGAGCGGCCACGAGCTGGAGGACCTGCCCGTCGGGCTGGTCGGCTACGGGGCCGTCGGCAGTCGGGTCGCGCGGGTGCTGTGCGCGTTCGGGGCGCGGGTGATGGTGTACGACCCGTACGTGCACGGGGAGATCCACGGCCTGCGTGTCACCTCGCTCGACGACCTGCTGCGCCGCTCGCGGGTGATCACCCTGCACGCCCGGCTCACCCCCGAGACGCGGGGGCTGATCGGCGCCCGGGAGCTGGGCCTGCTGCCGCCCGGGGCGGTGGTGGTGAACGCGGCCCGGGGTCCGCTGCTGGACGAGGACGCGCTGTGCGACGCGCTGGAGAGCGGCCGGGTGTCGGCCGCCGCCCTCGACACCTACGAGCAGGAGCCGCTGCCGGTGGCGTCGCGGCTGCGGGGCTTCGCCGAACGCGTGGTGCTGACGCCCCACTTGGGCGGCGCCTCGCGCGCGGTGGCGGAGAAGGCCGCGCGGATCGCCGCCGCCGAGGTGGGCCGCTGGGTGCGGGGAGAGCCGCTCGCGCACTGTCTGACCTGAGGACCCGGAGGAGAGCCGCATGTACGTCGGTATCGATGTGGGCACGTCCATGGTCAAGGCGGCGGCCTTCGACGCCGCGGGCCGTCAACTGGCGGTCCGTTCCCGGCCGGTGGAGCTGTCGCTGCACGGCGGTCTCGTCGAGCAGGACATGGAGGAGGTGTACGGGGCTGTCGTCGGCGTGCTCGGGGCGCTGACCTCGGCGGTGGCGGAGCCGGTGGAGCTCGCCGGGCTCACCGGGCAGGGCGACGGGGTGTGGCTGGTGGACGGCGAGGGCCGGCCGGTGCGTCCCGCCGCCTCCTGGATGGACGGGCGCGCCCACGAACTGGTGGACCGCTGGCTGGCGGACGGCACGTTCGAGACGGTGTTCCGGCGGACCGGGGGCGCGCTGTTCCCCGGGAGCCCGGGGCCGCTGCTGGCCTGGCTCGACCGCCACGAGCCGAAGGCGCTGGACTCCGCCCGGGCCGCCCTGTACTGCAAGGACGTGGTGTTCCAGCGGCTGACGGGAGCCGGTCCGGCGACCGACGTGTCGGACGCGTCCATGCCGTTCCTCGATCCACGGACCCGGGCGTACGACGACGAGGTCGTCGCCCTGCTCGGGCTGGCCCACCGGCGGGACCTGCTGCCCCCGGTGAGCGACCCGGTCGCCACGGCCGCGGCACGCGGTGAGGGCCTGCCGTCCGGCACCCGGATCGCCAACGGCCCCTACGATCTGCCGGCCTGCGCGCTGGGCGCCGGGGTGACCTCCCCGGGTGACGGGCTGCTGATCGTCGGCACCTGCCTGGCCGGGCTGGTGGCCACGAGCGAGCTCGACCTGACCGGCGAACCGGCCGGGCTGTACATCTCCACGGACCGGCCCGGGCACTGGCTGCGGGCCATGCCCGCGATGGTCGGCACGGCGGCCCTGGACTGGGTGCTGTCCACGACCGGCGTGCGGCACGACGAGGTGGACGGCCTGCTGGCGCGGACCCCGCCCGGGGCGCACGGCGTGCGCGTACTGCCCTACTTCGCGCCCTCCGGGGAGCGCGCCCCCTTCGTGGAGCCGCGGCTGCGCGCCGAACTGACCGGCGTCAGTCTGGAGTCGACCCGGGGGGACCTGATCCGTGCCACCTGTGAGGGCATCGGCTACGCGGCCCGGCACTGCCTGGAGGCGGCGGGTCTGACGGGGACCCTCGCCGTCTGCGGCGGCGGCACCCGCAGCCCCGCCTGGATGCGGCTGCTGGCGGACGTGCTGGGGCGGCCCCTGCGGGTCGTCGAGGGCGAGGTGGGCGCGCGGGGGGCGGTGCTGGCGGCGGCGGAGCGGTTCGGGGCCGGGCTGGACGCCCAGGCGTGGACGCGGCCGACGGCCGTGGTCGAGCCGGATGTGGACCGGGCCGCTGCCTACACCCGGGGCTACGCGGAGCACTTGGAGCGGCTGGCCGGGGCGCGGGCCCGGGCGCGCGGCTGAACGTCCCACCGACGAAGGGAAGTTGCATGCAGCTCGGACGGAGAACCCTCCTGCTCGCGGCGGCCGGAGGGACGGCCACGGCCGCGGCCGGCGCCCCGGCGGCCGCGGCCGCCCCCCGTACGCGCGGCCCGGTCGTCATCGGCCACCGCGGCGCGGCCGGCTGGCGCCCGGAGCACACGGTGGCCTCGTACACCCACGCCGTGCGGACCGGCGCGGACTGGATCGAACCGGACCTGGTGCCGACGAAGGACCACGAGCTGGTGGTCCGGCACGAGAACGAGATCTCGCAGACGACCGACGTGGCAGTCCGCCCGGAGTTCGCGGGCCGGCGCACGACGAAGACGGTCGACGGCCGGGCGGTCACCGGCTGGTTCACGGAGGACTTCACGCTGGCCGAGCTGAAGACGCTGCGGGCGGTGGAGCGGCTGCCGGCGGTCCGCAACCGCAACACCGTCTTCGACGGGCGCGAGCGGATCCTCACCTTCCAGGAGGTCGTGGACCTGGCGCGGCGGCTGTCGCGCGCGCACGGCAGGACCGTCGCCGTCTTCCCGGAGACCAAGCACCCCACGTACTTCCGCTCGATCGGACTGCCGCTGGAGCCGGTGCTGGCCTCGGCCGTCCGCCGCAACCGGCTCGGGCGGCGCGAGTGCGTCGTGCAGTCCTTCGAGCCGACGAGCCTGGAGCGGATCGCCGCGGAAGGGCTGGGCGTGCCGCTGTGGCAGGCGCTGGGGACGACGGGCGGGCCGTACGACCTGGTCTCGTCGGGTGATCCGACGACGTACCGGGACATGATGAGCCCGGCGGGGCTCGCGCGGATCGCCGCCCACGCGGACTGGATCGGGCCGGACAAGTCCTCGGTCGCCGGCACCTCGCTCGTCGCGGACGCGCACGCGGCGGGGCTGCGGATCGGGCCGTACACCTTCCGCGCGGAGAACCAGTTCCTGCCGGAGCGGTTCCGGCGCGGGAGCGGAGCGAACGATTTCGGGGACGCGTTCGCGGAATACGCGCTGTACTACGACCTGGGGGTCGATGCGGTCGTCACCGACTTCCCGGACCTGGCGGTGGCGGCGAGGAGAAGCTGATGTTCTTCAAGGACAAGCACTGCCCGACCTGTCCCGGCAGCGGCACCCAGGTGTTCGCGCCGCTCAAGCCCGAGGAGAGAAAGGCCATCGGGACGCGGCGCACGGATCTGTGGCGGTGCACCGCGCCGGGCTGCCGGTGGTACCAGCCGTGGGACCACCAGGCGGCCGGGGGCCGGCTCCCGGAGGAACTGCAGAACCCGGGAGCCGGCGCCTCGGCGTGAGCCTCAGAGGTTGGAGAAGTCCGGGCCCTTGGTGCGCGTGCGCTTGATCTCGTAGAAGCCCGGCACGGAGGCCACGGCGAGGGTGCCGTCCCACAGGCGGGCGGCCTCCTCGCCCTTGGGGGCCGGGGTGACGACCGGGCCGAAGAAGGCGATCTGCTCGCCGTCGGCGCCGGGCACGGCGATGACCGGGGTGCCGACGTCCTGGCCGACCTTGTCGATGCCCTCCTTGTGGGAGGCGCGCAGCTCGGCCTCGTAGGGGGTGGAGTCCCAGTGCTCCATGAGGGAGTCGGGCAGGCCCACGTCCTTCAGGGCCGCGGCGACGGTCTCCTTGCCGTGGCCCTCGCCCTGGTTGTGGATGCGGGTGCCGAGCGCGGTGTAGAGGTCGCCGAGCACCTCGGCGCCGTGCTCCTGCTGCGCGGCTATGACGATCCGGACGGGGCCCCAGCCCGTCTCCAGCAGCTCGCGGTACCGCTCGGGCAGCTCGTCCAGCTTGTTCTCGTTGAGGACGGAGAGGCTCATGACGTGCCAGCGCACCTTGATGTCCCTGACCTTCTCCACCTCCAGCACCCAGCGGGAGGTCATCCATGCCCAGGGGCACAGCGGGTCGAACCAGAAGTCGACGGGGGTCTTGTCCGACATGTCTCTCCTCGTGAGGCAACCGTTTCTCCGGGAAACGCCCGTGTGCTCCCCGGCCATTCCCGGCTGACCGGCGTCAGGGGCTCGTGGCAGGATCGGTGCTGTTCAGCCGTATCCCACGACGCTTGAGGAGTCCCGCCCGTGCCCGGTGAGAATCTGTCCCGCGACGAGGCCCGCGAGCGGGCCGCCCTGCTGAGCGTCGACGGGTACGAGGTGTCCCTCGACCTGCGGTCCGCGGTCGGCGAGGACAGCGGTGACGGGCCCCGCACCTTCCGCTCGGTCACGACGATCCGCTTCCGGTGCAACGAGCCCGGCGCGAGCAGCTTCGCCGACCTGATCGCCCCGAGTGTGACGTCCGTCTCACTCAACGGCCGTGACCTGGACCCCGGAGAGGTGTTCGACGGCTCCCGGATCACGCTGGAGGACCTGGCCTCTGACAACGAGCTGGTGGTCGACGCCCAATGCGCCTACTCCCGCACCGGCGAGGGACTGCACCGCTTCGTCGACCCGGAGGACGGCGAGGTGTACCTGTACACGCAGTACGAGCCGGCCGACTCCCGCCGGGTCTTCGCCAACTTCGAGCAGCCCGACCTCAAGGCCCCGTACCGCTTCGAGGTGCGGGCCCCCGAGGGCTGGACGGTGTGGAGCAACGGAGCCGGTGAACGGGCCGACGGGGTGTGGCGGTTCGCGGAGACGCGGCCGATCTCGACGTACATCACCTGCGTGGTGGCGGGCCCGTACCACTACGTCACGGACACGTACACGCGCACCTTCGCGGACGGCACCACGCTGGAGATCCCGCTCGGCGCCCTGTGCCGCAAGGCCCTCGCGCCCCACTTCGACGCCGACGACGTCTTCCTGGTCACCAAGCAGGGCCTGGACTTCTTCCACGACCACTTCGACTACCCGTACCCGTTCGGCAAGTACGACCAGGCGTTCGTGCCCGAGTACAACCTGGGCGCGATGGAGAACCCGGGGCTGGTGACGTTCCGGGAGGAGTTCATCTTCCGCGGCAAGGTGACCCAGGCGTCCTACGAGGGCCGGGCCAACGTCGTGCTGCACGAGATGGCGCACATGTGGTTCGGCGACCTGGTCACCATGGAGTGGTGGGACGACCTGTGGCTGAAGGAGTCCTTCGCGGACTTCATGGGCGCGTTCTCCCTGGTCGGCGCGACCCGCTTCAGCGAGGGCTGGATCACCTTCGCCAACCGCCGCAAGGCCTGGGCCTACCGCGCGGACCAGCTGCCCTCCACGCACCCGATCACGGCCGACATCCGCGACCTGCAGGACGCCAAGCTCAACTTCGACGGCATCACGTACGCCAAGGGCGCGTCGGTGCTCAAGCAGCTGGTGGCCTACGTCGGCGAGGAGGCGTTCCTGGAGGGCGCCCGGCGCTACTTCAAGCGGCACGCCTACGGCAACACCCGCCTCGGTGACCTGCTGTCGGTGCTGGAGGAGACCAGCGGCCGGGACATGAGCGCCTGGTCGCGGTCCTGGCTGCAGACGGCCGGGGTGAACGCGCTGACGCCGCAGGTGCTGCTGGACGCCGACGGCCGCGTCGAGGAGCTGGCGGTGGTGCAGGAGGCCGCCGAGTCGCACCCGGAACTGCGCCCGCACCGGGTGGCGGTGGGCCTGTACCGGGTCGCGGACGGGGCGCTGGAGCGGTACGCGCGGGTGGAGACCGACGTCGACGGCGCCCGCACGGTCGTCGCCGAGCCGGCCGGTGCCGACGCCCCGGACCTGGTCCTGGTCAACGACGACGACCTGACCTACTGCAAGATCCGTTTCGACGAGACGTCGCTGGCCACCCTGCGCGAGCACCTGGGGTCGGTCACGGACCCGCTCGCCCGCGCCCTGTGCTGGTCGGCGCTGTGGAACATGACCCGGGACGCGCTGCTGCCGGCGCGGGACTTCGTGGACCTGGTGCTGCGGTTCGCGGGGCGGGAGTCCGGGATCGGCGTGCTGCAGATGCTGCACGCCTGGGCGGAGTCGGCGGTCACCCACTACGCGGCGCCGGCCCGTCGGGAGACGGCCGCCCGGCTGCTGGCCGAGGGCGCGCGGCGCGAGCTGTACGCGGCGGAGGCGGGCAGCGAGCACCAGCTGGCCTGGGCGCGCTTCTTCGCCCGGACGGCCACCGCCGAGGCCGACTTCGAGCTGCTGGGGGACCTGCTGCGGGGCACGGCGACGGTCGAGGGCCTGGAGCTGGACCAGGAGCTGCGGTGGGCGTTCCTGGAGCCGCTGGCCGCGCACGGGGCCGTGGACGAGAAGGTGCTGGCCGAGGAGCTCGCCCGGGACGACACGGCCTCCGGCAAGCGGCACCAGGTGCGCTGCCTGGCCGCGCGCCCGTCGGGGGCGGTCAAGGCGCAGGCGTGGGCGCAGGTCGTGGAGTCGGACGCGCTGTCCAACGCCATGGTCGAGGCGACCATCGCGGGCTTCTCGCAGGGCTCGCAGCGGGAGTTGCTCGCGCCGTACACCGAGAAGTACTTCACGGCGATCGAGCGGGTCTGGGACGAGCGGTCGATCCAGATCGCCATGCACGTGGTGCAGGGCCTGTTCCCGTCGCTGCAGCAGTCCCGGCGGACGCTGGACGCCACGGACGCCTGGCTGGAGGCCCACCGGGAGGCGGCCCCGGCGCTGCGCCGGCTGGTGCTGGAGGCCCGGGACGACCTGGCGCGGGCGCTGCGCGGACAGGCGTGCGACGAGGCCGCTGACCAGTAGCTTTGGCCTGAGATCGGGGCGTTCCGGCTTCGTTACGAACTGCGTGCCCGATGAGCCGTAACCCCTGGTCCGCACCCGAACGGACCAGGGGCTTTCGGCATCCGAACATTCGTCCTTTAGTGCTGGGTTGTCCGTGTTTGTCGACGGAGCTGTAACAGCGGTTCAAGGACGCCCCGGACGCGGGAAATTGCCGGTCATGACCCACAACACCCCGCTCTCCCCGCGCCCCCTGCACGACCTGTCCGCCGGCGGCCGGCCCCGCGTCATGACGGCGGCCCAGCTCCGCTCGCGCGGAGTCTCCACGGCCGAGACGAACGAGCAGTGCCGCCCCGGCGGCCCCTGGCAGCAGCTCCTGCCGGGCGTGGTCCTGCTCCACCCGGGCCCGCCCACCAGCGAGGAGCGGCTGCACGCGGTGCTGATGTACGCGGCGCGGGAGCGCGGCACCGGGGTTCCCGTCCAGCCCGGCGCGGGCACGGCACACGCCCCCGCCTACCCGGAGGTGATGATCACGGGGCTGGCCGCGCTCACCCTGCACGGCTTCTCCTCCACGCCCCCGCTGCCGTCGCTGGACGCGTTCGACGTGCTGGTCCCGCGCATGCGGCGGCTGCGCTCCACCGGCTGCGCGCGGATCGTCCGCACTCCCGCGCTGCCCGACCCGGAGCAGGTCACGGGCGTGCCGGTGGCCCCGGTGGCCCGGGCCCTGGCCGACGCCGTGGCCGGACTGGCGGACGCGGGCGTGGTGCGCCGGCTGATGACGGAGGCGGTGCGCGGCGGCCACTGCGACCCGGCCTCCGTGGTGCGCGAGCTGACCCAGGCGCGGCTGCTGAGCCGTCCGCACGTGGTCGACGCGGTGGACTCCCTGCTGGCCGAGGGCCGCTCCATCGCCGAGGACCGCCTGTACCGGATGGTCCGCGAGTACGGCCTGCCCGACCCGGCCTGGAACGTGGACCTGCGCCTGCCCGGCGGCCCCTACCTCGGCGGCCTCGACGCGTACTGGCCCGACCACGCGGTGGCGGTCGAGCTGGACACCCGGGCGCCCCGGCAGCACGACGACGCCGTGTGGTCGGAGTACGCCCGCAAGCGCGAGCACCTGGAGCGGCTCGGGATCACGGTCGTCCACATCACGCCCAGGAAGCTGCGCGACTCCCTGGAACAGCAGGCGACCGTGGTCCGCACGGCGCTGATGGCGTCGGCCGACCGCGAACCGGCCGCCTACGTCCTGGTCCTGCCCCGGTAGGGGGCGTCGCGGGTGTCAGCCCTTCTTCAGGACCAGTTCCGTGTTGCGGTCCTTGGGGTTGCCGCCGAGGGTCGTGCTCGCGCCCGGGGCGTTGAGGGACAGCTCGCGGTAGAGGGCGGCCAGGCCGGTCTGGGAGAGGTCGGAGAAGTCCGTGCGGTGCGGGGCCGAGGACTCCACCAGCGTGGTGAACAGGGAGATCGTGCCGTCCTTGTTGTCGGCCAGTTCGATGACCCGGGCGAGCTGCGGGAAGTCGACGTGGGAGGCGGTGGAGATCTCCCAGAAGGAGCGGCCGTCGGGCGCGGAGTGCGGCGTGATGACGTTCTTGTGGATGTGGCCGTTCACCCAGGCCAGCACGTTGCGGTGGCTGCCGAGCAGGGCCAGCAGCTCCGGGCCGCCCAGGCGCCGCTCGCCGGGACGGGCCGGGTCGGGCCGGGTGTTGGTCATCGTCTTGCTCGTGTGGTGGCTGAAGACGACCGCGTAGGAGTCCTTGTTCTCCCGCAGGGTCCGGTCGAGCCACCTCAGCTGGGCCGAGCCGATGGAGCCCTCGTAGTGGCCGCCCGCGTCGGTGGTGTCCAGGCTGATGCCGATGACGTCGTCGGAGATGCGGAAGGCGTAGTACTGGGTGCCGGCGTCCAGGTTCGCCGAGGAGTAGCCGTGGCCGACGGGGCCGACGCCCCGGAAGGCCGGGTCCAGGTGCGCCCGGACGTACTCGGCGGTCGTGAAGGGTGCGCGCCGTTCGTCGGGGGTGACCGGACGCATGGCGCGCGCGTGGGACTTCAGGAAGTCGTGGTAGCGGACGCCCTGCGGGTCGCGGGCCTTCTTGATGAGTGTCTGGAGCTGCTTGGCCTCCGCGGCCGTCACGTCCATCAGCTTCCTGCCGCCGACGGCCAGGTCCGTGAGGTAGGAGTCGCCGTGGGAGGCGTAGCAGCCCATCGGCAGGGAGTCGTGGTTGCCGACCGTCGAGTACCAGGGCAGGTTCAGGCCCGGGCTCTGCACCTCGCGGATCGCGGCCTTGAGGAAGCCGTCCAGGCGGGGGAAACCGGCCTGCTTGTCGCTGTCGCGCAGCGCGGCGTCCGGCTGCCAGTACAGCTTCAGACCGCTGTTCTGGACGCCCTCGTAGCGGCGCGGGTCGCCGGTGTTGGGCGTGATGCGCCCGCCGCTCATGATCTTCAGGAACCACTCCAGCTCGGACTTGGCGTTGTTGTCCGTGTTGTCGCCGGTGGTCATGGCGAAGTGCAGCGGGGCGCCGGTGACGGGGGCGCCGCGCAGCGCGTTGATCCGCTCCACGAGCGCGATCGCGCCCTGCACGGTGAGCGCCTCGTGCGGCCGCCAGGCGTGCACGTCGGCCGAGCGCAGGTACTCCAGGCGCAGCGGGTGCTGGGCGTCGATGATGTGCAGGTCGGTGAGCTGCACGAACGCCGCGAGCGCGGTGCGGCGCCCGGCGCGGCCGGACTTGGGCGCGGCCAGCTCGGAGCGCACCACCCGCTGCCACCCGGGCCCGTCCCCCAGGCGCCGGTATCCGGCTCCGGCGCGCGGGGTGGCGACGGACGCCACGGTGGTGCCCTTGGTGTAGGGGGCCAGTGGAGCGGCCGGTGCCTGCCGCGAGGAGGCGGCGACGGCCTCGGTGGCCTGACCGGCGGTGGCGGCCTGGCTGTCGCTGGGCCGCAGGGCGTAGCCGGCGCCTGCGGAGAGGGCGACCGCGCCGGTGGCGGCGAGGACGGAACGGCGGTGGATGCCCTGGCCGGAGCCGGCGGCTGAGCGTGTGCGCGACATGCGCTTCTCTCCCCGAGTGCGAACGCGTCGGCAGTGGTCGCGGGGCGTTCGTGACGTGCACACCCCGCTCGTACTGGATCGTTGGCACCGGGAATGACCTGCGCGTGAACAAGGCGGCAACGCGCAGCGCAGTTCACCGTACGTGGATCTCCGGCCACCCCGCGCGTCGTCGACCGCTCCGGGAACGGCCCGGAGCCGGTCACGCGGCGTTCATCTTCCGGGGTACCCGGCCTACTCCAGGGCGCCGGCCAGCCGTCCGGTCACCGGGCGCTCCCGCCACATGCGCAGGGCGATGTCGACCAGCGACACCCGGACCAGACCGGGCACCGCGTCCAGGTCCTGCCAGGCGGCGAGGTCGGTGGAGCCGTTCACCTCGTAGCGCAGTTCACCGCCGGTGACGCGGCCCTCGTAGACGAACCGGACGGCGTGGTGGTCGGTGGTGCGTCCGAAGCCGTCGCGGAAGACACGGCGGGAGGAGTCCACGCCGAGCAGCCCGGTCACGTCGATCCGGTAGCCCGTCTCCTCCTCGACCTCGCGCCGGACGGTGTCGTACGGATCCTCGCCGTGTTCCATGCCGCCGCCGGGCACGACCCACTCGGGGGTGCCGTCCAGGGCGGGTGAGCGGGCCAGCAGGATCTGTCCGTCGCGGACGCATATGGCGTAGGCCGCCACCCTCAACTTCTGTCGCACTCCGGGACGTTAACCGATTTCGCCGCCTTCGGGACTGATACCCGCAAAACGCACCGGGGGTTTTCCCCATACATCCATTTCGTTTCGGTCAACCCTCCCCAAAGAACTTCCCCTTGCGTAAGGCTGTGCGATCGTCCGGGCTCGCCGTTCCGGACCGTGACGACCGGGACCGATCGGCTCCGGTCGCTCCCGCTCGTTCCTTTACCAACAAGGGATGCCGATGACCCTCACCCCCCAGCGTGACCCGATATCGGGCCGGAGACGCGTGGCGCGCATCGCCGTGGCCGCCGGACTCGTCGCCGCGCTCTCCGCGGCCGGGCCGGTCCCCCTGGTCCTCGCGGCGGACGGCCCCGGCGCCAGCGCCCCGGCCGACCCGGACGTCAAGTCCGCGCACGACAAGCTCGGTTCGGACGACGCGGACCTGCTCGCCGAGGCCAAGGCCGACGGCGACAAGACCGTCACGATGATGATCGCCACCGCGCCCGGGCGGACCGAGCAGGTCTCCGGGCAGCTGGACGCGGTCAAGGGCGGCCTGGTGGGCCGGGCCGACGACAAGCTGGGCTACGTCCGCGCCACCGTCCCGACCTCCCGGGCCGACGCGGCCATCGCGGCCGCCGCCAAGCTCTCCTCCGTGCACGGCATCGACCTGCGCGAGGAGATCCCGCTGGACGACCCGACGCCGAGCGCGGACGCCGCCAAGGGCGCCGCGGCGACGGGCACGTACCCGGCGCCGGGGAAGAAGACCCCGGCCGAGAACCCGTACAACCCGTCCTTCGAGACGGGCGCGGTCGACTTCGTGGAGGACCACCCGAAGGCCGACGGCCGCGGCATCACCATCGGCATCCTGGACTCCGGCGTCGACCTCGGCCACCCGGCGCTGCAGAAGACCACCACCGGCGAGCGCAAGATCGTCGACTGGGTGACGGCGACGGACCCGGTCGTCGACAACGACAACACCTGGCGCCGGATGGACACCTCCGTCGCGGGCCCCACGTTCACGCACGGCGGCGCGGCCTGGACGGCACCGGCCGGCTCCTACCGGATCAGCACCTTCAAGGAGTCGTACACCACCGGCGGTGACG
Source organism: Streptomyces sp. DT190 (assembly GCF_049846985.1). NCBI lineage: Bacteria > Bacillati > Actinomycetota > Actinomycetes > Kitasatosporales > Streptomycetaceae > Streptomyces > Streptomyces sp. DT190. The sequence goes on along the minus strand of NZ_JBNCNM010000023.1, from coordinate 25,472 downwards.
CGGCGGGCGACGCCAACCGCGACGGCGACACGACCGACGACTGGGGCGTGCTGTACGACCCGGCGGCCGGCACGGTGCGGGTCGACCTCAACGACAATCACGACTTCACCGACGACACCGCGATGAAGCCGTACAAGGACGGCTTCCAGATCGGGTACTTCGGCACCGACGACCCGAAGACGGACGTCGCCGAGCGCCAGCCGTTCGTGGTCGAGATCCGCAAGGACGTCGTCCACAACGCCGCCGGCGCGAAGTCCGACTACGTCAACATCGGCGTCATCGAGTCCGAGCACGGCTCGCACGTCGCCGGCATCACCGCCGCCAACGGCCTGTTCGGCGGGAAGATGAACGGTGCCGCCCCCGGCGCCAAGCTGGTCTCCTCGCGCGCCTGCACCTGGTCCGGCGGCTGCACCAACGTGGCGCTGACCGAGGGCATGATCGACCTCGTCACCAAGCGCGGCGTCGACATCGTCAACATGTCGATCGGCGGCCTGCCGGCGCTGAACGACGGCAACAACGCGCGCGCCGAGCTGTACACCCGGCTCATCGACACCTACGGCGTGCAGCTGGTGATCTCCGCGGGCAACTCCGGCCCCGGCGCGAACACCATCGGCGACCCGGCCCTGGCCGACAAGGTCATCTCGGTCGGCGCGTCCGTCTCCAAGGAGACCTGGGCCGCCAACTACGGCTCCGTCGTGGAGAAGAAGTACGCGATGATGCCGTTCTCCTCGCGCGGCCCGCGTGAGGACGGCGGCTTCACCCCGACCCTGGTCGCCCCGGGTGCCGCGATCAACACCATCCAGACGTGGCTGCCGGGTGCCCCGGTCGCCGAGGCGGGCTACTCCCTCCCGGCGGGCTACGGCATGCTGCAGGGCACCTCGATGGCCTCCCCGCAGGCCGCCGGCGCCGCCGCGCTGTTGCTGTCGGCCGCGAAGCAGAAGGGGATCGACCTCACCCCGGCGACCCTGCGCACGGCCCTCACCTCGACCGCCGACCACATCAAGGGTGTGCAGGCGTACGAGGAGGGCGCGGGACTGATGAACATCGAGGACGCCTGGGACGCCATCCGCGACGGCGCCACCTCGCACGCGTACACGGTCAAGGCCCCGGTCGACACCGCGATCGACCAGTTCCTGAAGACCCCGGGCTACGGCACGGGCCTGTACGACCGTGAGGGCGGCCTGAAGGCCGGCCAGAAGAAGACCTACGAGGTCACCATCACGCGTACGTCCGGCGCCGACAAGGCGATCCGGCACGAGCTGCACTTCGAGAACAACGCGGGCGGCACGTTCCGGATCGTCGGCTCCGACGAGGTGAAGCTGCCGCTGAACCAGCCGGTGACCGTCAAGGTCCAGGCCGCGCCGAAGTCCGCGGGCATCAAGAGCGCGATCCTGGAGGTCGACGACCCGCGCACCGAGGGCATCGACAAGCAAATCCTGCACACCGTGGTCGTCGCGCAGCCGCTGAAGTACGACTTCTCGGCGGCGGGTTCGGTGCAGCGCAACAGCTCGCAGCACTACTTCGTCACGGTCCCCGAGGGCGCCAGGACCCTGGAGGTCGCCCTCAGCGGGCTGAAGGACAAGAGCCAGACCCGGTTCATCTCCATCCACCCGTACGGCACGCCCGCCGACCCGACGTCGACGATCAACTGCTACCCGAACTACCCCAACCCGGCGAACACCTGCCGCCCGGACGTGCGGTCCTACGCCGATCCGCAGCCCGGCGTGTGGGAGATCGAGGTCGAGTCGCGCCGTACGTCGCCGCTGCTGGACAACCCGTACAAGCTGGACGTCGCCGTCCTCGGCGCGGTCTTCGAGCCGGAGACCGTGACCGTGCCCGAGGCGAAGGTCGGCACCCCGGCCACCGCCTCCTGGAAGGTGACGAACGGCTTCGCCGCCATCGACGGCAAGCTGGCCGGCGGCCCGCTGGGCTCGGCCAAGACGGCCCGCCCGTCGATCGAGCAGGGTGAGACGCAGACCACGACGGTCGAGGTCCCCGCGGGCGCGAAGTCCCTGGACGTCGCCATCGGCAACGTCTCGGACGCCGCCGCCGACCTGGACCTGGCGGTCTACGACGCGGCCGGCAAGCAGGTCGGCAGCTCCGCCGACGGCGACTCGGAGGAGTCGGTCTCCGTGCCCTCCCCGGCCGCCGGCACGTACACCGTCGAGGTCGTCGGCTACGGCGTGCCCGCCGGCACCACCGCCTACGACTACCGGGACGTGTTCTTCTCCGCCTCGCTGGGCAGCGTCAGCGTCGACGGTTCCGCGGTGAAGCTCGGCACGGGCGACTCGGCGACGGTCTCGGGCAGCGTCACCGCCGCGGCGGCCGCTCCCGAGGGCCGTGAGTTCTTCGGTCAGGTCCAGCTGGTCACCGCGCGCGGCACGGTCGCGGGCCTGGGCAGCGTGAAGATCGAGAAGGTCGTGCCGTAACACCCGGGACGACGTACGAGGGGCGGGTGGCCGACCGGGCACCCGCCCCTTCCCCGTGTCCGCTCACCCCTCACCGCAGGTGGTCCGGTCCGCCGCCGGCAGGGCCGACGTGATCCAGGCCCGCTCCCGTGCGATCTGCTTCTCCCCCCGGGCCCAGAGGTCCGGGGTCGCCGCGCCGGGCCGGATGCCGACCAGCAGGTGGTCGCCCTCGGCCGGCAGGGGCCAGGAGCCCTTCGTCAGGGTGAAGGTGATCTCGTCCTCGCCCCGGGCGGGCTTGTAGGAGCGGGTCACGTCCAGCGTGACGCGGTCCTCGTCGCCCTCGGGCAGGGGCGTCACGGAGCCGACCGTGCCCTCGACGACCAGCTCGGCGCAGGCCAGATAGGCCGGTCCGCGCGGGGAGGCGGCCTTGTCCGCCGTGCTTCCGGCTTCGCCGCTCGCCGCGGAGGTGTCGGCCGAGCTCCCCTCGTGCGTGGCGAGCCGGCCCAGGCCCAGTGTCGTGCCGACGAGAGCGGCCGCGACGGCCATCCCGAGGGCGGCGGCCTTGAACCCCGGATGCCGGGACCACGCCCCGGCACCTGCCGCGGTCCGTGGACCCGCGCCGCCCCCGCGCCCCGGCCCCTGCCCGGCGCCCCGCGGGCCGCGCCCGGCGACGCCCCGCCGGGGCCACGGACGCGGACGCGCCGCGCGCGGTGCCCCGGGCGGACGCGCCGCCTCCCCCGCGTCCGCCAGCGCGTCCCCGATGATCCCCAGCTGCTCGCGCAGCAGGGCCACGTCCGCGCGGGCCGCGCGGTGCTCCGCCCGGGCGGCGGCATCGGCGTCGGACCGCAGCGGCTCACCGGTGAGGGCGGCCGTCAGCGGGTCCCTGTCCGCGCCGTCCGCCTCGCTGTCGTAACCGGACACGTCACACCACCTCGTCCTCGTGCAGGCGGGCGCGCAGCGCACGTACCGCCGTGTGCAGCCGGCTCTTGACGGTGCCCTCCGGCACGCCGAGCTGCTCGGCGATGGAGCGGACCGGCAGATCGGCGTAGAAGCGCAGGACGACGACCTGCCGCTGGGCGGCGGGCAGCTCGTCCAGGCCCTGGGCGACCGCCAGAGACAGCACGCTGGTGTCCTCGCCGGAGGGGTGTTCCAGCTGGCGCAGGGCGGCCAGCCGCTCCCCGAGCCGCTCCTGGCGGCGCTTGGCCCGGTGCCAGTCCATCGCCAGGTTGGAGGCGACGACCGCCGCCCACGCCGAGACGTCCCGCGGCGCTTCCCGGCCGCTCGCCGCCCGTTCCAGCAGCCGCAGGCGGACCTGCTGCACCCCGTCCGGCAGGTCCGCCTGCGGCACCCCGCCGAGTGCGAGCACCGCCCGCACCCGGCGTTCCTGTGCCGCGTCCAGCGGATCGTCGTCGGCGTGCCCCTCCCGGCCGCGCCGGGCCCTTCCGCGCAGCAGCACAAGCCACCCCCCTCACCGTGTTTGTCCTACGACGCCGGCGGGGCCCGGAACGTTCGGCGCTGCGCCCGGACGTTTCCTGTGGGACGGCCGAGGCATACGTCACACTCCCGTGTGGCCGGGACCGGCATGGGCAGGCGAGCTTGCGGCGCACGGCCCCCACCGGACGAATTCCTCCAGCTCAGCGGGGTCGGAACCGCAGGTCCGCAACCCTGGGACGGGACACCTCGTCCCACTCCCCGGACAGCGCCGGGGAAAGAAGTGGACAGACGGGGCGTGGTCGGCCGCATGATGGAAAAGCCTCGGCCAAGCAACGAGCACGTGAAGACACGCAGGAGAGGGAGTCACCGTGAGGGTCGGAATCGTCGGAGCCACCGGACAGGTGGGCACGGTCATGCGCAGGATCCTCACGGAGCGGAACTTCCCGGTCACCGAGCTGCGCCTGTTCGCCTCGGCCCGCTCGGCGGGCACGGAGCTGGACGGCGTGACGGTGGAGGACGCGGCGACCGCCGACTACACCGGCCTGGACATCGTGCTGTTCTCCGCGGGCGGTGCCACGTCCCGGGCGCTGGCCGAGAAGGTCGCCTCCCAGGGCGCCGTGGTGATCGACAACTCCTCCGCCTGGCGCAAGGACCCCGAGGTCCCGCTGGTCGTCTCCGAGGTGAACCCGCACGCGATCGCGAACCGTCCCAAGGGCATCATCGCGAACCCGAACTGCACCACGATGGCCGCGATGCCGGTCCTGCGTCCGCTGCACGCCGAGGCGGGCCTCGAGGCCCTGGTCGTCGCCACGTACCAGGCGGTCTCCGGCTCCGGTCTCGCGGGCGTCGCCGAGCTGCACGGCCAGGTGCAGAAGGTGGCCGCCGACGCCGACAAGCTCACCCACGACGGTGACGCGGTCGACTTCCCGGAGCCCGGCGTCTACAAGCGCCCCATCGCGTTCAACGTGCTGCCGCTGGCCGGTTCGATCGTCGACGACGGCCTGAACGAGACCGACGAGGAGCAGAAGCTCCGCAACGAGTCCCGCAAGATCCTGGAGATCCCCGGGCTGAAGGTCTCCGGCACCTGCGTGCGCGTCCCGGTCTTCTCCGGCCACTCCCTCCAGGTCAACGCCCGTTTCGCCCGACCGATCACCCCCGAGCGCGCGACGGAGCTGCTGAAGGACGCCCCCGGCGTCGAGCTCTCCGACATCCCCACCCCGCTGCAGGCCGCCGGCAAGGACCCGTCCTACGTCGGCCGCATCCGCGGTGACGAGACGGTGGACAACGGCCTGTCGTTCTTCGTCTCCAACGACAACCTCCGCAAGGGCGCGGCGCTGAACGCCGTGCAGATCGCGGAGCTGGTGGCCCAGGAGCTGTCCGCCCGGTAGTGACGTCGGCGCCACACGCGCAGCGGGGCGGTCACCTCCAGCCCGGGTGGCCGCCCCGAGCGCTGTCCGGGGCCCGCCGCCCCCGTCAGGGCCGGCGCACCTCGTACAGGAAGCAGCCGTACTCCACGGCCCGGACGTGCACGAGGGTCACGGCCGGGTCCGCGAAGGCCTCGGCGAAGGCCGCCGCGAAGTCCGCGGGCTCCTCGACCAGCCGCCCGCCGAGGATGCGCCCGCCGGCGGAGTAGCGGCGGACCGTGCGGTGGCTGTTCGTGAAGGGCAGGGCGTCACCGAGGTACCCCTCGCAGGGCTCGGCGTGGACGAAGACCGGCCCCTGTTCGTCGTACGGCCCCGGGTCCGCTCCCGTGGCGGACGCCCAGCGGCGCAGGGGCGCGTAGGAGACCAGGGCGATGCGCTCGCCGGGCGCGCTGCGGCGCAGGCAGCAGCGGAGCGGGGCACCACCCTCCGGGTCGGTGAAGCCGGCCGCGGGGCGGCCCGCGTCGTCGGTCGTGCGCAGTTCCTCCAGAGCCCCGGGGTCGATGGGGCGCGCGGTGTACGTCGTCATGGTCCTCAGGGTCGTGCGCACGGACCCGGGTCACCGGCGGTTTCCGGACCTCGCGTTTCCCGGGTCCGGCCGCCGCCCGAGGGGTATCCCTAGGAGACGCCCAGGTCGTCGCCTGATGGTGAGCCTCCGTGGAAAGATGTCGCAACCCACCCATAACGAGGAGATGACCGCGTGCCTGGCACAAACCTGACCCGCGAAGAGGCGCAGCAGCGGGCGCAGCTGCTCGCCGTTGACTCGTACGAGATCGAACTCGACCTCTCCGGCGCGCAGGAGGGCGGCACCTACCGGTCCGTGACCACGGTGCGCTTCGACGTCGACGCCGACAACGGCGCCGAGACGTTCATCGACCTGGTCGCCCCGGCGGTGCACGAGGTGAAGCTGAACGGGGACTCCCTCGACCCCGCCGAGGTCTTCGCGGACTCCCGGATCGCCCTGCCCGGTCTGCTGCGGGGCCGCAACATCCTGCGGGTGGTCGCCGACTGCGCGTACACCAACACCGGTGAGGGCCTGCACCGGTTCGTCGACCCGGTCGACGACCAGGCCTACCTCTACACCCAGTTCGAGGTGCCGGACGCCCGCCGGGTGTTCGCGAGTTTCGAGCAGCCGGACCTGAAGGCGACCTTCCAGTTCACCGTGAAGGCGCCGGAGGGCTGGACCGTCATCTCCAACTCGCCCACCCCCGAGCCCCAGGACAACGTCTGGGCCTTCGCGCCGACGCCGCGCATCTCGACGTACATCACGGCGCTGATCGCCGGGCCGTACCACTCGGTGCACAGCGTGTACGAGAAGGACGGCCAGTCCGTCCCGCTCGGCATCTACTGCCGTCCCTCGCTCGCCGAGTACCTCGACTCGGACGCGATCTTCGAGGTGACCCGGCAGGGCTTCGAGTGGTTCCAGGAGAAGTTCGACTACGCGTACCCGTTCGAGAAGTACGACCAGCTGTTCGTTCCGGAGTTCAACGCGGGCGCGATGGAGAACGCGGGCGCGGTGACCATCCGCGACCAGTACGTGTTCCGCTCGAAGGTGACGGACGCGGCGTACGAGGTGCGCGCCGAGACCATCCTGCACGAGCTGGCCCACATGTGGTTCGGCGACCTCGTGACCATGGAGTGGTGGAACGACCTGTGGCTGAACGAGTCGTTCGCCACCTACACGTCCATCGCCTGCCAGGCCGCCGCGCCCGGCTCGCGCTGGCCGCACTCGTGGACGACGTTCGCGAACTCCATGAAGACCTGGGCGTACCGGCAGGACCAGCTGCCCTCCACGCACCCGATCATGGCGGACATCCGCGACCTGGACGACGTGCTCGTCAACTTCGACGGCATCACGTACGCCAAGGGTGCCTCCGTGCTGAAGCAGCTCGTCGCCTACGTGGGTGAGGACGAGTTCTTCCGCGGCGTGCAGGCGTACTTCAAGGCGCACGCCTTCGGCAACACGCGCCTGTCGGATCTGCTGGGGGCGCTGGAGGAGACCTCCGGCCGCGATCTGAAGACCTGGTCGAAGAAGTGGCTGGAGACGGCCGGCATCAACGTCCTGCGCCCGGAGATCGAGACGGACGCGGACGGTGTCGTCACGTCGTTCGCCATCCGCCAGGAGGCCCCGGCCCTGCCCGCCGGCGCCAAGGGCGAGCCGACGCTGCGCCCGCACCGCATCGCCGTCGGCCTGTACGACCTCGACGCCGGCAGCGGCAAGCTGGTCCGCACCGAGCGCATCGAGCTGGACGTCGACGGTGAGCTGACCGCCGTCCCGCAGCTGTCCGGCACGCGCCGCCCGGCCGTCGTGCTGCTCAACGACGACGACCTGTCGTACGCGAAGGTCCGCCTGGACGAGCAGTCGCTGGCCGTGGTCACCGAGCACCTGGGCGACTTCGAGTCCTCTCTGCCGCGCGCCCTGTGCTGGGCGTCGGCCTGGGACATGACCCGCGACGCCCAGCTCGCGGCCCGCGACTACCTGTCGCTGGTGCTGTCGGGCATCGGCAAGGAGTCCGACATCGGTGTCGTGCAGTCGCTGCAGCGGCAGGTGAAGCTGGCGATCGACCTGTACGCCGACCCGGCCGCCCGCGAGACGCTGCTGGCCCGCTGGACCGACGCGACGCTGGCGCACCTGCGGTCAGCCGCGCCCGGCAGCGACCACCAGCTGGCGTGGGCGCGCGCGTTCGCCGCGACGGCCCGCACGCCCGAGCAGCTGGACCTGCTGGACGCGCTGCTGGACGGCTCGCAGACGATCGACGGCCTGGTCGTCGACACGGAGCTGCGCTGGGCGTTCGTGCAGCGGCTGGCGGCGGTCGGCCGGTTCGACGAGGCGGAGATCGCGGCCGAGTACGAGCGCGACCGCACCGCTGCCGGTGAGCGGCACGCCGCCACGGCCCGGGCCGCACGGCCGACCGCGGAGGCGAAGGCGGAGGCGTGGGCGTCGGTCATCGACTCCGACAAGCTGCCGAACGCCGTGCAGGAGGCGGTCATCGGTGGTTTCGTCCAGACCGACCAGCGCGAGCTGCTCGCCCCGTACGCGGACCGGTACTTCGAGGTGGTCAAGGACATCTGGGGGTCCCGCTCCCACGAGATGGCCCAGCAGATCGCGGTCGGCCTCTACCCGACGGTGCAGGTCTCGCAGGAGACCCTGGACAAGACGGACGCCTGGCTGAGCTCCGCCGAGCCCAACGCGGCGCTGCGCCGCCTGGTCTCCGAGTCCCGCGCGGGCGTCGAACGCGCCCTGCGGGCCCAGCGCGCGGACGCGGCGGCGGCCGGGCAGTAAGGCCCGGCGAACCAGCAGTCCAGCAAGGCCGGCACGGCCAACACGGCCAGCAGCAAGGGAAAGGGGCGTCCGGCGTATGCCGGGCGCCCCTTCGCCGTCCGTCCCGTGGCCCTCTCCCCCGGCCGCTCCCCTACCGCCGCGCGGTGCCGACGGCCGGGCGGGCCGCCCCCGGGCGGGAGATCCCGCCGGCCCCGTCCCGCGCCTTGCGGCCGGCCGGCCCGGGGACGTCCGGGCCGCTCCGCCCCACGAACTGCCCCGCCACCGTCGCCCCGAGCGCCAGCGCCATGCCCACCAGCTGCACCGCGGTCAGCTCCTGCCCGAGCGCCGCCCAGCCGACGACGGCCGCGGTCAGCGGGGAGAGCGGCCCGAGGAAGGTGACCTGCGTGGCGGTCATCCGGCCGATGCCGCGGAACCACAGCCAGTACGCGACCGCCGTGTTGGCGAGGGCGAGGTAGAGGTAGCCGCCGGCCGCCCGGCCGTCCAGTGCCGGGGGCGCGCCCTCGACCAGGAAGGCGAGCGGCGCGATGAGCAGGCCGCCCGCGGTGAGCTGCCAGCCGGTGAGCGCCAGCGGCCCGACCCCGGCGGGGCGTCCCCAGCGCTGGGTGAGGACCGTTCCGGCGGACATGGAGACCGTGGCGGCGAGGGCCGCCAGCAGGCCGAGCGCGTCCAGCGCCCCGGCCGCGCGCAGCACGACGAGGCTGACGCCGAATGCGGCCACGGCCCCGGTGAGCAGCGTGCGCCGGGTCGGCCGCTGCCCGAGCAGCAGCGCCGAGAGCCCCGCGACGAACAGCGGTCCCGCCGAGCCGACGACCGCCGCCAGGCCGCCGGGCAGCCGGTACGCGGAGAGGAACAGCAGCGGGAAGAAGGCCCCGATGTTCAGCGCGCCGAGCGCCGCCGCCTTCGCCCACCAGGCGCCGCGCGGCAGCGTCCGGGCGAGGGCGAGCAGGAGCAGACCGGCGGGCAGGGCGCGCATGAGGCCGGTGAACAGGGGGCGGTCGGCCGGCAGGAACTCGGTGGTGACCGCGTAGGTGGTGCCCCAGGAGACCGGGGCCAGGGCGGTGAGGGCGATGAGAGCCGGGCGGGACAGGGCCATGGGGACACCCTCCGAAGTAAGTCAGCTCGAAGTAGGCCAGCACAAAGTAGCTTAGCGCTAAGCAACTTTCCGTCAAGCTACTTTCTTGCGGGTGACCGGGAGCGAGCCGATACTCGTGCCATGAACGAACGCCCGGAGCAGCACAGGGACCCCGTCGACGCGATCATCGAGCAGTGGGCGCGGGTCCGGCCCGACCTCGACACCACCGCCATGGAGGTCTTCGGCCGGATCAACCGGATCGCGCACGCGATGGGCGAACGGGCCACGAAGGCCTACGCCGCGTTCGGCATCTCCCGCGGGGAGTTCGACGTCCTGGCCACCCTGCGCCGCTCCGGGGAGCCCTACACGCTCTCGCCCCGCCAGCTCTCGGCGACGCTGATGCTCACCACCGGCGGCATGACGGGACGGCTCGACAAGCTGGAGCGGGCGGGACTGCTGCGCCGCTCCCCCGACCCGCACGACCGGCGCGCTCTGCACGTGACGCTCACCGACGAGGGCCTCACGCTGGTCGACGAGGCGGTCGCGGCGGGTCTCGCGGTGCAGACGCAGGCGCTGTCCGCGCTCGGCGCCGAGCGGGCCGGAGTACTCGCGGACCTGCTGCGGGACCTGCTGGCGGGGGCGGAGCGCCCCTGACACCACCGAGGGCGCCGTCGCGGTGACCGCGACGGCGCCCTCGGTGAGAAACCCCTGATCAGGCCTTGACTTCGGTCCTCGCGTCGGCCTTGGTGGTGATGTTGGAGCTCGTCGGGTCCTTCTTCTTGTGCGACTTGTCGCCGACCATCACCAGTCCGGCGATGACCAGGTACAGCACGATCGGGGCCACGACGAAGAGGCCCAGCGTCTCGATGACGCTCAGGCCCGTGCCGGGGTCGTCACCGTCGTCGCGCGTGAGCGCGGAGGCGGGGGACGACATGAGCAGCATCATCAGCGTCGTTCCGGCTGCCAGGGCGCCGGCGCGCAGGGCGTTCTTCTTGTCCACGGTGTCAAAGTATCCAACGCCGCCCGGAGCCGCGCGCCCGGGGTGCCGTAAGAGGCCCGGCGTCACGGTCCGGCCTCCTTCAGCACCTCCATCAGCGCGTGCAGCCGCGGCGAGGCCGCCAGCTCCTCCAGCGTCACCGGGCGCCCCTGCGCGTCGGCCACGGGCAGGCGCCAGTTCGGGTACTGGTCCCACGTCCCCGGGAGGTTCTGCGGGCGCCGGTCACCGACCCCGTCGGGGAGCCAGACGCCGACCATGCGGGCCGGGGTGCGCAGCAGGAAGCGGTGCAGGGCCTGGATCTGTGCCTCCTCCGAGGAGGCGTCGGCGCCGCCACCGGTGCCGTGCAGCAGGCCGAGCTCGGAGAGCAGGGACAGCCACTCCGCCGTGTCGGCGGCGGCCTCGGCGCGCTCCTCGGGCAGCGGGCGGGTCAGCAGTCCGAGGCTGTCGCGGAGCTCCACGTGCTCACCGGTGAGGCGGGCGGCCGTGGAGGGCAGGTCGTGGGTGGTGGCGGTGGCCAGGCAGTCGGCGCGCCAGCTCTCGGGGGGCAGGGGACGGCCGTCGCCCTCCCAGTCGCGTTCGAACCACAGCACGGACGTGCCCAGCACGCCGCGCTCGCGCAGCGCCTCGCGCACCCCCGGCTCGACGGTGCCGAGGTCCTCGCCGATCACCAGCGCCCCGGCCCGGGAGGCCTCCAGCACCAGCACGGCGAGCATCGCCTCGGCGTCGTAGCGGACGTAGGTGCCCTCGGTGGGCGGATGGCCCTGGGGGACCCACCACAGGCGGAACAGGCCCATGACGTGGTCGATGCGCAGGGCCCCGGCGTAGCGGAACAGGGCGCGCAGCAGGTCGCGGAAGGGGGCGTAGCCGGAGTCGGCCAGCCGGTCGGGGCGCCAGGGGGGCAGGCCCCAGTCCTGGCCGCGGGCGTTGAAGGCGTCCGGCGGGGCGCCGACCGACATGCCGGCCGCGAAGTACTCCTGCTGCGCCCAGGCGTCGGCGCCGCCGGGGTGCACGCCGACCGCCAGGTCGTGGACGATGCCGACGGGCATGCCGGCCTCGCGTCCGGCGCGCTGCGCCGCGGTGAGCTGGGTGTCGGTGAGCCAGGCGAGCCGGGAGAAGAAGTCGACCCGGTCCAGCAGGCCGTTGCGGGCGCGGACCGTCTCGGCCGAACGGGGGTCGCGCAGGCCGGTCGGCCAGCGGTGCCAGTCCGAGCCGTGCACCTCCGCGAGGGCGCACCAGGTGGCGTGGTCCTCCAGGGCCTGGCCCTGCTCGGCGAGGAAGTCGCAGTAGGCGGCGCGCCTGCCGGGGCCGAGGGGGACGGCGCAGAGCAGTTCGAGCGCCTCCCGCTTGAGCTCCCAGACGGCGTCCCGGTCGATCAGCGCGCCCTTGTCCAGCACCGCCTCGCGCAGCCGTGCCGCCCGCTCCAGCAGGGCGCGCAGCCGGTCGGGGTCCGCCACGTACGCGGCCTCGGGGACGTCCTCGATCCGCAGGTGCACCGGGTCGGGGAAGCGGCGTGAGGAGGGACGGTAGGGGGAGGGGTCGGTGGGAGCGCCGGGCACGGCCGCGTGCAACGGGTTGACCTGGACGAACCCGGCGCCGAGCGACCGCCCGGCCCAGCCGGCCAGTTCGGCGAGGTCGCCCAGGTCGCCCATGCCCCAGGACCGGCGCGAGAGCAGGGAGTAGAGCTGGACGAGGAGTCCGTACGAGCGGCCCGCGGCGGCGGGCAGGCGCTCCGGCGCGACGATGAGGTGGGCGCCCGCGGTGCGGCCGTCGGGGGCCGTGGCGGTCAGCCGGTGGACGCCGGGCGGGAGCTGTTCGGCCGAGGCGCGGCTCTCGCCCTGCTCGGTCTCGACGCGCAGCCTGGTCCCCTCGGGGAGGGCGGCCAGGGCGGCCGGGGGGTTCGCGCCCCAGGCGACGACGGTCGGCGGCAGCAGCCGCGCGCCCAGGTGCCGCTCCCGGTCGGCGAGCGCGGCGCGTACGGCGCCGGGCGTGCTCGCGTCCACGCCGAGAGCGGCCAGGGCGAGGGTGATCGCAGTGCCCGAGGCCGCGACCGTGCGGTCCGGGGAGGGACTGTAGGAAGGGGCGACGCCGTGCAGGGCGGCGAGGCGGGACAGGTCCTCGGAGAGCGGTTCGGCCGGCCGGGGAGCGGTCATCTAGAGCCTCGTGCAGTCCGGGACGAAGGCGGGCGGCTCGCTGGTCAGGGGGGCGGCTTCGGCGAGCGGCGGCTCGCTGGTGAGGGGCTCGGCGTCGGGCAGCGGCGGCTCGCTGGTCAGCGGCGGCTCGGTGCAGGCGCTCTCGGAGCTGAACACGCAGTACTGCGGGTCGTGGTGGGGGGCGTCGAGGTCGGCGGACGGGTCGTCCGCCACGGGTTTGGACGGGGCCGGGAGCGGAAGGAAAGTCATCGCAGCCACGGGGCCTCCATTTCGGGGTTCGGCTTGCGGGTTATCGCAGCCCTACCCAGTCGGCGCGCCCGCAGACGCCCTTCGCCGAACATCGTGTCCCTGCTCACATCCCGCTTCCCTCCACTCCTTCCATATTCCGGCAAAAGCAGTCACATCGGCCACTCTCGTTGACACGCTCGGCGGGCGGGTGGTGGGCTCGTTCCGCCGGTCGAACACACCTGGAGGGGGCCTGTGGGACTGCGGCACGGGAAGCGGGCGGCGGCCCTCGCGGTCGCCGTCGTCGCCGGCAGCCTCGGGGGCGCGCCCGCCGCGGTGGCGGCTCCCGCCCCGCCCGGACCGGCCGCGGCGCCGGCCCCCGGCATCACCGGTCCGCTCCCGTCCGTCTGGCCGCGTCCGCAGTCCCTGCGCGGGAACGGCGCTCCCGTCGCCGTGCCGGAACGGGTCGCGCTGCTTTCCGATGCACACGCCGATCCGTACGCCCTCGACGCGCTGCGCGCGCTCCTGCGGCACGCCGGGGCACGCCGGATCACCGACACCGCGGAACCGGGCGCCCTGGTGGTGCGCGCGCGGACGCGCCCCGCCCGCCCGGGCGACCGGCACGCCCTGCCCTCCGGGGGCTACGAACTGTCCGTGGGCGGCGGCGGCATCCTGCTGACCGGCACCGGCGCGGACGGCCTGTTCCACGCCGTGCAGACGCTGCGGCAGCTGGTGCGCCCAGGGGATGCCGCCGGCGAAGGCACGATCGCGGCGGCCGTCGTGCGGGACTGGCCCGGCACCGCCGTGCGCGGTGTCACCGAGGGCTTCTACGGCACCGCCTGGACGCACCGGCAGCGCCTGGCGCAGCTCGACTTCCTGGGGCGCACCAAGCAGAACCGCTACCTGTACGCCCCGGGCGACGATCTCTACCGGCAGGCCCGCTGGCGCGAGCCGTACCCGGCGGCGCAGCGGGCCGCGTTCCGGGAGCTGACCGAGCGGGCGCGCCGCAACCACGTCACACCGGGCTGGGCGGTGGCCCCGGGCCAGGCGATGTGCTTCTCCTCCGACGAGGACGTGCGCGCGCTGACCCGGAAGCTGGACGCGATGTGGGCGCTGGGGTTCCGGGCGTTCCAGCTGCAGTTCCAGGACGTCAGCTACAGCGAGTGGCACTGCGAGGCGGACGCCGACCGGTTCGGCTCCGGGCCCGAGGCGGCCGCCCGGGCGCAGGCGCGGGTGGCCGACGCGGTCGCCCGGCACCTGGCGCGGCGGCATCCCGGGGCCGCCGCGCTGTCCCTGATGCCGACCGAGTACTACGAGGACGGCGCGACCGCCTACCGGCGGGCCCTGGCGGACGAGCTGGCCGAGGGCGTCGAGGTGGCCTGGACGGGCGTCGGGGTGGTGCCCCGCACCATCACGGGCCGTGAACTGGCCGAGGCGCGCGCGGCGTTCGGGCACCCGCTGGTCACCATGGACAACTACCCGGTCAACGACTACGCCCCCGGCCGCCTCTTCCTCGGCCCGTACCAGGGCCGCGAGCCGGCCGTCGCGACCGGCTCCGCCGCCCTGCTCGCCAACGCCATGCAGCAGCCGGAGGCGTCCCGCATCCCGCTGTTCACCGCCGCCGACTACGCCTGGAACCCGCGCGGCTACCGCCCCGGGGAGTCCTGGCGGGCCGCGATCGCCGACCTCGCGGGCGGGGACCCGCGCCGCGAGCAGGCCCTGGCGGCGCTCGCCGGGAACGACGCGTCGTCGGTGCTGGACGACGAGGAGTCGGCGTACCTGCGGCCGCTGACCGAGGCGTACTGGCGGTCCCGGGCGACGGGCGGGGCGGGCGGCGAGGAGGCCGCGCGGCGGCTGCGGCAGGCCTTCACCGTGCTGCGCGAACTGCCCGGGCGGCTGCGGGGCACGGGCCTCGCCGCCGAGGTCGCGCCCTGGGCGGAGCAACTGTCCCGCTACGGCGAGGCGGGCACGGCCGCGCTCGGCATGCTCGACGCGCAGAGCTCCGGGGACGCGGCGGCGGCCTGGCGGGCGTACCGGACGCTCGGTGCCCTGCGCGACCGCCTGGAGTCGGCCCGCGTCGAGGTCGGCACGGACGTCCTGGACGGGTTCCTGCGGCGGGCGCAGAAGTCGTACACGGCCTGGTCGGGCATCGACCACGAGCCGCCGCGCAACCCCGGCGACGGCCGCACCCTGCGTTTCCCGCGCGCCCGCGCGCTGACCGCCGTGACGGTCCTGACCGAGCCGGGGACCGAGGGCACCGTGGAGGTGCGGGTCCCGGGGCTCGGCTGGCGGGAGGCGGGCCGGCTGGCGGCGTCGGGGGCCACCGAGGTGCGGCCGCCGGGCACGGGCGCTGCGGACGGCGCGCCGGTGGTGGAGGCGGTGCGGGTCGGCGGCGCCCTGCCGTCGCGGGTGCGCCATCTCGTGCCCTGGTTCGCGGACTCGCCCGCCGTCGCGCTGGGCCTGGACCGGGACCTGGCGGAGACGGAGACCGGCCGTACCGAGCGGCTGACGGCACGGCTGGACACCCTGCGCCCCGCCGACGCGCGCGGCCGGCTCACCGTCGAGGCGCCGCCGGGCGTGCGGGTGCGGGTGCCGCGGGCCGAGTCGGTCGTGCCGCGCGGCACGACCGTCGAGCTGCCGGTCGAGGTGACCGTGGAGCGCGGTGCACCGGCCCGGTCGTACGACGTCCGGCTGCGTTTCGCGGGAGCCGCTCGCACCCTCACCGTCCGGGCGTTCCCGCCCACCGGCGGGCCCGACCTGGCCCGCACCGGGACGGCCCGTTCCTCGGCCGACGAGACGCCCGACTTCCCCGCCTCGGCGGCCACCGACGGCGACCCGGCCACCCGCTGGTCGTCCCCGGCCGAGGACGGCGCCTGGTGGCAGGTCGAGCTGCCCCGCCCGGCGCGGCTCGGGCGGCTGGTGCTCCGCTGGCAGGACGCCCACCCCTCGGCCTACCGCGTCCAGGTCTCGCCCGACGGGCGCCGCTGGCGCACGGCGGCCACCGTGCGCGACAGCCGGGGCGGCCACGAGAGCGTCCGCATGGACGAGCGGGACGTGCGCTTCGTCCGCGTCCAGGGCGAGAAGCGGGCCACTCCGTACGGGTACTCCCTGTGGTCGGCGGAGGCGTACGCCGTCACGGAATGACCCCGAGGAGCCGACGGGCGCCAGTGGTGGCCGCCGGGTGCCGCGCGCGGTGCTCGGCCGGGCCCTGCTGCTGGAGACGGCGCTGCCGCCGGCCCTCGCGATGCTGCTGGCGGGCCTGGGCGGCACGGCCGTCGGCACCTGGTACGCCCTGCTCGCCGGCCGGTGCCCTGGGCCGTCGCCCTGGTGCCCCTCGCCGCCCGCGCCGCCTGCCTGCCGGCCGCGGCCGGCTCCCTGCCCCTGCTGCGCCGCTCGGTGCGCCCCGGGGAGCTGCGGGACGCGTGAGCGGCAACGCCGGGAGGCCCGGGAGGACGGGGGTCCCCCGGGCCCGGCGGAATGCCGCGCGCCTACAGATAAGCCCGGATCGTCGTCAGGCGGAAATGCCGTCGATCCGGGCCAAGGCGTCGTCCGCGCCGTACGGCTGCAGGTAAGGCAACCAGCGCGGATCCCGATGACCGGTCCCGATGATGCGCCAGGCCAGGCCGGTGGGCGGGGCGGGTTTGTGGCGCAGCCGCCAGCCGATCTCGACGAGGTGCCGGTCGGCCTTCACGTGGTTGCAGCGGCGGCAGGACGCCACCACGTTGTCCCAGACGTGTTTGCCCCCGCGGCTGCGCGGGACGACGTGGTCGACGCTGGTTGCGACACCACCGCAGTACATGCACCGGCCCCCGTCACGGGCGAACAGCGCCCGGCGGGTGAGAGGAACGGGCCCCCGGTAGGGAACCCGCACGAATCGCTTGAGCCGGACCACGCTGGGTGCGGGGACTGTGACGGTCGCGCTGTGCAGATAGGCGCCGGACTCCTCGAGGCAGACGGCCTTGTTCTCGAGGACGAGGACGAGCGCGCGGCGGAGCGGTACGACGCCTAGCGGCTCGTACGACGCGTTGAGGACCAGGACATGCGGCACGGATGCCTCCTTGGACGCCGGCGGCGCGTGGCTCGCGCCGGGACGATTCGTAGCCAGTCTCCCCTCATGCCTGGTGGAAGCGCCACCATGTCCCCGTAACGGGCTGGGAGTGTTTTCGACCACATCCTGAGGATCCCCAGGAGCATGGCCTGTTCAAGCGCAGGTGAGTCCGGTCTCTCCTTCACACATTCGTCAAAGGCACACACAATGCCCCGTTAGTGTGGTGGTTCTGCCCCTTCGGTGACCCGGCCGTGACCTTGACCCCCCTGAACCACCGCACCGGGGCAGACCGCTGCACCTGGAGGTACCTGCCGTGTCCTTGTCCGTTGCGGACGCCGTCCTGTGGGCCGCCGGCCCGTCACCGTCGCCGACCCCGTCGGATACGCAGTCCCCGAGAGTGCCCTCGCTTGAGGACGCCCAGGAGAGCGCGACGAACGCCGCCGGCTGGGTCGAGCAGAACTGGTCGACCTGGCTCGCGATCGGTCTGCAGGTCCTGCTGGTCCTGGTCATAGCGGCCGTGCTGAGGGTCGCGGTGCGGCGGGCGATCACCAAGCTCATCGACCGCATGAGCCGCACGGCGCAGAGCTCGGACGGCAGCCCGCTGGGTGGTCTTCTGGTCAATGTCGAACGCCGCCGCCAGCGCTCGCAGGCGATCGGCTCGGTGCTGCGCTCGGTGGCCAGCTTCCTCATCATGGGCACCGCGGCCCTGATGATCCTGTCCGCGTTCAACATCAACCTCGCCCCGCTGCTGGCCTCCGCCGGTGTCGCGGGTGTGGCGATCGGCTTCGGCGCCCGCAACCTGGTCACCGACTTCCTCTCGGGCGTCTTCATGATCCTGGAGGACCAGTACGGCGTCGGCGACACGATCGACGCGGGCGTCGCCTCCGGCGAGGTGATCGAGGTGGGCCTGCGCGTGACCAAGCTGCGCGGTGACGACGGCGAGATCTGGTACGTGCGCAACGGCGAGGTCAAGCGCATCGGCAACCTCTCCCAGGGCTGGGCGACGGCCAACGTCGACGTCACGGTCGCCGCCTCCGAGGACCTGGACAAGGTCAAGGCCACGCTCGACGAGGTCGCGGAGAAGATGGGCGCCGAGGAGCCCTGGAACGAGCTGCTGTGGGGCCCGATCGAGGTCCTCGGCCTGGACAGCGTGCTGCTGGACTCGATGGTCGTGCGGCTGTCGGCCAAGACGATGCCGGGCAAGTCCCTGACCGTGGAGCGGGAACTGCGCTGGCGTGTGAAGCGGGCCTTCGACGCGGCGGACATCCGGATCGTCGGCGGTGCCACGGCGCCGGTGGAGGAGACGCCCGCGGACCCGACGGCGGGCATGGCCGCGCCGTCGGTGTACGCCAGCACCACCTCGCCCCAGTCCCAGACGGCGACGCCCCTCACCCCGCCGCCGAGCGTCACCAAGTAGCGGCCGGCACGGCACACAGGGCCCTCGGTAGCACCGGGGGCCCTTCGCCGTTCCCGCACGCCCCCGTCGCCCCCTCCACCCCGGAGCACCCGGCCCCTTGACGCGGGCCCGGCGGCGCCCTACGGTCTCCGCATCCGTTAGGTAAGTTTCCTAACAACAACCGGTGGACTTCCCTCCCCGATCACTGAGAAGCTGAGCAGCCGAAGGGCAGGTGTGGACACGCATGGCAGGAACCGCCGGAACGCCGGGCACCCCGCGCGTCCTGCGCGCCATGAACGACCGGGCCGCCCTGGACCTGCTGCTGGAGCACGGCCCGTTGTCCCGCACGCGGATCGGCAAGCTCACCGGCCTGTCCAAGCCGACCGCCTCCCAGCTCCTGGCCCGCCTGGAAGCGGCGGGCCTGGTCCTGGCCACCGGCACCACCGAGGGCCGCCCGGGCCCGAGCGCCCAGCTCTACGAGGTCAACCCGGCCGCCGGGCACGCCGCCGGACTCGACGTCACCCCCCAGCGGATCCTCGCCGCGGTCGCCGACCTCACCGGCCGCACGATCGGCCGCTTCGAACTGCCCACCCCCGGCCGGCGCACCGGCACCCCGGTCGTGCAGCAGGTCACCGACGCCCTGGACGGCGCCGTGAAGGCCGCGGGTCTGGCCCGTGACGACATCCACCGCCTCGTCATCGGCACCCCCGGCGCCTTCGACCCCACCACGGGCCGTCTGCGCTACGCCTCCCACCTGCCCGGCTGGCACTCCCCCACCCTCCTGGACGAGCTCGCCGCCGCCCTGCCGATGCCGTTCGAGTACGAGAACGACGTCAACCTGGTCGCACTCGCCGAGCAGCGCCTGGGCGCGGCCCGGGGCCACGCGGACTTCGTGCTGCTGTGGAACGAGGAGGGCCTGGGCGCCGCCCTGGTGCTCGGCGGCCGGCTGCACCGCGGCTGGACCGGCGGCGCCGGCGAGGTCGGCTTCCTGCCGGTGCCGGGCGCGCCCCTGGTCCGCCAGGTGACCAAGGCCAACAGCGGCGGCTACCAGGAGCTGGCCGGCTCCCAGGCCGTCCCGCGCCTGGCCCGTGACCTCGGCATCGACGACATCCCCCAGGGCCCGTACGCCGAGGCCGCCGCACAACTGCTGGCCCGGGCCGCGCAGGCCGGCGACGACGCCCACCGCAGCCTCCTGCGGACCTACGCGACACGCCTCGCCACCGGTCTGGCCTCCCTGGTGTCGGTCCTCGACCCCGAGCTCGTCGTCCTGGGCGGCGCGGCCCTCACCTCGGGCGGCGAGCCGCTGCGCGCGCTCGTCCAGGCCGAGCTGGAGGAACTGGCCGCGCCCCGTCCGCGCCTGGTCGTGGGCGACGTCCGTGAAGACCCCGTGCTGCGCGGCGCGCTGGAGAGCGCGCTCGCGACGACACGGGACGAGGTCTTCGACACCTCCCGCTGACCGCACCTCCCACTGACCCACCCCCTCCTCGTCCTCCCCTCCTTCCCCCGTACCCAGGGAGCTTCGCCATGCCCGGAATGTCCGGAAGAGCAGTTCTCGCCCTCGCCGCCTCCGCCTCCCTCGCCCTCCTCGCCACCGCCTGCACCGGCCAGTCCGGCGCCGGCGCGAGCGACGACGCCTCGAAGGAGACGACCCTCACCTTCTGGCACGCGTGGAGTGCGCCCTCGGAGGTGAAGGCCGTCGAGGACCTGGTCGCCGGTTTCGAGAAGGCGCACCCCAACCTCCACGTCGACGTCGTCGGCAACATGACCGACGACAAGATCAACCAGGCCCTGCGCGCCGGCGGCGGCAAGGCCCCGGACGTGATCTCGTCGTTCACCACGAACAGCGTCGGCAAGTTCTGCTCCTCCGGCGCCCTGGTGGACCTCAACCCCTTCTTCGACACGTCGGGCATCGACCCGGAGAAGACCTTCCCGAAAGCCATGAACGAGTACACGCAGTTCGAGGGCAACCGCTGCGCGGTGCCCCTGCTCGGCGACGCCTACGGCCTCTACTACAACAAGACGGCCTTCGAGAAGGCCGGTGTCACCGCCCCGCCGAAGACCTGGTCGGAGTTCGAGCGGGTCGCCGAGAAGCTGACGATCCCTCAGGGAAGCAGCTACAAGCAGCTCGGCTTCATGCCGAACTACCACGGCTGGGAGACCACCACCGAGCACTACCTGGGCCAGTTCTCCCCCACCTACTTCGACCAGGACGGCAAGTCCACCGTCGGCAAGGACCCGGCCTTCGAGAAGGCCTTCCGGATGCAGAAGAAGCTGGTCGACACCCTCGGCGGCTACCGCAGGCTGGAGACGTACCGCTCGAAGCTCGGTGACGAGTGGGGCCCCATGCACCCCTTCCACACCGGCCAGGTCGCCATGCAGCTGGACGGCGAGTGGCGCCTGGGCATGGCACTGGACACCAAGCCGGACTTCGAGATCGGCGTGGCCCCGCTGCCCGTCCCCGACGACCAGGCCGACCAGTACGGCAAGGGCTACATCACCGGCACGATCGCCGGTATCGCCGCGACCAGCAAGAAGCAGAACGCGGCCTGGGAGCTGGTGAAGTACATGACCACCGACACGGACGCGGTGGTGAACTTCTCCAACGCCATCCACAACGTGCCCTCGACCCTGGCGGCCCTGAAGTCCCCGAAGCTGAAGTACGACCCGCGTTTCAAGACGTTCCTGGAGATCGCCGCGAACCCGAACTCCACCACCGCCCCCGCCTCCGTCAACGGCGGCGTCTACCTCACCACGATCCAGCAGTTCGGCTACGACTACGAGAGCGGCAAGGCCACCGACCTCAAGGCGGGCCTGAGGAAGACGGCCGCGCAGATCGACACGGACATCGCGCAGGCGAAGTAAGCCATGAGCACGCACACGTTGCGGGCGAAACGCCGCCGCTCGGCACTGCGCACCCTGGCGTTCCTCTCCCCCTGGCTGATCGGCTTCTCGGTCTTCTTCGCCTACCCCCTGCTCTCCACCGTCTACTTCTCCTTCATGCGCTACGACGGCTTCAGGCCGCCGGAGTGGGTCGGCGCGAAGAACTGGGCGTACGTCTTCGAGCACTACCCGCTCTTCTGGCCCGCCCTGCGCAACACGCTCTGGCTGGTCGTCGTCATGGTCACGCTCCGGGTCGCCTTCGGCCTGGGCGTGGGCCTGCTGATCACCAAGGTGAAGACGGCGACGGGCGTCTTCCGCACCCTCTTCTACCTGCCCTATCTGGCCCCGCCCGTGGCGGCCACGATGGCCTTCGCCTTCCTGCTCAACCCCGGCACCGGCCCCGTCAACTCGATCCTCGAAGGGGTGGGCCTGCCGGCCCCCGGCTGGTTCAACGACCCCACCTGGTCGAAGCCGGCCCTGACCCTGCTGGCGCTGTGGGGCATCGGCGACCTGATGGTGATCTTCATGGCGGCGCTGCTGGACGTCCCGAAGGAGCAGTACGAGGCGGCGGAGCTGGACGGCACGTCCCCCTGGCAGCGCTTCCGCTACGTCACGCTCCCGAACATCTCCCCGATCGTCATGTTCGCGGTGGTCACGGGCGTGATCCAGACGATGCAGTACTACACGCAGCCGCTGATCGCCGGGAAGGTCGCCTCGGGCGTGATCCAGGGAGCGGGAACGCAGTTCGAGCCGGGCTACCCGGACCAGTCCACCCTCACCCTCCCCCAGCTCGTCTACAACCTGGGCTTCCAGCGCTTCGACTACGGCTCGGCCTGCGTGGTGGCCCTGGTCCTGTTCGCCCTCTCCATGGCCTTCACGGCACTTCTGATGCGCCGCAGGGGCGGCCTGATCCAGGCAGGTGAGCGATGACCGACGTACTCGAAAGACCCCTGGGCCTGGAGAAGGAACCCCCCACACCCGCGCGGCGCACGGCCCGCCGCAAGGCGTTCCTGGAATGGACGGCGGTCCACTCCCTGGGCATCGCCGCCGCCCTCTTCTTCACGCTCCCCTTCGTCTTCGTCCTGCTGACCTCCCTCATGAGCGACAGCCAGGCGCTCAGCCGCGACCTGGTCCCGCGGACCTGGGAGTGGGGCAACTACGCCAAGGTCTTCGACACCCCCGGCTTCCTCACGTGGTGGCGCAACACCCTGCTCTACGCGGGCCTGGGCACGGTCCTCACGGTCGTGTCCTCGATCCCCGTCGCCTACGCCCTGGCCAAGTTCCGCTTCCGCGGCCGCCATCTCACCCTGATGCTGGTCATCTCGATGATGATGCTGCCGCCGCAGGTGGTCGTCGTCCCGATGTACCTGTTCTGGGCGAAGCAGCTCGACCTGTCCGGCACGCTCTGGCCCCTGATCATCCCCATGGCGTTCGGCGACGCCTTCTCGATCTTCCTCCTGCGCCAGTTCCTCACGACGATCCCCGACGAGTACGTCGACGCGGCCAAGGTGGACGGCTGCGGCGAACTGCGCACGCTGCTCAGGGTCGTTCTCCCGATGGCCAGGCCGGGTATAGCGGCGGTGGCGCTCTTCCAGTTCTTCTACGCGTGGAACGACTACTTCGGCCCGCAGATCTACGCCTCGGAGAACCCGGGCGCCTGGACGCTCTCCTACGGCCTGGAGTCGTTCAAGGGCGCCCACCACACCGACTGGAACCTCACCATGGCCGCCACCGTGCTGGTCATGGCCCCCGTGATCCTCGTGTTCTTCTTCGCCCAGAAGGCGTTCGTCGAGGGTGTCACGCTCACCGGAGTGAAGGGTTAGGCACATGAAACTCACCGTGGTCGGCGGAGGCTCGACCTACACCCCCGAACTCGTGGACGGCTTCGCCCGTCTGAGGGACACCCTGCCCGTCGAGGAACTGGTCCTGGTGGACCCTGCGCAGGACCGCCTGGAGCTCGTGGGCGGCCTGGCCCGCCGCATCTTCGCCCGCCAGGGCCACCCCGGCAGCATCACCACCACGACCGACCTCGACGCGGCGGTCGACGGCGCGGACGCGGTCCTGCTGCAACTGCGCGTGGGCGGTCAGGCGGCCCGTCAGCAGGACGAGACCTGGCCGCTGGAGTGCGGCTGCGTGGGCCAGGAGACCACGGGCGCCGGCGGCCTGGCGAAGGCCCTGCGCACGGTCCCGGTGGTCCTGGACATCGCCGAGCGGGTACGCCGTGCCAGCCCGCACGCCTGGATCATCGACTTCACCAATCCGGTGGGCATCGTGACCCGCGCCCTGCTCCAGGAGGGCCACCGGGCGGTCGGCCTGTGCAACGTGGCGATCGGCCTCCAGCGCAAGTTCGCGGCCCTGCTCTCCGTGGAGCCGTCCGAGCTCCACCTGGACCACGTGGGCCTCAACCACCTCACCTGGGAGACGGGCGTACGCCTGGGCGGCCCCGAGGGCGAGGACGTCCTCCCCCGGCTCCTCACCGACCACGGCGCGACCATCGCGGCCGACCTGCGCCTGCCCCACCGTCTGCTCGACACCCTGGGCGTGGTCCCCTCCTACTACCTGCGCTACTTCTACGCCCACGACGAGGTCGTACGGGAGCTGCGCACCAAGCCCTCCCGGGCCGCCGAAGTGGCCGACATGGAACGGCGCCTGCTGGCGATGTACGCCGACCCGGCCCTGGACGAGAAGCCGGAGCTGCTCGCCCAGCGGGGCGGGGCCTACTACTCGGAGGCGGCGGTGGACCTGGCCGCGGCCCTGCTGGGCGGCGGCGGCACGCCGTACCAGGTGGTGAACACGTACAACGACGGCACGCTCCCGTTCCTGCCCGACGACGCCGTGATCGAGGTCCAGGCGGCCGTCGGCACCAAGGGCGCGGCCCCTCTCCCCGTCCACCCCGTCGACCCCCTCTACGCGGGCCTGACGGCCGACGTCACGGCCTACGAGCACCTGGCCCTCGAAGCCGCCCTGCACGGCGGCAGGGACCGCGTCTTCCGCGCCCTGCTCTCCCACCCCCTCATCGCCCAGTACGAATACGCCGAGACGCTCACCGACCGACTCATCGCACACAACCGGGAGCACCTGGCGTGGGCCTGACCGCACATGTCCTCGCGATCGACGCGGGCAACAGCAAGACGGACGTGGCGATCGTGACGGCCGACGGCGAGGTCCTGGCCACGGCGCGCGGCGGCGGCTTCCGCCCGCCGGCCGTGGGCCTGGACACGGCGATGCGGGACCTGGCCGCGCCCGTCACACAGGCCCTGGCCGCCGCCGGGCTCACCTCCGTCACCCACGTCTCGGCCTGCCTGGCCAACGCCGACTTCCCCGTGGAGGAGGAGCAGTTGGCGGCCGCGCTGCGGGCCCGCGGCTGGGCCGGGTCGGTGACGGTCCGCAACGACACGTTCGCCATCCTGCGGGCCGGCGTCACCGAACCGCGCGGTGTGGCCGTCGTCTGCGGCGCCGGCATCAACTGCGTCGGCATGCGTCCCGACGGCCGCACGGCCCGCTTCCCCGCGCTCGGCCGGGTCTCGGGCGACTGGGGAGGCGGCTGGGGCCTGTCCGAGGAGGCCCTGTGGCACGCCTCCCGGGCGGAGGACGGCCGCGGCACCCCCACCGCCCTGACCCGCACCCTCCCCGCCCACTTCGGCCTCCCCTCCGTGTACGCCCTCGTCGAGGCACTGCACCTCGAACACATCCCGGCGGCCCGCCGCCACGAGCTGACACCGGTCCTGTTCGCGACGGCCGCCGCCGGGGACGAGACCGCCCGCGCGCTCGTGCGCCGCCAGGCCGAGGAGGTCGTCGCCATGGCGGTGGTGGCCCTCACCCGCCTCGACCTGCTGTCCGAGGAGACCCCGGTCCTCCTGGGCGGCGGCGTCCTGGCGGCCCGTCACCCGCAACTGGACGACGACATCCGCCACCTGCTCACGGAGCGCGCTCCCAAGGCGGTCCCCCACGTGGTCACGGCGAGCCCGGTCCTGGGGGCGGCACTGCTGGGCCTGGACAGCGTGGGCGCGGACGAGGCGGCGCAGGGGCGCCTGCGCGGCCACTACGGCGTCTGAACACCGAAACCGGAAGGGCCCGACGCACGCAAGGGGCCGTGTCGGGGGGTGTCCGCCCGCAGCGGTTGGCGCGTCAACGAACAGTCAGTCGGCACGCAAGTCG
>NZ_JBNCNM010000022.1:48610-144425 GCF_049846985.1 Streptomyces sp. DT190 | reverse complement strand
CCCGGAAGCTAAGCCTTACAGCGCCGATGGTACTGCAGGGGGGACCCTGTGGGAGAGTAGGACGCCGCCGAACAATCTTTGGAAGGACCCCTGGTCACCAGCGTTCAGCTGGGGACCAGGGGTCCTTTTGTTTTTGCACTGCGCGCTGGGCACCCGGCTGCGCGAGAATGACTTGCGGTACCGAAGACAGGAGTCACCATGTCCACCAACTCTCCCGACGACCGACCGGAGCGCGACCAGCGGCGACGGGAGGGGGACCGGAACGACCGTGGCGGTCAGCGCGGAGACCGTGGCGACCGTGGCGGTTTCCGTCGCGACGACCGAGGTGACCGGGGTGACCGTCCTTCGTTCCGTCGTGACGACCGTGGGGACCGTGGCGGTTTCCGGCGTGACGACAACCGCCGTGATGACAGCCGTGGCGGCGACAACCGTGGTGGTGGCTACGGCCGGCGTGACGACCGTGACCGGGGTCCGCGCAGGGACGATCGCGACCGGGGCGGTTTCCGCCGTGACGACCGTGGTGACCGTGGCGGTGACCGTCCTTCGTTCCGCCGTGACGACCGTGGTGACCGTGGCGGTGACCGTCCTTCGTTCCGCCGTGACGACCGTGGTGACCGTGGCGGTTTCCGTCGTGACGACAACCGCCGCGACGACAACCGCCGTGATGACAGCCGTGGCGGCGACAACCGTGGTGGTGGCTACGGCCGGCGTGACGACCGTGGGGGCTTCCAGCGCGGTGACGACCGTGGATCGCGTGGTGGGTTCCGACGTGACGACCGACGTGACGACCGGCGCGACGATCGCCGTGACGACCGGCGTGAGGGCGACCGCGGTGGATTCCCCCGTCGGGACGACCGCGGAGAGCGCCGCGACTCCCGCGACCGCGGCTTCCGCAGTGACGACCGCGGCCGTGACTTCCGGGGCGGCGACGACCGCGACCGCGGCTTCCGGCGGGATGACCGTGGTGGGTTCCGTGGCCGTGACGAGCGCGGGGACCGTGGCGGGTTCCGCCGCGACCGCGATGACGCCGGTCGCAACGATCGGCCGGGCTTCCGTCGCGACGACCGCCCGCGCGGCGACCGCGGCGATTTCCGGCGGGACGACCGGCGCGACGACCGCCGTGATGACCGGCGCGATGATCGTCGGGACGACCGGCGCGATGGCGACCGCGGTGGGTTCCGTGGTGGCCGGGACGACCGTGGAGGGCGTGGGCCCCGGCGTGACGACCGTGGGGGACGTCCCGGCGGCTTCAGCGGGGGTCGGGACGACCGGCGTGGCGGCGGTGGCCGGTTCCGTGAGGAGCGGGAGCGGGACAGGGAGCCGATCAAGCGGCTGCCGATCCCCGAGGACGTCACGGGCGAGGAGATCGACAAGGACGTACGGCAGGAGCTGCAGAGTCTGCCGAAAACGCTCGCGGACGACGTCGCCAGGAACCTGGTGATGGTCGCGCGGCTCCTCGACGAGGACCCCGAAGGCGCGTACGCCTACTCCAGGATCGCGCTGCGGCTGGCCTCGCGGGTCGCCGCCGTGCGGGAGGCCGCGGGATTCGCCGCGTACGCCACCCAGAAGTACGGCGAGGCGCTGGCCGAGTTCCGGGCCGCCAAGCGGATGACCGGGAACATCGACCTGTGGCCCGTCATGGCGGACTGCGAGCGTGGGCTCGGGCGGCCGGAGAAGGCCCTGGACATGGCCGGTGCGCCCGAAGTGCACAAGCTCGACAAGGCCGGGCAGGTCGAGATGCGGCTCGTCGCGGCCGGTGCGCGGCGGGACATGGGGCAGCTGGACGCGGCCATCGTGACCCTGCAGAGCCCCGAGCTGGCCGCCCACGCCGTGCAGCCCTGGACGGCGCGCCTGCGGTACGCGTACGCCGACGCGCTGCTCGCCGCCGGGCGTGAGGGCGAGGCACGTGAGTGGTTCGCGAAGGCCGTCGAGGCCGACCGGGACGGCAGCACGGACGCCTCGGACCGGCTCGCGGAGCTGGACGGCGTGGAGTTCGTGGACGTCCTGACCGATGACGACGAGGACAGCGACGAGGTCGAGGCTGAGACCGAGGTCGAGACCGAGGGCGGTAGCCGGGACGGCGACAGCGATGCCGCTGCCGAGGAGCCGGAGCAGAAGGACTGACGTCCGGCGCCTGATGTGAGTGCGTGAGAGAAGGGGGCGGGTCCCGGTCGGGATCCGCCCCCTTCGTGTGTCCGCGCGTGTGCCGCGGGAGCGTGCGCTCAGAGGTCCAGTGCGCGCAGGACCAGGCCCGTCGCCGGTTTCGGGCCGAACGACGTCGACTTGCGCGGCATGGTCACGCCCTGCCGGGCGAGGTCGCGGACGACCTCCTCGCGGACCGGGTGCATCAGCACGGCCGTGCCGCCGTCGCGCTCCGCCTTCGCGACCGTGGCGGCCGTGTCGTGGATGTAGGCGATGCGGTCCGGGGAGTCCTCGGGGATGTGCCACACGTGCTCCAGGAGCGTGGCGTGCAGCACCGTCGCGTCCAGGGTGCGCCAGGCCGCCGGCCGGTCGGCCGGGACCGTACGGGCCAGCAGGTCCGGGTCGGGGCGGTCGACGAGGTGGAAGGAGCCGTCGCCGGCGAGCAGGAACGCGTTGCCCGCGCAGGCCGCGTCCGCGAGCACTTCGAGGGCCGCGGCGAGCGGCACGTCGAGACGGCGTACCCGGAAGCGGCCGTCCAGGGCCGCCACGGCCCGCGCGACAGGCAGGCCGTGCAGGAGGCGGTGGATGGCGCGCACGCGCAGGGGGTAGCGGGCCGTGTCGACCAGGAGGACCAGGCCGTGGTCCCACGGGCTGGGGGAGGGGTGTTCCGTGCGCAGGCGGCGGTAGGTCGCCCAGCGGTGGTGGCCGTCGGCGATGAGGGCCTGGTGGCGGGCCAGGTCGCGCCGGACGGTGGTGAGCTCGTCGGGGGCGGTGACCGCCCACAGGCGGTGGCGGAAGCCGTCCTCCGTGGTGGTCGTGAGGAGCGGGGGCCGGTCGGCCGTGCGCTCGATCAGGTCCGCCGTCGCGGCCGACGTGTCGTCACCGCGGTAGGTCAGGAGCAGCGGTTCGAGGTTCGCGGAGGTGGCCCGCATCAGGGCCGCGCGGTCGGCGACGACGTGCGGCATGACGTCCTCGTGCGGCAGCACCACCCGCTCGGCGGGGTCCGACACGCGCAGGGCGCCGATGAGGCCGCGCTGGAGCATGCCGTCGCCGTCGCGCTGCTCGTAGACGTAGAGGCAGGGTTCCGGGTCGGCGGTCAGGATGCCCTCGGACAGCCAGCGGCGCAGGGTCTCGGCGGCCTGTTCGTTGCGGGCGCCGGCGGTGGCGGCCTGGGGCAGGATGAGGCGGACGATGTTGTGCGGGTCGGACGACTCGAGGTGGTGCAGGCCGTCGGGGCGCACCACGACGTCGTACGGCGGAGATGTGACGGCGGCAAGGCTGCCGACCCGGTCGGGGTCGTAACGAAGGCCTCGGAACGGGGTGAGTTCCAGGCCTCGGTGCGCCGTTGCCTCCGAGTGACCTGCTGTGTTCATCCCGGCATCGTACGGGTGTCGGCGGCATGGGGGATGATCGGGGGAAAGCCGCCGAACCGAGGAGCGATGCGGGATGAGCCGGAGCGTCAGGACGAGGCCCGAGGGCAGTGGGCAGGCCCTGAGCGAGGCGTACGACACGGCACTGCTCGACCTGGACGGAGTCGTGTACGCGGGCGGGAGCGCCATCGCGCACGCGGTCGAGTCGCTGGCGGCGGCACGCGAGGGCGGGATGCGTCTGGCGTACGTCACCAACAACGCGCTGCGGACTCCGGACACGGTGGCCGGGCATCTGACGGAGCTGGGGATACCGACGGGCGCGCAGGACGTCATCACGTCGGCGCAGGCGGTCGCGCGGCTGATCAGCGAGCAGGTGCCGGCGGGTGCGCGGGTGCTGGTGATCGGGGGTGAGGGGCTGCGGGTGGCGCTGCGGGAGCGGGGCCTGGAGCCCGTCGAGTCGGCGGACGACGAGCCGGTGGCGGTCGTGCAGGGCTACGGCGGTCCCGACCTGCCGTGGGGCCGGTTCGCCGAGGCGTCCTACGCGGTCGCCCGGGGCGTGCCGTGGTTCGCCTCCAACACGGACCTGACGATTCCGAGCGGGCGCGGCATCGCGCCGGGCAACGGGGCGGCGGTGGAGGTCGTCCGGATCGCCACGGGCGCCGAGCCGCAGGTCGCGGGCAAGCCGCTGCCCCCGATGCACCGGGAGACGATCCTGCGGACCGGGGCGAAGCGGCCGCTGGTCGTCGGGGACCGGCTGGACACGGACATCGAGGGCGCGTTCAACGGGGAGGTCGACTCGCTGCTGGTCCTGACCGGCGTGACCGACGGGGCGCAGCTGCTGGCCGCGCCGCCGCAGCACCGGCCGACGTACGTGGACGCGGACCTGCGCGGGATGCTGGGCGGTCAGCCGGACGTCGAGGAGGCGGACACGGGCGGGTTCCGGTGCGGTGGCTGGACGGCGAAGGCCGGTACGGAGCGGCTGGAGCTCGACGGGGAGGGCGAGGCGCTGGACGGGTTGCGGGCCCTGTGCGCGGCGGCCTGGTCGGCGGCCGGTGACGGGGCGTGCGCGCTGGACGGCGAGAAGGCGCTGGACCGGCTGGGGTTGTGAGCGCCGGTTGGGGAGCGCGGTGCCCGGGCAGGCTCTCACGCGGGTGTGCGAGGGGCGGCCCGGCTCTCGAATCGTGATCGATTGCGAGGGTAGGCTAACCTAACTGCGTGTTGGTCGAGAGTCCCCCCGAACAGCGCGCGGAGACCGCCCCCGCGCCCCCAACCCGACGTGCGGCGCGTGCCTTTGGGCTGCTCCTGTCCGTCGCGATCCTGGTGCTCGTCGCACTGGCGAGTATCGCGATCGGGGCGAAAGAGCTGTCCCTGGCGCAGGTTTGGCACGGTTTGTTCGAGGATTCGGGGAGCTACGGCGACGTGGTCGTCGCCGAGCGGCTGTCGCGGACCGTGCTCGGGGTGCTCGCCGGCGCCGCTCTGGGACTGGCCGGGGCGGTCCTGCAGGCCCTCACGCGCAACCCGCTGGCCGATCCCGGCCTGCTCGGCATCAACGCGGGCGCGTCCGCCGCGGTCGTCACGGCCATCACCTTCCTGGGCGTCACCTCGCTCAGCGGCTATGTGTGGTTCGCCTTCTTCGGCGCGGCCGCGGTCGGGGCGCTGGTGTGGTTCCTCGGCGGCAGCCGGGGCGCGACACCGGTGCGGCTGGCCCTCGCCGGTACGGCGATCAGCGCCGCGCTCTTCGGCTACCTCCAGGCCGTGATGATCATGGACGACGCGGCCCTCGGCAAGATGCGCTTCTGGACGCTCGGTTCGCTCTCCGCTGCGACCGACTCCACCATCGAGCAGGTCCTGCCGTTCCTGCTCACCGGCACCGTCCTCGCGCTGGCCCTGGCCCGGCCGCTCAACGCCATGGCGATGGGCGACGACACGGCCAAGGCCCTCGGTGCCAACCTGAACCGGACCCGGGCGCTGTCGATGCTCGCCGCGACCGTGCTCTGCGGGGCCGCGACCGCCGCGTGCGGGCCGATCGTGTTCGTCGGGCTGATGGTGCCGCACGTGGTGCGTTCCTTCACCGGGCCGGACCTGCGCTGGATCCTGCCGTACGCGGCGATCCTGTCGCCGGTGCTGCTGCTCGGCGCCGACGTCATCGGCCGGGTCGTGGCCCGGCCCGCGGAACTGCAGGTGGGCATCGTCACCGCGATCCTCGGCGGTCCGGTGTTCATCTTTCTCGTACGACGGCGGAGGACGGCGCAGCTGTGAAGACCACCAACCGTGCGGTGCGGACCCCGGGCGGGCTGTCGGTACGCCTGGACGTGCGGGCCTTCACCGTCGTGCTCCTGCTGCTTCTCGCGGCCCTCGCGGCGAGTGTCGTGCTCATCGGCACCGGCGACTTCCCCATACCGGCCGCCGACGTGCTGCGCACGCTGGTCGGCGAGGGCACCGCGGGCCAGGAGTTCATCGTCAACGAGCTGCGGCTGCCGCGGGTCCTGGTGGGGCTGCTGGTCGGCGCCTCGCTGGGGCTGGGCGGCGCGCTGTTCCAGTCGATCTCCCGCAACCCGCTGGGCAGTCCGGACGTGCTCGGCCTCGGCCAGGGGGCGACGGCCGGCGCGCTCACGATGATCGTGCTGTTCTCCGGCAGCGCCAACCAGGTCGCCGTCGGCGCGCTGGTGGGCGGCCTGGTGACCGGCTTCGCGATCTACGTGCTGGCCTGGAAGCGGGGCGTGCACGGCTACCGGCTGGTCCTGGTCGGCATCGGCGTCTCCGCGATCGTCACCGCCGTCAACGGCTATCTGCTCACCAAGTCCGACATCGTGGACGCCGCCCGCGCGGTGGTGTGGATGACGGGCTCGCTCGACGGCCGTGACTGGGCCCAGGTGTGGCCGCTGCTCGCCCTGTGCGCGGTGCTCGTGCCGCTCGTCCTGGCCAACGGACGCGGGCTGCGGATGATGGAGATGGGCGACGACGTGGCGTACGCGCTCGGCGTGCGGGTGGAGCGCGTCCGGCTGCTGCTGATGGTCGCCGCGGTGCTGCTCACCGCGTCCGCGACCGCCGCGGCCGGTCCCGTCAGCTTCGTGGCGCTCACCGCTCCGCAGCTGGCCCGGCGGCTGACCCGGTCGCCCGGGCCGAACCTGCTGGCCTCCCTGTGCATGGGCGCCGCCCTGCTGGTCGTCGCCGACTGGGCCTCGCAGCGGGCGTTCGGTGTGGAGCAGTTGCCCGTGGGTGTGGTCACGGGCGTGCTCGGCGGTGTCTATCTGCTGTGGCTGCTGGTCACCGAACGCAAGGCGGGGCGGATATGAGCACCGGAACGGCAGCGGGCACGAGCGCCCCGAGCAGCAACAGCAGCGGGCTGAACAACCGAAGGAGCACCGTGAACCGTCTGTCCGCCGAGAACGTCACCCTCGCCTACGACCAGCGGGTCATCGCCGAGCAGTTGTCGGTGGAGATACCCGACAACTCCTTCACCGTGATCGTCGGGCCCAACGCCTGCGGCAAGTCCACGCTGCTGCGGGCCCTGTCGCGGATGCTCAAGCCGAACGAGGGCCGGGTGCTGCTCGACGGGCAGGTCATCCAGTCCCTGCCCGCGAAGAAGGTCGCCCGCACCCTCGGCCTGCTGCCCCAGTCGTCCATCGCGCCCGACGGCATCACCGTCGCCGACCTGGTCGGCCGCGGCCGCTACCCGCACCAGGGCATCCTGCGCCAGTGGTCGACCGAGGACGAGCGGGTCGTGCAGGAGTCCATGCGCCAGACCGGCGTCGCCGAACTCGCCGACCGCTACGTCGACGAGCTCTCCGGCGGCCAGCGCCAGCGGGTGTGGATCGCCATGGCGCTCGCCCAGCAGACCCCGCTGCTGCTGCTCGACGAGCCGACGACGTACCTGGACATCCAGCACCAGATCGACGTCCTGGACCTGTGCGCCCAGCTGCACGAGGAGCAGGGGCGCACGCTGGTGGCCGTGCTGCACGACCTGAACCACGCCGCCCGCTACGCCACGCACCTCATCGCCCTGCGCCAGGGCACGGTCATCGCCGAGGGCGCGCCCAACGACATCGTCACGGCCGAGCTGGTCGAGGAGGTCTTCGGACTGCGCTGCCAGGTCATCGACGACCCGGAGACGGGCACGCCGCTGGTGGTGCCGGCCGCGCGGAAGGCACGGGTCAGGGACGCGGCCGGCACGCAGGACGCGGTGCGGGCCGGGGCCGGGAAGGTCGCCGCTACAGAAGCTTCCTGAGGCGGAGCAGGTCCCGCAGCCCCGCGTGCAGCTTCACCCGGCCCGAGCCCCAGGCCGTGGCGAAGTTCAGCTCGCCGTCGACCAGGGCCACCAGGTCGTCGCCGGTCATGGCCAGCCTGATCTCGGCCTTGTCCGGCGGCGGCCCGGGCACGGTGTCGCGCACCTCGATCCGGCCGCCGCGCATCCGGCCGACGAAGGTGACGTCCAGGTCGGTGATGTGACAGCTCACCGAGCGGTCCAGGGCCGCGGCCTCGCGGACGCCCCCTTCGGCGCGCTGCATGCTGTCCGAGAGCTTGTCGAGTGCGCTGCGGCACTCCTCGATCGTGGCCATCGCGATCGACGGTACCGCAGCGGTTCGCGGTAGCGTCGGGGCATGGACGACGCAGTTCCCCCGACGGACCTCCCGGCGGAGGCCCAGCAGGCGGAGCCCGAGCACGACCCGGCCGCCCCCGCCCCCCTGAACGTGCCCCGCACGCCCACCGGCGACGCCGGTGTGGACGCGGCCCTGACCCGGCTCGGTGACGCGGACCACCTCGCCACGGACGGGCACGTCGAGGTGTACGAGGATGTACACCGGGGGCTGCGCGACGCGCTGACCGCGCTCGACGTACGCCCGGGACCTCCGGCGCCCCCGCCGCAGCCTGGACCTAGGAGCTGAACCGAACGTGGCAGGAGTCGCACGTCGCCGTCTGGACGCGGAGCTGGTCCG
The DNA here is from genome assembly GCF_049846985.1 of Streptomyces sp. DT190. Taxonomy (NCBI): domain Bacteria; kingdom Bacillati; phylum Actinomycetota; class Actinomycetes; order Kitasatosporales; family Streptomycetaceae; genus Streptomyces; species Streptomyces sp. DT190. Next base: position 135,976 of record NZ_JBNCNM010000022.1, on the reverse strand, counting down.
CCGCAAGCTCGCGCGTTCGCGTGAGCACGCCGGCCAGCTGATCGCCGCCGGGCGGGTCTCCGTCGGCAGGACCGTCGCGACGAAACCGGCCACGCAGGTGGAGACCGCCGCCGCCATCGTCGTCGCGGCCGACGCGGACGACCCCGACTACGTCTCCCGGGGCGGCCACAAGCTCGCCGGCGCGCTGGAGGCGTTCGTGCCGCAGGGACTCGTCGTCGAGGGGCGCAGGGCGCTCGACGCCGGCGCCTCGACCGGCGGGTTCACGGACGTGCTGCTGCGGGCCGGGGCCGCCCACGTCGTCGCCGTGGACGTCGGATACGGACAACTCGCGTGGTCCCTGCAGCAGGATGAACGCGTCACCGTCAAGGACCGTACGAACGTACGCGAGTTGACGCTTGAAGCGATCGATGGGGAGCCTGTGGATCTTGTCGTGGGGGATCTGTCCTTCATCCCGCTCGGGCTGGTCCTGCCCGCCCTGGTGCGGTGCGTGAAGCCGGACTCCGACCTGGTGATGATGGTCAAGCCGCAGTTCGAGGTGGGCAAGGAGCGGCTGGGCAGCGGGGGTGTCGTCCGCAGCCCCCAGCTGCGGGCCGAGGCGGTGCGGGGCGTGGCGGAGAAGGCCTGGGGGCTGGGGCTCGGGGCGAAGGGCGTGACCGCGAGTCCGCTGCCCGGGCCGTCGGGGAATGTCGAATACTTCTTGTGGCTGCGGGCCGGGGCACCGGCACTGGACCCGGCCGACGTTGACCGAGCAGTGGCGGAGGGGCCGCGTTGACCGAGAACCGAGCTCGTACGGTGTTCCTGCTCGCCCACACGGGACGGCCGGCGGCCGTACGCAGTGCCGAGCTCGTGGTGAAGGGACTGCTGCGCTCCGGCCTCGGCGTGCGCGTCCTGGAGGACGAGGCCCGGGACCTGCCGCTGCCGGACGAGGTGGTGCTGGTCAAGGAGGCGACCCCGCAGTGCCTCGACGGCTGCGAGCTGCTCATCGTGCTGGGCGGTGACGGCACGCTGCTGCGCGGCGCGGAGTTCGCGCGGGCGTCGGGGGTGCCGATGCTCGGCGTCAACCTCGGGCGGGTGGGGTTCCTCGCGGAGGCCGAGCGCGACGACCTGGACAAGGTCGTCGACCGGGTGGTGACCAAGGCGTACGAGGTCGAGGAGCGGATGACCGTCGACGTCGTGGTGCACCAGAACGGCGACATCGTGCACACGGACTGGGCGCTGAACGAGGCGGCCGTGCAGAAGGTGTCCGCCGAGCGGATGCTGGAGGTCGTCCTGGAGATCGACGGACGGCCGGTCACCGGGTTCGGCTGTGACGGGATCGTGTGCGCCACGCCCACTGGATCGACCGCGTACGCCTTCTCGGCGGGCGGGCCGGTGGTGTGGCCGGAGGTCGAGGCGCTGCTGATGGTGCCGATCTCCGCGCACGCGCTGTTCGCCAAGCCGCTGGTGACCTCGCCGGATTCCGTGCTGGCCGTGGAGGTCCTGCCGCACATTCCGCCCGGGGTGCTGTGGTGCGACGGACGGCGGACGGTGGAGCTGCCCGCCGGGGCGCGGGTGGAGGTGCGGCGGGGGGCCGTGCCGGTGCGGCTGGCCCGGCTGCACCACGCGTCGTTCACGGACCGGCTGGTGGCGAAGTTCGCGCTGCCCGTCTCCGGGTGGCGGGGCGCCCCTCATTAGCGTGGTCGCTCGTCTCAGGGGCGTGGTCGCCCGGTGGCGGCGGGTGCGGGTCGTGGGTGGCTCGTCGCGCAGATCCCCACGCCCCCGAGGGGGGCGCCGCCACTCGCGTGGGTGACAAGGGCAGGCCGGTCGCAATCCTCGGCCCGGACCTCGTAAGGTCGTGTCCGTGTTGGAGGAGATGCGGATACGGTCGCTCGGTGTGATCGACGACGCTGTGGTCGAGCTGTCGCCGGGGTTCACCGCGGTCACCGGTGAGACGGGTGCGGGCAAGACCATGGTCGTCACCAGCCTGGGATTGCTCCTGGGCGGGCGGGCCGACCCGGCGCTCGTGCGGATCGGCGCCGGGAAGGCGGTGGTGGAGGGGCGGATCACCGTGCCCGAGAACGCCGCCGTCGCCGTACGCGCCGAGGAGGCCGGGGCCGAGCTCGACGACGGCGCCCTGCTGATCAGCCGTACCGTTTCGGCCGAGGGGCGCTCCCGGGCGCACCTGGGCGGGCGCAGCGTGCCCGTGGGCGTGCTCGCGGAGCTCGCCGACGAGCTGGTGGCCGTGCACGGGCAGACCGACCAGCAGGGGCTGCTCAAGCTGTCCCGGCAGCGGCAGGCGCTCGACCGGTACGCGGGCGACGCGGTCGCCGTGCCGCTGGCCAAGTACGCCGAGGCGTACAAGCGGCTGCGGGCCGTCTCCGCCGAGCTCGACGAGATCACCACGCGCGCGCGGGAACGGGCCCAGGAGGCCGACCTGCTGCGCTACGGGCTCGACGAGATCGCCGCCGTCGAGCCCCGGGCCGGTGAGGACGTGGAGCTGGCCGAGGAGGCCGAGCGGCTCGGGCACGCCGAGGCGCTGGCCTCGGCCGCCGCGGCCGCCCACGCCGCGCTGGCGGGCAATCCGGAGGACCCCGAGGGCGTGGACGCCGGGACCCTCGTCGCGGGCGCCCAGCGGGCCCTGGACGCCGTGCGGTCGCACGACCCGGCGCTGGCCGCGCTCGCCGACCGCATCGGGGAGATCGGGATCCTGCTGCGCGACGCGGCCGGGGACCTCGCCGGGTACGCCGACGACCTGGACGCCGATCCGCTGCGGCTGGCGGCCGTCGAGGAGCGGCGGGCCGCGCTCACCGGGCTGACCCGGAAGTACGGCGAGGACATCGCCTCCGTGCTGGCCTGGGCCGAACGCGGCGCCGCCCGGCTGACCGAACTGGACGGGGACGACGAGCGGATCGGGGAGCTGACCGCCGAGCGGGACGCGCTCCGGGCCGAACTGGGCGGACTCGCGCAGGCGCTGACGGACGCCCGGACGGAGGCCGCCGAGCGGTTCGCCGCCGCCGTCACCGCCGAGCTGGCGTCCCTCGCCATGCCGCACGCGCGCGTGTCCTTCGACATCCGGCAGACCGAGGACCCCGAGGGCGTCGAGGTCGGCGGACGGCCCGTCGCCTACGGGCCCGCCGGAGCCGACGAGGTCGAGCTGCTGCTGGCCCCGCACCCGGGCGCCCCGCCCCGGCCGATCGCCAAGGGCGCCTCCGGCGGTGAGCTGTCCCGCGTGATGCTGGCCGTGGAGGTGGTCTTCGCCGGGACGGACCCGGTGCCGACGTACCTCTTCGACGAGGTCGACGCCGGCGTCGGCGGCAAGGCGGCGGTCGAGATCGGCCGGCGGCTGGCACGCCTGGCGAAGACCGCGCAGGTCGTCGTCGTGACGCATCTGCCGCAGGTGGCCGCCTTCGCCGACCGGCAGTTGCTGGTCGAGAAGACGAACGACGGCTCCGTGACCCGCTCCGGCGTCAAGGTCCTGGAAGGGGAGGAGCGGGTCCGGGAGCTGTCCCGGATGCTCGCCGGCCAGGAGGACTCGGAGACCGCCCGGGCGCACGCGGAGGAGTTGCTGGCGACGGCGCGGGCGGACCTGTAGCCGGAGGGCGGGCCGGTGCCGGGCGGGTCGCCCAACTTCACTCGTGTGGGTGACTCGGCCCGGCGCATTCCCCCGTTTCCGCGCCCCACGGTCGCGCCGCCGGGGGTTTTGGCGTTCCCGGAACCCCCGTATGTCCTGGCATCCTTGGCGGAGTACGCGTGGGAAACCGCGCCGTGACCGCCCGACCGAACCAGGAGCCCGGCCACGTGACGCCCGTGAGCAGCCACTCACCGCCTGGCCAGTCGCCGCTGCGCACCGTTCAGGTGCTCGGCGGGGGCAACGCCGCGAGCAGTGCGCATGTGCGCTCGCTGGCCGCGGGGCTCGTCGCGCGGGGCGTGAAAGTCAGGGTGTGCGCCCCCTTCGAGGCGGATCGCGCCTACGACTTCAGCGGAGTCGGGGCCGACCACGTGCACGTGCCGCGCAGCAGCGACCCCGTCTCGGTGGCGGCCCTGCGGGCGGCCTGCGCCGACGCCGACCTGGTGCACGCCCACGGGCTGCACGCCTCCTTCCGCACCGTGCTCGCGCTCAGCGGGCGGCGCGTGCGCACTCCGCTGGTCGTGACGTGGCACGACCGGGCGCACGCCGACGGTGCGCGGGCCCATCTGCTGCGCGTCCTGGAGCGGCGGGTCGTCAAGGCGGCCACGGTGGTGCTGGGCACGAGCTCGGCGCTCGTGGACCGGGCCCGGCTGACCGGCGCCCGGGACGCGCGGCTCGCCGCCGTGACGCTGCCCGGCCCGCGCCGGCCCGTGGAGCCCGACGACCCCGACCGGATGCGGCCCAAGGTGCGCGCCGAACTCGGCGCGATCGGAAGGCCGTTGCTCATGGCCGTCGGATCCCTGGAGCGGCACCGCGGATACGACGTGCTGCTGGACGCCGCGCGCGTGTGGCGCCGCCTGGACCCCGTCCCCCTGGTCGTGATCGCGGGGGAGGGGCCGCTGCGCGGCGAGCTCCAGGAGCGGATCGAGAGCGAGGGACTGCCGGTCCGGCTCATCGGGCGCCGCGACGACATCACCGACCTGCTCGCCGCCGCCGACCTCGCCCTGCTGCCCAGCCGCTGGGAAGCGCGCTCGGTGCTCGCCCAGGAGGCCCTCCACGCGCGCGTGCCGCTCGTCGCGACCGACGTCGGCGGCATCCCCGAACTCGTCGGCGACGCGGCCGAACTCGTCCCGTCCGGGGACGCCCGGGCCCTCGCCACGTGCGTCGTACGGCTGCTCGGCGACCCCGAGCGCCGGGCCCAGTTGCAGGACAAGGGCGTCCGGCAGGCGGCGACCTGGCCCACCGAGGACGAGACCGTCGCCCAAGTGCTCAGCGTCTACGACGAGTTGACCCGGCCGCTGCCGCTCCCCTAGGCCGTGTCCGCACAGTCCCTCCTGCCCCGCGACGCCTGGCACGCACTCTCGCCGCACCGGACACAGTCCCGAGTACGCCCCAGTACGAGGGACCGCGTCCGGCACGCCGAGAGCACGCACCGGACGCCGCAGGGTCCGCCCTCCGGGCGGACGAAGGAACTGTGCGGACACGACCTGGAGGCGCCCTACGGTCCCGGAGCCCTGGTCTGCGGGGCCGGGGGCACATGGCGGCGGGCCCGCAGTGCCAGGCTCAACGCCAGCACCGTCTGCGGATCGTCGAGGTCCGTGCCCAGCAGCTCCCCGATGCGCGCCAGCCGGTTGTACAGGGTCTGCCGGTTGAGGTGGAGCTCCCGGGCCGTCTCCGCCTTGCGTCCCGCGTGGGCGAGATAGGTCGTCAGGGTGGGCAGCAGCGGCGGCCGGGAGCGGCGGTCGTGCTCCAGGAGCGGCCCGAGGGCGCGGTCGACGAAGGCGGCCAGGTCCGGATCGTCGCGCAGCCGCCACAGCAGCAGGTCGATGTCCAGGCGGCGGGCGTCGTACCAGGGCCGGTCCGGCAGGCCCTGGGCCGCCGTGGCCGTCTCGGCCGCGTGCCGCAGCCCCGAGGCGGCAGCCGTCCAGCCGCCCGCCACCCCGACGACCACCACGGGCGGCGGCCCGCCCGGCCGCAGCATCCCGGCCCGCCCCACCCCGGCCCGCAGCGCCGCGGCCACCCGGTCCGCGACCGTCGCCCGCTCCGCCTCCGCGCGCAGCCCGAGCAGCACCAGCACCCGCCCCTCCACCGGCCGCACCCCGAGCAGCACCGGCACGCCCACCGCGGCCAGTTCCTCCGAGACCGCCCGGGCCAGCACGGCCCAGCCTCCCCCGGGGGACAGGGCGTCGCCGAGCCGCATCACGACCGGCAGCAGCGGCCCCTCGCCCGGCCGGAAGCCCAGCACCCGCGCCTGCGCCGGGGCGTCCTCCGCCGTCACCCGGCCCTCGGCGAGGTCGGTGAGGAAGTCGCCGCGTCCACGCGCCGCCAGTTCCTCCTCCTGCCGCGCCTGCATCAGCACCACGGCCAGGATGCCCGCGGCCCGTTCGGCGGCCATCCGGTGCACCGGCGCCAGGGGGGTGCGCACGGGCAGCAGCACCAGCCGCGCCCGGACGCCCCCGCTGCCCGGACCGCCGCCCGGCACGTCCACGAGCAGCGAGCCGGCGAGCGGCGGTTCGTCCCGGTGCTGGCCGCGCAGCCCCTCCCACACCTGGAGCGGGTCGGCGCCCTCGGGACCGGCCCCGGCGGCGTACAGCAGCTGGCCCTCCGCCGTCTCCAGGAAGACCGGGTTGGCGGCGAAGTCGGCCAGGATGCCGAGCACCTGGGGCACACCACCGCCGCTGAGCACCGCCCGCGTGCAGCGCCGGTGCACCTCCTCGGCCCGCTGCAGCAGCGCGTAGTGGCCGTTGACGATCTCGGTGTGGACCTCCTCCGTCACGGTGACGAACGGCACCTCGCGGTGCAGCTGCACCAGCGGCAGACCGGCCGCGCGCGCCGTGTCGACCAGGGCCGCGGGCAGCCGGGTGAAGCGCGGGCCGAGCTCCACCACGAGGGCCGCGATGCCGCGTTCGGCCAGCGTGCGCACGAACGCCCGCTGCTCGGCCGGGCGGGTGCCGAGGCCGTAGCCCGTGGTCAGCAGGAGTTCACCGCCCTTGAGCAGGGAGGCGATGTGCGGCACCTCGCCGGCGTGCACCCAGCGCACGGTCCGTCCGAGCCGGTCGGCCCCGGCCAGCACCTCGGGCAGCCCGCTGCGCAGCCCCGGCAGCTCCAGCGCCCGCTGCACGGTGATCCCGGCGCCCTGGGTGCCGTAGCCGCTGTCCGTCCCGCTCTCCATGGGCCGGACGCTACCCGGGCGGGTGCCCAGCGGACATCTCCGGACGGGCACCGGGACGATCACACCGGGGTCCCGGGGCGGATCCGCCCCGGGATTACGGGGTGGTCGACCGGGTACCGGCGCCTCCATGGACATCAGCGTGGTCGCGGTGGGGCGGGAGGACGACAGTCCGGTCGAGGAGCCGTTGCGGGTCGCGGTGCTCGCCGACCGGCTCGGATACCGGGAGGTGTGGGCGGGGGAGGGGCCGACCTGGGACTCGTTCGTCCTGGCGACGGCGATCGGCGCGGCCACCGAGCGGGTCGGACTGACCGCCGGGCCCGTGCCGGTGAACGTGCGCGACCCGCTGACGGTCGTCCGGGGCGCCGCCTCCACCGCGGCCGTCACCGGCCGGCCCGTGGGCGTGGCCCTGGGCACCTCGAGCAAGCGGGTCGTCGAGGGCGTGCACGGCCGGCCCCGGACCCGTCCCGCCACGACGCTGGAGGAGTCGGCCGCGGCCGTGCGGGCGCTGATGGACAGCCTGCCGGGCGAGCCGGTCGTGCCCGGCAGCGGCTTCCCGCGCCGGCTGCCGCCGCCCGGGGGCATGCTCACCGTCGCGGCGTTCGGCGAGCGCGCGGTCGCCACCGCCGTCGGGCACGCCGACCGCATGCTCCTCGACCTGGTCTCGCCCGGGCAGGTGCGCATGCTGCGGGCGCGGATGCTGGCGGCGGCCGAGAAGGCGGGGCGCACCCCACCGCGGCTGGCCGCCTGGCTGCCCGCGGCCGTCGACCCGGAGCCGGAGGCGCTCACGCAGATCCTGCGCGGCGTCGTCGGCTACCTCCCCGTGCCGGGCTACAGCGACATGTTCGTCGACGCGGGGTTCGCCGAGGTCGTCGAGCTCGCCGCCAAGGGCACCGACCGCGACACCCTGCTGCGGGCCCTGCCGCCCGAGGCCGCCGGCACGGTCGCCCTGGTCGGCGACGCGGCCGCGGTCCGCGCCCGCATCGACGCCTACGCCGAGGCCGGACTCGACGAGGTGGCCCTCGTCCCGGCCACGGCGGGCGACCCGGCGGGGGAGCGCACGCTCACGGCGCTGAGGCCGCGCTGACGCTCCCCGGGCCCGTGCTCAGCCGCCGTAGGCGCCCGAGGCCGTCAGCCGCAGCGCCGTGTCGATGAGCGGCACGTGGCTGAACGCCTGCGGGAAGTTGCCCACCTGGCGCTGCAGGCGCGGGTCCCACTCCTCGGCCAGCAGACCGAGGTCGTTGCGCAGGGACAGCAGCTTCTCGAACAGCCTGCGCGCCTCGTCCACGCGGCCGATCATCGCCAGGTCGTCGGCCATCCAGAACGAGCAGGCGAGGAACGCGCCCTCGTCGCCGGGCAGGCCGTCGACGCCCTCGTCGCCGCCCGAGGTGGGGTAGCGCAGGATGAAGCCGTCCGGCGTGGACAGCTCCCGCTGGATCGCCTCGATGGTGCCGATGACCCGTTTGTCGTCCGGCGGCAGGAAGCCCATCTGCGGGATCAGCAGCAGCGAGGCGTCCAGCTCCTTGGAGCCGTAGGACTGCGTGAAGGTGTTGCGCTCCTTGTCGTAGCCGCGCTCGCACACGTCCCGGTGGATGTCGTCGCGCAGTTCCTTCCAGCGCTCCAGGGGGCCGTCGGCGTCGCCGGACTCGATCAGCTTGATCGTGCGGTCGACGGCGACCCAGGCCATCACCTTGGAGTGCACGAAGTGCCGGCGCGGGCCGCGCACCTCCCAGATGCCCTCGTCGGGCTCCTGCCAGTGGTCCTCCAGGTAGCGGATCAGCTTCAGCTGGAGCAGGGAGGCGTAGTCGTTGCGCGCGAGGCCGGTCATGTGGGCCAGGTGCAGGGCCTCGGTGACCTCGCCGTACACGTCCAGCTGGAGCTGGTGCGCGGCGCCGTTGCCGACCCGGACCGGGGCGGAGTTCTCGTAGCCCGGCAGCCAGTCCAGCTCCGCCTCGCCGAGCTCGCGCTCGCCGGCGATGCCGTACATGATCTGCAGGTTCTCCGGGTCGCCCGCCACCGCGCGCAGCAGCCACTCGCGCCAGGCGCGGGCCTCCTCGCGGTAGCCGGTGCGCAGCAGCGAGGACAGCGTGATGGCCGCGTCGCGCAGCCAGGTGTAGCGGTAGTCCCAGTTGCGGACGCCGCCGATGTCCTCCGGCAGGGAGGTGGTCGGCGCGGCGACGATCCCGCCGGTCGGGGCGTACGTCAGCGCCTTCAGCGTGATCAGGGAGCGGACCACGGCCTCGCGGTAGGGGCCGTGGTACGTACAGTGGTCGACCCACTCGCGCCAGAAGTCCTCCGTCGCCTCCAGCGACTGCTCCGGCTCGGGCAGCGGCGGCGGCTGCTTGTGCGAGGGCTCCCAGGAGATCGTGAACGCGATCCGCTCGCCCGGCGCGACCGTGAAGTCCGAGTAGGTCGTCAGCGACTTGCCGTACGTCTCCACGGATGTGTCGAACCACACGGAGTCGGGGCCCGCGACGGCCACCGTCCGCCCCTCGTGCTTGTGCACCCACGGCACCACCCGCCCGTAGGAGAAGCGCATCCGCAGCGCCGAGCGCATCGGCACCCGGCCCGAGACGCCCTCGACGATCCGGATCAGCTGCGGGGCGCCGTCACGCGGCGGCATGAAGTCCGTCACCCGGACCGTGCCCCGCTGGGTGTCCCACTCGGACTCCAGGATCAGCGAGTCGCCCCGGTAGCTGCGCCGGGCGGCCGTGGGCGGCTCCTGGTCCGAGGCGTGGGCCGGGCCGAGCCGCCAGAAGCCGTGCTCCTCGGTGCCCAGCAGGCCGGCGAAGATGGCGTGCGAGTCGAAGCGGGGCAGGCACAGCCAGTCGACTGTCCCGTCCCGGCAGACCAGGGCAGCGGTCTGCATGTCTCCGATGAGTGCGTAGTCTTCGATGCGCCCGGCCACGTGCAACTCCAGTCGAACGGCCACGTCACCCCGCAAGGGGGCTGTCGCTAGTGCGGTCAAGGGGGGTGTTCAGCAGGTCCAGCAATGCGTCGTTGAGCGATGAAGCAAAACAGGTCACTCAGCCGTGACGCAAAGCGCCAATTGTTGCTCAACGAACTGACGAGCTCACGTTGTTCCGGTGATTACGGGCGGGGGGTGGTGCCGTTGGGCCGGACGGGCTCGGCAGCGAGTGTCCGAGCAGGATACGACGCACGCGGAAGATCCGGGTGCCCCTCCGGGCAAGGCGGGTACGCCGAACGAGTGAGCAGCGGGTGAGGGGCCGGTGACGATGATCGCCCCGTGTCGGATTGTGTGCGGAGCGTGGCCGGAAGCCATCACCTCGCGGCGCTGATACGCTGGTAGCCCGTGGACCGGTGGGCGCCAGACCCCCGAACCGCACCTCCAGATCGCGACCACGGGAGCCCCCTCTTGGCCATGCCCAATTCCACGACGACCAAGCACATCTTCGTCACCGGGGGTGTCGCCTCCTCGCTCGGCAAGGGCCTGACGGCCTCCAGCCTGGGCATGCTGCTCAAGGCCCGGGGCCTGCGCGTCGTGATGCAGAAGCTCGACCCGTACCTCAACGTCGACCCCGGCACGATGAACCCCTTCCAGCACGGTGAGGTGTTCGTCACCAACGACGGCGCCGAGACCGACCTGGACATCGGCCACTACGAGCGCTTCCTCGACCGCGACCTCGACGGCTCCGCCAACGTGACCACCGGCCAGGTGTACAACACGGTGATCGCCAAGGAGCGGCGCGGCGAGTACCTGGGCGACACCGTGCAGGTCATCCCGCACATCACCAACGAGATCAAGCACCGCATCCGCCGCATGGCGACGGACGAGGTCGACGTCGTGATCACCGAGGTCGGCGGCACGGTCGGCGACATCGAGTCGCTGCCGTTCCTGGAGACCGTCCGCCAGGTCCGTCACGAGGTCGGCCGGGACAACGTCTTCGTCGTGCACATCTCGCTCCTGCCGTACATCGGCCCCTCGGGTGAGCTGAAGACGAAGCCCACCCAGCACTCGGTTGCGGCCCTGCGCAACATCGGTATCCAGCCGGACGCGATCGTGCTGCGCTGCGACCGCGAGGTGCCCACCGCGATCAAGCGGAAGATCTCGCTGATGTGCGACGTCGACGAGGCCGCCGTCGTCGCCTGCCCCGACGCCCGCTCGATCTACGACATCCCGAAGACCGTGCACGGCGAGGGTCTGGACGCCTACGTCGTCCGCAAGCTGGACCTGCCGTTCCGCGACGTCGACTGGACGACCTGGGACGACCTGCTCGACCGCGTCCACAACCCCGACCACGAGATCACCCTCGCCCTGGTCGGCAAGTACATCGACCTGCCCGACGCCTACCTGTCGGTGACCGAGGCGCTGCGCGCCGGCGGCTTCGCCAACCGGGCCCGCGTGAAGATCAAGTGGGTCACCTCCGACGACTGCAAGACCCCGGCCGGCGCCGCGGCCCAGCTCGGCGACGTCGACGGCATCTGCATCCCCGGCGGCTTCGGCGAGCGCGGCGTGAACGGCAAGGTGGGCGCCATCCGCTACGCCCGCGAGAACAAGGTGCCGCTGCTCGGCCTCTGCCTCGGCCTGCAGTGCATCGTGATCGAGGCCGCGCGCAACCTGGCCGACATCTCCGACGCCAACTCCACGGAGTTCGACCCCGCCACCGGCCATCCGGTCATCTCCACCATGGCCGAGCAGATGGACATCGTCGCCGGTGAGGGCGACATGGGCGGCACCATGCGGCTCGGCATGTACCCGGCGAAGCTGGCCGAGGGCTCGATCGTGCGCGAGGTGTACGACGGCAAGGAGTACGTCGAGGAGCGCCACCGGCACCGCTACGAGGTGAACAACGCCTACCGCGGCGAGCTGGAGAAGAGGGCGGGCATCCTGTTCTCCGGCACCTCGCCGGACGGCAAGCTCGTCGAGTACGTGGAGTACCCGCGCGACGTCCACCCGTACCTGGTCGCCACCCAGGCGCACCCGGAGCTGCGCTCGCGCCCGACGCGTCCGCACCCGCTGTTCGCCGGGCTGGTGAAGGCCGCGGTCGAGCGGAAGACTTCGAAGTAACACACCAGTTGTACGGTGGCCGGGGTGCATCCCTTCAAGGGCGTGCACCCCGGTTTCGTTCCGGCAGGTCGCGCAGGGCACGTGGAAGGACAGGCATGACGATCAAGGACACCCCGGAGGCATGGGAGATCCGGGCGACGGACACGCCCTTCGTGGGCAACAAGACCTCCGTGCGGACCGACGACGTGGTCATGCCCGACGGCACCGTGGTCGGCCGTGACTACCAGGTCCACCCCGGCTCCGTCGCCGTCCTCGCCCTCGACGAGGCCGACCGCGTCCTGGTCCTGCGCCAGTACCGCCACCCCGTGCGCCACAAGCTGTGGGAGATCCCGGCCGGGCTGCTCGACGTCCCCGGCGAGAACCCGCTGCACGCCGCGCAGCGCGAGCTGTACGAGGAGGCCCACGTCAAGGCCGAGGACTGGCGGGTGCTGACCGACGTCTACACCACCCCCGGCGGCTGCGACGAGGCCGTGCGGATCTTCCTCGCGCGTGATCTGTCCGAGGCCGAGGGCGAGCGCTTCGCGGTCGAGGAGGAAGAAGCCGACATGGAGCTCGACCGGGTGCCGGTCGAGGACCTGGTCCGGGGCGTGCTCGCCGGCGAGCTCCACAACAACTGCCTCGTGGTGGGTGTGCTGTCCCTGGTGGCCGCGCGGTCCGGTGACGGCCTGGACGCGCTGCGCCCGGCGCAGGCCCCGTGGCCGGCGCGGCCCTTCGAGGCGTAGCCGCTCCGCTGAGGGGGGCGGTGCGGCGGTCGTGGGGCCCGTGCGGCGCCCTGGTGGGCGGTCGCGCCGTTGCCCGCGACCCTTCGGGGCGGCCGTCTCGACGCTCCGGATCCTACGATCTGCTGATCCGATCGGGGGATGCGCCCGCCCCGCTCCTCCGGGAACGTTGCAGAGCGTGAACTAGGCTCTGAGCACGCCCGAACCGGAGTCCCGGCGGGCCGGCAGGTGCGGTGGACGGGAGTGTGGCCCGTGACGGATCAGGTCGTGGAGACAGGCGACGTGCGGCTGACCGGGCGCGCTGCCGCGGAGCACCAGTTCCTGGGCCGTACAAGGGAGTTGAAGGAGCTGCGCGCCGACATCGAGCGCGCGGGACTGGACACCCTCGCGGGCCGCAAGGCGCCTCGCGCGCGCGTGCTGCTCATCGCTGGCCGCCCCGGCTCGGGCCGCACCGCCCTCGCCGAGGAACTCGCCCGGCAGGTCGCGGACCGCTACCCGGACGGCGTGCTGCGCGCCCGCCTCACCGACCCCGACGGCACCCCGGTACCCGTCGAACGCGCCGCCCGCGGCCTCCTCGCCGCCCTGGACGAGCAGGCCCCGGCCGGAGCCGGCGAGGACGACCTCACCGACGCCCTGCGCGCCGCCCTGGCCGACCGGCGCGTCCTGCTCCTGCTGGACGATGCCGCCGACGCCGAGCAGGTCGACGCCCTGCTGCCCGACACGCCTCAGTGCCTGGTCGTCGCGGTCTCCCAGGGCCCGCTCACCGGCATCTCGGACGTCCGCCCGTGCACCCTGGGCGGCCTGGACGCCAAGAGCGGCGTGGAGCTGCTGTCCCGGCACACGGGCGCGGTCCGCATCACCGTCGACCCCCGGGCCGCCGAGGGCCTGGCCGAGGAGTGCCAGGGGCAGCCGGCCGCGCTGATGCTGGCGGGCGGCTGGCTCGCGGCCCGCCCCCAGGCGGCCGTCTCCGACCTGGCCAAGCAGCTGCGTGCCGAGGAGCCCGAGGGGACCGCCCTGACCCGGGTCTTCCGGCTCGCGCACGCCGCCCTGCCCGCCTCCACCGCCCGGATGCTGCGCCTGCTCGCCCTCGCCCCGGCCGGCCTGGTCGACCCGCAGGTCGCCTCCGCGCTCGCCGGTTGCTCGGTCGGCACCGCCCGCACCACCCTCGACGACCTCGTCGCCCTCGGTTTCCTGCACGCCGTGGACGCGCCGCTGCCGCAGTACGAGGTGCCCGGCTGCCTGTACGACCAGCTCCGCCTCCTCGTCCGGCACCACGAGCGCCCCGCCGAGCTCCAGCTGGCCCGCGCCCGCATGCTGGAGCGGACCGTGCGGCTGCTCCAGGCCTGCCGGGCGATCACCGAGACCGACAGCGCGCAGGCGCGCCAGAAGCTGCTCGACATGCCCCGGGCCCTGCGCTTCCCCACCCCGCGGGCGGCCGCCGAGTGGCTGCGCCTGACCCGGCCGGCGCTGCTCGCCGCCGCCCGGCTCGCGGTCGCCGACGGGGAGCTGGACACCCTGGCCAGACGGCTGATGTCCCAGCTGGTCAGGGCCATGGTCGCGCATGTCGGGACCCGGGCGGCCGCGCCCGACCTGTACGTCGTGCACAGCCTGGTCCTCGACGTCGCCGAGCGCCGGGACCTGCCCCGGGAGAAGGCCGCCGCCCTGCTGAACCTCGGCGACCTCGACGCGCGCACCGGCCGTACGGCCGACGCCCTGGCGCGCTACCGGGCCGCCCTGGACGCCGGACGCGAGGTGAACGACACCTACGCGACCGGCCGCGCGATGGAATCCGTAGGGGGCGCACACCTGGAGCTCGGCGACTTCGACCGGGCCGCCGACTGGTTCGGCCGGGCCCTGACCGAGCGCCTGGCCCGGGGCGAGCGCGCCGACGCCGCCCGGCTGTACGGGCGCATCGCCGCCGCCCACACCTTCGCGGGCCGCTACGGCGAGGCCCTGCGCAACTGGCGCTCGGCGATCGCCGGGCACCGCAAGAACGGCGACGTGGCCGCCCAGGCGCGGGCGTTGAGCGAGCTGGCGCGGGTCCAGGAGTACGCGGGCCGGCCCGAGGAGTCGCTGCGCACCTGCCGGGAGGCCGTGGAGTGGGCCCGGCGCGCGGAGGACCCCCGGCTGCAGGCCGCGCTGCACCTGCGGGTCGCCGACACCCTCGAACACCTCGGCGACCCCGCCTCGGCCGGGCTGCACCGGGGTGCCGCCGAGCGGATCCTGGGCGAGGCAAACGTTCAAACCGAACCGGACGCCTGCGAAATCCGTACCGCATCCGCTGAAGATTGATGCAATGGAAGGCTAGACAGCGGGAACACCTTCATTAGACTGGCTCTGCCGCACGTTCTCCTGCGGTCTCTCCCGGTGTGCCCGTGCGTGCCCGGGTATGTCTAAGAAATACCCCCCATACCCTCTGAGCCAAGGACCGTGATCGACGTGAAGGTCGGCATCCCCCGCGAGGTCAAGAACAACGAGTTCCGGGTGGCCATCACCCCCGCCGGCGTGCACGAGCTGGTGCGCCACGGCCACCAGGTCGTCATCGAGCGCGACGCCGGTGTCGGCTCCTCGATCACGAACGAGGAGTACGTCGCCGCCGGTGCGCGGATCCTGGACACCGCCGACGAGGTGTGGGCCACCGCCGACCTGCTGCTGAAGGTCAAGGAGCCCATCGCCGAGGAGTACCACCGCCTCCGCAAGGACCAGACGCTCTTCACCTACCTGCACCTGGCCGCCTCCAAGGAGTGCACGGACGCCCTGCTGGAGTCCGGCACCACGGCCATCGCCTACGAGACGGTCGAGCTGCCCAGCCGCGCGCTGCCGCTGCTCGCGCCCATGTCAGAGGTCGCGGGCCGGCTGGCCCCGCAGGTCGGCGCCTACCACCTGATGCGCGCCAACGGCGGCCGCGGCGTGCTGCCCGGCGGTGTCCCCGGCGTGCTCGCCGGCCGTGCCGTGGTCATCGGCGGCGGCGTCTCCGGCTGGAACGCCGCGCAGATCGCCATCGGCATGGGCTTCCACGTGACCCTGCTCGACAAGGACATCAACAAGCTCCGTGAGGCCGACAAGATCTTCGGCACGAAGATCCAGACCGTCGTCTCCAACGCCTTCGAGCTGGAGAAGGCCTGCCTGGAGGCCGACCTGGTCATCGGCGCGGTGCTGATCCCCGGCGCCAAGGCCCCGAAGCTGGTCACCAACGAGCTCGTGGCGCGGATGAAGCCCGGAAGTGTCCTTGTCGACATCGCGATCGACCAGGGCGGCTGCTTCGAGGACTCCCGCCCGACCACGCACGCCGAGCCGACCTTCCCGGTCCACGAGTCGGTCTTCTACTGCGTCGCCAACATGCCCGGCGCGGTACCCAACACCTCCACCTACGCGCTGACCAACGCCACGCTGCCGTACATCGTGGAACTGGCCAACCACGGCTGGGTGGACGCGCTGCGCCGCGACCCGGCGCTCGCCAAGGGCCTCAACACGCACGACGGCAAGGTCGTCTACCGCGAGGTGGCGGAGGCGCACGGCGTGGAGCACGTCGAGCTGTCCTCGCTGCTCGGCTGAGCCGCCGACCCGCACGCGACGGCCGGTAAGTCGGCTAAGTCACCCAGTGGCAAAGGCGATACGTCAACACCGCTCGTCAACGCCGCGCACCCGGCCGGACCTTGCCCGACAAGGTCCGGCCGGATGTGTGTATGGTCACTTCGCGATTCTCGGGCAACTCGCCTCGAACGTAACCCTTCAACCGATTCGCACACCGGTGAAACCTGCCGTGCGACGGCCGTACGCCCTTGACAGCGGGATGTTTCATTGCCGACACATCGGGCCGGGTCCGGCGGATTGTGTTGCTGCGGACGCCCGACACGCCATAGAGTCGCCAACCGTCGGCATGGTGCCACGCTGACCTGTCTAGAAGTTTCCTGGTCACCAAGGAGGTAAGACGACTTGTGAATGAGTCGACATTTACTCCCGGGGGTGGTCAACCAGGAATGCCTGCACGGGACCAGGAGCCCGCGGGGTTCGCGGCTGTCGGCTCCGTCGCTGTGCGCACCTTCGCAGCCCACCAGAGTCAGCAGGCGACTCACACAGCACACCAGAAGATGGATGGCCATCACGTGAACGCCATGGCCGGCGACGGAAGTGGCGCGCCCCACAACCACTTCGCCGACTACGACGAACTGCCCGAGGGGCACTTCTACGACCCCGACGCGGAGTACGAGCCCGATCCCGAGTACGCGGCCACTCTCGCGCCCGACGCGGCCAGACAGCGCCGGGAGCGCATCGGCCCGACCGGGCGCCCGCTGCCGTACTTCCCGATCCCGGGCCCGCTGACCGACCACGGACCCGCGAAGATCATCGCGATGTGCAACCAGAAGGGCGGCGTCGGCAAGACCACGTCGACCATCAACCTGGGTGCCGCGCTCGCGGAGTACGGACGCCGGGTCCTGCTCGTGGACTTCGACCCGCAGGGCGCGCTGTCGGTCGGACTCGGCGTCAACCCGATGGAGCTCGACCTCACCGTCTACAACCTGCTCATGGAGCGGGGGATGGCGGCCGACGAGGTGCTGCTGAAGACGGCGGTCCCGAACATGGACCTGCTGCCCAGCAACATCGACCTGTCGGCGGCCGAGGTCCAGCTCGTCTCCGAGGTCGCCCGCGAGTCGACGCTGCAGCGCGCCCTGAAGCCGCTGCTGGACGACTACGACTTCATCGTCATCGACTGCCAGCCCTCGCTCGGCCTGCTCACGGTGAACGCCCTGACGGCCGCGCACAAGGTGATCGTTCCGCTGGAGTGCGAGTTCTTCGCCCTCCGGGGCGTGGCCCTGCTGACGGAGACCATCGAGAAGGTCCAGGAGCGGCTCAACCCCGACCTGGAGCTCGACGGGATCCTCGCCACGATGTACGACTCGCGCACGGTGCACAGCCGTGAGGTGCTCGCGCGTGTCGTCGAGGCGTTCGACGACCACGTCTACCACACGGTCATCGGGCGCACGGTCCGCTTCCCGGAGACCACGGTCGCCGGTGAGCCGATCACCACGTACGCCTCCAACTCCGTCGGTGCCGCCGCCTATCGCCAGCTCGCCAGGGAGGTGCTCGCCCGGTGTCACGCCGAGTGAGTCTGCCGGGGGCCGACGAACTCTTCCGTACGACTGGGGGGATGGGACTGCAGTCGTCCACGCCCAGGCGCAACGCCAACGGGGACGCCCGGGTGCCCGCTCCGGCGGGCGAGGGCGACGCGGCGGCGGCAGCGGCCGCGGAGGACGCGCCGCAGTCGGTGCCCGCGCAGGGCGGCGACGGCGAGGGCGCGGAGCATGTGGCGGCGGACGCGGACCCGGCCGAGGCCGGGGAGTCCCGCAGCCGCTCCGGCTCCGGCCGCCGGCCGGCGGCGCAGGAAGGTTCTGCCGCCGCCGCGGGTGCCGCCGCGGCACCCCGCAAGCGCGGGCGGGCCGCCGCGCGTCGTCCCAGCGGCCGAGAGCGGCACGACGAGAAGATCACGGTCTACGTGTCCGCCGAGGAGCTCATGGACCTGGAGCACGCCCGTCTCGTGCTGCGCGGCGAGCACGGCCTGGCCGTCGACCGCGGGCGCATCGTCCGCGAGGCGGTCGCGGTGGTCCTCGCCGACCTGGAGACCCGCGGGGACGCCAGCATCCTCGTACGACGACTGCGCGGGCGGTAGCGGTAGCCTGCGAGGGCCATGACCTCGAACGCTTCCCCACCACCCCCCGGCGGCCCGGCCGGCCGCCGGCGTGCGCTGGGGAGGGGGCCGGGGGTACCGCGGGCCGAGCCGCCCGGGTCCGCCGAGGAGCCTGTCGAGGAGCCCACCGAGCGGGTGGCGGTAGAGCCGGAGCCCGGCGTTCCGGCCGGGCCGACGGACGCGCCCTGGGCCGGTGAGCCGCGCGAGGACACCGCCGAGCTGCCGGACGTGCCGTCCGGCGGACCCGGCGCCGTCGGCCCCGGCAGGTCGTCCGCCCCGTCCGGGGAGCCGCCGGCGGGCCGGTCCGCGGCCGGTCCGGTCACGCCCGCCGCACCGCCCCGCGAGGGCGGGTCCCCGCCGAGGGGCGATGCGTCCGGAGTGGCTCCCGCCGCGGGTACGGTGCCCGCGGCGGACGCCGGCAACCGTGCCTCTGCCCCCCGCCCGGGGCCGGGCGCAGAGGCCGCGGCCGGAGGTGCCGACGCCGACGACGGCGTCTTCACGGTCCGGCTCGCCAACTTCGAGGGCCCCTTCGATCTGCTGCTGCAGTTGATCTCCCGGCACAAGCTGGACGTCACCGAGGTCGCGCTGTCGAAGGTGACCGACGAGTTCATGGCGTACATCCGGGCCCTCGGGCCGGACTGGGACCTGGACGAGACGACCGAGTTCCTCGTCGTCGCGGCCACGCTGCTCGATCTGAAGGCGGCCCGGCTGCTGCCCGCCGCCGAGGTGGAGGACGAGGCCGACCTCGCGCTGCTGGAGGCCCGGGACCTGCTGTTCGCACGGCTGCTGCAGTACCGCGCGTACAAGCAGGTCGCCGACATCTTCAGCGGGCGCCTGGACGACGAGGCCCGGCGCTACCCCCGCACCGTAGGGCTGGAGCCGCACCACGCCGAGCTGCTGCCCGAGGTCGTCATCAGTATCGGGGCGGAAGGATTCGCCAGGCTCGCCGTGAAGGCGATGCAGCCGAGGCCCAAGCCGCAGGTCTACGTCGACCACATCCACGCCCCGCTGGTCAGTGTCCAGGAGCAGGCGGGGATCGTGGTCGCGCGGCTCCGGGAGCTCGGCGAGGCCAGCTTCCGCACGCTCGTGGCGGACACCGACGACACCCTCACCGTCGTCGCGCGGTTCCTCGCCCTGCTGGAGCTGTACCGCGAGAAGGCCGTGGCACTGGAGCAGGAGACCGCGCTCGGGGACCTGCTCGTGCGGTGGACCGGCGGGGACGGGGACGAGACCCCGACCGTCACCGACGAGTTCGACCGGCCGCCCGAGCCGCCGAAGGAGGAGGAGAAGGCGTGAGCCGACAAGCCGGCGAGACCCCGGCCGGGCTGCGCGACGTGGCCGGCCTCGACCTCAAGCCCGCCCTGGAGGCCGTGCTGATGGTCGTGGACGAACCCGCGACCGAGGAGCACCTGGCGAAGATCCTGGAGCGGCCGAGGCGGCAGATCGCCGACGCGCTGCGGGAGCTCGCCGACGAGTACACCGTGCAGGGCCGCGGCTTCGAGCTGCGGTTCGTCGCGGGCGGCTGGCGGTTCTACAGCCGGGCCGACTACGCGCCAGCCGTCGAGCGCTTCGTCCTGGACGGCCAGCAGGCCCGGCTCACCCAGGCCGCGCTGGAGACCCTGGCCGTCGTCGCCTACCGCCAGCCGGTGAGCCGCAGCCGGGTCTCCGCCGTGCGCGGAGTGAACTGCGACGGCGTCATGCGCACCCTCCTCCAGCGCGGCCTGACAGAGGAGGCGGGCACGGAACCCGAAACAGGTGCGATCCTGTACAGGACGACGAACTACTTCCTGGAGCGGATGGGCCTGCGCGGTCTGGACGAGCTCCCGGAGCTCGCGCCCTTCCTCCCGGAGGCGGAGGCGATCGAGGCCGAGACCCAGGAGGGCGTACCGTCGTTCGATCCGGACGCGCCCGACGACGACGCGCCGGGCCGCCCGGTGAGCCCGGGGACCCACGACGAAGACGACCAGACGGAACTTTGATGCGAAGCAGCAGCGGCAGGAACAGCAGCGGAAACAACGGCGGGAGCCGTGGTGGCAACAGCGGCGGCCGCGGCGGGAGTGGTGGTGGTCGCGGCAACTTCCGCGGCGCCGGCAACAACCGCGACGACAAGCAGGGCAGCGGCCGTCCGAAGAAGCCGCGCCCGGAGGAGCGCCGCTACGACGTGGGCCCCGGGGCGACCAAGGACGGCCCCAAGGCCGGACGCGGCGGCGCGGCCCGCGGCGGCGCCAAGGGCGGCCCCCGGCAGCCCCAGAAGCAGGGGCGCACGGCCCCGGCGCGCCCCCGTGAGTACGAGGCGCAGATCGAGGAGCGCAACCGCGACCGGTACGCGGGGAAGAAGGAGGTCAAGCTCCCCAAGACCTTCCCCGGCGCCGAGCAGGAGGGCGAGCGGCTCCAGAAGGTCCTCGCCCGTGCGGGCTTCGGCTCCCGGCGCGCCTGCGAGGAGCTGATCGAGGAGGCCCGGGTCGAGGTCAACGGCGAGATCGTCATGGAGCAGGGCAAGCGGGTCGACCCGGAGAAGGACGAGATCAAGGTCGACGGACTGACCGTCGCCACGCAGCGCTACCAGTTCTTCTCGCTGAACAAGCCCGCCGGTGTGGTGTCGACGATGGAGGACCCGGAGGGCCGGCAGTGCCTCGGGGACTACGTCACCAACCGCGAGACCCGCCTCTTCCACGTCGGCCGGCTCGACACCGAGACCGAGGGCGTCATCCTGCTCACCAACCACGGCGAGCTGGCGCACCGGCTGACCCACCCCAAGTACGGCGTGAAGAAGACCTACCTCGCGCACATCGTCGGACCCATCCCGCGCGACCTGGGCAAGCGGCTCAAGGACGGCATCCAGCTGGAGGACGGCTACGCCCGCGCCGACCACTTCCGGGTCGTCGAGCAGACCGGCAAGAACTACCTCGTCGAGGTCACCCTCCACGAGGGCCGCAAGCACATCGTGCGCCGCATGCTGGCGGAGGCCGGCTTCCCGGTCGACAAGCTGGTGCGGGTCGCCTTCGGGCCGATCACCCTGGGCGACCAGAAGTCCGGCTGGTTGCGGCGGCTGTCCAACACGGAGGTCGGGATGCTGATGCAGGAGGTCGACCTCTAGGCCTTGTGCCCGGACGCACCCCCTTTTATAGTCGTGCTGACTATTAAGGGGGGTGTTCGTCATGGACGGCTACGACAAGTACGCCCACGAGCCCTTCGCCGTCACCGTCGACCTCGCCGTGTTCACCCTCCGGGAGGGCGCCCTGCACGTGCTGCTCGTCGAGCGCGGCCAGGAGCCGTACGCCGGGCGCCGGGCCCTGCCCGGCGGGTTCGTGCAGCCGGACGAGTCCGCGGAGACGGCCGCCCGGCGCGAACTCGCCGAGGAGACGGGCCTGTCGGACGTCTCGGGGCTGCATCTGGAGCAGGTGCGGACGTACAGCGAGCCCGGCCGCGACCCCCGGATGCGGGTCGTGTCCGTCGCCTTCGCCGCGCTGCTGCCCGACGCGCCCGAGGCCCACGGCGGCAGCGACGCGGCGCGCGCCGACTGGCTGCCGTACGGCACGGCGGGGCCGCTCGCCTTCGACCACGACCGCATCCTGGCCGACGCCCACGAGCGCGTCGGCGCCAAGCTGGAGTACACCTGTCTCGCCACCGCCTTCTGCCCGCCCGAGTTCACCCTCGGCGAGCTCCAGCAGGTCTACGAGGCGGTGTGGGGCACCCCGCTCGACCGGCCCAACTTCCGGCGCAAGGTCCTCGCCACCCCCGGCTTCGTCGAACCCGTCCCCGGTGCCGCGCGGCTGACCGGCGGCCGGGGCAAACCCGCCGCGCTGTACCGCGCCGGAACCGCCACCACGCTCCACCCGCCGCTGCTGAGGCCGCCCCCGGAAGGACGCCCCGCATGACCACCCTCGTCCACAAGCAAGCCGCCACCGGGGCGCTCACGGGTCTCGCCCTCGGCGATGCGCTGGGCTTCCCGACCGAGTTCGACGACGTTCCCTCGATCCTCGCCGAGTGCGGGCCGTGGCGGGAGATGGAGCTGCCGAAGCGCGCCCGCGTCTCGGACGACACCCAGATGACGCTGGCGCTCGGCCGGGCGGTGCGCACGGCGATGGACCGGGGGCTGCTCACCCCGCTACGGCTGACCCGGCCCCTGCGGGAGGAGTTCGTGGACTGGTACCAGTCCCCTGACAACAACCGGGCACCCGGCCGCACCTGCATGAAGGCCTGCTACCTGCTGAAGGACGAGTCGCGCCCCTGGCAGGACGCCAGTCAGATCGAATCCAAGGGCTGCGGGGCCAACATGCGCGTCGCGCCCCTGGGGCTGGTCCCCGGGCTGAGCGACGAACAGCGCGCGGGCGCCGCCCAGTTGCAGGCCGCGCTCACCCACGGGCATCCGACCGCGCTGGCCGCCTCCGACCTCACCGCGCACGCCGTACGTCTGCTCGCGCAGGGTGCCGAGCCGACCGGGCTGGTCGGGCTGCTGCGCTCGTACGCCCTGGTCCAGCGCGGCCGCTACCACGAGCGCTGGCTCGGCGACCTGTGGAAGCGGGCCGAGGACGCGGGACCCGAGCAGTTCATCGCGCGCGGCTGGGACGAGTGCCTGGCGGTGCTCGACCGGCTGCAGCACGCCGTACGGACCGTGTCGCCGGAGACCGACCCGTGTCTGGCCACCGGCGAGGGCTGGATCGCCGAGGAGGCCCTGGCGACCGGGCTGCTGTGCTTCCTGCTCTTCGTCGACGAGCCGGTCACGGCCCTGCGCCGCGCCGCCTGCACGGCCGGCGACTCGGACTCGATCGCCTGCCTCACCGGCGCCTTCGCCGGCGCGTACCGCGGCGCGGCGGCCTGGCCGGCCGAGTGGGCCGACCGCGTCGAGTACCGGAGCGACCTGCTGGCCCTCGGGGCGCTCTGGGACGCGTGACGGGGGCGGTCACGCCAGGCGGACGGTGTCGCCCTCCACGATGATCTTCTCGGCGGGCAGGGAGCGCGTGGCCGGGCCGTTGGCCACCGAGCCGTCGGCGATGCGGAACCTGCTGCCGTGGCAGGGGCAGTTGATCGTGCCGTCGGAGACGGAGCCCAGCAGGCAGCGCTGGTGCGTGCAGATCGCCGAGAAGGCCTTGAACTGCCCCTGTTCCGGCTGGGTCACCACGACCTTCTCGTCCTTGAAGATCTTGCCGCCGCCGACCGGGATCTCACCGGTGGTGCCCAGTTCCCGGCCCCGGCTCGCGGAAGCGCTCGTCGCCGCGGAGCCGCCGCTGTCGCCGTCCCCGCCGCAGGCCGCGACCAGTGCCACCGCGCCCGTCGCGCCCGTGGCGAGGAGGACCGTGCGGCGCGTGGTCTCGTGGGTCATGTCGTCACTCCGAAGGTGTCGGAAAGAGGGAGAAAAGGGATTCCGCCTCAGGTCGAGTTCGAAAATACCCAAGGAACGGCAATCCGGGCGTCTCACCGGGCGGGCGCCGCGCACCCGGTCCACGCGGGCTGACTAGGCTGGACGGATCTGCAGCGACACGCACGTCAGCAAGGAGCATCGCCGTGGCGGTACGAGCGGTCCGGGGCGCCGTCCAACTCGATCGGGACGAGGCCGGGCACATGGACGAGCAGGTCGGTGCGCTGCTCACGGCCATCCTGGAGCGCAACGGCCTCGTCGCCGACGACCTGATCAGCATCTGGTTCACGGCCACGCCCGACCTGCGCAGCGACTTCCCGGCGGCCGCCGCACGGAAGCTGGGCATCGTCGACGTACCCCTGATCTGCGCCCAGGAACTGGACATCGAGGGCGCCATGCCGCGTGTCGTCCGGGTCCTCGCCCACATCGAGTCCGACCGGCCCCGCGCCGGGATCGCCCACGTCTACCTCGGCGCCGCGGCCGCCCTGCGCAAGGACATCGCCCAGTGAGAACCGCACTCGTCATCGGCACCGGCCTCATCGGCACGTCCGCCGCCCTCGCCCTGACCCAGCGGGGCGTCACCGTGCACCTCGCCGACCCCGACCCGGAGCAGGCCCGCACGGCGGCCGCGCTCGGCGCCGGGACGGACGAGGCGCCCGACGGGCCCGTCGACCTGGCGATCGTCGCCGCCCCGCCCGCGTACGTGGCCGACGTGCTGGCCGACGCCATGGGCCGGGGTGCGGCGCGCGGCTACCTCGACGTGGCCAGCGTCAAGGGCGGGCCGCGCCGCGAACTGGAGGCACGCGGCCTCGACCTCGCGGCCTACATCGGCACGCACCCCATGTCGGGCCGGGAGAAGTCCGGCCCGCTCGCCGCGACCGGGGACCTCTTCGAGGGGCGCCCCTGGGTGCTCACCCCGACCCGGGACACCGACACCGAGGTGCTGAACCTCGCCCTGGAGCTGGTCTCGCACTGCCGTGCCGTGCCGGTCGTGATGGACGCCGACGCCCACGACCGTGCCGTCGCGCTCGTCTCCCACATGCCCCACCTGGTCTCCAGCCTGGTCGCCGCGCGGCTCGAGCACGCCGAGGAGGCCGCCGTACGGCTGTGCGGGCAGGGCATCCGGGACGTGACGAGGATCGCCGCCTCCGACCCCCGGATGTGGATCGACATCCTCTCCGCGAACCCCGGGCCGGTCGCCGACCTGCTGACGGACGTCGCCGCGGACCTGGAGGAGACCGTGCGGGCACTGCGGGCGCTGCAGTCGTCCGACGACCACAAGCGGCGCGAGGGGGCCGGCGGCATCGAGGACGTGCTGCGGCGCGGCAACGCGGGGCAGGTCCGCGTGCCCGGCAAGCACGGGTCCGCTCCGCGGGCCTACGAGGTCGTGGCCGTGCTCATCGACGACCAGCCGGGGCAGCTGGCCCGGATCTTCGCGGACGCGGGGATGGCCGGGGTCAACATCGAGGACGTGCGGATCGAGCACGCGACGGGGCAGCAGGCCGGTCTCGTGCAGCTGATGGTGGAGCCGAAGGCCGCGCCGGTGCTGTCCGCCGCGCTGCGGGAGCGGGGCTGGGCGATCCGGCAGTAGCCCGCGGGGTGCCGCCGCTGCGGGCCGGCCCCGGACCGGCGGCGGGCGTGCGCCGCCGGCCGGGTGCCGCCGTCGCCGACGCGCGGCCGGACGAGTGACCCGCACCCAGTAACCTTGTGCGGGGCAGTCGCGCCCCCACCCCGCCAGCCCGGTTCAGGAAGGTCCCCACAGTGGAAAGCGCCACGCCAGTGATTGTCGCCATCGACGGCCCCGCCGGCACCGGCAAGTCGAGCACGTCGAAGGCCGTGGCGGCCCAGCTCGGGCTGAGCTACCTGGACACCGGCGCCCAGTACCGGGCGATCACCTGGTGGATGGTGAACAACGGCATCGACATCGACGACCCGTCCGCGATCGCGGCCGCAGCGGGCAAGCCCGAGATCGTCTCCGGCACCGACCCGGAGGGGCCGACGATCACCGTGGACGGCGTGGACGTGGCCGGCCCGATCCGCACCCAGGAGGTCTCCGCCAAGGTCAGCGCGGTCAGCGCGGTGCCCGAGGTGCGGGCCCGGATCACCGAGCTGCAGCGCTCCATCGCGGCCTCCGCGACGAACGGCATCGTCGTCGAGGGCCGGGACATCGGCACGACCGTGCTGCCGGACGCCGACCTGAAGATCTTCCTCACCGCCTCGGCGGAGGCCCGCGCCGCCCGGCGCAGCGGTGAGCTGAAGGGCGCCGACGTGCAGTCCACGCGCGAGGCCCTGATCAAGCGCGACGCCGCCGACTCCAGCCGCAAGACCTCCCCGCTCGCCAAGGCGGACGACGCCGTCGAGGTGGACACCACCGAGCTCACGCTGGCCCAGGTCATCGAGTGCGTCGTCACCCTCGTCGAGGAGAAGCGGGCCGGGAAGTGACCGAGCTGCCTTCGGCGCGGGGCGCCGAGGTCGGGCGGCGCATCGGCGTCGGCCTGATGTACGGCCTGTGGAAGCCGCGCGTGCTCGGCGCCTGGAAGGTGCCCGCGTCCGGCCCCGTGATCCTCGCGGTCAACCACTCCCACAACATCGACGGCCCGATGGTCATGGGCGTGGCGCCCCGGCCGACGCACTTCCTGATCAAGAAGGAGGCGTTCGTCGGCCCGCTGGACCCGTTCCTGACCGGTATCGGGCAGCTGAAGGTGGACCGCGACACCACCGACCGCACGGCGATCACCCGGGCGCTGGGCGTCCTGGACCAGGGCGGCGTGCTCGGCATCTTCCCGGAGGGCACCCGCGGCGAGGGCGACTTCGCCTCGCTGCGCGCCGGGCTCGCGTACTTCGCGGTGCGCAGTGGCGCCCCGATCGTGCCGGTCGCCGTGCTGGGAAGTTCCGGGCGGCCCGGACGGTTGATAAAGGCGCTGCCCCCGCTGCGCTCGCGCGTCGACGTCGTCTTCGGGGAGCCCTTCGAGGCCGGCGACGGCAGCGGCCGCCGCACCCGCAAGGCACTCGACGAGGCGACCGGCCGCATACAGAAGCAGCTGGCCGCCCACCTGGAAAACGCTAGGCGCCTGACCAGGCGCTAGGCGACACTGAGTAGTGGATCAGCCCGCACCACGGCGGGCACTCCACCGACCACCACGATGAACGACGAGGTACGGACTTCATGAACGACCACATCCAGCCCGAGGGCGCGCAGGAGCACGACCACGGGGCGCTCGGCGACGCCGAGTACGCGGAGTTCATGGAGCTCGCCGCGGAGGAGGGCTTCGACCTCGAGGACGTCGAGGGCGCGATCGAGGCGGCGGGCCACGGTCCGCTGCCCGTGCTCGCCGTCGTCGGCCGCCCCAATGTCGGCAAGTCGACCCTCGTCAACCGCATCATCGGGCGCCGCGAGGCCGTCGTCGAGGACAAGCCCGGCGTCACCCGCGACCGCGTCACCTACGAGGCCGAGTGGGCGGGCCGCCGCTTCAAGGTCGTCGACACCGGCGGCTGGGAGCAGGACGTCCTCGGCATCGACGCCTCCGTGGCCGCGCAGGCCGAGTACGCGATCGAGGCCGCAGACGCCGTCGTGTTCGTCGTCGACGCCAAGGTCGGCGCCACGGACACCGACGAGGCCGTCGTGCGGCTGCTGCGCAAGGCGGGCAAGCCCGTCGTGCTGTGCGCCAACAAGGTCGACGGCCCGAGCGCCGAGGCCGACGCGGCGTACCTGTGGGCGCTGGGCCTGGGGGAGCCGTACCCGGTCTCCGCGCTGCACGGCCGCGGCACGGGCGACATGCTCGACCAGGTCCTGGAGGTGCTGCCGGAGGCGCCCCGCGAGACGTTCGGCGCGGGCGGCATCGGCGGCCCCCGCCGCATCGCCCTGATCGGCCGCCCCAACGTCGGCAAGTCCTCCCTGCTGAACAAGGTGGCGGGCGAGGAGCGCGTCGTCGTCAACGAGCTGGCGGGCACCACCCGCGACCCGGTCGACGAGCTGATCGAGCTCGGCGGCGTCACCTGGAAGTTCGTCGACACCGCCGGTATCCGCAAGCGGGTACACCTCCAGCAGGGCGCCGACTACTACG
Organism: Streptomyces sp. DT190; assembly: GCF_049846985.1. Taxonomy (NCBI): domain Bacteria; kingdom Bacillati; phylum Actinomycetota; class Actinomycetes; order Kitasatosporales; family Streptomycetaceae; genus Streptomyces; species Streptomyces sp. DT190. Next base: position 108,343 of record NZ_JBNCNM010000022.1, on the reverse strand, counting down.
CCTCGCTGCGCACCGCGGCGGCCGTCGAGAAGGCGGAGGTCGCGGTCATCCTGATCGACGCCTCCGAGTCGATCTCGGTGCAGGACCAGCGCATCGTCACGATGGCCGTCGAGGCGGGCCGCGCGATCGTCCTGGCGTTCAACAAGTGGGACACCCTCGACGAGGAGCGCCGCTACTACCTGGAGCGGGAGATCGAGACGGAGCTCGGCCAGGTCGCCTGGGCGCCGCGCGTGAACGTCTCGGCGCGCACCGGCCGGCACATGGAGAAGCTCGTCCCGGCGATCGAGACGGCCCTGGCCGGCTGGGAGACCCGGGTGCCGACGGGCCGGCTGAACGCCTTCCTCGGTGAACTGGTCGCCGCCCACCCGCACCCGATCCGGGGCGGCAAGCAGCCGCGCATCCTGTTCGGCACGCAGGCGGGCACCAAGCCGCCGCGGTTCGTGCTCTTCGCCTCCGGCTTCATCGAGGCGGGCTACCGGCGCTTCATCGAGCGCCGCCTGCGCGAGGAGTTCGGCTTCGAGGGCACGCCGATCCACATCTCGGTGCGGGTGCGCGAGAAGCGCGGCAGGAAGAAGTAGCGCGGCACACGGAGGAGGGGCGGCCCGCAGTGGGCCGCCCCTCCTCCGTGTGCCCGTGTCCGCTCAGACGCCGCTGCGCCGTCCCGGCGGCAGCGCGGCCGGTACGTGATGCGTCTGCGTGCCGTGCGAGCCGATGGCGCCGACGCGCTGCCACTGCGGCTGCTGCCCGGCGGCGTGCCGGGCGCTCTGGGCGCCCGCGCTGTAGGCACTGTACGAGCTGCCGTGCGAACTGCTGTACGAGCCCGTACTGTGCGGGATGTTCCCGAAGGCGGTGAAACCCAGCTTCTCCTCGCCGCTGCGGTCGCCGGGCAGCGCGCGGAAGGACCTGACGTACTCCGCGTAGAGCGCGTCGTAGATCGGCGTGGCCGATGGGCCGCCCTGGGAGTCCTGAGCCGACCGCGCTGAGGGGATCGACGAGAAGGACTGGCGGCGGGGAACCTCGTATGCGTGCACGTATGTCCAAACGACCTCGCGGGTCAAGGGATGCGGCCCCGGTTACGGCTTTCGCAGGGCTGCGGGGCGCGCGGGTGACGGCCGGCTCAGGTGCCGGCCAGCGGCAGGGCGGCGGCGACCAGCTTGCCGCCCGCCGCCGCCTTGTCCAGGGCGTCCCGCAGCAGGTCCTCGCGCGGCTGACGGCCGATCGAGCCGACGGGCGCGGCGAACATCAGCACCTGCTGGTGCTTGTTGGCGGCCGCCCGCCAGGCGTCGGTGACCTGCAGCGGCTGGTGGGCCTGCCACCAGGCCACCGGCTGGCCGCCGTTGGCGCCCGGCTGGAGCACCGCGTGCAGCTGGCCCACCGCGAGCAGCACCGACCAGCCGTGCAGCACCGGCGGCACGGCCGACAGCTCGGTCAGCGGCATGAAGCCCTGCTCGATCAGCAGCGGCAGGAAGTCGTCGCCCGAGCCGGTCGTCCCGGGCCGGGCGATGGGCGCGGTCGGCTCCACCACCAGGGCCGGGTGCAGCTCGCCGCCGATCAGCACGAGCCCGCTGGTCACACCGAGCACCGCCTGCCCGGGCACCGTCCTGTCGGGCTCCGTCCGGTCGGGCTCCATGTCGACGGTGTCGCCGGTGATGGACTTCACGGCGCCCCGCAGCTGCTCCTCGGTGACCTGGACGACCTGCGAGGGCAGGCAGCCGGCGTGGGCGAAGGCGAGGACGGCGGTCTCGTCCCCGATGAACAGGACGGTGCTGGTGCGCTCCTGCTCGGAGTCGCCCGGAGTGCGGCAGGACGTGCAGTCGTAACTGCCCGGGGCGGTCTCTCCGGCGAGCAGGCGGTCGGCTTCTTCGTCGCCGATCTCGGCGCGTACCTCGTCGCTGACGTCGAGCATGCGCGGCACGGGTGGCTCCCTCGGGGATGCGGTGCGTTGGCGAGGCCGGGTGGCTCCCGGCCCGTGGTCCGGGTCGGCCCCGGCTCATGAAGAAGACAACGGGCGATCTGTGGCGGGAGTCACGCCCTGGAGCGAACGGAATCGAACCATCCAGCGCGCAGGGTCACCTGCCGTGCGGAATCGCCCACTCCCCGTCAACTCGCCGCAGGGCTAGGGGGGTTGAAGTAGTGAAGTGGGTCACAGTTCATCAGGCGTGTGGGTCGACAAATCCGGAAATCCGCGAATGAAGTGGGTGTCCGGAAACCGCTGTTACCCGAGGTATCGGTGAACTGGCCTGCCACAACGGGCGACTGGTTGATGCCGGACCGCCGGCGTCCTTAGATTCCTCGGCCGTGTGCATCGAGCACCGCTCGGGTACGTCCGCCGGCCGCACGGCTCCCTTCGGAGCCGCGCACAGCGCCACCACCGGCGGGCGGGGCGGGCGCGACCCCCGCACCCCATGGTGCGGGGCGTGGCGTACCGCCTTGGGGGACCCCGAGTGCGTCGAGAGGGAACCACATGTCCGAATGTGCCCATAGCGCTCGCGACAACGGCCGGAAGAACCAGGTGCGTACGACGGCGGTCCTCGCCGGGGCGGCACTGCTCGCGCCCCTCGGACTGCTGGCCGCGACCGGGAACTCCGCCGCGGCCGACAGCGGGGTGTGGGACCGCATCGCCCAGTGCGAGAGCGGCGGCAACTGGCACATCAACACCGGCAACGGCTACTACGGCGGACTCCAGTTCGCCCCTTCCACCTGGCGCGCCTACGGCGGCACGGCCTACGCGGCCACCGCCGACCGGGCGAGCAGGTCCCAGCAGATCGCCGTCGCCACCAAGGTCCAGCGGGCCCAGGGCTGGGGCGCCTGGCCCGTCTGCTCGGCACGCGCCGGGGCGAGCGGCAGCGCCCCGCCCGCCGCCGGCCCGGCCGGCACCCGGTCCGTCCCCGAGAAGCCCGCCGGGGCCGCGGCGCGTCCCGGGGCCCACCCGGACCGCGGCGCCTCCCGCGGCGACCACACCGTCCGCGCGGGCGACACGCTGAGCGGCGTGGCCGCCCGGCACGGGACCACCTGGCAGCGCCTGTACGCCACCAACAGGGCCGCCATCGGCGGGGATCCCGACGTGATCGTGCCCGGCCTGCGCCTCGTCATCTGAGTCGCCGCTCCCCCTCGCCGGGGCACGGGCCCCGTCCGGCCGGCCGGACGGGGTCTCGGCGTGCCGGGTCAGCGTGTGAGCTCACCCGCCTCCCCGGCGAACACCACGCTGCCGCGCCGCAGTTCCCACACCGGCGCTGAGGTGCCCCGCAGGAGGGGCGGCAGCCGCTGCTCGGCGACCACCACACACGCCCCGAGACCGGTCAGCAGCTCGTACGTGCGCGCCGCCACCGCCGGCGACATGCCCTGGGCGGGCTCGTCGACGAGCACCACGCGCGCGCGTGCCAGCAGCGCCCGGGACAGGGCGAGCATGCGCTGCTCCCCGCCGGAGAGGGTGCCGGCGCGCCGCCCCAGCAGGGGACGCAGCTGCGGGTAGGCGTCCAGGGCCGGGCCGTGGTCCGGGGCGACGAGGCCGAGGTTCTCGCGGACGGTGAGCGAGCCGAACACCGCCTGCCGCTCGGGCACCAGGCACATCCCGCGCCGGGCCCGCTCGTACGCCGGTACGCGGGTCACGTCGGTGCCGTCCCACACCACCGCGCCGCCCGCCAGGGGCACCGTCCCGGCCAGTGCGCGCAGGGCGGTCGTGCGGCCGGAGCCGTTGCGGCCCAGCAGCACGGTCAGGCCCGGGCCGGCGGCGGCGAGGGTGACACCGTGCAGGGCCTCCAAGGGGCCGTAGCGCACGCGCGCGTGGCGCAGGGAGACGGTGGTCACGGGCCGGCTCCCGTCCCCAGGGCGTCCAGCACCCGCCCGGGCGGGCCCGAGGCGACGATCCGGCCCGCCACCATCACGTGGACGACGTCGGCGAGACCCGCGACCAGGTCCAGGTCGTGCTCGACGACGAGGAGGGCCGTGCCGTCGGCGGCCAGGGCCCGCAGCACCCGGGCCAGGGCGTCGACCTCCGCGGTGTCCAGACCGGCCGCGGGTTCGTCGAGCAGCAGCACGCGGGGGCCGCCCGCGAGGATCCGGGCGAGTTCGACGCGGCGCAGCGTCCCGGTCGGCAGCCCGGCGGCGGGCCGCGCCCGCACCGGCCCGTCCAGCCCGAGCAGCCTGAGGGTCCGCTCCACGGCGCCCGGATCGGCCACGCGGCCCTGCTCGGCACCCACCCGGACGTTCTCGGCCACCGTCAGCGAGGGGAAGACGGCCAGTTGCTGGAACGTGCGCGCGACACCGAGCCGGGTGCGGGCGTGGGCCGGCAGCGCGGTGACGTCCCGCCCGCCGAGCAGCACCGCCCCGCGCGCGGGCCGCAGGGTCCCGGCCAGACAGTGGAACAGGGTGCTCTTCCCGGCCCCGTTGGGTCCGACGACCGCGGTGACCCGCCCGGGGAAGAGGTCCAGGTCGACTCCGTCGAGAGCGGTGAAGCCGCCGTAGCGGGCGTGCAGGCGGCGGGCGGTGAGCAGGGGAGCGGCGGGGGTGGCCGGGGTGGCCGGGGCGGTGCGACGCGTGGTGCGGTGAGGGGCGGGGCGGTGGATGGTGCGTGCGAGTGGGGCCGGGCGCGGGTGAGGGTGCGGGGGTGCCGGGGGCACGCGTGTGGCTCCCCGGCCCGCGGCGGCGCCCGACACCCCCGTGGCCCCGGTCGGTACCGGCGCCCCCCTCGCTCTCCGCACTTCGCCCGGGCGCGGGCGCAGCAGGTCGCGTGCCGCGGTGCCCAGCGGTGTCAGGACCGGGGTGCGGCGCGGGCGCAGCCGTTCCGCGGCGGCGCGCCAGGCCTCGTACGGGCCGCCGGGGAAGCGGCCCACCAGGACCGCCAGGACGCCGATCAGGGCCGCGGCGACCCCACCGCGGGTGCCCGCGTCCAGGCCGACCAGAAGGGCCGCCGCGGCGAGGGCGCCGAGCGTGCTGTCGGCGCCCAGCACCACCACCGCGGCGAACCACAGCAGGCCCCGCACCGGGTCGTACGCCGCCGCGTCGAAGGCACGCAGGCCCATGCCGAGCATGCCGCCGCCCAGCGCGGCGAGCGCGGCGCCCGCCACGAACGCGAGCAGCTTCAGGGACGGCACCCGCACGCCCGCCGCCTGCGCGCCCGCCTCGTGGTCCCGCAGGGCGGCCAGCGCCCGGCCCGTCCGCCCCCGGCGCAGCCCGTGCGCCACCAGCAGCGCGACCGCCAGCAGGAGCAGCTCCAGGACGTAGTACGCGCGGTCCCCCTCGAAGCCCGCGGGACGGCCGAGCGTCAGCCCCGACGTGGCGTACGGCTGCGCGAAGACGAAGCGGCTCACCCCGACGCCGACCGCGAACGTCGCCAGCGCCAGCGCCAGGCCCCGGCGGCCGATCGCCGGCCAGCCGGTGAGCAGCCCCAGCGGCGCCACCAGGACGACCGCCACCGCGAGGGCCGCCAGCTCCGGCAGGCGCGGCAGCCCCGGGAAGCGGCCGGCCGCCAGCAGGGCGGTGAACAGCGCGCCCAGCCCCGCGTACGCCGCCTGTCCCAGCGAGATCTGGCCCCCGCGCCCGGTCACCACCACCAGGGACAGCAGGATCACGGCCAGCGCCGGCACCTGCACCGAGGTGTGCAGGTCGCGGCCGGCCAGGCCCAGCGGCAGCAGGAACAGCACGCCCGCGACGATCCACGCGCCGGGCGGCGTCGGCACCCGCGCGGTCGCCGAGCGCGGCAGCGCGTCCCGCGTCCCGACGCCGGGCAGTACCAGCGCCGCCACCAGCAGCGCCACGACGAACAGGTTGGTGACGGGAGCCTGCAGCAGCGGCTCGGCCCAGCCCGGCGGGTGCAGCCGGGTCAACTGGCTCTGCGCCACCCCGATCCCCAGGGCCACCACCACCGCGACCGGCAGGCTCCGCATCCGCGCGGCCACCGCGACCGCCACGACCTCCATCACCAGCAGCGGCAGCCCGTACGGGTCGAGCCGTACGTACGGCGCGAGCAGCACGCCCGTCAGGCCCGCCGTGAAGGAGCCGAACGCCCAGCCCGTGGCGGCGACCCGGTCCGCGTCGATGCCGCCGAGCACCGCGAGCCGCCGGTCGTCGACCACCGCCCGCAGCTCCCGCCCGAACCGGGTCCGGCGCACCACCGCGGCGACCCCGGCCGCCAGCACCAGCACCACCGCCAGCTGTCCCCACGGCTCGTCCGGGACCAGCTCCGGCGCGTCGTCCCGGGCTCCCTGCCCCCACAGCAGCGCCGCCCCGCCGACCAGGAGCACGAACACCCCGATGGACGCCACCAGGGTCTGCGCCGGGTCCGACCCCAGCACCGACAGGGGCCGGAAGACGAACCGTTCCAGCACCACCCCCAGTCCCGGCGCCAGGACCAGCAGGGTCGCCGCCGCCCCGAGCCACAGGGGCCAGCCCCACTCGACCACGCACTGGCGCAGCGCGTAGGCGCACACCATCGCGATCGCGCCGTGCGCGAAGTTGAGCACGCCGGTCGCGCGGTAGGTCACGATCAGGCCGATCCCGGTGAGCGCCGCCGCGCTGCCGACCGACAGGCCGGCCAGGGTGAGGTCGTACGTCAGCGAGGACATCAGTCGGTTTCTTCGGCCGGCTCGCAGATCGGGCAGGGGCCCAGCTCACCGCCGGCCACCAGCTTGGAGTCCACCGGGACCGCCTCGGCCTTCCCGGCGACCAGCGGGCAGTCCGCCCGGTGCCACAGGGTGCCGCCCGGCACCATCCGCAGTTCGCCGCTGACCGCGAGCGGCGCGGGCGCGCCCGGGCCGGTCCCGGTCCCGTCCGGCGCGTCGTCGGGCCCGGCCGCCACCAGCAGGCCGTACAGCTCCTCCACGCGCGCGGCGGCGATCGCGCCCCGGCCGTGGGCCAGCAGCACCGCGCCCGCGACGATCAGCGCGGCCCCCGGGACCGTGCAGGACGCCAGGTAGGGCAGCTGCCGTTCGGCGTGACGCTCGCCGGAGACGCCGTACCAGCCGACGACGCACAGCACCGCGCCGGCGGCCAGCGCGGCCCAGCCGGCCCACAGGACGGGATGCACGGTCCGCAGTCGGCTCGTCCGCATCGCTGGCTCCCACACGTCGGTTCCGGCTGTGCACGTGTCTGGCTGCCTGTTCAAGTCCGCCGATCGCTTGCACTATGCCCTGTGGAAGCTGACCCTGAAAGCACCGGGCGCACATGGCCCGGACCGACACCCGGTGGTGAGCCAGATGGTTCTCGGCAGCGACCTCAAGCGGGGGAACGCGACGGGGGGTCCACGCACCGCGGGCCGGGGCACGGCGCTCGCGGCCGCCCTGCTCCTGTGCCTCGCCCCGGCCCTTGCGGCCTGCAGCGACGACAGCGGCGGCGGCAGCGACTCCACGCCTGCCACCCCCACGGCGGAGCGCACCACGAGCGCACCGGCCACCGCACCGGCCGACCGGGCCGCGGCGGAGGCGGAGATCAGGCAGAACTGGCAGAAGTTCTTCGACCCGAAGACCTCGACCGAGGACAAGCAGGCCGTCCTGGAGAACGGCGACCGGATGGGCCCCGTCCTGCAGGCCTTCAGCGGCGACGAACGCGGCGGCCAGGTCCGGGCGCAGGTCACCAAGGTCGAGTTCACCTCGGCGACCGAGGCGACCGTGACGTACACACTGACGCTGAAGGGCGCCACCGCGCTGCCGGACGCCTCCGGCACGGCCGTCGAGCAGGAGGGCACCTGGAAGGTGTCCGTCAAGGCCCTGTGCTCGCTGGTCCAGATGAGCGGCAATGGGTCGCCCGTCCCGGGCTGCTGAGGCGTTCGCCGCGGTCCTGCTGCTCGCCCTGAGCGCGGCCTGCGGCAGCCGGCTGCCGGAGAGCGACTTCACCCGCGACGCGCGCACGCCCGCACCGCCCGGCGGCACCGCGCCCCTCAGGGTCGGCATCATCACCAGCGCCACCAGCCCCGTCGGCGGCACCGCGTTCACCGGCCCGCGCGACGGGGCGAAGGCCTTCTTCGACCGGCTCAACGCGCGCGGCGGCATCGACGGGCGCCGGGTCGAGGTGCGCCTGTGCGACGACGGCGGCAGCGGCGTCGGCAACCACGAGTGCGTCGACCGGCTCGTCGAGCAGGAGAAGGTCGTCGCCCTGGTCGCCACCACCGCCCTCGACTACGCGGGCGCCTCCCGGGTCTCCCGCGCGCGGGTGCCCGACATCGGCGGCCAGCCCATCGGCGCCGCCTACGACACCCACCCCCACCTCTACGGCATCTACGGCAGCTTCGCGCCCCGCGACGGCACCACCGGCTGGGACGGAAAGCTGTACGGCGGCACCGAGGTCTACCGCTACTTCAAGCGCGAGCACGGCGCCCGCACCGCCGCCGTCGTCTCCTACAACCAGTCCGCCTCGGCCGCCTACGCCCGGCTGGTCGAGCGGGGCCTGCGCGCCGAGGGCTACCGGGTCGTCACCGAACAGGTCGACTTCGCCCTGCCCAACTTCCGCGCGGCCGCGGCGGACCTGAAGGAACAGGGCGCCGACCTGGTGTTCGACGCCATCGACGGGCACGGCAACGCCCGCCTGTGCCGGGCCATGGACGAGGCCGGGGCCGACGTCACCGCCAAGGTCACCAACGTGCAGAACTGGACGTCCGCCGTCGCCGACGCCTACGCGGACGCCCCGCGCTGCCGCAACGCCCTGTGGGCCACCGGCGCCAGCCGCAACTTCGAGGACACCGGCCACCCGGCCGTACGGGAGTTCCGCGAGGCGACGAAGGACCTGAAGACGCACTCCCAGTGGCAGCTGGAGGGCTGGGCGGCCGCGCGCTGGTTCACCGACGCCGCGCGGTCCTGCGCCCCCGGCGGCGTCACGCGCGCGTGCGTCGACGCCTGGATGGACCGCAGCCGGGGCTACACCGCAGGCGGGCTGCTCCTGCCCGTCGACTTCGCCCGGCTGCCCGAGCCGCCGAGGACCAGGGACACCTGCCTGTCCGTGGCCCGCTGGCGGGACGGCGAGGGCTGGGTCGCCCAGGGCGACATGAACCGCACCTGCTTCACCGTCCCGCAACTGGCCTACACCCCTTGAGGACAGTGGCTGTCCGCAAGGACTGGCAGACTCGCCTCCATGTTGGAGACCTCGGCACGCCTGCTGCGCCTGCTGTCCCTGCTCCAGGCCCACCGCGAGTGGTCCGGCGCCGACCTGGCCGACCGGCTCGGCGTCAGCGCCCGCACCCTGCGCCGGGACGTCGACCGGCTGCGCGAGCTCGGCTACCCGGTCAACGCGAGCCCCGGCACCGGCGGCGGCTACCAGCTCGGCGCCGGCGCCCAGCTGCCGCCGCTGCTCCTCGACGACGACGAGGCCGTCGCCGTGGCGGTCGGACTGCGCACCGCCGCCGGGCAGGGCATCGAGGGCATCGGCGAGACCTCGGTGCGGGCCCTGGCCAAACTGGAGCAGGTACTGCCCAGCCGGCTGCGCCGCCGCGTGGGCGCCCTCAACGCCGTCACCGTGCCGATGCTGCGCGGCTCACTGCCCTCCTCCGTCGACCCGGCCGTGCTGACCGAGCTCGCTTACCTGTGCCGGGACGCCGAGCGGCTCCGCTTCGCCTACGAGGGCCACGACGGCACTCCGTCCCGCCGCAGCGTCGAACCGCACCGGCTGGTGTGCACCGAGCGCCGCTGGTACCTGGTCGCCTGGGACCTCGACCGCGAGGACTGGCGCACCTTCCGCGTCGACCGCATCACCCCGAAACCGCCGCACGGCCCGCGCTTCGTCCCCCGCGACCCGCCCGCCGGGGACCTGGCCGCCTACGTCTCCCAGGGCGTCTCCACGCGTGTCTACGCCACCCATGCCGTGGTCCGGCTCCTGGCGCCCCTGGAGGAGGCCGCCGCGCACATCTCGCCCTCCGCCGGGGTGCTGGAGGCCGAGGGCCCGGACACCTGCCTGCTGCGCTGCGGCGCCGGCAGCCTCGACGTGATGGTGATCCACGTCGTCATGCTGGGCTTCGAGTTCGAGGTGCTGGAGCCGGCCGAGCTCGTCGACGCGGTCAGGAGGACTCGGGACCGGCTTGATGCCGCTCTGGCTCGGGCTGCGCAGTCACCGCCGCGTACTGCGGATGGTGCAGGTCGAACGCCGGCGACTCCGACCGGACCCGGGGCAGGGTCGTGAAGTTGTGCCGCGGCGGCGGGCAGGAGGTCGCCCACTCCAGGGAACGGCCGAAGCCCCAGGGGTCGTCGACCTCGACCTTCTCGCCGTACTTGGCCGTCTTCCACACGTTGTAGAGGAACGGCAGCGTCGACATGCCGAGCAGGAAGGCGCCGATCGACGACACCGTGTTGAGCGCCGTGAAGCCGTCCGCCGCGAGGTAGTCGGCGTACCGGCGGGGCATGCCCTCGGCGCCCAGCCAGTGCTGCACCAGGAACGTGGTGTGGAAGCCGGTGAACAGCGTCCAGAACTGGATCTTGCCGAGCCGTTCGTCGAGCATCTTCCCGGTGAACTTGGGCCACCAGAAGTAGAACCCGGCGAAGATCGCGAAGACGACCGTGCCGAAGACGACGTAGTGGAAGTGCGCGACCACGAAGTACGTGTCCGTCACGTGGAAGTCCAGCGGCGGCGACGCCAGGATCACCCCGGTCAGCCCGCCGAACAGGAACGTCACCAGGAAGCCCGTCGCCCACAGCATCGGCGTCTCGAACGACAGCGAGCCCTTCAGCATGGTGCCGGTCCAGTTGAAGATCTTCACGCCCGTCGGGACCGCGATCAGGAAGCTCATGAAGGAGAAGAACGGCAGCAGCACCGCGCCGGTGGCGAACATGTGGTGCGCCCACACGATCATCGACAGGCCCGTGATCGCCATCGTCGCCCCGACCAGCGTCAGGTAGCCGAACAGGGGCTTGCGGCTGAAGACCGGGATGATCTCTGTGATGATGCCGAAGAACGGCAGCGCGATGATGTACACCTCGGGGTGGCCGAAGAACCAGAACAGGTGCTGCCACAGGATCGCCCCGCCGTTGGCCGCGTCGAACACCTGCGAGCCGAACCGCCGGTCCGCCTCCAGCACCAGCAGCGCCGCCGCCAGCACCGGGAACGCCATCAGGATCAGGATCGACGTGAACAGGGTGTTCCACACGAAGATCGGCATCCGGAACATCGTCATGCCCGGGGCGCGCATCCCGATGATCGTGGTGATGAAGTTGACCGCGCCGAGGATCGTGCCGAAGCCCGACAGCGCCAGCCCCATGATCCACAGGTCGGCCCCGACACCCGGGGTGCGTTCCGCGCTGTTGAGCGGGGCGTACGCCGTCCAGCCGAAGTCCGCGGGCCCCGAGGGCACCAGCAGCGAGCCGAGCACCATCAGCCCGCCGAACAGGAACAGCCAGTACGAGAACATGTTGAGCCGCGGGAAGGCCACGTCGGGCGCGCCGATCTGCAACGGCATCAGCTCGTTCGCGAAGCCCGCGAAGGTCGGGGTGGCGAAGAGCAGCAGCATGATCGTGCCGTGCAGCGTGAACAACTGGTTGAACTGCTCGTTGTTCACGACCTGCAGCCCCGGGCGGGCCAGCTCGGCCCGCATCAGCAGCGCCATCACCCCGGCGACCAGGAAGAACACGAACGCCGTGATCAGGTAGAGGTGGCCGATCTTCTTGTGGTCCGTCGTCGTGAGCCAGTCGACCACCACCCGCCCGTGGCGCGTCCGCTGCTCGGGCGGCACCGTCGCCTGTACGGTCTGCGTCCCCATCGCTCGCTCGCCCCTTCGCTCCTCGCGTGCCGGGCCCGCCACAGCCCGCGCCTCACGTACCCGCGAGCTCACGCCATCATGCTCGCGTCACCCCGCACCCGGACAGGGCGCGTACCGGCCTCTTCCGTGCCGGAGTCCTGCATTTCCCGTGCGGCGCCGGCGCTGTCCGGCCGGTTGGGCGCCGGAATGGAAGCAGGCCCCACAAGCCCTTCCGAGGGCCCTTTCGCCGGTCTTTTCCAGGAGCTCACGGAACGCGCGGGAATTACGAGCGAATGCCTGCGGAAGGCCTAGGGAACCGCTCGTCCGTGTGACCGGCGTGGGCCGAAACGCCTGTCGTGATCTTGTGACAGAAGCGTGACCGGGCGCGGACAGTGACCACGGGGGCGGGCCCGCACTTCCGTGCCGGGCGGGCAGGACATAGCGTGGCGGCATGGCACCGACACCTTCCGCGGAACCCGACGACAGCCCGGACGCCTACGTCGGCCTGGAGGCCGACCGGGCCGAACGCCTCGCGCGTGAGCGAGGCTGGCCCACGGTGCGTTCCCTGCCGCCGGGCACGATCATCACCATGGAGTACCGGGTGGGCCGGCTGAACTTCGAGGTCGAGGGCGGCCGCGTGGCCCGGGCCTGGAAGGGCTGAGACCCGGCGAAGGCCCCGGTTCCGAGCGGAACCGGGGCCTTCGTGCTGCCGGTCGGGGTGCGCACCGGACCGTCGTCAGCCGCCCGTGAGGGGGCGGGCCGAGGAGGCGGAGCCGCGCGGGTGCCGCTCCGGCGGGTGCGGGCGGCGGCTGCCGGCCGGGGTGATCGGCGTGCGCTCCGAGCGGGCGGTGTGCGGGCCCGGCGCCAGATAGACCGGAGCCCGGGAGGAGCGGGCCGGTACGTCGTCCCGGTCGACGGGCAGCGGCGTGACCACCACGGGCGGCACGCCGGCCGGGGCGGTGGCGGCGCCGGCACGGCGGTCCCGCCAGCGGTCGCGCAGTGCGAAGATCCGGGCCTCGCTCCGGGCGATCAGCGGCTCGAACCAGGGCAGCGCGAGCAGGATCAGCAGCCCGGCGGCCCAGCCGAGCAGCACGTCGCTCAGCCAGTGCGTACCGAGGTAGACGGTGGCCATGCCGACGCCGAGCGAGGTCACGGCGGACACGGCGGACAGCCAGCGGCGCGCTCTCGGGGTGGAGGCCATGTAGGCGAGGATCCCCCAGGTCACCACGGCGTTGGCGGTGTGACCGCTCGGAAATATATCGCCGCCGCGCCACATCTCGTTCGAGCCGATCACGGTCGCGTAGTGCGGGCCCAGGCGGCCCATGCCGTACTTCGCCGCACCGACGGTGACGTTCAGCAGCAGCAGGGAGACCCCGAGGGCGAGCAGCGGGCGCAGGGTGTGCTGCCGCCAGGAGCGCCAGCCCAGCCAGGCCGCGACCATCACGGCGGTCGGGCCGCGCTGGCCGAGCACCACGTAGTAGTCGACGAACCAGTGGATCTCCGACCACTGCTGGTACGGCCGGAAGAACATCACCTGCCAGTCGAGCCGGACCAGCCAGGACGTGATCACCACGGCCCACACGATCGCGCCGTAGAAGGCGAGCGTCGCCGCGAGCAGCACCACGCGGTGTCTGCTCGTCTTCGGCACATCGAGGTGGGCCGGTCGTTCCGGCTCACGGTCCAGCCGGGCGAACACCCGGTCCAGACGGGTGAGCTTCGGTTCGGTACGCACCCAATCGACGTTACAGCGAGTGAGCTCGGATCCCGGTCGAATCAACGGCTTTGTGATGACGATGTGATGTGGGATTCCTCTCAGCAGCAGGTTTATTTCCAGCGAATCCACAATCGCCGGCCGCTGTGGCCTTCAATTCCTTTGATCATTCCGGTGCGGGTTTTATTGCGCTTTTGAATTCGTTCACCGGAGGATGGGGCGGAATTCTCCGGGCGCTCACAGCGGGTCAGGGGGGACCGGAGCCGTTCAGCCAGAACGCCCCGTACACCGCTGAAGCGACGGCGAGGATCCCCAGAACCCACGCTGACCTGCGCGAACGCTGCCCCGCCAGGGCCACGGCAAGGGGCAGCAGCAGAGGGAACGCGGGCATCAACAGCCGCGGTTTCGAGCCGAAGTAGCTCGACGCGCACAGGGCGAGCGCGGTGACGACCCCGCTGTAGACCAGCAGGGGAAGCGGCTGGCGCCGACGTACGCCGACCCCGTACAGCCAGACGACTGACACGACCCCCGCGAGCAGCCCCGCACCGGCGAGGGCCGACGGGAACGACGTGAACTTCTCGGCGACGAACCGGGCGAAGGCGTAACCGCCGTCGAAGCCGTTGCGCCACCCCGCCTGGACATCGAGATAGCCGAGCGGGCCCCCGCCGGTGCGGTGGCCGACCCAGAGCACGTACCCGGCCGTGCCGAGGGGAGCCAGGAGCAGGCCGGTGACGCGACGGGCCGCGGAGGCCGGCGGGCCCGCTCCGCCGGGTGCCGCACCGGCGAGCTCCCGCCGCTCCGCGAGGAACGAGGCGATCGCCGCCACCCACACCGCCGCGACCACCGCCACCCCCACCGGCCGGGTCAGCCCCGCCGACAGGGCCAGCGCGCCCGCCGTCACCCAGCGGCCGGTCAGCACCGCGTACAGCGACCACGCGGCCAGAGCGGTGAACAGCGACTCGCTGTACGCCATCGACTGCACGATCCCCACCGGCAGCGCGGCCCACAGCAGCACCGCGCACACCCCCGCCCGGCGGCCGTGGACCCGGTCCGCCACCGCGAAGATCCCCCAGGCCGCGGCGAACGACGCCAGCAGACCGACGACGAACCCGCCGTCCGCGTACGACAGCGGCGACACGGCCGCCACCAGCCGCTCCAGCCAGGGCAGCAGCGGGAAGAACGCCAGGTTCGAGTGCACGTCCCCGTTGGCCAGGCGCACCTCGTAGCCGTAACCCAGCTCGGCGACCCGGACGTACCAGAGCGCGTCCCAGCGGGCGGTCAGCAGGGTGTACGCGCTCTTGTCCCGCGCCGCGCTCCACAGGAACAGCACGAGCAGCCCCAGGGCACGGACGGCCGCGTACCCGAGGAGCGCCGGAGCCGCCCGGCGCAGCGCACCGGCGCGGGGCGGGGCCGCGCGCGTCTCGAGATCGGTCACGGGCCCGATTATCGACCGCAGCGGGAACCGGCCGGCCGGGCGGGGGCGTGCTCGACGGAGAGGGCAGTGGCGTACGCCACAGCTTTCCGCCGGATGTGTGAGAGGTCCGCCACTAGGCACCGGCGCGGACTCGCGTACGCTGACGTGTCACTCGCTTTTCGTTTGCGCGGGCCGGAGACCACCGCTCCTCTCCGGCCGAGTCGCGGGGGCGTCCCCCACCCCGTGAGCCCGCCGATCGCGAGGAACATCTTGGAGGTACGTACATGTCCGGGACGACCACGGCCGCCGCTGCGCTGCGCCGTCGGGCGGCCGGGGCCGGTGCCAACCGCTGGGTGGTCCTGGTCGTCCTCTGCGTCAGCCTGCTGCTGGTCGCCGTCGACGCCACCGTGCTGCACGTGGCGGTACCCGCCGTCACCGAGGACCTCAGGCCCGGCGGGATCGAGCTGCTCTGGATCGTCGACGTCTACCCACTCGTCTGCGCCTCGCTGCTGATCCTCTTCGGCACGCTGGGCGACCGCGTCGGCCGCAGGCGGATCCTGCTCCTCGGCTACGCGCTGTTCGGCGTCGCCTCGGGCCTCGCCGCCCTGGCCGACAACGCCCAGGTGCTGATCGTGGCGCGGGCGCTGCTCGGTGTGGGCGGCGCGATGATCATGCCCGCGACGCTGTCGATCCTGCGGCAGGTCTTCCCCGACCGGCGTGAGCGGGCGCTCGCGATCGGTGTGTGGAGCGCCGTGGCCGCGGTCGGCGCGGCGGTCGGGCCGCTGCTCGGCGGCTTCCTGCTGGAGCACTTCTGGTGGGGCTCGGTCTTCCTCGTCAACATTCCGTTGATGCTGGTCAGCCTTCCGGTGGGCCGCCTGCTGCTGCCCGAGTCGAAGGGCGAGCGCGACGGGCCCTGGGACGTGGTCGGCGCGCTGATGGCGGCGGCCGGGCTGTTCGGCGTCGTCCTGGGCGTCAAGCGGCTCGGGAGCGGGGAGTCGGTGGGGGGCCCGGCCACCGTGCTGCCGCTGGTGGTCGGCGCGGCGCTGCTGGTCGCCTTCGTGCGGCGGCAGCGGCGGCGCACGCATCCGCTGGTCGACCTGACGATGTTCCGGCGGCCCGCCTTCAGCACGTCCGTCGGGTGCATCGTGCTGGCGATGCTCGCCCTGGTGGGACTGGAACTGATCGCGGCGCAGTACCTGCAGCTGGTGCTCGGGCTGTCGCCGCTGGAGACGGGGCTGCGACTGCTGCCGCTGACGTTCGCGGCGATGGCGGCCGGGCTGGCCGGGGCGCGGATGCTGCGCCGGTTCGGGCCGCGGCGGATGGTGTGCGCCGGGTTCTGCCTGACGGCGTTCGCGGTGGTGCTGCTCACGGCTCTGGGGCGGACCGACGACTGCGCGCTGATGCTGGGCGGGTTCGTGCTGCTGGGCTTCGGTCTGGAGACGACGCTGTTCGGGGCGTACGAGTCGATGCTGAGCGAGGCGCCGCCGGAGCAGGCCGGTGGAGCGGCGGCGATCGGGGAGACGTCGTACCAGCTGGGTGCGGGGATCGGGATCGCGCTGCTGGGCACGGTGATGAACGCGGCGTACGCGCCGGGGCTGTCGGGCGTGCCGGGCGTTCCGGACTCGGCGTCCTCGGCGGCGGGGCACTCGCTGGGGGAGGCCTACGAGGTCGCCGCCCAGCTGGGCGGGGCGGCCGGGACGGCTCTGCGGCACGCCGCGCGGGACGCGTTCGTGCACGGGCTGCATGTGACGCTGCTGGTCAGTGCCGGGTTGTTGCTGCTGGGGGCGGCGATGGCACTGCGGTTGCCGCGCGCCATGCAGTGTGACGCGGGCCCGGCGGAGGTGCCCGCGCCGCGGGAGTCGACGGAGTCGCGCGTCTCGGTGTGACCTTCGCCCACCCACGCGCCGTCCGTGACTGCCGGCCGAGTCGCTGAGGTCGCCCGCGGGGGTTGCCCGTCGGCGGCGGCTTGCCGCTATGGGTGGTGCCCGGGTGGGCCGAGGCCGTAGCGTCTTGGTTAGCGCTGCTAGTTAAAGACTCTCGGAGGGATGTCGATCATGTCCGGTTCGTCCAAGCTGCCTCCCTTCGATCCCGCCGACCCCCTCGGGCTGGACGATCTGCTGGAGCCGGAGGACCTCGGCATCAGGGACACCGTGCGCTCCTGGGCCGCGGACCGGGTGCTGCCCCACGTCGCCGCGTGGTACGAGAGCGGCGAGCTGCCCGGGATCAGGGAACTGGCCAGGGAACTCGGGAGCATCGGCGCGCTCGGCATGTCCCTGGAGGGGTACGGCTGCGCCGGTGCGAGCGCCGTGCAGTATGGCCTGGCCTGCCTGGAGCTGGAGGCCGCGGACTCCGGCATCCGCTCCCTCGTCTCCGTCCAGGGCTCCCTCGCCATGTACGCGATCCACCGGTTCGGCAGCGAGGAGCAGAAGCAGCGGTGGCTGCCCCGGATGGCCGCCGGCGAGGTCATCGGCTGCTTCGGGCTCACCGAGCCCGACCACGGATCCGACCCCGCCTCCATGCGGACGTACGCCAAGCGCGACGGCACCGACTGGGTCCTCCACGGGCGCAAGATGTGGATCACCAACGGTTCCGTCGCCGGTGTCGCCGTCGTGTGGGCGCAGACCGACGAAGGGATCCGGGGCTTCGCCGTGCCCACCGACACCCCCGGGTTCTCCGCGCCGGAGATCAAGCACAAGTGGTCCCTGCGCGCCTCCGTCACCAGCGAGCTGGTCCTCGACGACGTACGGCTGCCCGCCGATGCCGTACTGCCCGAGGTCACCGGTCTGAAGGGCCCGCTCAGCTGCCTGTCCCACGCCCGGTACGGGATCGTCTGGGGCGCCATGGGCGCGGCCCGCAGCTGTTTCGAGGCCGCGGTCGACTACGCGAAGTCACGGGAGCAGTTCGGCCGGCCCATCGGCGGCTTCCAGCTCACCCAGGCCAAACTCGCCGACATGGCGGTGGAACTGCACAAGGGAATTCTGCTCGCCCACCATCTGGGGCGGCGGATGGACGCCGGCCGCCTGCGACCCGAGCAGGTCAGCTTCGGCAAGCTCAACAACGTACGGGAGGCGATCGAGATCTGCCGTACGGCCCGCACGATTCTCGGGGCCAACGGGATCTCCCTGGAATATCCCGTCATGCGGCACGCGACGAACCTGGAGTCGGTGCTCACCTACGAGGGCACCGTCGAGATGCACCAGCTCGTGCTGGGCAAGGCGCTCACCGGACTCGACGCCTTCCGGTAGACCAGGTCCGGTACACCCTGCGCGGAGGCAGGGCCGGTGAGCGGCCCTGCCCTAGCTCTGGTTGAAGAAGCCGTCCGCGCGGTGCGCGGCCGGGTCGCCGTTCACGATCTCCGTGTGGGCGGGGGTCAGCAGGAACACGCGGTTCGACACTCTCTCGATCGAGCCGCGCAGGCCGAAGATCAGGCCGGCCGCGAAGTCGACCACGCGCTTGGCGTCGGCGGCGTCCATGGCCGTGAGGTTCATGATGACGGGCACGCCCTCGCGGAACAGCTCGCCGATCGCCCGGGCGTCCCGGAAGCTGTCCGGGGTCACCGTGCCGATGCGGCGGCCCTTCTCCTCGGCGACGTCCGAGGCCACTTTGACGCGCGGATCGGTGACCCAGGCCTCCCCGGGCTCGGTCCCGTCGGAGTAGTCGTCGTCGTAGTAACGCTCGTCTTCGTTGTCGTCGACGAGGCCAAGCCAGGCACTTGCCTTGCGTACCGATCCCATGGACGCCTCCTCTCACAGCGGTCTTTCTGCTTTCCGCATCCCTATGGTCGTCCATGATGCGGATGGCGCGCCAAGTGGATAGACGCCGCGCGGGGGGTTTGTGACGGTACTGGTGCACAGCGAATCCGTCGAGAGTCCGTATGTCCCAAGGGTCGTTTCCCAAACGGCTGCTGACTGTGAGTGAAATATGATTCTTCTCGGCGTCCGGGTGACGGCCGGGGCGTACGGGTGAATGCGCGGGCCGATACGATGCCGCAGCTCAGCGTCGCAACGAAGCTCGGGGGAGCGCCGTGTTCGGAATCGTCAGGCCCTGCAGGCACCATCTCGGGGAGAAGCTCACCAGCCAGTGGATGGCGCATCTGTGCGGACTGTGTCTCGCACTGCGCGGAGATCACGGACAGTTCGCGCGCATCGTGACGAACTATGACGGTCTCCTCATATCGGTTTTGACGGAGGCTCAGACCGAGCTGCCCGGCGCCGCCCGGCGCACGGCCGGGCCCTGCCCGCTGCGCGGCATGCGCACCGCCTCCGTCGCGCACGGCGAGGGCGCCCGGCTCGCCGCGGCCGTCTCGCTGGTGCTGGCCTCGGCCAAGGTGCGCGACCACGTCGTCGACGGTGACGGGCTGCTGGCCCGGGCGCCGGTCGCCCGCGCGGCCCGCCGGGTCGCCGCGGGCTGGGACCGCGCCGGGGCGCGCACCGGCTCCGCCGTCGGGTTCGACACGGCCGTCCTGGTCGACGCCGTGGACCGGCAGGGCGGCGTCGAGGCGCTCGCCGGGCCCGGGACGCCGCTGCTGACGGTCACCGAGCCGACCGAGACCGCGACCGCCGCCGCCTTCGCGCACACGGCCGTCCTCGCCGGCCGGCCGCACAACGCCGGGCCGCTCGCCGAGGCCGGACGCCTCTTCGGGCGCCTGGCCCATCTCCTGGACGCCGTGGAGGACCTGCACGCCGACGCCGCGTCCGGCGCCTGGAACCCGATCGCCGCGACGGGCACGCCCCTCACCGAGGTCCGGCGGCTCGCCGAGGACGCGCTCCAGGGGGTGCGGCTCGCGCTGCGCGACGCCGAGTTCGCCGACGGCAAGCTCGTCCACCTGCTGCTCGTGCACGAACTGCGGCGCTCGGTGGACCGGGCGTTCGGCACGGTGCCGGTGTGCGCGTCGCACCAGGGCGGCGGACCGTACGGACAGCAGCCGCCGGGGCCCTACGGGCAGCAAGGGCCGTACGGGCAGCAGGGGCCGCACGGTTCGCCGCAGCATCCCTACGCGGGCGGGGGCGGGAATCCGTACGCCGGTGGGGGAGGGGCGTACGGCGGCGGTGGTTTCGGCGGGGGCGGATTCGGTGAGGGTGGGCCGGTGCCCCAGCCGCCGCGGGGCCGGCGCGGTTTCTGGGCCGGCTGCGGGATGTTCTGGCTGCTGTGCTGCACCTGCAAGCTGTGCTGTGCCAAGGAGTACGAGGGGCCGTGGTCGCGCAAGAAGCGCGAGGGCTGCTGCCGGGACTGCGACTGCGACGGGTGCGACTGCTGCTGCCCCTGCGACGGCTGACGGGGCCCCTGTGGCAGGGTCGCCCGTATGACGACGACGGACGCATCCGAGGACTGGCGGCGGTGGCACGAGCGGCGCGTCGAGACGGTGTCGGCTCCCTACGGGCCGCTCGCTCTCGTCGGCACGCACTGGATCGAGGACTATCCGGATGGTCGACTTCCGGACATCCCCGGGCTCTGGCGGGCCGACGGTGACGCGGTCGTGCTGGTCGCCGCCGAAACGGACGGTCTCACGGTGGACGAACGGCCGTTCACCGGCGAGGTGCGGCTCGCGGCCGACCCGGGACCGGCGCACCGGGCGCGTGTGGCGTACGGCGAGCGGCGACTGGTGGTGCTGGTGCGCGAGGGGGTGTGGGGCGTACGGGACTACGACCCCGAGTCCTCCGCACGCCGGGCCTTCCGCGGCGTGCGCGTCACGCCGTACGCCCCCCGCTGGGCGGTTCCGGGGCGCTTCACGCCCTACGGCGCCGGCGACCGGACCGTTCGGGTGCCGAACGCCGACGGCCGGGAACGAGGGCTCGGGCTCGGTGGCGAGCTGGCCTTCGAGCTGGACGGCCGGGAGCTGAGCCTCCAGGTGACGGTCCAGCAGGACGGTTCGCTGTGGGCCGTCTTCGCCGATGCCACCAGCGGGAACGGCAGTTACCCCTTCCGGTTCCTGCGGCCCGGCGCACCCGACGCCGAGGGGCGCACGACGGTCGACTTCAACCGGGCCCTGCTGCCGCCGTGCGCCTTCGCCGATCACTTCGTCTGCCCCTTCCCGCCGCCGGGGAACACCCTGGATGTCGCAATTGCCGCGGGGGAACGGACACTTGCGTGACGGATGGGGTGGGAGGGGCCGAACGTAAAGATCGTTCAAAGGTTGACGGCCGAAAGGCACCCTTGCGCCGACCGGCCGTTCGGCCGAATACTCCCCCTCAGCGCTTGTCAGGGACACGGCTTGTTCGGAATCCGGACAGTCCGCGCCCGGACTGCGCCTCACGGGCCCGAAACCCCACGAGGGCCCCCGACTTCCTTTGTGGAGGAACGAAAAGTGAGGATCAAGCGCACCACCCCCCGGAGCGGCATCTCGAGACGGACCCGGCTGATCGCCGTTTCCACCGGCCTCGTTGCCGCTGCCGCGATCGCGATCCCCAGCGCGAACGCGTCCGACACGCCCAGCACCTTCAGTGCCGCGGAGCTCAAGAGCGCCAGCGGCTCCATACTGAAGGCCGACATCCCGGGCACCGCCTGGGCCGTCGACAGCAAGACCAACCGCGTGCTCGTCACGGTCGACAGCACGGTCAGCCAGGCCGAGATCGCGAAGATCAAGCAGCAGGCCGGCGGCAACGCCGACGCGCTCACGATCAAGCGCACGCCGGGCAAGTTCAACAAGCTCATCCAGGGCGGCGACGCCATCTACGCGAGCAGCTGGCGCTGCTCCCTCGGCTTCAACGTGCAGAACAGCAGCGGCCAGCAGTTCTTCCTGACCGCCGGCCACTGCACGGACGGCGCGGGCACCTGGTACTCCAACTCCGGCCGCACCACGGTCATCGGTTCGACGACCGGCTCCAGCTTCCCGGGCAACGACTACGGCATCGTCCGCTACAGCGGCTCCGTCAGCCGGCCCGGCACCGCCAACGGCGTGGACATCACGCGCGCGGCCACGCCGAGTGTGGGCACCACCGTCATCCGCGACGGTTCCACGACCGGTACGCACAGCGGCCGGGTCACCGCCCTCAACGCCACCGTCAACTACGGCGGCGGCGACGTCGTCTCCGGCCTGATCCAGACCACGGTCTGCGCCGAGCCCGGTGACTCCGGCGGTCCGCTCTACGGCAGCAACGGCACCGCGTACGGTCTGACCTCCGGCGGCAGCGGCAACTGCTCCTCCGGCGGTACGACGTTCTTCCAGCCGGTCACCGAGGCCCTGAGCGCCTACGGCGTCAGCGTCTACTAGGCCGGTCCGGCTCGCAGTTCGCAGCATCCTGGGCCCCCGTGCGCTTCGGCGCGCGGGGGCTTTTCTGTCGCCGGACAGGGGCGAAAATCAGCCAGGCGCAGACCTCACAGAGTGCGCACATATTACTCACGCGTAATGTTTGCAGTGGGAACGGGAGTTGATTGGGTCCGATTTGACCATGGACGGTCAAAATAAGGGGGCGCGCGAAGCGCTGTCTACGCGCGTCTCGAACTCACCCTTGTGTGCTCCCCGTTGTCGTCGGAATAGTGGGCGCTCGTCAACGAGGCCTTCCGGTCCGACGAGGTCCCCACAACCTCCCGGGCCGACCCCCCACAGGAGGACGTAAGTTGAAGCACCGACGCATACCCAGGCGGCGTGCAGCCGTGGCAGGTGCGGGCATCGCCGCACTGGTAGCCGCGGGAGTGACGTTCCAGACCGCGAACGCCAGTGAGACCCCTGAGGCGTCCGCACCCCGCACCCTGTCCCTCGCGGCGGCCGGAAAGCTCGCCTCCACGCTGGCGGCGGACCTGGGCGCCGACGCGGCCGGGACGTACTACGACACCGAGAGCCGGACGCTCGTGGTGAACGTGCTCGACGAGGCCGCCGCGCAGGCCGTCGAGAAGGCCGGCGCCGAGGCGAGAGTCGTGGCGAACTCCCTCGCCGAGCTCAGGAGCGCCCGCAGCACACTGAAGCAGGACGCGACGATCCCGGGCACCTCCTGGGTGACCGACCCGACGACGAACAAGGTCGTGGTGACCGCCGACCGCACGGTCTCCAAGGCCGAGTGGGCGACGCTGACGAAGGTCGTGGACGGCCTCGGGGCGAAGGCCGAACTGAAGCGGACGCAGGGTGAGTACAAGCCCTTCATCGCCGGCGGCGACGCGATCACCGGCGGCAGCGGCCGCTGCTCGCTGGGCTTCAACGTGGTCAAGGGCGGCGAGCCCTTCTTCCTGACCGCCGGGCACTGCACCGAGGGCATCTCCACGTGGTCCGACTCCAGCGGCAAGGAGATCGGGACCAACGCGGACTCCAGCTTCCCGGGCGACGACTACGGGCTGGTCGAGTACACCGCGGACGTGGCGCACCCGAGCGAGGTGAACCTCTACGACGGGTCCACCCAGAAGATCTCGGGCGCCGCGGAGGCGACCGTCGGCATGCAGGTCACCCGGAGCGGGTCGACCACGCAGGTGCACGACGGGAAGGTCACGGGGCTGGACGCGACCGTGAACTACGGCAACGGCGACATCGTGAACGGGCTGATCCAGACCGACGTGTGCGCGGAGCCGGGGGACAGCGGCGGCTCGCTGTTCTCGGGTGACAAGGCGATCGGCCTCACGTCCGGTGGCAGTGGTGACTGCACCTCCGGTGGGGAGACGTTCTTCCAGCCGGTGACCGAGGCGCTGTCCGCCACGGGGACGCAGATCGGCTGATCGATCGGCCGGTGAGCCCCGCCCCTCTGTTTCCGGGGGGCGGGGCTCTCGTGCGTGGGTGCGACTGTTCGGTGCGCGGCTCACGCCGGGGGGTGGGTCGGGGCCGCGCCGGGGGGTGTCCGTCCTCGGAACGGCGCGATGGACCCACTTACCGGCTCGCTCGCGTTGACGCGCCAACCGCTGCGGGCGGACACCCCCCGGCACGGCCCCTTGCGTACGACGGCGGGTGCGGGAGCGTCGTGGCTCACGTTCTGCGGCGCGTCGCCGTTGTCAGCGTGAGGGCTGTGCCGACGGCTGCCCAGGCCGCCAGTACGAGGAGCGGGCCGGTCATCGCGTTGCCGTCGAAGTACGCGATCGAGCGGGCCGACCAGGTGCCGGCGCCCGGGGGCAGGGCCGGGCCGATCGCCTGCCAGAACGGGGGGAGGAGCGGTGGGGGCAGGGCGCCGCCCGCGCTCGGGTTGCCGAGGATCACCACCAGCAGGATGACCAGGCCGATGCCAATCGTGCCGAAGAGGCCCTGCAGGGCCAGGGTGGCCGCGCCCACGGCGAAGGTGATCAGGGCGCCCAGGCCCCAGAGAGCGGTTGTTCCGCCGGGGAGGGCGTCTAGGGCCGGGCCGGCGATGAGGGCTCCGCCGAGGCCGCCGACGATCGCGATCAGGGCCGTCGCTCCCAGGCGGACGGCGGCGCGGGCGGGGTTGGAGGGTTTGGCGCCGGCGCTGACGGCGAGGGCCGCGGCACCCAGGTAGCCGCCCACGCACCAGCCGACCACCAGGTAGAAGGACGACAGGCCGTTGGGGTCGTGGGGCGCGGACGGGACCACGTCGACCGTGCGGAGGGTGCGCCGCTCGGACTTCTCCAGGTTCGTGACGAGGGCCGTCAGCGTGGTGGACAGGACCCGGCCGCCGCCGGAGGCGACCAGGAGCGTGTCGGTGGTGCCCGACGGGTCGACGATCAGGGCGGCGTCGATGTCGCGGTTCCGGATCCGGTCCCGGGCCGTCCTCTCGTCCGGCAGGGTGCGGGGATCCAGGGGGGTGCCGGGGAGCCGTGCCAGGCGGGTCGTCGTCTGCTCGGCCGCGGCCCGGGGTGCCACCACGCCGAAGGGCACGTCCCGGGGTTCCGGGTCGTGCAGCGCGCCCACGTAGGAGGCGATGAAGAGCAGCTGGAGCGCGATCACGCCGAGGACGAGCAGCGTGGCCCGGGGGGTGACGGCGTCGGTCACCTCGGCGCGGAACGTGCGGTGCGGCATGTCTCCACGGTCGGGTGCCGCCGGGTGTTTCCGCAGGTGGGGCGGGGCCGAACGGATGTCGCACATACATTCGAGGATGGGGGTATGGTGGGGGTGAGGTAGCTGGGAACAGATGTTCGAGAGCAGAGTGCTCACGAGTGCGGGAGGTGCGTGTGCCGGGGTTCACGCATCTGCACACCGTCTCCGGATTCTCGTTGCGCCATGGAGCCTCGCACCCGGAACGGCTGGCCGAACGTGCCTCCGAGCGGGGCATGGCAGCCCTGGCCCTCACCGACCGCGACACGGTCGCCGGTGCGGTCCGGTTCGCCAAGGCCTGCGTCAGGCAGGGGATCCGTCCGCTGTTCGGGGCGGACCTGGCGGTCGGGCTCGGCGCCGGGAAGCAGGAGCGGCGCCGGACCCCGGTAAGGGGAGGCGCCTTCGTCGACGAGTCCGCCCCCCGCGCGGTCTTCCTCGCCCGGGACGGTGCCCGGGGGTGGGCCGCGCTGTGCCGGCTCGTCTCGGCGGCGCACGAGGGTCAGGGGGCCACACCCCTGCTGCCCTGGGAGCACAACCGCGGCGAGGGGCTGACCGTGCTGCTCGGGCCCGACTCCGACGTCGGGCGCGCCCTGGCCGCGGGACGCCCCGACCGGGCGGCCCGGCTGCTGGCGCCCTGGCGCGAGGCCTACGGCGACGACCTGCGGCTGGAGGCCGTCTGGCACGGCCGGAACGGGACGGGGCCCGGATCGCTGCGGCTGGCCGCCCGCACCGTCGGGTTCGCCGCCGAGCAGGGCGTCCGGCCCGTGCTCACCAACGCCGTACGGTACGCCGACCCCGGGATGGGGCCGGTCGCCGACGTCCTGGACGCCGCCCGGCGCCTGGTGCCCATCGACCCCACCAAGGAGCTGGACTCCGGTGAGGCCTGGCTCAAGGACCCGCAGGCCATGGTGCACGCGGCCGAGCGGATCGTGGAGGCCGCCGGGTTCCGGCGGGAACTCGCGCACCGGCTGCTGGAGCAGACCGCGGCCACCGCCGCCGCGTGCCTGGTCGACCCCGAGGACGATCTCGGGATCGGCACCGTCCGCTTCCCCGAGCCGCACCTGGTCGGCGCCGGGCGCCGCACCGCCCAGCGGGCGCTGGCCTCACGGGCGGCGGCGGGGATGGTGCTGCGCGGGTACGACCGGCGGCGGGAGTACTGGGAGCGGATGCACCACGAGCTGGACATCATCGCCCACCACGGGTTCGCCTCCTACTTCCTCACCGTCGCCCAGGTGGTCGACGACGTCCGGGAGATGGGCATCCGGGTGGCCGCCCGGGGGTCCGGTGCCGGGTCGCTCGTCAACCACCTGCTCGGCATCGCGCACGCCGACCCCATCGAGCACCGGCTGCTGATGGAGCGGTTCCTGTCGAAGGAGCGGGTCGTGCTGCCCGACATCGACATCGACGTGGAGTCCGCGCGCAGGCTGGAGGTCTACCGCAAGATCATCGACCGGTTCGGTGCCGAGCGGGTCGCCACGGTCGCGATGCCGGAGACGTACCGCGTCCGGCACGCGATCCGGGACGTGGGGGCCGCCCTGTCCATGGACCCGGCCGAGATCGACCGGGTCGCCAAGTCCTTTCCGCACATCCGGGCGCGGGACGCCCGGGCCGCGCTGGAGGAACTGCCCGAGCTGCGCGCGCTGGCGGGGGAGAAGGAGAAGTACGGGAGGCTGTGGGAGCTGGTCGAGGCGCTGGACGCCCTGCCGCGCGGGGTCGCCATGCACCCGTGCGGGGTGCTGCTGTCCGACGCCTCCCTGCTGGCGCGTACGCCGGTCGTGCCGACCAGCGGCGAGGGCTTCCCGATGTCGCAGTTCGACAAGGACGACGTCGAGGACCTCGGGCTGCTGAAGCTGGACGTGCTGGGTGTGCGGATGCAGTCGGCCATGGCGCACGCGGTGCGGGAGGTGGAGCGGGTGTCGGGGGAGCGGGTCGACCTGGACGCCCTGCCCGCGGGGGACCCGGAGACCTACGGGCTGATCCGGTCCACCGAGACGCTCGGCTGCTTCCAGATCGAGTCGCCCGGGCAGCGTGACCTGGTCGGGCGGCTGCAGCCGGACACCTTCCACGACCTGGTGGTCGACATCTCGCTGTTCCGGCCCGGGCCGGTCGCCGCCGACATGGTGCGGCCGTTCATCGAGGCGCGGCACGGGCGGGCGCCCATCCGGTATCCGCACCCGGATCTGGAAGGGCCGCTGAAGGAGACGTACGGGGTCGTCGTCTTCCACGAGCAGATCATCGACATCGTCGACATCATGACCGGCTGTGGGCGCGGTGAGGCCGACCGGGTGCGGCGCGGGCTGTCCGATCCCGAGTCGCAGGCGCGGATCAAGGTGTGGTTCGCCCAGCACGCGGCGGCGAACGGCTATGACGCGGAAACGATTCAGCGGACCTGGGAGATCGTCGAGGCCTTCGGGTCGTACGGTTTCTGCAAGGCGCACGCGGTCGCCTTCGCCGTGCCGACGTACCAGTCGGCGTGGCTGAAGGCGCACCACCCGGCCGCCTTCTACGCGGGGTTGCTCACGCACGACCCCGGGATGTACCCGAAGCGGCTGCTGCTGGCGGACGCGCGGCGGCGCGGGGTGCCCGTGCTGCCGCTGGACGTGAACGCGTCGGGAGTCGCACACCGTATCGAACTGGTGTCCGGTAAATGGGGTCTGCGGCTGGCGCTCTCCGATGTGCACGGCATCAGCGAGGCCGAGGCGGCGCGGATCGCGGAGGGGCAGCCCTACGCCTCACTGGTCGACTTCTGGGAGCGGGGCCGGCCCAGCCGTCCGCTGGCCCAGCGGCTGGCACAGGTGGGCGCGCTGGACGCGTTCGGCGCCAACCGCCGGGATCTGCAACTGCATCTGACCGAGCTGCACCGGGGCGCGCGGGGCGGGGGCGGCGGCCAGTTGCCGCTGGCCGGCGGGCGGAAGACGGCCCCGGCCGGGCTGCCCGACCTCACCTCCTCGGAGCGGCTCAGCGCCGAGCTGGGGGTGCTCTCCATGGACGCCTCGCGCCATCTGATGGACGACCACCGGCAGTTCCTCGACGAGCTGGGCGTGGTGTCGGCGCGCCGCCTGCGCGAGGTGCGGCACGGGGAGACGGTGCTGGTCGCGGGCGCCAAGGCGGCCACGCAGACGCCGCCGATCCGGTCCGGCAGGCGGGTCATCTTCTCCACCCTGGACGACGGCACGGGCCTGGTCGACCTCGCCTTCTTCGACGACTCCCACGACGCCTGCGCCCACACCGTCTTCCACTCCTGGCTGCTGCTGGTGCGCGGAGTGGTGCAGCGCCGGGGCCCGCGCAGCTTCAGCGTGGTCGGCTCCGCCGTCTGGAACCTCGCCGACCTGCTCGACGTGCGCCGGGAGGAAGGTCTTGAGGGGGTCGCGGCCCGGCTGGCCGGTGGCGGCGGCTCCGGGGATTCCGGCGACGGCGACGACGGCGAGGGCGCCGCGCGCCGGCGGCTCGCCGGGTCGGAGGGCGCGCCGGCGCCGACGGGTTCCGCGGCCCAGGACCCGATGGAGCGGCGGAAGATCCGCATGGCCACGGGGTACGAGATGCACCCCTGGGCCGATCTGCGCCCCGCGGGTGAAGGGCCCGCGGTGGGAAGGAAGTTGTGGCACCAGAGTCCGGGGAGTGCGGGATGACCATCCTCTGCGTACGTTTCCAGCTGCCGCCGACGAGCGAAGACGGGCTGCCTCAGCTGCTCGGGATGCTCGAGGAGTTCACACCCGTCGTCCAGGCCCTGCCGCCGGACGGGGCGCTGGCCGACCTGCGGGGCGCCGAGCGGTACTTCGGGCGGGACGCCGTCGAACTGGCCTCGGTGATCCGGGTGCGCGCGCTCGCCCTGTACGGCGTGGACTGCGTGATCGGCGCGGGCCCCGGGCCGATGCTGGCCCGGGTGGCGCTGCGCCACGCCGCACCCGGGGTGACCTGCGCGGTGCCCGAGGAGCCGGACGCCATCGCGGAGTTCCTCGCGGACAAGCCCGTCGCCGCACTGCCCGGCGTGGGCGCCGCGACCTCACGCACCCTGACCGACTACGGCCTCGACACCCTCGGCCGGGTCGCCACCGCACCGCTGTCCACGCTCCAGCGGCTGATCGGCGCGAAGGCGGGCCGGGAGCTGCGCGAGAAGGCGAACGGCGTCGACCGCGGCCGGGTCGTACCGAACGCCGTCTCCCGGTCCCTCGCCGCGGAACGCCCCTTCGGGCGCGACGAACTGGACCCCGACCGGCACCGCCGGGCGCTGCTCTCGGCCGCCGAGGAGATCGGCGCCCGGCTGCGCGCCCTGGAGAAGGTCTGCCGCACGCTCACCCTGACCGTGCGCTACGCCGACCGCTCGGCCACCACCCGCAGCCGCACCCTGACCGAACCGACCGCGCACTCGCCGGCGCTGACCAGGACCGCGTACGGCATGTACGAGGCGCTCGGGCTGCAGCGGGCCCGGGTCCGGGCGATCGCCCTGCGCGCCGAAGGGCTCGACCCCGCCGAACAGGCCTCCCACCAGCTGACCTTCGACCCCGTGGACGAGAAGGTCCGCCGTATCGAGGAGGTCGCGGACCGCGCGCGGGCGAAGTTCGGGCCGCGGGCGGTGATGCCCGGGGGGCTGGGCGGGGTGGCGGCGTAGGGGTGCAGTTCGGGCAGGTTGTGGCGCGGCCGGCCGCTAAGCGGCTCCGATGCCGCCGGACACCGATGGTCGCGGGCAACCCTGGGGCGAGGATCACGGGCAGGCCGGCAAGGCGTGTCGCGGCGAGCCGGGGCGGGACCCGCCCCGACGCTGTGGCCCGTGCTGCTGGAGCACGTCCGGGTCCGCGACGAAGCGCGCCGCCGGAGCCCGCGGAGAGGGCCCCGGCGGCGGACGAGCCCACGCGCACCTCCGCTGCGCTTCCCGAACGCCCGCATCGACAGCAGCCACCGGCCCCACGACGTCTCGCCCGACGAACGACCAGGGCGTCCGTGGCAGTTGCGATCCCAGGTCCGGCCGGCAGGCACCCGCACGAGGTCCGTAGGGACAACGGCTTCTCAGCGCCGCAGGGCCTGCTCCACCAGCACGGCCGCAGCGCCCGTGTAGTCGGTCGGGTCGCACAGCGTGACCAGCCGGTCCACGAGCGAGCGGGGCACTTCCGGCATGCGGGCGAGCACCGTGGCCAAGGGTTGCCTCGTGGTCTGCGCTTCCTGCGCGGCGCGCGTCAGCAGCGCTTTGGCAGGGGCCTTGCCCAAGGTCGGTGCCAGATGTGCGACCAGCCGCTCGGACACCACCTGACTTTCCGTCATGTCCAGGTTGGAGCGCATGCGGTCCGGCCGCACCGTCAGCCCTTCGACGAGTTCCGCAGCGGTCTGCGCGGCGCCGCCGGTCAGCCGTAGACAGTCCCGGAGCAGCGGCCACTCCGCGTGCCACACCCCGGCGGATCGTTCGTCCTCGGTGACCAGACACTGTGCCAGTGCCGCCGAGAGGGCGGGCACTTGCAGCGCGGCACTGCGAACGAGAGTCGCGAGCACCGGGTTGCGCTTGTGAGGCATGGCCGAAGAGGCACCGCGTCCGGACACGGCCGGTTCGGTGACCTCACCCACCTCGGTACGGGTCAATGCCTGAACGTCCACGGCGATCTTGCCGAGCGCCCCGGCGGCGAAGGCCAGTGCAGCGGCCAGGTCGGCCACAGGTGTGCGCAGCGCGTGCCAGGGCAGTGCCGGCCGGGCCAGTCCCGTTTCGCCGGCATAGGCGTCCACCAGCCGTGTCACGTAGCCGTCCGGGTCGGCCAGGGTGCCCCCCTCGGCGAGTGCCGCGTACTCCAGGTATCCGGCCAGCGTGCCCGCCGCTCCGCCCAGGGAGACGGGGAGGTTCCGCTGGACGCGGGCGACGCGCTCCTCCGCGTCCAGCACCAACTCCCGCCAACCGGCGGCGCGCAGCCCGAACGTGGTCGGTACGGCGTGCAGCGCCAAGGTACGTGCGACGGCGGGAGTCCGCCGGTGTGCCGTTGCCAGCGCTGTCAGCGCATCGACCGTACGCCGCAGATCGGCGAGGATCAGGTCGAGTGTCTTCCTCGCGACGAGCATCGTGCCGGTGTCGAGCACGTCCTGGCTGGTCGAACCCCGGTGTACGAACTCGGCTGCCTCGAGGTCCTCGGCCGCGACGACCTCGGTGAACGCCTGCACCAGGCCGACCACCGGGTTGGCCGTCTCCCGCGCCGCCAGCGCCAGGGCTCTGACGTCGAGCCGGTCGGCACGAGCCGCTCGTGTGATCACCTCGGCCGCCGAAGCAGGGAGCGTGCCCACCGTTGCCTGTGCGCGGGCGAGCGCCGCTTCCGCGTCCAGCATGGCCTGTACCCAGGCCAGGTCACTGGTGACGGCCTCCACCCGCGTGCCTGCTCGCACCGGTGCGAGCAGGCCGGCATCCGCCAGATGCGCCGCGGTGGCCGCAGTCGCATGCGTGAGTGTCACACGATCACCCCGGACAGCTCCCCTTCGGCGTCCACCCGACGCACTTCCGCCGGTACACGAGCCGCCTGCGGCAGGGCGAGAACGGCCCGGGCGATCGCGTCGGAGTCGCCGAGCGTCACCGAGTCCACCCCGGGCCGGATGCCCGCTGCCGTCACCCAGTGCACCGCTTCCGTCGGCACCCCGTACGCGAACCGGCGGGGGTGAGGGCGGCCTCGCCCGTCCAGCAGCCGGTAGGGCCGTTCGGTGACCGCGAGGCCTCCGGTCACGTAACCGGTGCCATCCGTGGTCGCGATCCGGTACGGCGCCGCCTGGTCCGTGTCCAGCAGGTGCTTGAGCAGAGGGTCCTCCGTGCGGCGCAGGTCGGGCTCGGGCAACCGTGCCTCTATCAGGACGCGGGCGCGTACCGCTTCACCGGGCACAGCCGTCGAGTGGGCCACGTACACCTGGGCGGTGGTGTCGATCCGCACCTGAGTGCCCGGACCCGTCACGGTCAGCACACCCGCTTCGATCAGTGCGATCATCTCCTCGATGCGGGACGCCGGCGGCCCGATCGACAGGAAGGCGTTCAACGGCGTGTACCAGCCCTCGAGGTCGTCCCGGTGGGAGTTTCCCTCCAGACCTCCGTGGTCGACGGCGAGACGGATCTCGTTGCGCAGGTCACGCAGCACGTCCAGGGCGGCTTTCAGAGGACCGCTGACATTGCCGAGCCGGGCCGCGGCGACATCGCGCCGCAGGTAGTCCAGCAGCCAGGCGGTGAATTCCTGTCGGTCGGTGAACTCGCGCTCCCCGTACGGTCGCGAAAGCCGCTCCCAACTCCAGTGCTGGTCGGCCGGGATACCGTACTTGTCCAGCAGTTCCCGCCGATCCCCTTCGGTTTCCGCGGTGAGGAACGCCTGCGTGAATTCCTCCCGCAGCGCGGCGTCTCCGCGGGAGGCCAGCAGCGTACTGTAATAAACGCTTTGCACCTCCAGAGAGATCAACGGCCACAGGTCGTCGGTGAAGTTGACGGGCTGTCCGGCCGAAGCGCGTTGCCGCAGACCGGCGATGTACTCGGCGGTCAGCTTGCGTGGGAAATAGCGACCGGTGGCACCCTTCTCGTTCTCCCCGCGCGCGTGGTAGGGCACTCCGCGACGGGAGAACGCGAAGAGACGCGGCTCCTGGCCCGAGGGTCGGTACACCAACCGGTCGCCTTCTCGTACCATCCGGCCGCCACGGCCCACCGTGAACAACGCCATGTGATCGAAGAAGTTCAGCCCCAGCCCCCGCAGCAGTACGTTCTCGCCCGCCTTGATGCCGCTGAGGTCCAGGTCGGCAGGGTTGGCGGGGGTGATGTAGGTCAGGTGGTGAATGCGGGACAGGCTCGCCGTACGTGCTTCGCGCGAGGACAGGCGCGCCGGGACGTGCCCCTGCGCCAGCACGATCGCGTCCAGTGTGTCCAGCCGCGTGCCGTCCTGGAGCCGCACACCCTGCGGCCCACCGGGCACGCCGTGGGTGTCGGCGGCGGCCACCGCGCGAGAACGGTGCACCCGTACCGTGACATGGTGCGGGGCCGATGCCACGATCCGCTCGAAGCAGCCTCTGAGGTAGTGGCCGTAGAAGGCACGTGTCGGATAGGAGTCGGGCCCCAGCTTCCGCGCCTCTTCCATGACCTCCGTGCCGAAGTCAGCCGGGTCGCCCAGCAGCGCGAGGGACTTGGCCCACTCGTACAAGGTGGGGCCCGGCTCGATGGGCCCGTCGATGTGCGCGCTGTCGTCGGTGAAGACCGTGATCTGTGAAGCCACCGTGTTCATCAGCAGGTGCTGGGACTGCTCGGGGCGCCATACGGCACCCGCACCCGGGGCGGCCGGATCCACCACATGCACGGTCACAGCCGAATGAGTCGGTGCGTTGCGCTCGTTGGCCAACAGCCGCTCAAGTACCGACAGCCCGCGCGGGCCCGCACCGACGATGCACACCTCAAGGTTGCCGTGCATGCAGGAAATCCCTTCCGAGTGGGGAGGAAACCAGTGATGAAAGGACGAGGCTGCCGTATCCGCTGAGCAGGCACCGGGAACGGGAAGCCCGGTGCCGGGCATTCCGTTCCCTGCGCGGAATCAGCAGCGGTCGGCCGGGCCGCCGACGGTCGCCGAGGGGATTTCGCACAGTCCGACCACGAGTGGTCGGCAAGGAGGGCGGCGGGAGGCGCGACGGAAGTATGTGTCCGTGTGCACGCTCCTGCGGACTGGGACCTCGATGACGGGACGGTCGCTTTCCGTTGCCTCGGCGGATAAGTGAGATCCCATGGCCACGAGCATGGCGATGCCGTGCCGACAGCGGCAAGGAAGCTGCTTTCAGTCCGTCAGGTCCGTGAGGGGTCGTCAGATGGTCGGCCGGGGCGAGGGCCAGGACCGGTGCCGCCGGTGCCGGTTGGCGCCGCAAGTTTTACCGACGCGTAACTTCCCAGTTCCGCTACCCGCCCGTAACTTGACGAATGAACAGCTTCCCGTGATCCGGATCACAGGGCGTCGTGCCGTCGCACCTCCCTTGAGCCGCAAGGAGATCACCCGATGCTGCCCTGGAAACGAGTGCTCAGACCCCTGGCCGCGCTGCTGCTGACCGCCGCGGCCGTCACCGTCCCCGCCACCACCGCCCAGGCCGCCGGTGCTTCGAGCTCCGGCTGGAACGACTACTCCTGCAAGCCCTCCGCCGCCCACCCCCGCCCCGTCGTCCTGGTCCACGGCACCCTCGGGAACTCCGTCGACAACTGGCTGGGCCTCGCCCCCTACCTCACGGTCCGTGGCTACTGCGTCTTCTCCCTCGACTACGGCCAGCTGGAAGGCGTCCCCTTCTTCCACGGCCTCGGACCCGTCGAGAAGTCCGCCGCGCAGCTGAGGGACCACGTCGACCGGGTGCTCGCCGCGACCGGCGCCGCCGAGGCCGACCTCGTCGGGCACTCGCAGGGCGGCATGATGCCCCGCTGGTACCTGCGCTTCCTCGGCGGGGCCGCCAAGGTGAACGCCCTCGTGGGCATCGCGCCCAGCAACCACGGCACCGACCTCAACGGCTTCACCCACCTGCTGCCCTACTTCCCGGGCGCCGCCGGCCTGCTGTCCAGGAACACGCCCGCCCTCGCCGACCAGGTCGCCGGCTCCGACTTCCTGACGAAGCTCAACGCCGGCGGCGACACCGTCCCCGGCGTGCGCTACACCGTCATCGCCACCCGGTACGACGAGGTCGTCACGCCGTGGCGCAGCCAGTACCTGAGCGGGCCGGACGTGCGCAACGTCCTGCTGCAGGACCTGTGCCCCCTGGACCTGTCCGAGCACGTGGCCGTCGGGCTGTTCGACCGGATCGCCTTCCACGAGGTGGCCAACGCCCTCGACCCGGCCCGTGCCACACCCACCACCTGTGCTTCGGCGTTCGACTGACACGTGTCAGAGAAACGTTTCGGGGCCTGTCCGGCCTGAGCCGCCGGACAGGCCCCGAGTCCTGCGTCAGCGGCCGTGCCGCCCGCCGGTCACCGTCCGGCGCCGGACCGACAGGAACAGGGCCGACGCGCCCAGTGCGAGCGCCGCCGCGCCGCCGATCGCGACGTACGGGGTGCTGCCGTCACCGCCGGTCTCGGCGAGGTTCGCGGCGGCACCGGCCGCCTTCGGCTCGTTGGCGGCCGTCCTCGGCTCGTCGGCGGCGGCACCGGCTGCCTCCGGCTCGTCCGGCGTGCCGTCCTGCGGCGCGGCGGCGGGCTCCGCCGAGGTGCTGGGGTCGTCGTCGCCGTGCCCGCCGTGCTCGATCGTCGACTTGTCGTTGCCCTGCTCGATCTGCTCCTCGGTGGGGGCGGAGGCGGACGGTGCCGGTGCGGCGCCGCCGGCCGGCCCGTCGTTCCCGGCGGCGCCGTCGTCGACGGCCGCGCCCTCGCCGCCGGCCGCGGCACCGCCGCCGAAGCTGACGTCCGAGCAGGAGTAGAACGCCTCCGGGCTGTCCGAACGCTGCCAGACCGCGTACAGCAGGTGCTTGCCGGAACGCTCGGGCAGGCTGCCGGAGAAGGTGTAGAAGCCGCCCGCCGCCGCCGGGTCGGTGGACGTCGCCACCGGGTTCTGCAGGTCCAGGTCGCTCCAGGCGAGCGGCGCGGACGGGTCGTAGCCCGGCTTGGTGATGTACACCTTGAAGGTGCCCTTGTGCGGGGCCGTCACGCGGTACTTGAAGGTGTGCGCGCCGCTCCGCACGGTGGTCGCGGGCCAGTCGGCGCGGGCCAGGTCGAGCCCCTTGAACTGCTCGTTGCCCGCGCTGCACAGCTTGCCGTCCGGTATGAGCTGCTGGTGCCGCCCGGCCGCGTCGCCGATGCGGATGCCGTTCCAGTCGTAGAGGGCCTGGGTGCCTCCGGCCGTCACCGCCGCCCTGCACGCGGCCGACTTGGGGCTCTCGGGACCTTCGCCGAAGCACTGCGCGACCCGGCTGACCGGATCGCCCATCGAACCGTGCGCGGCAGCCGGCGTGGCGGTCAGCGCCGTGAGGGCGAGCGGGAGGGCGCCGAGGGTGGCGACGCTGGCTACCGTGCGGCGTGCGGGCATGCGGGAACTCCTCGAAACGGTGCGGGGAACAGGGCCGGGCCCGAGTGGGCCGAATCCCGTGGGGTGCTCCGAAGCTAGCCCCCCGGCGGCGGGGAATCGCCTGCTGGGGGCGGGTGGAGGAGATCCTTATGGTCGCGTTAAGGGAGTGCTCAGACTGGCATCAGGTAGGTACCGGCACGGCAGGGCGGACGAGGAGATCCAGCCGGCCGGCGCCCCTCACGTCCGGACCGTGGCGGACGTGATCCTGGAGGAGCGCCGCGTCGACGGACCGTACGACCGCGACACTGCCGCAAGCGGCTGCTCCCGGACGTGTCATGACGGCACCGGCAGCTCAGCTGTCCGGCCACCACGTGCGTGCGATGTCCTTGCGGACCTCGGGGCGCCCGGCAGGGCGCTCGTCGGCCTCCTCGCGGATCCGGCGGACGTCCGTCTTCTTCAGGGGCTTCTGCACGGTCACACGGCGCATGGCTGCCTCCTTCAGGATCTACCGGGTTCCGCGTTCTCACGGAGGTAGACCTTTCGGGGGAGAGTTCCTCATCGCTCCTGGTCTGTCTGTGGCCGCAGTCACGAATCGAGTGTCAGTGGCGGGTGTCACTCTTGGGCCCATGACGCACCACAGTGACGGCATGACCTCGGCGAACACCGGCGGCGTCGTGGACTGGGACGCGCAGGCCGCCGTCTTCGACGAGCAACCGGACCACGGGCTGCGCGACCCCGCGGTGCGCCGCGCCTGGGCCGAGCGGCTGCACGGCTGGCTGCCCCCGGGCCC
Organism: Streptomyces sp. DT190; assembly: GCF_049846985.1. NCBI lineage: Bacteria > Bacillati > Actinomycetota > Actinomycetes > Kitasatosporales > Streptomycetaceae > Streptomyces > Streptomyces sp. DT190. The sequence continues at coordinate 71,931 of NZ_JBNCNM010000022.1, read as the reverse complement.
GGGCGACGTCCTCGACCTCGGCTGCGGCACGGGCAGCCTGTCACTCCTCGCCGCCGAGCAGGGGCACCGGGTGACGGGCGTGGACCTCTCCGAGGCCATGGTCCGGCTCGCCCGGGAGAAACCGGCCGGCCGTGACGCGGTGTTCCTCGTCGGTGACGCGGCGGCGCCGCCGGTCGGCGAGCAGCGCTTCGACGCCGTGCTGGTCCGGCACGTGCTGTGGGCCCTGCCGGACCCCGCCCGCGCCCTGCGGCACTGGCACGGGCTGGTGCGGCCGGGCGGGCGGCTCGTGCTGGTGGAGGGCGTGTGGGGCGGTGTCGCCCCGGTGGGCATACCGGCGGAGCGGCTCACCGGCCTCCTGGCCCCGCTCGCCGGGCGGGTGCGCGTGGAGCGACTGTCGGACGACGCGCTGCTGTGGGGCGGCGAGGTGACGGACGAGCGGTACGCGGTGGTCGCGCAGGTGCGGTGACGGACGAGCGGTGCACGGTGGTCGCGCAGGTGCGGTGACGGACGAGGAGTTCTCGCGGACGTGGACCGCGGACAGCCGGGTCGGGGCCGGTCGCGCCGACGCGGTCGAGCCGAGGTCAGACCGGCAACGCGGCGGCGAAGTCATCGCCGAGGGCACGGGATTCCAGCTCGTCGAGCGCGGCCAGGGCGGCCCGTGCCGCCTCGGGGTCCCTCTCGGCGAGGCCGCTCGCCGCGAACTCGTCCTCGTCCAGGCGCCGCACGTCCGTGCCGTCGGCGGAGCGCCACAGGTCCAGGTCGAGATCCTCCACGACCAGTTCGGCCCCGGACAGCACGGCGGGCCGGGTGACGTCGCAGTACCAGCCCTTCAGCGCGCCCGTGGCGGAGCGGACCTCCTTGACCGCGTACCAGCGGTCGCGCCAGTAGTACTCGGTGAAGACGTCCCCGGGCTCGAAGCGGACGAAGCCGAAGTCGCGGACGCCGGAGCCCGCCCACGGGGCGCGGACGGCGACCCGGGTGCCGTCGTCGGCCAGGAGCTCGGCGGCGTAACGGATCTTCGTGCGGCCCGCCTTGACGAGCACGACGTCGACCCGTGCGGGGCGGTCAGCCGAGCTCGCGGACATAGCGCACCTCCGTCGCGGCGATCTCGTAGCCGAACCACGTGTTGATGGCGATCATCGGTTCGTTGCCGGTGTCGTTCCCGGTGAACGCCTCCGTGTACCCGGCGGCGCGCGCCCGGTGCAGGGAGTCGTTCTTGGCGAGCTTCGCCAGGCCCCGGCCGCGGAACTCCCGGGCGGTGCCGGTCATGGCGGTGCCGTAGCGGGTGCCGTCGGTGTGGGCCACGCTGAAGGCGGCCGGCCTGCCGTCGACGACGGCGACCGTGGTCAGGTCGCGGTTCAGCAGCGGGTGACGCCAGTTCTCCTCGAGCCACGCCTCGTAGTCGGTGAACTCGACGTCGATGTCGCTCGGTTCGTCCGCCACCACCTCCGCGTCCAGGTCGAACAGCGGGCGCGGGTCGTCCGCGAAGTCGGCGGCGGTGCGCAGTTCGACACCGGCCGGCGGATCCTGGCGGGCCGGCAGGGCGCGTGCCAGGTCCAGGCGGAGGAAGTAGGCGGACCGGCTGGCCCGGAAGCCGTTCCGCTCGGCGAAGACGCGGTTCTCCGGCTCGTCCAGCACCCAGGCGAACAGCTTGGTGACGCCCAGTGCCGCGAGGCGTTCCTCGGCGGTGCGCAGCAGGAGCGAACCGGCGCCGCGATGTCTGCGGCCGGGCCGCACGTAGATGTTGGCGGAGCCCTGGCCCGGTTCCGGGCTGTCGTGGGCGACACTGACCTGGGCCGTGCCGATGATCTCCCCGTCCTCCTCGGCGACCAGCTGGGTGAAGTGGGCGTCCGGGTGCGCGTGGGTCAGGGTGTGCACCACGGACTCGGGCGTGGACAGCATGTAGGGGAGGGCGAGCCGGCGGGTGGTGGAGAACCCCTCGGCGTCGGCTCGGACGTCGGGTCGCAGGTCGCGCACGATCACGGGCATGGAGGCGCACGTTACGTGGGGCCCGTCCCGGGTGCCTCTCATTTTCCGTGCCGTGCGGGACAATCGGCCCTGTGACCTTGAAGATCGACATCGACGACAGCGCCCCGCCGTACGAGCAGGTGCGGGCGCGGATCTCCGAGCAGGCGCGGTCGGGCGAACTGCCGGTGGGATACCGGCTGCCGACCGTGCGGGGGCTGGCCGAGTCCCTGGGGCTCGCCGCGAACACGGTGGCGAAGGCGTACCGGGCGCTGGAGGCGGACGGGGTGATCGAGACGCGCGGCCGCAACGGCACGTTCGTGGCCGCCGCCGGTGCGGCCGCCGACCGGGAACTGGCGGCCGCCGCCCAGGCGTACGTGGAGCGGGCCCGCCGGCTGGGGCAGGGGGAGGACGCGGCACTCGCCGCGGTACGCGACGCCCTGCGGGCCGCCTCCGGGGCCTAGGCCCGGTCCGGGACGGCCCGCCTGCGGGGCCCGGGCCCCGCAGGCGGACGAAGGGACGGCGCGGACACGGTCCCGGCCGCGCCGGGTGGCGTGCCCCTCAGGCCCGGACCAGGTGCTCCGGGCCGCGCGGCATGCCCCTCAGGTCCGGACCAGGTGCTCGGGCGTGCGGGTGATGTCCAGGCCCGCCGATCTGCCCGCCCGTGCGAACGCCCTCGCGTCCACCACCGCCGCGCCGCCCGGGTCGTTGTTGAAGTACACGTGGACGTCCTCGCCGCCCGGCCAGGTCGTGGCGATGCGGTCGAGCCAGGTGGCCAGGGAGCGGCGGCCGTAGCGGGGCCACGGGTGGGCGCGGCCCTGGTGGAAGCGGACGTAACCCCAGTCGGCCGTGCGCCACAGCGGGGTGGCGGGGCGGGCCAGGACGTCGGCCCAGCACAGGGCGGCGCGGCGGGACTCCAGGACCGCGCGGACCTCCGGCGTCCACCAGGAGTCGTGGCGCGGCTCGACCGCGACCCGGGTCGAGGCCGGGAAGCAGGCCAGGCAGGCGTCGAGCAGTCCGGGGTCGGCGCGCAGGGTGGGCGGCAGCTGGAGCAGGACCGGGCCGAGGCGGTCGCCGAGGCCCGCCGCGTGGCTCATCAGGCGGTGCACCGGCTCCTCGGGTTCCTTCAGCCGCTTGATGTGGGTCAGGTAGCGGCTCGCCTTGACCGCCACGACGAAATCGGGCGGCACCCGGCCGCGCCAGTCCTCGAAGGTCTCCCGGGCCGGCAGCCGGTAGAAGGCGTTGTTGATCTCGACGGTGGCGAAGTGCCCCGCGTACTCCTCCAGCCAGAGCCGCATCGGCAGCCCGGACGGGTAGAGGACGTCCCGCCAGTCCTTGTACTGCCATCCGGACGTGCCGACGAACAGGGTCATAGCCCCATGGAAACACCGGAGGGCACGGACCTCCTACAGGTGGGCCCCCTACAGGTACAGGCCCGCGTCCGCGTTCCCGCGCGGCTCGGGCAGCGAGGTCGGGGACGTGCCCCGGCGCAGCGCGTACAGCTCCGCGAGGGTCGCGCCCTCACGGCCGACGCCGTCCTCGCGGCCCAGCCAGCCGACCGCCTCCGCGCGGGTCAGCGGGCCCACCTCGATCCGGGCCAGACAGCGGCCCGGGCGGACGACCGCGGGGTGCAGGCGCTCCAGGTCCTCGTTGGTGGTGACCCCCACCAGGACGTTGCGCCCCTGGCCGAGCAGACCGTCGGTCAGGTTCAGCAGCCGTGACAGGGCCTGGCCCGCGGTGTGCTTGGCCTCGCCGCGGATCAGCTCGTCGCAGTCCTCCAGGAGCAGCAGCCGCCAGCGGCCCTTGCCGGTGGCGTCCTCCTCGCCGATGGCGATGTCCATCAGGTAGCCGACGTCGCTGAAGAGCCGCTCGGGGTCCAGGACGCAGTCCACCTGGCACCAGTCGCGCCAGGACCGGGCGAGCGTGCGCAGCGCCGACGTCTTGCCGGTGCCCGGGGGGCCGTGCAGCAGGAGCAGCCGGCCGGCGATGTCCTCCGGGGTCGTCTTCATCAGCCGGTCCATGGCGTCCGCCACGGGCGCGGTGTAGTTGGGCCGGACCTCGTCCCAGGTGCCGGCGGCGATCTGACGGGTCGTGCGGTGCGGGCCGCGGCGCGGGGAGACGTACCAGAAGCCCATCGTGACGTTCTCCGGCTGCGGTTCGGGCTCGTCCGCCGCGCCGTCGGTGGCCTGGCCGAGGACCTCCTCGGCCAGTTCCGCGCTGGTCGCCGTCACCGTGACGTCGGCGCCCCGGTTCCAGCGGGAGACCAGCAGCGTCCAGCCGTCGCCCTCGGCCAGGGTCGCGCTGCGGTCGTCGTCCCGGGCGGCACGCAGTACCCGGGCGCCGGACGGCATCAGCGTCGCGCCGGAGCGGACGCGGTCGATGTTCGCCGCGTGGGAGTACGGCTGCTCGCCCGTCGCGAAGCGGCCGAGGAACAGCGCGTCGACGACGTCGGACGGGGAGTCGGAGTCGTCGACGTTGAGCCGGATCGGCAGCGCCTCGTGCGGGTTGTCAGACATGCCGCCATGATCCGGCACGGGCGGGCCGCGCGCACCCGGTTTCCGGGTGCACGCGGCATGTCGCACGCGCCCGGTCAGCCGCCGGAGCGGGCGGCCAGCCGGCGCACCTGCCGGGTCCTGCGGACCATCGCGTACCCCTTGGTCAGGGCCCGGTCCCTGGCGAACGTACGCCCGATCGCACGGCCCTGGACCACCCGCTCGAACTCGTCGGGGGAGGTACTGCGGCGCACCGTCACCCGCCGCAGGGCGTACGGCCCCTGCGCCCGGCGCGCCAGGGCGTTGCCGACGGCGAGGGCCTGGGCGTACCCCGTCTCGCGCACCGCCTGCCTGACCCGGCGGCTGGAGTAGCCGTACGGGTAGGCGAACGACGCCGGGACGGTGCCCAGCTGGTCCGAGACGATTTCCTTGCAGTGGATCAGCTCGAACCGCAGGGTGGCGTCGGAGACCTGGTCGAGCTGCGGGTGGCTGTGGCTGTGCCCGCCGATCTCGACGCCCGCCGCGGCGAGGTCGCGGACCTGGTCCCAGTCGAGCATGGTGTCCAGGCCGCCCCCGGTGTCGTACGGCCCCCTCAGCCACCCGGTCGCGACGAACAGGGTGGCCGGGAAGCCGTGTTTGGCGAGGGCGGGCAGGGCGTGCCGGTGCACGCCCTCGTAGCCGTCGTCGAAGGTGATGAGGACCGGCCGGTCGGGCAGCGGGCGGCCGGTGCGCCAGCGGTCCGCGAGGCCGGCGGTGGTCATCGGCGTCAGGCCCCGGTCCGCGAGCACCGCCATCTGCTCGGCGAACGCCTCCGGGGTCACGGACAGGGCGCGGGTCGCCTCGTGCGGGTCGGTGGCGACCGCGTGGTACATGAGGATCGGGACGCGGGAGTCACGCACGGGCCGCCCCCTCCACGGCGGGCACCCGGAACGTGGTGCCGCCCCGGCGTGCCCGGACGCTGCCGACGACGTAACCACCCGCCGCCGTCAGCACCCCGGCCACGATCGCGCCCGCCCGCCCCGCGCCCCCGGGCCGGGCCAGCAGGGCGTCCCGCAGCCCCCGGGCCACCCCGGCCGGCAGGACCCGGGTGGCGTACCGGCGTTCGGACTCCAGTCCCTTGTCCGCGCCGACACTGCGGGCCACCAGGGCCTTGGACAGGCCCTCGGCGTAGGTGCGGGTGCGGAAGTAGCGGAAGTGCTCGCGGACCTCGGGCACCCGGTGGTGGATGACCGCCCGGTCGTCGATCAGCAGCACCGCGTCGGGCCGGGCGCGGCTGAGGCGGATGCACAGTTCCGTCTCCTCGCAGCCCAGCGGACGTTTGTCGCCGTCCCGGCCGATGCCGGTGGCGAAGCCGCCCGCCGCGTCGAAGGCGCTGCGCCGGAACGAGGCGTTGCCGCCCAGCACGTTGCGCACCCGGACGCGGCCGCGCGGCAGGCCCCGGTAGGTGCAGCCCACCACCCAGTCGAACTCCTCCGGGAACCAGTGCGGGCGCCGCCCCGACGCCCAGACCGGCACCGTGCGCCCGCCGACCGCCAGCACGCGCGGGTCGTCGTACGCCTCGGCGAAGTGCCGCAGCCAGTCGCGCTCGGCCACGGCGTCGTCGTCGAGGAACGCCACGATCTCGCCGCGCGCGGCGGCGATGCCGGTGTTGCGGCCGGCGGACAGGCCGCGGGGGCCCGCGTTGGCGAGCACCCGCACGTCGTCGACCTCCTTGTACTCCTTGCCGAGACGGTCGAGGAGCGCCTGGTTGTGGTCGATCACCAGCAGCGTCTCCAGCGCCGGCCGGGACTGCGCCCGCACCGAGGAGACCGCGGCGAGGATGTCCTCCCAGCGGTCCTCGGTGTAGGCGCAGATCACGACGGAGACGTCGGGACCGCTCAAGACACCTCTCCCCGGACGGCGTCGAGCATCGGCGACGGGGTGGAACGGCGGCGCAGCGCGCGGCGGTTGGAGCGCTCCCGCAGGATCACCTTCAGCACGCGCAGCCCGTCCCGCACGGCCCGCAGGTTGCTGGTGCCGTGGATGCGCAGGTACTCGTGGCTCGGGATCTCCTGCACCTTGAGACCGGCCTTGACCACCCGGATGTTCATCAGGGTCTCGACCTCGAAGCCGGTGCAGTCCAGGTCGATCTTGTCGAGGCAGTGCCGCCAGAAGGCGTTGTAGCCGTAGCACAGGTCGGTGTAGCGGGCGCCGAACTTGCGGTTGACGACCGCGCACAGCGCCCGGTTGCCCATCTTGCGGATGAAGGTCATGTCGTCGGTGCCGCCGCCGTTGGCGAAACGGGAGCCCTTGGCGAAGTCGGCGCCCGAGACCAGGGCGGAGACGTAGGAGAGGATTTCGCCGCCGTCGGCCGAGCCGTCCGCGTCGACCATCACGATGATGTCGCCGGTGCAGGCCTGGAAGCCGGTGATCAGGGCGTCGCCCTTGCCCTTGCCGCGCTGCCCGACCACCTTCACCTCGGGCCACAGCGCGCGGGCCACCTCGACGGTGTCGTCGGTGGAGTTGCCGTCGACCAGGACCACCTCGTGGATCCAGCCGGGCAGTGTCTTGAAGACGTACGGAAGGTTCTCCGCCTCGTTCATGGCCGGGATGACCACGCTCACCGGCGGGGCTATCGCCAGGTGCGAGGAGACGGGCCGGTACTTGGCAGCGGTCGGCGGATGCTCGTCCGTCACGGCCGGCTGCAGAACTGAACTCATGAGTCTGGTCCCTCTCGTCCGGTGGACCGCCCCCCCAGGGCAGTCCGGATCCAGTCCGGTTCGAAAGGGGGGTTCTCACCCGGGGGCACGCCGACATGGAGCTTCGGCACGCCGGGTGAGCTGGCAAAGCTGGCCGGCCCCGGAAAACGGCAGCCGACCGCGCGGCACGGCCCGGAGACCGGTGCGGTCACCGAGCACGGCACCCCCCTACCGCGCCCCGCGCCGGTACGTCGCGGTCCTTGAGCCCTCCCCTAGAGCCGCTTACTGACGGACCGATGCGGGTGAGATGTATGACGGTATTGACGATTGAACCCGTATGGCAAGACCTGGAACGGCCGCTCACGTTTTTGTTGGTTTGGTCGTTGCGTCAGGCGCTTTGTGGGGCGCAAGTTGACAGGTTCCCGCCCCATAAACGGCCGTTCCCCGGCAGGCGTGTCATGCCTGCCGGGGAACGATCGTTCAGGTGTTCGTGCTTACGGCGCGAGCTGCAGCAGCCGGTTCGGCGAACCCGAACCCGCGCTCGTGACCTTGCCGGTGACGGCGCCGCCCACCAGGGCCGAGGCGACCTGGGCCGGGGTGGAGGCGGTGTGGCCCGCCAGGTAGACCGCCGCCGCGCCCGCGACGTGCGGGGTCGCCATCGAGGTGCCGGAGATGGTGTTGGTGGCGGTGTCGCTGGTGTGCCAGCCGGCCGTGATGGACGAGCCGGGCGCGAAGATGTCCAGGGCCGAGCCGTAGTTGGAGTAGCTGGCCTTGGCGTCCGTGCTGGTGGTGGCGCCCACCGTGATCGCCTCGGCGACGCGGGCCGGGGAGGACGAGGAGGCGGTGGTGCTGCTGTTGCCCGCGGCGACGGCGTAGGTGACGCCGCTGGCTATGGAGTTGCGGACGGCCGTGTCGAGGCTGGTGGAGGCGCCACCGCCGAGCGACATGTTGGCGACCGAGGGGCCGGAGTGGTTCCGCGTCACCCAGTCGATGCCCGCGATCACGCCGGCCGTGGTGCCGGAGCCGCTGTTGTTCAGCACCCGCACGCCCACGATCCTCGCCTTCTTGGCGACGCCGTAGGTCGAGCCCGCGATCGTGGTGGCCACATGGGTGCCGTGGCCGTTGCCGTCGGAGGCGTTGGTGTCGCCGTCGACGGCGTCGTAGCCGTGCGCCGCACGGCCGCTGATCTGCTGGTGGGTGATGCGCACACCGGTGTCGATCACGTAGACCGTCACGCCGCTGCCCGCGCTGTCCGGGTAGGTGTAGGTGCCGGAGAGCGGGAGCGAAGGCTGGTCGATGCGGTCCAGGCCCCAGGGGGCGTTGGTCTGGGTGGCCGAGAGGGACACGCGCTGGTTCTGCTCGACGGAGGCCACGGCCGGGTCGGCGGCCAGTCGCCGGGCCTCGGCGGCGGAGAGCTCGGCGGAGTAGCCGTTCAGAGCCGTGCCGAACGTCTTCTCGACCGTGCCGCCGTACTCCTTGACGAGGCCCTTGCCCGCGGCCGAGGACGCCTTCAGCCCTGCGCTCTTCTTGAGCGTGACGATGTAGCTGTCCTTGATCGCGGCCGGGGAGTCCGCGGCGAGCACCCGGCCCTCGGCCGGGGCGGCCTGGGCGGGGAGGGCGGTGAGCCCGCCGACGAGGGCGGCGGTCGCCGACAGAGTGATGGCGGCCAGTCCGAGTCTCTTGCTACGCAGTTGTGCCATTACGAGGGGGTCCTCCTCTAGGCGGCGCGCGCCTGGGTGGGGCGCGCGTCATGTGGGGGAGTGCGCGTGCTCGCGCACACGGCCGGGGGAGCGTCGCGTTCCGCTCCCGGCCGAGGTAAAGCGTCGACCATCTACCGGGGGAGGACAAGGGAGTTGAACAGCCATCAACAAATCTGACATGAACACGCAACACGAGTGGCCGGATACGTGGCCACAGGCGCAGTGAACACGCCATGTGTCGTGAAAAGGGCCGAAAGACTTGGCATGGACACTTCCTGTCAACACGCGTAGCTGCTACGACGGTTGTGGCAGAGATCCTGCTAAAGGGAGGTTCCATGAGACGTTCCCGATTTGTCGTCCTCGTGAGCTCGCTCCTCCTCGCCGCCGGCACCGCCCTCACCGGGGCTGCCACGGCGCAGGCGTCCTCACCGGCCGCAACTGGCGGCTATGTGGCCCTCGGTGACTCCTATTCCTCCGGAGTCGGAGCCGGCAGCTACATCAGCTCCAGTGGCGACTGCAAGCGCAGCACGAAGGCCTATCCCTACCTCTGGGCCGCCGCCAACGCACCCTCGTCCTTCGATTTCACGGCCTGTTCCGGCGCCCGAACGGGTGATGTTCTGTCCGGACAGCTCGGCCCGCTCAGCTCCGCCACCACCCTCGTCTCCGTCAGCGTCGGCGGCAACGACGCCGGGTTCGCCGACGTCATGACGACCTGTGTGACCCAGTCCGACAGTGCCTGCCTGTCCCGCATCAACACCGCCCGCGCGTACGTCGACTCCACGCTGCCCGGCAAGCTCGACAGCGTGTACTCGGCGATCCGCTCCAAGGCGCCGAGCGCCCGGGTCGTCGTCCTCGGCTACCCCCGCTTCTACCAGCTCGGCACCACGTGCCTCGGTCTGTCCGAGGCCAAGCGCAAGGCCATCAACGACGCCTCCGACCACCTGAACACCGCCATCGGCAAGCGCGCCGCGAACCACGGCTTCGTCTTCGGCGACGTCCGCTCCACCTTCACCGGCCACGAGATCTGCTCCGGGGACTCGTGGCTGCACAGCGTCAACTGGCTCAGCATCGGCGAGTCCTACCACCCGAAGGCCCCCGGCCAGTCCGGTGGCTACCTGCCCGTGCTCAACGCCAACGACTGACCGCTCAGCCGGACCCGGACCCCTCGTCCGGGTCCTCCTGCGTGCCGGAGGGAGAGGAGGCCCCGCCCGTCGGGGTCTCCGTCTCACACGTGATCGAGAACGGCACCGACTCGGACGTCGTCCGCACCGGCTCCTGCACCTCGACGGCGATCTCGTTCTCGATCGTGCCGGACTCCGCCCGGGTCGTGACCGTCACCGCGTCCTGCTTCGCCCGGCCGCCGCCCTCCGGGAACGACAGCGTCTTCCACCCGCCTTCCAGCACCGAGCCGTCCCCCGTCACCCAGCGGTAGCGCACCTCGGCCGGCAGCCGCCCCACCGTGAGCGTCGCCGTGAACCTCGGCGCCTGCGCGCCCGGCGGCGGACACGGGCCCGCGTAGTCCGTGCGCGAGCCCTCCAGCGCGACCCGCACCGACTGCGGCGGCGGACTGCTCCGCTCGCTCTCGCTCTCGCTGGGCGTCGGGGACGGGGAAGGGCTGGACTTCCCGCTGCCCGTGTTGCGCGGCGGGTTCTTCGTCTCGGCGGGCGAACTCGCCCCCGCGCCCCGGTCGCCCTCCCCGTCGTCGCCCCCGCCGTTCAGCAGCGCGTACGTCAGCCCGCCCACCGCGAGCGCCAGCGCGACCACGCCCGCGACCAGCACCCGGCCCGCCCGCCGGTCGCGGTCCTGCCGGGTGGCCGTCGTCGCCGCACCGGAGCCGGACGCGGCCGGCCGCCCGGGGAAGGGCATCGGCGGAGTGGGGGAGGGCTCCGGGTGGGCCGCCACGGTCGGCGGGAACGGGACCGCCCGGACGGTGTCCGCGCGGGGTGTGCCGCCCGCGCCGATCACCCGCAGTTCCTGCTCGGCCCGCTCGGCCGGCAGCCGCTGCTCGGGATCCTTGCGCAACAGCCCCTCGATCACCGGGGCGAGCGGACCGGCCCGGTACGGCGGCGGCAGCTCCTCGTCCACGATCGCGCGCAGCGTGCTCAGCGGGGTGTCGTGGCGGAACGGGGAGTGGCCCTCCACCGCCGCGTACAGCAGCACACCGAGCGACCACAGGTCGGACTCGGGGCCCGGCGTGCGCCCCAGCGCCCGCTCCGGGGCGAGGAATTCGGGCGAGCCGATCACCTCCCCGGTCATGGTCAGCGCGGAGCTGCCCTCCACCATGGCGATACCGAAGTCGGTGAGCACGATCCGGCCGTCGTTGGCGATGAGCACGTTGGCCGGCTTCACGTCCCGGTGCAGCACCCCGGCCGCGTGCGCGGCCCGCAGCGCGGACAGCACCTCGGCGCCGATGTGCGCGGCCCGCTGCGGCGGGAGCGGGCCCTCGGCGTCCAGGACCTCGGCCAGGGACAGCCCCCGCACCAGCTCCATGACGACCCACGGCCGGCCCTCGTCCGTCGCCACGTCGTACACCGTGACCACGTTCCGGTTGGTGACCCGGGCCGCCGCCCACGCCTCCCGCTCCAGCCGCGCGTACATCCGCTGCACGTCGTCGCCCCCGAGACCGGCCGGGGCGCGCACCTCCTTGACGGCGACCTCGCGGTGCAGCAGCTCGTCGCGGGCGCGCCAGACCGTGCCCATGCCGCCCTCACCGAGCGGTGCCAGCAGCCGGTAGCGGCCCGCGATCACCCGCTCATGGCCCGGTTCTTCGGACACGGCGCCCCCATTCGCTGCCGGGCGGAATCTCCCTGGGGTCCGTCTTCCCCAGAACGTCGGATCTCCTCACGAACGTAACTCAGCCCAGTGCGGATGCCGCCCCCTTGAACACGAGTCCTGCCCCGAGAACGACCACGGCGAAGGCCGAGCCGAGCGGGGCGGTCCGGCGCACCAGGGCCGCCGCCGGACCCGCCGTCCAGCGGGGGCGCCGGTCCAGCAGCCGGGTCATGCCGCTGCCGGCCTTGACGACGGCGTACCCGGCGGCGGTGAGGGTCAGGGCCAGGCCCACGCCGTAGGCCACGACGAGCAGCAGGCCGAACCAGGCCTGCCCGAGCGCGGCGGCGCCGACCAGCACGACCACGGCCGAGGGGCTGGGCACGAGCCCGCCCGCGAAGCCCATGAGGATCGTGCCGCGCAGGGTGGGGGCGACGGGGTGGCTGTGGGTGAACCCGCCGTGGGTGTGCTCGACCGTGTGGGGGTGGGAGTGGGGGTGGGTGTGGTCGTGCGGGTGGGTGTGGTCGTGGCCGTGGCCGTGGCCGTGGCCGTGGCCGTGGTGATGGTGGCTGCTGTGGTCGTGGTCGTGGTCGTGGTCGTGGTCAGGGTCGTGGTGCCCGTCGGGCCCGTGCTCGTGCCCATGCTGGTGCCCCTGCTCGGGGGCGTGCGTGTGGGGGTGAGCGCGGTTGCGCAGGGCGCGGCGGAGCAGGCTCGCGCCCGCCAGGGTGACCAGGATGCCGCTGGCCACGCCGAGCCAGGCGATCACCGACGGGGCGGCGGCCGAACCGGCCGTGACGAGCAGGCCGAGGGCGACCACGCCGAGCGTGTGGGTGACCGTCACCGAGGCGGCCATCGGCAGGACGTCCTTCATCCGGGCCCGGCCGCCCCGGGCCGCCGCCGTCGCGGCCATGATGGTCTTGCCGTGGCCCGGGGCGAGGGCGTGCATCGCACCCAGCACCACGGCGATGGCGAGGGCCAGGGCGGCGAAGCCCGGCGTGAGGTCGTGCCGGGCGACCAGCTCGTCCAGGGCGCGTGTGAAGCGGTCGGCGCCGCGCGGCAGCACCGAGGCGGCCGGAGCATCGGACTCCGCACCTGCCAGGGCCGGGCCGCCGGGGCGGATCCGCAGCGCGGCGGTGGCGGTGTCGGCCGGGGAGGACAGCAACTCCTCCGGGTAGCGGGTCAGTTCGTGGGACACGGAGGTCCTCGGCACGTCCGACGCGGTGAGCGTCATACGGTCGCCGCGGGCGGTGATCTCCCGCCAGCCCGGCCCGGACGAGGCGCCCGCGCCGCGGAAGCCGAGCGACACGGACTCCCGGTCCGGGGGGAGGGGAGCGGTCAGCGCGCACTCCAGGCGCAGCGTGTCGAGTCCCGCCTGCCCGGGCCGCACGCGCGCGCGGCTGCGCTCGGCGGTCAGGGGAACCGCGCGGCCGTCGACGGTGACGCGGCTGTCCCCGGTGGCCGCGGCGCACCGCTCCCGGGCCCACATCGCCATGCCGAGGCGCTCGATCTCCGGCTTCGCCTGGGTCGCCGGGATCTCCGCGAGGTCCTCGACGTGCCGGACGCGCAGTTCACCGGGCGCGGCGACCAGGCCGTCGTAGCGGTTGACGGTGAAGTTGCCCAGCGGGTGGGCGCTCGCCGTGGCGGCGGGCAGCAGGGTGAGCGCGCAGGCGGCCGTCAGGGCGGCGGCGACGGACGCGAACAGCCGGCGCACGGTCACCGGTTCCCCTCCAGGTCGTCGAGTGCGGTGCGGGCCTCGCGCGCGCCGAGGGGCGAGAAGCCGGGGTTCAGGTCGAGCGCGGCCTTCAGGTGCGCGCGGGCCGCGCGTTCGTTGCCGGTGGCGCGTTCGATGATCCCGCGGTGGTACAGGAAGGCCGCGTTGCGGTAGCCGGTGGCGGTGGCCCGGCGGGCGTACGGCAGGGCCTCCTCGTCCCGGCCGTTGACGTGCAGGGCCCAGGCGAGGGCGTCGGCGGTGTGCACGCTGCGGCGGCGGTCCCACTCGGCGCGTGCGGCGCGCAGGGCCGCCTTCCGGTCGCCGTGGTCGGCGGCGGCCAGGGCCGCGTCGAGGTCGGCGTTGACACCGCCCGCCCGGGCGAGGGACGTCCAGGCGTCCACGAGGGCGTACTGGTCGCCGGCCCTGGCCCGGTCCCCGTCGCCGCCGCGGTCCTCGTACAGCTCGCCGAGCGCGACGAGCGGGCCGGGCAGCGGGGCGCGCGCGACCACCTGCTCCAGTCCTCGTACGGCGGCCGCCCGGTCGCCCCGCGCGGCTTGGGCGCGGGCCCGGCCCTCCAGGGCGGGGAGGTACTCGTCGTCGGCGGCGAGGGCGCGGGCGTAGTGGCCGAGGGCCGACTCGTACGCGCCCTGGTTCCAGTCCAGCTGGCCGAGTGCGGTGGCCACGTACGCGACGTCGGCGGGGGCGCTCGCGGCGTCCAGGGCGCGCCGGAGCACCTCGCGGGCCGTGCGGACGTCGCCGCGCAGCTCGTGCACGTACGCGTACCGCGTGAAGACCGGCACACCGGGGCGCCGGTCGTCGGCGTCCCGGGCGGCGTCGGCGGCGTCGTCGTACCGGCCGAGTTCGACGAGCGCGTCGATTCGGGTGCACAGGGCGCGTTCGTTGTAGGGGTTCTGCTCCAGGGCCCGGTCCGCGTGGGCCAGGGCGCCGGGGAAGTCGTGCCGGGCCGCGGCCAGGGCGGCCCGGCCGGCGAGGGCCTGGTCGTTGCCGGGCGAGAGGGCGAGGGAGCGCCGCAGCGCGCGTTCGGCCTGCGGGTAGCGCGAGGGGTCGCCCTTGGTGCGGGCCTGCTCGACGTAGGCGACGCCGAGGGTGGCCCAGCCGACGAAGTCCCGGGGCTGGGCCCGCAGATGGCGCTGCAGGGACGCGATGCCCGAGTCGAGGTCGCCCCGGGCGAGATCGCCGGGCGACAGGGCCCCGGCGGCGGAGACGGCGGCGACCCCGCCGTCCTCGTCCCCCGCGCCGCCGAAGGCCACGGCCCCGCCGGTGAGCGCGACGGCCAGCAGCGCGGCGCAGCCGGCCAGGTGGGCCGCCCGCCAGCGCCGCCCGCGCTCGGCGGCCCGCCGCAGCACGGCCACCCGCCGGCCGGCGTCGGCGCCGTCGCCGGGGCTTTCGATGTCGCCGGTGCTGCCGGTCCTGTCGGGGCTGCCGGGGCTGCCGGTGCCGCCGGTCCTGTCGGGGCCGCTGCCGGAGCTGCCGGTGCTGCCGGTGCTGCCGGTGCTGTCGGTGCCGTCCGTGCCGTCCGTGCCGTCGGTGCAGGGTGCCGTCGCCCTCCCCGCGTCCGCATCCGACGTCCCGTCAGCGGCGTCCCCGGCCCGTTCCGCAGACCCCGTGCCGCCCAGGCCCCGTCCGCCGGTCCCGGTGTCCGGGTCCGGCGACGGCGGCCGGTCGTCGCGCCTGCCGGGTGTGCTGTCGGTCGTACGCGGAGGCATGACCTCTCCTCGGTCGGAAGTGCGGGTGGGATGCGGGGAGGGGGAGGCGCGGCCCGTGCCGCGGGGGAAGTGGGGAAACGGGGAACGGGCCGCGCCGGTCGTCGGCGGAGCGGGTCAGTACGCCCGGTTCCGCATCCGGCGCCACCACATCAGGGCCGCGCCGATCAGGACGATGCCGCCCGCGCCCGCACCGGCGGACGCGGCGATCAGGCGCATGTCGTCCGAGCCCTGCGCACCGGCCGGCTGCAGCGCGTCGCCCAGCTGGCTGCGGACGTCGTTGCCGCCGTCCACGCCCTTGGCGAGCGGGCCGCGCGAACCCTCCGTGGGGAGCGCGACGTACGGGAAGGACTTCTCGAACTCCTTGTCGTTCTTGTCGACCGCGTCGCCCAGGTCGTTCTTCGCGCCCAGCAGCTCGCCCTCGACGACCTGGAGCGAGGCGTCGATCACGTCGTCGGTGAGGCGGCGGCCGTTCGGGAAGCCCGCGTTGTCACCGTCCAGGACACCCAGCCGCTTGGGCTCGGCGGCCGGCTTGATGGACGTGTTGAGCCGCAGCTGCTCCGACGGCGTCACGTGCGGCGGCTGGTTGAGGTCCTTGACGCCCTTGAGGAAGACGTCGACCAGGTCGTTGCGCGGCTCGTCCGGGGCCGGGATCTTGTAGATGGCCTCGATGAGCTTCGGCAGCTCCGGGTTGGTGACGTTCTTCAGGAACTGGGCGTCGTCGCGCGGCGCGGACGCGTTGAACGTGTCCTTGTCCTTCAGCGGGTTGACGACCTCGTTGACCAGCGGGTTGCCCAGGCGCGAGACCTGCGAGAAGTAGCCGCGCGCGTTCTTGCGCTGCGTGGTGGACCAGATGCCGACGACCGGCTGGTCGTGCGATGTGGTGAGGAAGCTGTTGGGGACCTGCAGGGCTATGGAATTGACGTTGTAGCCCTTGAGGGTGTCGTTGCCGACCTCGGAGAGGTTCCCGCCGTACAGCAGGTCGAAGACGCGCAGGTCCAGGAAGAACGGGTCGTCGGCCTGACCGGCGAACGTCTGGGCGCCGCCGGCGAGCTTGTGCACCGCCTGCTTGCGCAGGGCGGCGTAGTCGGGCATCGACGCCTTGCCGACGTTCGACGGCGCCACCGGCACGTCGTCGGCGACCTTGGTCTTCGACACCGCCTTCAGGTGGCGCAGCTTGATCAGTTCGAGGTCGTACGTCTGCGTGATGTTGAGATCCGGGTCGTCGAGGCTCTCGACGGGGCCGGTGTTGTAGAGGAACGTCTTGTCGTTCTTGGTGTGCGTCTTGAAGGTGTAGCGGAACAGCAGGTCTTCCTGCGCGTCCCCGTCGCTGTCGATGCGCAGGTCGTACTGCGCGTCCTCGGCGAAGGTGAAGAAGTTGGGGCCGCCGGCCGGTTCCTCGAAGGGGATCCAGTTGGCGACGATGGTCGTCGTGTCCGGCTTGTCCGGGCTGACGAAAGCGTACACGTCCGTGTTGTCGTACTGCGGGGTCCCCGAGATCAGCGGGGCCTCCCGGTGACTGGAGGCGGAGGCCGCCTCAGGTTCCAGCGCGGTCACGCCGGCGGCCGCGAGCCCGCCGGCGGCCAGCGCACCGCAGATCGCGGTCGCGATGCTCCTGCGTCCCGCACCGGTCCTGGAGATAGGTGTCATGCCGTCCGTCCTCCGTGCCAACTTGCCTGACACACACCCTTCGGAGCGGTCGGCGAAGCGGATTGGTCGAATCTCAAACGTTCTTACGGCGCGTCTGAAAAGTTGTTTCATCGCCGGCGACCCGCGTTTTCGGCGCGCTGATCCGTAACCCCATCCGGAGGTGTGTGCGTTGCGAATGCCTCGAGTGAGGGGACAGGCCCGGTGCGGCCTCGGAGAGGGGGACCGAGTGGAGGCGGACGAACTGCTGCTGCTCGTGGCGAGCGGGGATCAGAGGGCGTTCGATGATTTGTACGGACTGGTGTCCGGCCCGGTGTTCGGGCTCGTACGGCGTGTGGTGCGCGACCCCGCCCAGTCGGAGGAGGTGGCTCAGGAGGTGCTGCTCGAACTGTGGCGGTCCGCCGCGAAGTTCGACCCGGGGCGCGGCAGCGCCATGTCCTGGGTCCTCACCCTGGCGCATCGCCGGGCCGTCGACCGGGTGCGCAGCGCCCGCGCGGCCGGGGAGCGCGAGCAGCGCGAGGCACTGCGCTCCGGCCAGCCGGCCTTCGACCACGTCACCGAGGAGGTCGAGGCGGGCCTGGAACGCGAGTGGGTGCGCCGCTGCCTGGACCGGCTCACGGTCCTGCAGCGCCAGTCCGTCACCCTCGCCTACTACGAGGGCTACACCTACCGTGAGGTGGCCGAGCAGCTCTCCCTGCCGCTCGGCACGGTCAAGACGCGGATGCGCGACGGGCTGACCCGGATGCGCGAGTGCCTGGGAGGCGCGGCATGAGCCTGTTCCGCCGCGAGGACCTGCACTCGCTCGCCGCGCCCTACGCCCTGGACGCTCTCGAACCTCCCGAGCGGATCCGCTTCGAGAAGCACCTCAAGGACTGCGAGCGCTGCGCCGCCGAGGTGCGCGCCCTGTCCGAGGACGCCGTCCGGCTCGCCTGGTCCACCGCCGCCCCGGCCCCGGCCGCGCTGCGCGACCGGGTGATGGCGGCCGTCCGGACGACCCCGCAGGACCCGCCGCCGCAGGAGACGCGCGAGACGGCCCGCGCACGGGCACCGCAGCTGCCGCCGCACGTGTGGGGCGCCCAGCCGCCGCCCCGGCAGCGCGCCCGGCGCCGGATCCCGCTGTTCGTGCCCTTCGCCACGGCCACGGCCGCCGCCGCCCTCGTCGTCGCCTCGCTGTTCGCCGTGCAGGCCGACCGGACCCGCGACGAACTGGCCGCCGAGCGCGACCGGGCACGTGAGATCGCCCACGTTCTCGCTGCTCCGGACGCCCGTACGAGCAGCGGCCGGGACGGCCGGGGCCGCACCATCGGAGTGATCGCTTCCGCCACGGAGGGGAGCGCGGTGGTCACCCTCGGCGGATACGGCGCCCCGGCGGGCGGCCGAGTACACCAGTTGTGGCTCATGCGCCCGGGCGCGCAACCACGCTCCCTGGGCCTCTTCGAGGGCGACACGCCGCTGGTCGCGACGGGTCTGGGCACCTCGGCGACGTCACTGGCGGTGACCGTCGAGCCCGCGGGCGGATCGCCGCAGCCCACTACGCAGCCGATCGTCCAACTCGCCCTGAAATCTGTCGGATTCGGAGAGTGACCGGGGATACATCGTCAACCCCCTTATGGGGAAGGTGAATCCTGTGACCGCGATACACGTGTGCCCGGACGGGGCGATAGGGTTAACCTGCCCGGGCCGGGTGGACTCGTACGGGTGGGGAGTGACATGGAACAGATAACAGTGCGCAGCAGGGCCAGGGTCCCTGCGATCACCTGCGGGAGCAGCGCGACCAGTTCGCGCCTCGACCGCCACCTCTCGGTGCTGGGCGGCCCCGCCGTCCCCCAGCGGGAGACGGTCGAGGCGACCTCGCTGATGCGTGAACTGACCGCGCGTCAGCCGCACGACCGCAGTGGCAGGGGCGCGCGCGTGCGTCGCGTCTCGCTCTTCGCGCCGCTGCGCCGGCTGCGCCGTTCGCTCTTCGGCAGCAGGTAGGGGCCGAGCGCGGTACGCCCCCTGTCGGTGTCCCGACCCCGCCCGGCAGTGACCGGGGGCTTCCGCGCGGTTCCGGTGCCCGAACCGACCGCCCGTCGCTCGCCGTGCGCGTACCGACGCACGGCCAGGGCCACGATCACCCCCAGCAGTACGGCGCACCACAGCAGTGCCCCGGTGACCGGGAGGGCCACCGGCCAGACCGCCCCGTCGGGCACCCGGCCGAGTTCACCGCCCGCGTCCTCACTCCGGGTGAGCGGGCCGGGGTGGATCCCGGCCCAGGCGCACGCGCGGCGGAACGACAGGGACAGCCCGACGGCCCCGGCCCGTCCGCGGACCAGCCCCGCTCGGTGCGCCCTCCTCCTTGCTGGAGCGGCGCCAGTCGCACCTCACTAGAGCAGCGCCAGCTGCCCCTCGGGGCCTTCCTCCGGGCCGGCCAGGACGGAGGCGGGGCGGCGGGCCGTCGCGGGCACCGGGAGTACGCCCGCCGTGCGCAGGTGCGCCACCGTGACCGGGTCGGGGACCTCCGGCTCCTCCGGTGTCCGCACGTCCGCCAGGAGGGCCAGGACCGTGATCAGCTCCAGGAGTTCCGAGGTCCAGGCCTGCGGCCAGGTCGCGGGGCGGATCGCCGCCAGCGTGCCCGGCTCGGCGGGGGCGACACGGGCCGCGAACCACTGCTCCAGGACGCGCACGCCGCCCACCTCGTGGTCCCACGCCTCGGGCGGCACCGGGGAGATGCGGCCCTCGTCCAGCAGCAGGGCCTCTTCGTCCCGGTCGTAGCGCAGGGCGACGGGCCGGGCGGGCAGCGGGGCGCGGACGTAGGGGCGGCGGCCGCCGGGGAGCTTCGGGCGCTCGCCGTCGCGGCGCATCAGCCACAGCAGCCGGTGGCCGTGCTCCACACCCCGCTGCCACGCCCCGGCGTCCCCGGTGAGCGGGACGGTGAGGTCCGGGCGGGCCCTCGCGGTGATCCAGGCCAGGACGTCGAGCGGTGCCGGGACGCCGCCCAGGCGAGTGCCCAGGTGCTCCAGGAGACCCGGGGCCAGATTGGGCTCCAGCCCGCCGGGGCGCCGGAACAGCGGGCGGACGCGGCCGGGGCGGACCAGAGGGAGCAGCGAGGTGGCCAGGAGGGCTTCCGGCGCCTCCACCAGGAAGACCTGACGCTCGTCCGCCACCCGCCACAACTCCGGGCGGGCCGCGTCGATCAGCCGCTGGTCGGGGATGAGCCACTGCTCGTCGAAGGGCGCGGACAGCACCCGCACCGGCTCCGGGCACGGCCCCGAGGCGCGGGCCAGCTTCTGGGTGCCGCTGTCCGCCCGGCCGGGCAGCTGGCCGACCGCGGTGTGCAGCGTGCGCGAGCGGCTCGGCTCGAACAGGGCCTCGCGGTCGGGTCCCTCGGCCTTCACCAGGGCGTCCCAGCGGGCCTTCAGGGACGCCGCGTCGGGTCCCGCCGGCCAGCCCCGGCCGAGCCGCGGCGGTGCGACGGACCACGGCATGAGGTCCGCCAGCAGCGGAGCGTCGTCGTGCGTCACGCCCCGCATCGTACGACGTGTCCCGGACTGCCCAGGGGCGTGGGGAACGGCGTGAGGGGACCCCGCCGGCGCGCTGCGCTCACGTCGCCTCCAGGGTCACCGTGAACGAGAAACGGTCGCCGCGGTAGTGGATGACGGCCACGTCCAGGGGGCGCCCCTCGGCGTCGTAGGTGACGCCCGTGTAGTGCAGGATCGGGCTCAGCAGGGGGACCTCCAGCAGCCGGGCCGTCTCCGGGTCGGCCAGCCGCGCCTCCACCGTGTCCGTGATGCGGCTGATGTCCACGCCCACCACGTCCCGCAGCACCTTGGTCATCGGCCACCGCACCAGATCGTCCAGGTCGATCCGCGCGGCCACTTCGGGACGCACGTAGTTGCGGGCGTGGTTGGTCGGTTCGCCGGTCTTCTCGTCGCTGCGCAGCCGGTGGTACGTGGCGACCTGCGCCAGGTCCGGGAAGAACTCGGCGAGTTCACCCGGCACGGGCGCCGTGCCGTGGTCCAGCAGCCGGGTCGTCATGCCGGACTGCTGGGCCACGATCGCGTCCACCGAGCCGAGCAGCCGCACCGGCGCACCCCGCAGCGCGTCCGGCTCGATGAACGTGCCCCGGCGCCGGTGGCGCGAGATCAGCCCTTCGTCCTCCAGCTCCTTCAGGGCCTGCCGCATGGTCAGCACGCTCACGCCGTAGTGCCCGGCCAGCTGCTCCTCGGTGGGCAGGCGCAGCGGGTCCCGGGGCGAGCGGCCGAGGATCGAGGCGCGCAGCGACTGCGACACCTGGTACCAGAGCGGCAGCTTGCGGTTCAGGACGATCGAGTCCGGGGCGAAGGAGGTCACGGGCCATCCGTACCGTCAGGAAATGATCAGTGCAAGGGGCGGAAGTGCCGCTGCAGGCCCTGCCACACGTCGTCGTAGCGTTCCTGCAGGTGCTCGGCCCGGGCCGCGTGCGGGGTGAGGGTCACCGGCCAGCGGGTCTCGAACATGAAGGCCAGGCCGTCGTCGATCTTGTGCGGCTTCAGCTCGGCGGCGCTCGCCCGGTCGAAGGTCTCCCGGTCGGGGCCGTGCGCCGACATCATGTTGTGCAGCGAGCCGCCGCCCGGCACGAAGCCCTCGGCCTTGGCGTCGTAGGCGCCCTCGATCAGGCCCATGTACTCGCTCATCACGTTCCGGTGGAAGTACGGCGGCCGGAAGGTGTCCTCGCCCACCAGCCAGCGCGGCGCGAACACCACGAAGTCGACACCGGCCAGGCCCGGGGTGTCCGAGGGGGAGGTCAGCACGGTGAAGATCGACGGGTCCGGGTGGTCGTAGGTGATGCTGCCGATCACGTTGAACCGGCGCAGGTCGTAGACGTACGGCACGTGGTTGCCGTGCCAGGCGACGACGTCGAGGGGAGAGTGGTCGTAGGTGGCGGTCCACAGGTTGCCGCAGAACTTGTTCACCACCTCCACCGGGCCCTCGACGTCCTCGTAGGCGGCGACCGGTGCCCGGAAGTCCCGCGGGTTGGCGAGGCCGTTGGCGCCGATCGGGCCCAGGTCGGGGAGGCGGAAGGGCGCGCCGTAGTTCTCGCACACATAGCCGCGGGCGGACCCGTCGAGCAGTTCCACACGGAAGCGGACACCACGGGGGATCAGCGCCATGTGTCCCGGCTCCACATGGAGCAGACCGAACTCCGTACGCAGCAGCAGTCCGCCGCGCTCCGGGACGATCAGCAGCTCGCCGTCGGCGTCGCTGAACACCCGCTCCATGGAGGCGTTGGCGGTGTAGAGGTGGATGGCGATGCCGGTGCGCTGGGTGGCGTCCCCGTTGCCTCCGAGGGTCCACAGGCCCGCGAGGAAGTCCGTCTCGGGCGCCGGGTCGGGCAAAGGGTTCCAGCGCAGGCGGTTGGGGTCGGGCACGGTCTGGGTGAAGGGGGCGGTGCGCAGTGTGCCGTTGTGGGTGCGGGTGAACGCCGGGTGTGCGGCCGAGGGGCGGATCCGGTACAGCCACGAGCGGCGGTTGTGGGCCCGCGGTTCGGTGAAGGCCGTGCCGCTCAGCTGCTCCGCGTACAGCCCCAGCGGGGCCCGCTGGGGCGAGTTGCGGCCCTCGGGCAGCGCGCCCGGGACGGCCTCGGAGCTGTGCTCGTTGCCGAAGCCGGAGAGATAGGTGAGCCCTTCGGCGGTCTTCCGCGCTTCCCCCGGCTCGGACCCGCTCGTGCGGGAGGTACCCCCATCGCCCATGTCCACTGCTCCCTTGCGTTCGATTCCTATGTATCACCGTAGGATTGCGGTTACCCCGGCGCAAGAGGGACGCGGCCCTCCTCTCGTGGGATGACCGGAACCCGACTTGAGGACGATCCGCCGGGCCGGACGTGTGTTCTAGGCTCCCCGGCATGTCGTGGACACGCGGACCTGTCGCCGTGCTCGCGGCCTGTGTCCTGTCTCTGGCCGGAACCGCGGGCTGCGGCTCCGGCGACGCCCCGGGCGGCGAGGCGTCGCCCTCACCCGTGGGCAGTCTCCTGGAGGACCGGGACAAGGACGGGCGGCCCTACCGCGAGGTCGGGCGCGAGGGCGCCCCCGACGTCGGCGTCGAGGTGCAGCCCGACGCGGGCGGCGGCTGGAACGTGCGCCTGACCGTACGCGGCTTCCGCTTCTCGCCGCCCGGGTCGCCGGCGCGGGCGGTCGCCGGGCGCGGCCTGGCCCACCTCTACGTCGACGGCCGCCTCGTCGCCCGGCTGCGCACCCCCGAGTACCGGCTGCCGGCCCGTCTCGTGCCGCCCGGCACCCACCAGGTCACGGCCCGCCTCTACGCCGACGACGGCTCGGTGTGGGCCGTGGACGGCGAACCGGTGGAGACCACGGCCGACGTCACGGCGTCCCGTCCCGGCCCGGACGCGAGCCCGGCCGCGGCCGACCGGCGCTGGGCGCGTGCGCGGGCCGTGGATCCGCGCTGGGCGGGGGGCGCCGGGAGGGCGGAGGCCGCGCCGCGGGCGGCCCGGCTGCCGTCCGCGACGGCGAAGCCGGCGGACGCGCGGCGGTCGGCGGGGCGCGGTGAGGGTGCGGGTGTGGCGGGGGTCCAGCGGCTGGCTGGTGTGGGTGGGGATCTGGCGCGGGCCCCGCAGCGGGCGGGCGAGGGTGCGGGTGTGGCGGGGGTCCAGCCGCAAG
>NZ_JBNCNM010000022.1:40414-48510 GCF_049846985.1 Streptomyces sp. DT190 | reverse complement strand
CGGGTGCGGGCAGGGATGCGGCGGGGGTCCAGCGGCGGGCGGGTGTGCGTGCCGACGTGGCGCGGGTCGAGTGGCCGGCGGGTGCGGGTGCGGGGGCGGATGCGGCGCGGATCCGGCAACGGGCGGGTGTGGGTGGGGATGTGGCCCGGGTCCAGCAGCGGGCGGGTGTGGGTGCGGGTGTGGCGGGGGTCCAGCCGCAAGCGGGTGCGGGCAGGGATGCGGCGGGGGTCCAGCGGCGGGCGGGTGTGCGTGCCGACGTGGCGCGGGTCGAGTGGCCGACGGGCGCGGGTGCGGGGGCGGATGCGGCGCGGATCCCGCAACGGGCGGGTGTGGGTGCGGATGTGGCGCGGATTCCGCAGCGGGCGGGTGCGGGTGCGGGTGCGGGCGTGGGCGTGGTCCGAGTCCTGCAACGGGCCGGTGCGGACGCGAACGCCGCGCGGATCCCGCAAAGAGCGGGCGCGGATGTGGCCCGGGTCCAGCAACGGGCCGGTACGGGCGTGGGCGTCGCGCGGGGCCCGCAAGGGGCCGGTACGGGCGTGGGCGTCGCGCGGGGCCCGCAAGGGGCCGAGGCGGTCGAACGGCGGGTGGTCCGCGCCCGGGTGCCGGGCGCCCGGCAGGGCGTGCGCGCCCCCGGGGCGGACACCCGGCGGGGGGCGCGTGGCCACGCGCCGGACGCTCCGCAGCCCGCCGGGGGGCGCGCTTCACCGGACCCGGCCGGGCGGGCATCATGAAACCCGTGCCCCCCGCGACATCGCTCCGTCGTGCGCCCGTGCAGCGGCGCAGTGCCGAACGTCTGACCAGGATCCTCGACGCCTGCGCCGACCTCCTCGACGAGGTCGGCTACGACGCCCTGAGCACCCGCGCCGTCGCCCAGCGGGCCGGCGTCCCCATCGGCTCGGTCTACCGCTTCTTCGGCAACAAACGCCAGATGGCCGACGCACTGGCCCAGCGCAACCTGGAGCGGTACTCCGCACGCGTCACCGAACGCCTGCGCACGGCCGGTGACGGCGGCTGGCGCGAGGCCATGGACGCCGTGCTCGACGAGTACCTGGAGATGAAGCGCACCGCGCCCGGCTTCTCCCTCGTCGACTTCGGCAACCAGATCCCGGTCGGCGCCCGTCACGCCGAACCGAACCACCATGTCGCCGACCGCCTCACCGAACTCCTCTCCGGCTACCTCGACCGCGAGCCGGACGAGGACCTGCGCCGGGTGTTCCTGGTCGCCGTGGAGACCGCCGACACCCTCGTCCACCTGGCCTTCCGGGTCGCACCCGAGGGAGACCCCGGGATCATCGACGAGGCCCGGCAGCTCCTGCGCTCCTATCTGGCCCGCACGCTCGACTGAGCCGGAGGGCGTGCGGCACATCACGCGGCCGAAAGGGCTCCCCTCCATGCATACCGGTCGGTATGCTCGGCGGCGTCAGCGCGTCACCGTAGCCGCCGCCCTCCGGGAGGACCCGTGTCCCGCACCGCCCTGCGAATCTGTCCCCTGTGCGAGGCCACCTGCGGCCTGACGCTCACCATCGAGGGGACACGCGTCACCCACGCCCGCGGCGACCGCGACGACGTGTTCAGCCAGGGGTTCATCTGCCCCAAGGGCGCTTCCTTCGGCGCCGTCGACTCCGACCCGGACCGGCTGCGCACCCCCCTCGTACGCCGGGACGGTGAACTGCGCGAGGCCACCTGGGAGGAGGCCTTCGACGCGGTCGCCGCCGGCATCCGGCCGGTCGTCGAGCGGCACGGACCGCACGCGGTCGGTGTCGTCCTGGGCAACCCCAACGTGCACACCATGGCCGGCGGCCTCTACCCCCCGCTCCTGCTCGCCGGGCTCGGCACCCGCAGCGTCTTCACGGCCTCCACGGTCGACCAGATGCCCAAGCACGTCTCCAGCGGCCTGCTCTACGGCGACGCCAACGCCATCCCCGTGCCCGACCTGGACCGCACCGACCACCTGCTCCTGATCGGCGCCAACCCCCTGGAGTCCAACGGCAGTCTGTGCACCGCACCCGACTTCCCCGGCAGGCTCAAGGCCCTCAAGGCCCGGGGCGGCACCCTCGTCGTGATCGACCCGCGGCGCACCCGCACCGCCAAGCTCGCCGACCGGCACATCGCCGTACGGCCCGGCACCGACGCCCTGCTGCTGGCGGCGATGGCCCGGGTGCTGTTCGACGAGGACCTCGTGCGGCCCACCCCGCACGTCCAGGGCGTCGGGGAACTGGACGCGGCCCTGCGGGACTTCACCCCCGAGGCCGTGGCCGGGGCCTGCGACGTCGACGCCGGGCTCATCCGCACCCTCGCCCGTGACCTCGCCGCCGCCCCCACCGCCGCCGTCTACGGCCGCATCGGCAGCTGCACCGTCCCGCACGGCACCCTCGCCAGCTGGCTCGTCGACGTACTGAACATCCTCACCGGCAACCTCGACCGTCCCGGCGGCGCCCTCTTCCCGCAGGCCGCCACCGACCGGACCCCGCGCCCCGCCGGACCCGGCCGCGGCTTCGCCCTCGGGCGCTGGCACTCCCGGGTGAGCCGGCACCCCGAGGCGAAGGGCGAACTGCCCCTGTCGGCCCTCGCCGAGGAGATCGACACGGCCACCGAGGAGGGCGAGCCGGTCCGCGCGCTGATCGCCGTCGCCGCCAACCCGGTGCTGTCCGCGCCCGACGGCGACCGGCTCGACAAGGCGCTCGCCTCGCTCGACTTCATGGTCAGCGTCGACCCGTACCTCAACGAGACCTCCCGCCACGCCCACGTGGTCCTGCCCCCGCCCCCGCCCTCCCAGAGCCCGCACCACGACTTCGCCTTCAACACCCTCGCCGTGCGCAACCAGGTCCGCTACACCCGCCCCGCCGTACCGCTGGAGCCGGGCCGCATGGCGGAGACGGAGATCCTGGCGCGGCTGATCCTCGCCGTGACGGGCATGCACGGGGCCGACCCGGGAGCCGTCGACGACATGGTCGTCGGCCAGACCCTCGGCAAGGCGGTCAAGGAGCCCCACTCGCCCGTGCACGGCCGCGACCCCCGCGAACTCGCCGCGCGGCTCACCGGTGACGACGGCCCCGAGCGGCGGCTCGACCTGATGCTCCGCCTCGGCCCCTACGGCGACGGCTTCGGGGCCCGGCCGGACGGGCTCACGCTGGAGAAACTGCTCGCGCACCCGCACGGCATCGACCTCGGCCCGCTGCGCCCCCGCCTGCCGCAGCCGCTGAAGACCGCGAGCGGCCTGGTGGAGCTGCTGCCCGGCCCGATCGCCGGCGACCTGCCCCGCCTGCGCGCGGCCCTCACGGAACGCCCCGAGGGACTCGTCCTGGTCGGCCGCAGGCACCTGCGCTCGAACAACAGCTGGATGCACAACGTGCCCGCCCTCACCGGCGGTTCGAACCGCTGCACCCTGCACATCCACCCCGAGGACGCCGAGCGGCTGGGCGTGCGCGACGGGGCGCCGGTGCGGGTCAAGGGCGCCGGGGGAGAGGTCACCGCACCCGCCGAGGTCACGGACGCCGTCCGCCGGGGCGTGGTGAGCCTGCCCCACGGCTGGGGCCACGACCGCCCCGGCACGCGCCTCGCCCACGCCTCGGCCGACCCCGGCGTCAACGTCAACCAGCTCCTCGACGGCCGGATGCTCGACCCGCTGTCCGGCAACGCCGTGCTCAACGGCGTTCCCGTCGAGGTCGCCCCCGCGACGGACCCAGGACGTCCCCCGATGACCGAAAAACACGGCGCTCTGACCTGAGCAAAGCTGTGACCAGCAGTTTTGCGCTTATTGCTCGCACGTCAACGTCTTGTTAACGCTGCTTGACGGGACCTAACGTCTCGGACACCGCCGGCCCTGGTGGGATGTTCAAGGGCGAACGTTAGGTATCCACTCATGCTGACCATCCTCGGCTTCGCCATGATCGCGACCTTCCTGGTCCTGATCATGATGAAGAAGATGTCGCCGATCGCGGCGCTCGTGCTGATTCCCGCGCTGTTCTGCGTGTTCGTCGGCAAGGGCGCCAACCTCGGTGACTACGTCATCGACGGCGTGACCAGCCTCGCCCCCACCGCGGCGATGCTCATGTTCGCGATCGTCTACTTCGGAGTGATGATCGACGTCGGTCTCTTCGACCCGATCGTCCGCGGCATCCTCAAGTTCTGCAAAGCCGACCCGATGCGGATCGTCGTCGGCACCGCCGTGCTCGCCGCGATCGTGTCGCTGGACGGCGACGGCTCGACCACCTTCATGATCACCGTCTCGGCCATGTACCCGCTGTACAAGCGCCTGAAGATGAGCCTGGTCGTGATGACCGGTGTCGCCGCCATGGCCAACGGCGTGATGAACACCCTGCCCTGGGGCGGCCCGACCGCGCGTGCCGCGACCGCGCTCAAGCTCGACGCCAGCGACATCTTCGTCCCGATGATCCCCGCGCTCCTGGTCGGCCTGCTCTTCGTCTTCTGCCTGTCCTACGTCCTCGGTGTGCGCGAGCGCAGGCGGCTGGGCGTGCTGACGCTGGACGAGGTGCTGGAGGAGGAGAAGGAGACCGAGACGGTCCTCGTGGGCGCCGGCGGCTCCCGCGACGGCAAGGTCTCCATGCGCAAGGCCGGCAGCGCGGGCGCCGGCTCCGGCGCGGACGCCCCCGAGGCCGGCGGCGGCCTGGGCGACCCCGCGCAGGACGACGGCTTCCAGGGCCTCGACCCGAACCGGGACACCCTGCGCCCGAAGCTCTACTGGTTCAACGCGCTCCTCACGGTCGGCCTGCTGACCGCCATGATCATGGAACTGCTCCCGATCCCGGTGCTGTTCCTGCTCGGCGCCGCCCTCGCCCTGTCGGTGAACTTCCCGCACATCCCCGACCAGAAGGCCCGGCTCGCCGCACACGCCGACAACGTCCTGAACGTCTCCGGCATGGTCTTCGCCGCCGCCGTCTTCACCGGCGTGCTGCAGGGCACCGGCATGGTCGACCACATGGCCAAGTGGATGGTGGACGTCATCCCCGGCAGCATGGGCCCGCACATGGCCCTCGTCACCGGCATCCTGAGCCTGCCGCTGACCTACTTCATGTCGAACGACGGCTTCTACTTCGGTGTCCTGCCCGTCCTCGCCGAGGCCGGTGCCGCGCACGGCGTCTCCCCGCTGGAGATGGCCCGCGCCTCCCTGGTCGGCCAGCCGCTGCACATGTCCAGCCCGCTCGTGCCCGCCGTCTACGTCCTGGTCGGCATGGCCAAGGTCGAGTTCGGCGACCACACCCGGTTCGTCGTGAAGTGGGCCGCCCTCACGTGCCTGGCCATCCTCGCGGCGGGCATGCTCTTCGGCATCATCTGACCGTTCCTACGACCACACCCCATGGAGGACATCGTGAGGCCCGGTGGGAACCGCGGCTGGCTGCTCCGTCTCGTCATCGCCTTCTCCTTCACGCAGGGGGCGGTGTCGATGGCCCGGCCCGCCGTCTCCTACCGGGCCCTCGCGCTGGGCGCGGACGAGCGGGCGGTCGGTGTGATCGCCGGCGTGTACGCGCTGCTGCCCCTGTTCGCCGCCGTCCCCCTCGGGCGCCGCACCGACCACGGCCGATGCGCGCCCCTGCTGCCCTTCGGGGTGGTCCTGATCGCCGGCGGCTGCGCCCTCAGCGGCGTGGCGGACTCGCTGTGGACGATGGCGCTGTGGAGCGGGGTGATGGGCCTCGGCCACCTCTGCTTCGTCATCGGCTCGCAGTCCCTCGTCGCCCGCCAGTCCGCGCCGCACGAACAGGACCGCAACTTCGGCCACTTCACCATCGGCGCGGCCCTGGGCCAGCTCATCGGCCCCATCGCCGCGGGCGCGCTGATCGGCGGCGAGGACATGGCCGGCACCAGCGCGCTGGCCCTGCTCGCGGCGGGAGCGACGGCGGCGGTCTCGTTCACCTCGCTCTGGCGCATCGAGCACCGCCGTACCGAGTCCGCGTCCGGCTCCGGCAAGGGCGCACGCGTCCCCGTGCGGGGCATCCTGCGCACCCGGGGCGTGCCCGCCGGCATCTTCATCAGCCTGGCGGTGCTGTCCGCGACCGACATCCTCACCGCCTACCTCCCGGTGGTCGGCGAGCACCGCGGCATCGCGCCGTCGGTGATCGGCGTCCTGCTCAGCCTGCGTGCGGCGGCCACCATCGCCTGCCGTCTGGTCCTGACCCCCCTGCTGCGGCTGCTCGGCCGGACGGCGCTGCTCACCGTGACCTGCCTGCTGGCTGCCCTGCTGTGCGCGGGCATCGCCCTGCCGGTGCCGGTGTGGGCGCTCGGCGTGCTGCTGGCGCTCCTCGGTTTCTGCCTCGGTGTCGGGCAGCCGCTGTCGATGACCACGGTCGTCCAGGCCTCGCCGGAGGACGCGCGCTCCACGGCTCTCGCGCTGCGCCTGACGGGCAACCGGCTCGGCCAGGTCGCCGCGCCCGCCTCGGCGGGGCTGATCGCCGGGGTCGCGGGGGTGGCGGCGCCGTTCGTGATGCTGGGGGTGCTGCTGCTGGTCTCCGCCGGGGTGGCGCTGCGGTCGCGGGAGAGCGCGCCGCCCGAGTCGGGGGGAGGCGTGGCGAGAACCGGCCGGCGGCGGGTGTCACTGCGCCGTAAGAGCGATATCTGACGTGTCGTCGGGCGGTGCTGCACCGCATTCGGCGGTGGGGTGACACAGAGTCAGGTGACGAGGAGTTTGTATGAAAATCGTCTGACTTGGAGGCATCTTCATGCCCGTCGTACCCCTCGCGCGCCGTGCCGGCACCCGTACCGCCGTCCTCGCCGCCCTCACCCTCGCAGGGACCACCCTGAGCGGTGTGCCCGCTGTCGCCGCTCCCATCCCGGGGGACAACGGAGACCTCAAGATCCACGCCACCACGACCCGGGCCGACGACCAGCGCAACGACCCGAAGGTCTGCGACTTCTACCTCGCCGCGTTCAAGTTCGCCGCGGGCGAGAAGGTCAACTGGACCATCCAGACCCAGCCCGAGGTCCCGGGCGGGGCCACGCGCACCGGGACGTTCACCGCCGACGCGAGCGGCGTCGGCCGCAGCAAGGCCGTGGACCTGCCCAACGGGCAGTACAAGCTCACGTGGCTGACCGACCAGGCCCACGGGGCGGGCAAGTTCAAGGTGTTCAAGGTCGACTGCCCGACCTCCAAGCCGACGACGCCGGTCGGCGGCCCGCCGGCGGGCGGGGGCGGCATCGCCCGCGGCGAGGCGTTCACGCCGGTCACGGGAGCCGCCGCCGTCGGCCTCGCGGCCGTCGCGGGCACGGTCTGGTTCCGGCTCCGCCGCCGCCCCGATGGCGCCGCGTAGGACGCGTTCCGCGGATCGCCCCGCCCGGACAGGGCGGGGCGGGGGCGGGGCGCGTACCGGTGACGCCCGGGCCGAGTTCGACGCCGGGCCGGCGGACCGGGCCGGGACCGGCTACGGCCCGGCCCCGGCCGGACGGCGCGGTGGCACCACCGGATTCGGGGCCGGTGCGGGTGCCGGTGCCGGTTCCGGGTCCGGGACCGGGACCGGGGTCGAATCCGGAGCCGGTGGCGGTTCCGGGACCGGGGTCGAATCCGGAGCCGCAACCGGAGCCGCAACCGGAGCCGGTGTCGGTGCCGGGGTGAAGGGCCGGCGTGCGGCCGGGCCGCGTGCCGTTCCGGAGGAGTGGCGCGGGGCCGGGTCCGGAGGCGCCGGCGCCCCGACGGCTCGTCGAGTGCCCGGCAGCGCAGCCATCGGCGGCTCGCTGGCCCGGCGTGGTGCCGGGCCGGGGGCCGTTGGTCGGGACGCGGGTTCGCGGCGCGGTGCCGGGTCGGGGGCTGCCGGTCGGGACGCGGGTTCGCGGCGTGGTGCCGGGCCGGGGGCCGCTGGTCGGGATGCGGGCTCGCGGCGTGGTGCCGGGTCGGGGGCTGCCGGTCGGGACGTTGGTTCGCGGCGTGGTGCGGGGCCTGGGGTCGTCGGTTGGGACGCGGGTTCGCGGCGTGGTGCGGGGCCTGGGGTCGCCGGTTGGGACGTGGGCTCACGCCGTGGTGCGGGGCCTGAAGTCGTTCGGGACGCGGGCTTCCGGCGTGGTGCCGAGTACGGGGTGTTTGCGGAACCGGTTGCCCGGCGTGGCGCCGAGCACGGGGTGTTTGCGGAACCGGTTGCCCGGCGTGGTGC
>NZ_JBNCNM010000022.1:0-40319 GCF_049846985.1 Streptomyces sp. DT190 | reverse complement strand
AGTACGGGGTGTTTGCGGAACCGGTTGCCCGGCGTGGCGCCGAGCACGGGGTGTTTGCGGAACCGGTTGCCCGGCGTGGTGCCGAGTACGGGGTGTTCGCGGAACCGGTTGCCCGGCGTGGCGCCGAGTACGGGGTGTTTGCGGAACCGGTTGCCCGGCGCGGTGCCGAGCACGGGGTGTTCGCTGAATCGGTCGCCCAGCGTGGCGCCGAGATCGCTGCGGTCGCCCAGTTGGGTGTCGGGGCCGGGGCGGTTGCGTCCTCGGGTGCCGGGCGTGGTGGTGGGGTCGGGGCAGTGGCCTCCTTGGGCGCCAGGCGTCATGTCGGAGCGGGGGCGATTGCGTCCTCGGGTGCCCGGCGTGGAGCTGGGGCCTCCGCTGCCCGGTCGGTGTCCGGGCGCGCCGCGGATCTCGGGGCCGTCGGCGCCTCCGGCGTTCGGCGCGGAACCGGCCACGGTGTCGAGCCGATGGTCCTGCTGGGCGGCGGCAGGCCCGCTCCCCGCAGGGAGTTCGTCCCGCCGGGCCGGGGCGGCTCGGCGGGACGGCGTGGCGGTGGGTCCGGCGGTGGCGGGGCATGGGCTCCACGCGGGCGCGTGCCCTGGCGCCGGAGGCGGGCCTACCGGCTGGCGCGGACGGTCGTGCTGGCCGTCTCACTGGTCGTGGGCTGCCTGTGCTGGGACCGGGGCGAAGCGCCCAGTGACACCGTCACGGCCCTCCCGCAGGGGTCGGCCGGATCCGCGGCGGCCCCGGCGAGCGGCGCAGACGCCGAGGCCGGGACGGCAAGCGGTGCCGGAGCAGGCGCCGGAGTCGGCGCCGGAACGGGCAAGGGAGCCGGCGCCGGGGCGGGCAAGGGAGCCGGCACGGACCCGGCCAACGTGACCGGCACCGGCACAGGCCTCTCGGGTACCGGCACCGGCCTCTCCGGTACCGGCACCGGCCTCTCGGGTGCCGGCACGGGCACGGGCGCCACCGCCCTGCCCGGTCGCGCACCCGGCACCCCCGCACGCCCCGCGTCACCCGCCCCCCGCACCGCCGTCCCCGCACGTCCCCTCCCGCACCCCGCCACGCCCCGAAAGCCCGGCCCCCACGCG
Organism: Streptomyces sp. DT190; assembly: GCF_049846985.1. Taxonomy (NCBI): domain Bacteria; kingdom Bacillati; phylum Actinomycetota; class Actinomycetes; order Kitasatosporales; family Streptomycetaceae; genus Streptomyces; species Streptomyces sp. DT190. Next base: position 39,231 of record NZ_JBNCNM010000022.1, on the reverse strand, counting down.
CCCCCGCCCGCCAGGCCGGCACCTCCCAAGGCCGCGCACCCGCCCCCGGCTCCCCGCACCCCCGCCAAACCGGTCGCGAAGCCGGTCGCCAAACCGGTCACCAAGCCACGCCCCAAGCCGGTCGCCGCCAAGCCACTCAGCAAGCCGGCCCCCAGGGCTCCCCTCAGGCCGGTCGTGAAGCCACCCCTCAAGCGTCAACCCGCCCGCACCGCCCTCCGCCCCCTGCCGCACTCCCGCGCCACCCGTCTGGTCATCCCGTACCTCCGCCTCGACGCCCCGGTCATGCAGCTGGGTCTCGACCGCGAGCACCGCCTCACCGCGCCCCCGGAGGACGACCCCGGGCTGGTCGGCTGGTACCAGCAGGGCGCCTCGCCCGGGGAGCAGGGCACCGCCGTGGCCGTCGGGCATCTGGACACGGACAGCGGGCCGGCCGTCTTCGCGGGGCTGACCGAGCTGAAGCGCGGACGGATCGTCGAGGCCCGCCGGGCCGACGGACGGACCGCCGTCTACACCGTCGACAGGATCAAGTCGTACGAGAAGGCGAACTTCCCCAGTCAGGAGGTCTACGGCGCCCGTGGCCGCCCCGAGCTGCGCCTGATCACGTGTGGCGGCACCTACGACCGCAGGAAGGGCTACTCGGGGAACGTCGTGGTCTTCGCCCATCTCACCGGCATCCGCTGACGGCAGCGGGACACACCGCACCCGTCGGAACCGGGGGCTCCGCCTTCTCACCGCTCGGAACGCGGCCCCCGATCCCGTCTCGTGTCTTCCCCCGGGCGGGCACATTCCGTTAACTTCCGTGACCCAGAGCCCCGTACGGCCCGTGCGGGGCTTCCGACCGCGGAGCACCAGCGCCCTGAAGACCCCTCGGGGGCACCTCATGACACGCGCCATCTCCCTGCACGACGTGAGCAAGGCCTACACGCGTGGCGTCCGCGTGGTGGACCGGCTGTCGCTGGACGTCGCGCCCGGCGAGTTCCTCGTCCTGCTCGGCCCGTCCGGCTGCGGCAAGTCGACCGTGCTCCGGATGATCGCCGGACTGGAGGAGATCGACGAGGGCGAACTGCTGCTGGACGGCGAGTACGCCAACGACCTGCCGCCGTCCGGCCGGGACATGGCGATGGTCTTCCAGAACTTCGCCCTCTACCCGAACATGACCAGCCGGAACAACATCGGGTTCCCGCTGCGCATCGAGGCCCCGGGCACGGACCCCGCTCCCCGGGTGGACGCCACCGCCCGCATGCTGGGCATCGAGGACCTCCTCGACCGGCTGCCCGGCCAGCTCTCCGGCGGCGAGCGCCAGCGGGTCGCCATGGGCCGGGCCATCGCCCGCCACGCCTCCGTCTTCCTCATGGACGAGCCGCTGTCCAACCTGGACGCCAAGCTCCGCACCCATCTGCGCGCCGAGATCTCCCAGCTGACCAGGGAACTGGGCGTCACCACGCTCTACGTCACCCACGACCAGGCCGAGGCGATGTCGCTCGGCGACCGGGTCGCGGTGCTGCGCGGCGGAGTGCTCCAGCAGGTCGGCAGCCCGCGGGCCGTCTACGCGCTGCCCAACAACGTCTTCGTGGCCGCCTTCATCGGCACCCCGCGCATCAACCTGCTGCGCGGCCTGGTCCGCGCCCCGCTCGACGGCGCGATGACCATCAGTCTGGGCAAGCAGTTCCTGCGGCTGCCCGAACCGCTCTCCCTGGACCACCAGTTGCTGCGGGTCCAGCAGGGCCGGGAGGTCATCGTGGGCCTGCGGTCGGAGGCCGTCCGCATCGCCAAGCACAGTGCGGCCCGCCCCGGGGAGGTGCCGCTCACCGGACTGGTCGAGCACGTGGAGTTCCAGGGCCACGAGATCCTGGTCCACTTCGACACCGGCTCCAGTCCCGCCGTCGTCCCCGACCTGGAGGCCCCGCGCCCCCGCCCGGGCCGGCCCGCCCGGCGCCGCCGCCGCGAGGGTTCGGTCCTCACCCGGCTGCGGGAGCGGACCGGTGCCGGCCGGGCCGGTCCCGTGGTGACCCTGGAGCACCCGGGGGACGCCGAGCCGCGCCCCGCGGCCGCCGAACCCCGGCTGCCCGGCGACCTCATCGTCCGCACCACGCCGGATCTGGCCCTGCGGCACGGCATGCAGGTGCCGCTCCTGGTCGACCTCGCCCACCTGTTCGTCTTCGACCAGCACGGCGACCGCATCTGCCCGAGCCCGGCGCACCTGCCCGACCTGGAGGAGTGAGCGGCCGGAGTGAGCAGCCGCACACCCGGGCGGTGCCGTCCGCGTGCTGTGATGACCCGGGACCGGGAGAGCCCGGGACCCCGGGACGTCTGGCGCCGGAAAACTATCGCCGCTAGTTTATGTGCCGGACGACGACGCCCCCGCCCCGGAGGAAGCGCGATGAAGGCACACGACGGCATGTACATCCAGGGCGCCTGGCGCCCCGCCGCCGGCCAGGACGTGATCGAGGTCGTGAACCCGGTCGACGAGCAGGTCATCGGCACGGTCCCGGCCGGGACCGCTGAGGACGTCGACGCCGCCGTCCGGGCCGCCCGGGCCGCTCTGCCCGGCTGGGCCGCCACCCCGCCCGCCGAGCGGGCCGCCCGCCTCTCCGCCCTGCGGGACGGGCTCGCCGCCCGGGCCGACGAGATCGCCGGGACCGTGACGGCCGAGCTGGGCTCGCCCCTGAAGTTCTCCCAGGCCGTCCACGCGGCCGTGCCCGTCGCGGTCGCGGGTTCCTACGCCGAGCTGGCGGCGACGTACGCCTTCGAGGAGAAGACCGGCAACTCGGTCGTGCACCACGAGCCGATCGGTGTCGTGGCCGCGATCACGCCGTGGAACTACCCCCTGCACCAGATCGTCGCCAAGGTCGCCCCGGCCCTCGCGGCCGGCTGCACGGTCGTGGTGAAGCCCGCCGAGGACACCCCGCTGGTCGCCCGGCTCTTCGCCGACGCCGTGCACGAGGCGGGGGTACCGGCGGGCGTGTTCAACCTGGTCACCGGCCTCGGCCCGGTCGCCGGGCAGGCCCTCGCCGAGCACCCCGGCGTCGACCTGGTCTCCTTCACCGGCTCCACCGCCGTCGGCCGCGGGATCGCCGCGATCGCCGCCGGGCAGATCAAGAAGGTCGCCCTGGAACTCGGCGGCAAGTCCGCCAACGTCATCCTCCCGAGCGCCGACCTGCCCAGGGCCGTCAACGTCGGCGTCGCCAACGTCATGTCCAACTCCGGGCAGACGTGCAGCGCCTGGACCCGGATGCTCGTCCACCGCGACCGGTACGACGAGGCGGTGGAACTCGCCGCCGCGGCCGCGGCCAAGTACGGCGACCGCATCGGACCGGTCGTCAACGCCAAGCAGCAGGCCCGGGTGCGCGGCTACATCGAGAAGGGCGTCGCCGAGGGCGCCCGCCTGGTCGCCGGCGGCCCCGAGGCCCCGCGCGAGAGGGGCTACTTCGTCAGCCCGACCGTCTTCGCCGACGTCACCGAGGACATGACCATCGCGCAGGAGGAGATCTTCGGCCCGGTCCTGTCGATCCTGAGGTACGAGGACGAGGAGGACGCCCTGCGGATCGCCAACGGCACCGTCTACGGTCTGGCCGGCGCCGTCTGGGCCGGGGACGAGGCCGAGGCGGTGGCCTTCGCCCGCCGGATGGAGACCGGCCAGGTCGACATCAACGGCGGCCGCTTCAACCCGCTCGCCCCCTTCGGCGGCTACAAGCAGTCGGGCGTCGGCCGCGAACTCGGCGTGCACGGCCTGGCCGAGTACCTGCAGACCAAGTCCCTCCAGTTCTAGTCAGGGAGTCCCTTCCACCATGGCTGTCCGCGCCGCCGTCCTGCCCGCCGTGGGCTCCCCGCTGGAGATCACCGGCATCGAGCTGCCCGACCCCGGACCCGGCCAGGTCCACATCCGGCTCGCCGCCGCCGGGGTCTGCCACTCCGACCTGTCCCTGACCAACGGCACCATGCGCCTGCCCGTCCCCGCCGTCCTCGGGCACGAGGGCGCCGGCACCGTCGTCGCCGTCGGCGAGGGCGTCACCCACGTCGCACCCGGCGACGGGGTCGTCCTCAACTGGGCCCCGTCCTGCGGTGTCTGCCACCCCTGCTCGCTCGGCGAGGTCTGGCTGTGCGCGGACGCCCTGAGCGGCGCCGCCGCCGTCCACGCCCGCACCAGCGACGGCACCGAGCTCCACCCCGGCCTGAACGTCGCCGCGTTCGCCGAGGAGACGGTCGTGCCCGCCTCCTGCGTGCTGCCCGCGCCGGACGGCGTCCCGCTCACCGACGCGGCCCTGCTGGGCTGCGCGGTGCTCACGGGCTACGGCGCCGTCCACCACTCGGCCCGGGTCCGGCAGGGCGAGACGGTCGCCGTCTTCGGCGTCGGGGGAGTGGGCCTCGCAGCCCTCCAGGCCGCCCGGATCGCCGGCGCCTCGAAGATCGTCGCGGTGGACGTCTCCCCGGCCAAGGAGGAGCTGGCCCGGGCGGCCGGAGCCACCGACTACCTCGTCGCCTCCGACACCACGGCCCGCGAGATCCGCGGCCTCACCGGCAAGCAGGGCGTCGACGTGGCCGTCGAGTGCGCGGGCCGGGCCGTCACCATCCGCACCGCCTGGGACTCCACCCGGCGCGGCGGCCGCACCACGGTCGTCGGCATCGGCGGCAAGGACCAGCAGGTCACGTTCCACGCCCTGGAGATCTTCCACTGGGGCCGCACCCTCTCCGGCTGCGTCTACGGCAACTCCGACCCGGCCGCGGACCTGCCCGTCCTGGCCGACCACATCCGGGCGGGCCGGTTCGACCTGAGCGCCCTGGTGACGGAACGCATCTCCCTCGACGGCATCCCGGCGGCCTTCGAGAACATGCTCGCCGGCAAGGGCGGCCGCGCGCTGGTCGTCTTCTAGCCCCTCGCCCTCCCGGTGCCCCGGCCTCCTCGCGAGGCCGGGGCCTCCGCCGTGTCCGCGCCCCGGTCAGTGCCCCGTACAGGAAAAAGTCCTGGTGCACGACCCGTTGACGTCCATACCGTCCGGTCAGTACGTTCCCCGGAACCCGAGCCACCCCCCGGTTCCGTCCCCGCACCTCCGGAGCGCGCACCACATGGACACGGCACCTTCCGCTCAGCCCGACCCCACCCCGCCCGCCGCCGGCAACCGCCGCCGGGTCGCCACCGCCGCGGCGCTCGCCTCGGCCGTCGAGTGGTACGACTACTTCGTCTTCGGCATCGCCGCCGCCCTCGTCCTGGGCGACCTGTACTTCCCCGCCGGCTCTCCCACCGCGGGCGTCCTCGCCTCGTTCGCCACCTTCGCCGTCGGCTTCCTCGCCCGCCCCCTCGGCGGCATCGTCGCCGGGCACCTCGGTGACCAGCGCGGCCGCAAGCCGATGCTGGTCCTCGCCCTGACGCTGATGGGCGTGGCCACCACCGGCATCGGCCTGCTCCCCACGTACGACACCATCGGCGTCGCCGCCCCGATCCTGCTCGTGCTGCTCCGGGTCGCCCAGGGCGTGGCCGTCGGAGCCCAGTGGGGCGGCGCGATGCTCCTGGCCACCGAGTACGCCCCGCCGGGCAAGCGCGGCGTCTACGGCAGCGTCGTCCAGCTCGGCGTCCCGATCGGCGTGGTCACCGCCAACACCGTCTTCCTGCTGGCCGGCGCGCTCACCAGCGACTCCGCCTTCACCGCCTGGGGCTGGCGCGTGCCGTTCCTGGTCGGCCTGCTGGTGCTGGGCCTCGCCTGGTACATCCACACCCGCGTCGAGGAGACCCCGGCCTTCCGCGAGGCCGAGCGGGCGCTCGCGGAGCAGGAGAAGTCCGAGCAGAGCTCGCCGCTGCGCACCATCCTGCGCGGCCACCTCGGCACGGTGCTCCTGGCCGGAGGCTCCTTCGCCGTCAACACCGCGACCTTCTACATCCTCATCACGGGCGTGCTCGACTACACGACCCGCGAACTGGACATGGAGAAGGGCCCGGTCCTCATGGTCTCGCTCTGCGTCAGCCTGACCCAGCTGGTGCTGATCCCGGCCGCCGCCGCCCTCTCCGACCGCCTCGGCCGCATCCGGATCTACGCCCTCGGCGCGGTCGGCATCGCGGTGTGGGCCGTGCCGCTGTTCCTGCTGATCGACACCGGCTCGCTGCTGTGGCTGGCCGTCGGCACGTTCGTGGCCAGCTGCTTCCTGAGCATCATGTACGGCCCTCAGGCGGCGCTGTTCGCCGAGCTGTTCACGCCCGAGATGCGCTACACCGGCGCCTCCCTCGGCTACCAGATCGCGGCCGTCGCGGGCGGTGGGCTCGCCCCCTTCGTGATGGTGCTGCTGCTGGAGGCGACCGGCACCTCGATGGCCGTCTCCGGCTACATCATCGGGCTCTCGGTGATCGCCCTGTTCTCGATCAGGGTCCTCGCGGGCCGGGCGCGTGCGGCGGAGCGGCGGGCCGCGCCCGAGGCCCGTGCGGAGGCCGGGTCAGCGAGCTGAGTCCGGGGTCTGCTCGGGCCGGGGTTCCCCCACCGCTCCCGGAACCCCGGCCCGGGCCGCCGGCCGCGCGCGCGACCGGGACACCGCCACGCCCGCCAGGCACAGCGCACCGCCGACCAGGGTGAGCAGCCCCGGCACCTCACCGAGGAACAGCCAGGACATCAGGACGACCAGCGCGGGCGCCGCGTACGTCGTCGCGCCCATCCTGCTCGCGGTCGTCCGGGACAGCGCGTAGGCCCACGTGGTGAAGGCGAGGGCGGTCGGGAAGACGCCCAGGTAGACCATGTTGAGCGTGGCGGAGGCCGGTGCCCGCGCGGCCTCCTGCACCAGCTGCCCCGCGAACGGCAGGCACACCACCGCGCCGACCAGGCAGCCGAACGTCGTCACCTGCAGCGGACTCGCCGAGCCCAGTGCCGGCTTCTGCGCCACGACACCCCCGGCGTACGCGACGGCCGCCAGCAGGCACAGCACCACCCCGAGCACCGAGGAGCCGCCCTCGCCGGACATCGACAGACCCACCGTCACCGCACCGGCGAACGACACCGCCATCCCCGCCAGCAGCCGCGGCGGCATCGGGTCGCCGAGCAGCCGGGAGCCGAGCAGCGCGATCAGGATCGGCCCGGTGTTCACGACCAGCGCGGCCGTGCCGGCGTCGACCTGCTGCTCGCCCCAGTTCAGGGCGACCATGTAGAAGCCGAACCACAGCACGCCCGACACCGCGATCCCGCGCCAGGCCGAGCGCGGCGGCCAGGTCTCCCGCCGCACCAGGCAGAGCACCCCCAGCGTCAGCGCGCCGGCCAGCAGTCGCCCGAGGGCCAGCGCGCCCGGCGAGTAGGCGTCACCCGCGCTGCGGATCGAGACGAAGGCGGACGCCCACAGCACGACGGTGACCGCGGCGGCGGCTGCGGCCAGCACCTCGGCCCGACGGGGGGAGGTGGCCGGGGGGTTGTTCATCATGCTCCCGAGGCTAGGGGGACACCGGGGGCGCAGGCTCGCGGATTTCGGACGGCTGGGCCGCCCAGGGCGGCGGTGTCGACGCCCAGCAGGTCGGACAGGGCCCGCGCCCCGGCCGCCGTCACCTTCACCGCCCGCTCCGAGCCGATGCGCACGCACCACCCCGCTTCCAGGGCGTGCCGGCACAGGGCCGCGCCCGCCACGCCCGCGAGGTGCGGCCGCCGTTCGGTCCAGTCGAGACAGGCCCGCGCCAGGGGACGCCGGCCTCGCCGGTCCAGGCCGATACCGGCCGTCTCGAACCAGACGACCCCCGCGTCGGTGAGCGCGAAACCGGTGTCCTGCGCGAGCAGCCCGCGGGCCGTCAGCGCGTCGGTGACGGTGACACCGAGCCGCCCGGCGAGATGGTCGTAGCAGGTGCGGCCCCGGGCCATCGCCGAACCGGCGCTCGCCTCCCGCAGGCCGCGCGGCCGGACGGCCGTGCCCGGGTGGACCTGCGCGACGAGGTCCTCGAGCAGCTGCGCGACCCGCGCGTCGGCGAGGCGGACGTAGCGGTGCCGTCCCTGCCGCTCCTCGGCGAGCAGTCCGCCCGCGACGAGCCTGCCCAGGTGCTCGCTCAGGGTGGACGGTGCGACGCCCGCGTGCCGCGCCAGTTCGCCCGCCGTCCAGGCCCGCCCGTCGAGCAGCGCGAGCAGGCACGTGGCCCGGGTCTCGTCGGCGATCAGGCCGGCGAGCCGGGCCAGCCCGGTGGCCTGGGGGTCCCTCGTCGTCATGCCCCCAGCATGGGACACGGATTCTTCGGCCGTCGCCGAAGTGTCCGCACCCGGAGGGCCTAGGCGCTCCGGCGCACCTGCTCGTACTGCCGTGCCAGCCCGTCCAGCAGGGCCGTCAGGCCGGTCTCGAAGGCCCGCTCGTCGATCTTCTCCTGCTGCTCGGCGAGGAGGTGCGCCTGCTGCAGGTGCGGATAGTCGGCCGGGTCGTAGGCGCTCGCGTCGTCCACGAAGCCGCCGGCGAAGGAGCCGAGCGCGGAGCCCATCACGAAGTAGCGCATCAGCGCGCCGATGGAGGTGGCCTGCGCCGGCGGCCAGCCCGCCTCGACCATCGCGCCGTAGACGGCGTCCGCCAGGCGGAGTCCCGCCGGGCGCCGGCCGGGGCCGCGGGCCAGCACCGGGACGATGTTCGGGTGGTCGCGCAGCGCGGCCCGGTAGGAGACGGCCCAGTCGTGCAGCGCGGTCCGCCAGTCCCGGCCGTCCTGGAACATCGACAGGTCGACCTGGCCGCTCACCGAGTCGGCGACCGCCTCCAGGATCTCGTCCTTGGTGCGGAAGTGGTTGTAGAGCGAGGGCCCGCTGACCCCGAGTTCGGCGGCGAGCCGGCGGGTGGAGACGGCCGCGAGGCCCTCCGCGTCCACGAGCGCGCGGGCCGCCTCGACGATCCGTTCGGTGCTGAGCAAGGGCTTGCGCGGTCGGGCCATGGCGCACATAGTAGGGCTGCCGAAAGAAACTAGCAGTGCTAATTTAAAGGTACGGTTTTCGAGGGGTGATGTGGTGAACCTGGAGCTCAGCGAGGAGCAGACCGCCGTACGGAAGCTCGCCCGGGACTTCGTGGCGCGCGAGATCACCCCGCACGCCGTCGCCTGGGACCGGGCCGAGGAGGTCGACCGGTCGATCGTGAAGAAGCTCGGCGAGGTCGGCTTCCTGGGGCTCACCATCGACGAGGAGTACGGCGGCTCCGGCGGCGACCACCTCGCGTACTGCCTGGTCACCGAGGAACTCGGCCGCGGTGACTCCTCCGTGCGCGGGATCGTCTCCGTCTCGCTGGGACTCGTCGCCAAGACCGTCGCCGCCTGGGGGAGCGAGGAGCAGAAGCGGCGCTGGCTGCCCGGGCTGACCTCCGGCGCGGCGGTGGGCTGCTTCGGGCTGACCGAGCCGGGCACCGGCTCGGACGCGGGCAACCTGACGACTCGGGCGGTGCGCGACGGCGACGAGTACGTCATCGACGGCACCAAGATGTTCATCACCAACGGCACCTGGGCCGACGTCGTCCTGCTGTTCGCCCGCTCCACGGACGCGCCCGGCCACAAGGGCGTCTCCGCCTTCCTCGTCCCGGCCGACACGCCCGGCCTGACCCGCCGCACCGTCCACGGCAAGCTCGGGCTGCGCGGCCAGGCCACCGCCGAACTCGTCCTGGAGGGCGTGCGCGTGCCGGCCTCCGCACTGCTCGGACCGGAGGGCAAGGGCTTCTCGATCGCCATGTCGGCCCTGGCCAAGGGGCGGATGTCCGTGGCGGCGGGCTGCGTCGGCATAGCCCAGGCCGCCCTGGACGCGGCGGTCCGCTACGCCGGTGAGCGCGAGCAGTTCGGGAAGACCATCGCCCGCCACCAGCTGGTCCAGGAACTGATCAGTGACATCGCGGTGGACGTCGACGCCGCCCGGCTGCTGACCTGGCGGGTCGCCGACCTGGTCGACCGGGGCCGGCCCTTCGCCGTCGAGTCGTCCAAGGCCAAGCTGTTCGCCTCGGAGGCCGCCGTCCGCGCCGCCAACAACGCGCTGCAGGTCTTCGGCGGCTACGGCTACATCGACGAGTACCCCGCGGGCAAGCTGCTGCGGGACGCCCGCGTGATGACCCTCTACGAGGGCACGAGCCAGATCCAGAAGCTGGTCATCGGACGGGCCCTGACGGGGGTCTCGGCGTTCTGAGTAGCGCCTGAGTACCTCGACGGATGTGGCGCGGGCCACGGTGGCCGAAGCTGTCGCCATGAGTGAGACACCGGGCAAGCAGCAGAACACGGCCGCCTTCTACGGCCAGGCCGTCGCCTCCTTCGCCGTCGCCATGGCGGCCACAGCGATCGGCATCTACCAGCTGAGTGCCGACGCCTGGGTGCGGGGCTTCCTCGCCATCGCCGTGCTGTACCTCGTCACCTCCTCCTTCACGCTGGCCAAGGTCATCCGGGACCGGCAGGAGGGCAGCGCCCCGGCCTCCCCGTACACCCCCTTCGAGAAGCACTGAGCGCGGCCGCCGGGCGCCTGCGCTAAGCGCCCGCTCACCTTCGGCGGTATGGTGGTGCCCCTGTCAGTGGAGAGGGGCGAGTGATGAGTACGGCGGAGGAGACGGCCGGCGGCGAGGCGCCGGCGTGGGGCGAGGTCACGCCCGACGCGGCGCGGCGGTTGCTGATCGCCGCGGTGGAGGCCTTCGCCGAGCGCGGCTACCACGCCACGACGACCCGCGACATCGCGGGCCGGGCCGGGATGAGCCCGGCCGCGCTCTACATCCACTACAAGACCAAGGAGGAACTGCTCCACCGCATCAGCAGGATCGGGCACGAGAAGGCCCTGGAGATCCTGCGCACGGCCTCCCGCCGCGAGGGCAGCCCCACGGAGCGGCTCGCCGACGCGGTCAGCTCCTTCGTGCGCTGGCACGCGGGCGGGCGGACCACCGCGCGGGTGGTGCAGTACGAACTCGACTCGCTCGGTCCCGACGCCCGCGCCGAGATCCTCGCGCTGCGGCGCCAGGTGGACGCGGAGGTGCGCGGGATCATCGAGGAGGGCGTGCGCGCGGGCGAGTTCGACGTCATCGACGTGCACGGGACGACGCTGGCGGTGCTGTCGCTGTGCATCGACGTCGCCCGGTGGTTCAGCCTGGACGGGCCGCGGACGCCGGAGGAGGTCGGCGCGCTGTACGCCGACCTCGTGCTGCGGATGGTGGGTGCGGCGGGTTCCCCGGCCGCGCCGTCGGAACCGGCGGAGTCTCAGACGTAGTAGCGCGAGACGGACTCGGCGACGCAGACGGGCTTGTCGCCGCCCTCGCGTTCCACGGTGAAGGCGACCGACACCTGCACGCCGCCCTGGACGTCGTCGACGCCGGTGATGGTCGCGGTGGCGCGCAGCCGGGAGCCGACGGGCACGGGGGCGGGGAAACGGACCTTTTCGGTGCCGTAGTTGACGCCCATCTTCACCCCCTCGACGGAGATCAGCTGGGGGCCGAACAGGGGGAGCAGCGACAGGGTCAGATAGCCGTGGGCGATGGTCGTGCCGAAGGGGCCGGCGGCGGCCTTCTCCGGGTCGACGTGGATCCACTGGTGGTCGCCGGTGGCCTCCGCGAAGAGGTCGATCCGCTTCTGGTCGATGTCGAGCCAGTCGGTGTACCCCAGCTGCTCGCCGACCGCCGACTTCAGGTCGTCTACGGACGTGAAGATCCTCGGCTGTGCCATGTCTTCCAGACCTCTCGTGCGGGAAGCTTTTCTAAGCGACTGCTTAGCATGGTCGGCCGCGGGGGCTGTGTCAACGGACTCGGTAGGGTTCGAGGGGTGCCTCAGATTTCAGAGAAGATCCACGAACTCACGGTAGGGCAGCTGTCGGCGCGCAGTGGGGCGGCGGTGTCCGCCCTGCACTTCTACGAGTCCAAGGGCCTGATCAGCAGCCGGCGTACGGCGGGCAACCAGCGCCGGTACTCCCGCGACACGCTGCGGCGGGTCGCGTTCATCAGGGCGGCGCAGCGGGTAGGGATTCCGCTGGCGACGATTCGCGAGGCGCTGGCGCAGCTGCCGGAGGAGCGGACGCCGACGCGGGAGGACTGGGCGCATCTGTCGGAGGCCTGGCGCTCGGAGCTGGACGAGCGCATCAAACAGCTGAACCGCCTCCGCGACCACCTCACCGACTGCATCGGCTGCGGCTGCCTGTCCCTCGACACGTGCGTGCTGTCCAATCCGGGTGACGTGTTCGGCGAACGCCGGGCGGGGTCGCGGCTGATGGTGGAGCGGAATGGTGGTGGGGGTGCGGGGGGCGCCTGACCGGTGGGGGTGCGCGTCTTCGCCTGACGGGGGGTGGTGGGGCGGGGCCGTGCCGGGGGGTGTCCGTCCTCGGAACGGCGCGATGGGGTTGCGTGCCGACTGACTGTTCGTTGACGCGCCAACCGCTGCGGGCGGACACCCCCCGGCACGGCCCCTTACGCCGTCCCGCGGGTGCGGGTCCATCGGCCTCAGCAAGGGCCGCCCCGGTTTTGGCAAGAGGGTGTGTCTCACAGGGGTCGGTGGTTCCACTCCCTCGGCCTCGGAACCTATCGTCAAGGTCATGTTCGCTGTCTACGCCGCCCGAATCGACCGCGACCAGCCGCTGTCCGGCCTGGAGTCGGGAGAGCGCCCGGCTCCCGAGGCCCGCCCCGGCTGGAGCACCGTCACGGTCAAGGCCGCCTCCCTCAACCACCACGACCTCTGGTCCCTGCGCGGCGTCGGCCTCGCGGAGGACAAGCTGCCGATGATCCTCGGCTGCGACGCCGCCGGTGTCGACGAGGACGGCAACGAGGTCGTCCTGCACTCCGTCATCGGACAGAGCGGGCACGGGGTCGGCCCGAAGGAGCCCCGTTCCATTCTCACGGAGCGTTACCAGGGGACCTTCGCCGAACAGGTCTCCGTGCCGACCTGGAACATCCTGCCCAAGCCGAAGGGGCTCTCCTTCGAGGAGGCCGCCTGTCTCCCGACGGCGTGGCTGACCGCGTACCGGATGCTGTTCACGAACGCGGGGGTCCGGCCCGGTGACTCCGTGCTCGTGCAGGGCGCCGGCGGCGGTGTCGCCACGGCTGCCATCGTGCTGGGCAAGGCGGCCGGGCTCCGGGTCTACGCCACCAGCCGGGACGAGGCCAAGCGCAAGCGGGCCCTGGAGCTCGGGGCCGTGGAGGCGCTGGAGGCCGGGGCGCGTCTGCCGCAGCGGGTCGACGCCGTGATCGAGACCGTGGGCGCGGCGACCTGGTCCCATTCCGTGAAGTCGCTGAAGCCCGGCGGCACCCTGGTCATCTCCGGTGCCACCAGCGGTGACCGGCCCTCGCACGCCGAACTGACCCGGATCTTCTTCCTGGAACTCAAGGTCGTCGGCTCCACGATGGGCACCAAGGACGAACTGGAGGACCTGCTGGCGTTCTGCGCGGCCACCGGTGTGCGGCCCGTCATCGACGACGTGCTGCCCCTGGACCGTGCGCGTGAGGGCTTCGAACGGCTCGCGTCCGGCGATCTGTTCGGGAAGATCGTGCTGACCACCTCCTGAGTGCGCACCACGCGGTGCTGAAGCGGCCGGTCCGGCAACGGGCCGGCCGTTTGCTTTGTCAACTGGGGTTGACGGGGTTCGATTGTCAACCTATGTTGACATCATGACCGAAGCAACCGATCTGGCCGAGCGCGCCGGTGACCGGGATCCGCGGGTGGGCCTGAGGGCCGTCGCCGCGCTGCGCCGGCTGCTGGAGCAGCTGGAGGCCGTGCAGGTGCGCAACGCGCGCAACCAGGGCTGGTCGTGGCAGGAGATCGCCACCGAACTCGGTGTGAGCAGGCAGGCCGTGCACAAGAAGTACGGGAGGCATTGATGTTCGAGCGGTTCACGAAGGACGCGCGGGAAGTGGTGAAGGGCGCGTTCACGCATGTCGAACGCGGTGGCGGGGGCGGGCAGTGCGTGGAGCCCGAGCATCTGCTGCTGGCCCTGCTCGACCGGGAGGGCAGCCGGGGATCCTTCGCGCTCGCCGCTCTGGGGCTCGGGCCGGAGGGGCGGGAGCCGGTGCGCGAGGCCCTGAGGGAGGCGCGGAGGCGGGCCGGGCTGTCCCGGGCCGAGAGTGACGCGCTGGCCGGGCTGGGGATCGACGTGGCGGAGATCGTCGCCCGGGTGGAGGAGGTGCACGGCGTCGGGGCGATGTCCGGCGACCGCAAGGACACGCGGTGGTGGTCGGGGCGTCCCTCCTTCGGGCGCGGCGCCAAGGACGTGCTGGAGGGGTCGCTGCGGGCGGCCCTCGCGCAGCGGGACCGGCACATCGGTGACGAGCATCTGCTGCTGGCCCTGACCATGCGCCCGGGCGTGCCGGCCGAGGTCCTCGCCGACCACGGGGTGACGTACGCGTCGCTGGTGCGCGTGCTGTACGGGGGTGGCGGCGAGGCCAAGGCCGGCTGAGCGCGGCCCGCTTACTTCTTCGGCGTGCGGAGCAGTGCCCCTATGTGGGCCGCTGCCGTCGACAAGTGGCGGCGGGCGTCGCGCAGCTGGTCGGGGGTGACGCCGTGGTCGCGGGCCGCGTCGCGGATGTCGTCCCGGAAGCGGTCGAGGAGGCGGTCCAGGTCGCGGGCGGGGTCGCCGGTGGACTCCGCGGCGTCCTCGTGGGCCCAGGCCGGTTCGTAGGAGGCCGGGAAGTCCTCGGTGGGCCGTGATCCCGCCGCCGGCGCGGCCGGCTTGCCGGTGCCGGTGGCAGTACCGCTGCCGGTACCAGTGTCAGGACCGGTGCCGGTCCAGTCGAAACCGAAGTCCTTGCCGTAGTCCTTGCCGAACTCGCCGACCTCCTTGACCAGTTCGCTGAGGCCCTCGCGCAGGCCCGTCGGCCAGTCGCCGCGGGTGAAGTGGTCCTGCACCTGCTCCTGGACGCGGCGGGCGATGCGCTGCACCTCCTGCTGTGCCTGGGCGCGGGCCTGCTCCTGGGCCTCCTTCGCCTGGCGGCGGGCGCGCTGGGCGTCCTCGCGGGCGCGGCGGCTCTCGTCCTTGGCGCGGCGGGCCTGTTCCTTCCACTCCTGCCGCGCCCGCCGCATCTCCTCCTTGGCGATGCGCCAGGCGTCCTTGTCGCCGAACTGCGCGAAGTCGCCGTAGGGGGTGCCCTCGGTGGCGCCGGTGCGGCTGCCGTTGTCCCGGCGGGCCTCGGTCGCGGCGGCGCGCATCTCGCGGCGCAGGTCGCCGGCGGCTCCGCGCACGTCCGCCCGAATCTCGGCGGCCAGTTCGGCGACGGACTCCCGGATCTCCAGCTCCAGGTCGGCCAGCTCGCCACTGCGGTCGGCCAGTTCGGCGCGGCCCGCGTCCGTGATCGAGTAGACCTTGCGGCCGCCCTCGGTGGTGTGGGTGACCAGGCCCTCGGCCTCCAGCTTGGCCAGGCGGGGGTAGACCGTGCCCGCGGACGGCGCGTACAAGCCCTGGAAGCGCTCTTCGAGGAGGCGGATCACCTCGTAGCCGTGGCGGGGGGCCTCGTCCAGCAGCTTCAGCAGGTAGAGGCGGAGACGGCCGTGGGCGAAGACGGGGGGCATGTCAGAGCACCTTCTTGTCGGTCGTGCCGTCGGCCTGGGCGGTGGTGGGGTCCGCGCCCGGGCCGGAGACGGAATTGTCTCCCGAGTCGCCTCCGGGCCGGCCCGCCGGGGCCGCCGAGGGGCTGTCGGTGCCGGGACGCGCGTCCCGTGGGGCGCGGTCGTCGTCCTGCTCGGGCGGCCGGCGCAGCAGGGCGATCGAGCCGGAGACCGTCGTGGCCCGCAGGGTGCCGGTGCCCGCGCCCAGGCGGCCGGTGATCTTGTGGGCGCCCCACTGGCCGTGCACGCGGAGGTCGTCGAAGGCGTTGGAGACGGCGCCGCTCGCCGTGTTGGCCTCGACCTCGGCGTCCGCGCGGTGCGGCAGCCGGATCGCGATCTCGCCGGAGACGCTGGTCAGCTTCACGTCCGTGGGGCCGTCCGGGTCGAGGTCGACGATCATGGAACCGCTGACCGATTCGGCCCGGACCGAGCGGCCGGAGCCCTCGACCACGGTGAGGTCGCCGGAGACCGAGTTGAACCGCAGGTCGCCCGTGACGTCCTGGGCCTCCAGGTAGCCGGAGACCGTGTCGGCGCGGACCGGGCCGGAGAGGGCCACCAGCGTCGTGTCGCCGGTGACACCCTTGACCACCGTCGGGCCCTGGATGCCGGAGACGACGGCCGCGGCGCCGACGACTCCCACCTCCACGCGCGTGCCGGCCGGGACGGCCAGGGAGACCACCGCGCTGCGGCGCCAGCCCTTGCGGTCCAGCCAGGACAGGAAGCCCTTCCAGGGCAGGTCCTCGTAGGCGACGGTCAGGGTGCCGCCCTGCCGGGTCACCACCAGAGGCGGGCCTTCGATCTCGGAGACCTCCAGGCGGGCGGAACCTTCGTCCGTGCCCACCACGTTCACCGTTCCGTTGACCAGGCGTACGTGGAGATCGCTCACGGGCTCGTCGAAGGTGCGCTTGCTCGGTTCCGTGACGGACCACTCGGACATCGTGAGACCTCCCCGACTCGACGCGCCATATCGCGTCTCCGGATTTCACGATATATCGTGGAGGGGGAAAGTCAAGACACTCGTTCTGGGGATGGGGGTGGGGTTAAAAGTGTTCAAAGTGTGCCGATTCGCCCTAGCGTGTGAGCATGCCGAGGGAAGCTGCCCCCACCGGTCCCGTGCCAGGGGCGCTGTTGTTGTGCCGGGCGGTGCCCGGGGCCGTCGCCCCCGTCGCCCAGTTGCTGCGTGAGCCCATGCGGCTGACCCGCGCGGGCGACGACTGGAGCGTCCTGGTTCCCGAGGGCCGGCCCTGGCGGGACGGCACCGAGCCCGTCGACCGCGTGGTCACCGGCTGGGCCACCGCCCTCGCCGTGGGCGCGCCCTGGCCGGTCCTGGCCCTGTGGTGGGACGCCGACCACGCGGGCTTCACCCTCGCCTACGGCTTCCGCCGCCCGGTCGGGTTCGTCTGGCTCGCGCACGGCGTCCCTGTGGGGGAGGACGAGGCGATGCGCACGTTCGCCGCGCGCGTGGGTCTCGACCCGGTCCTGGACCTGCAGGCCCTCGAACAGCTCACCAAGCCCGACGACGCCGACGCCTCGGCCCGGCTGCGCGGTCTGCTGGCGGTCCTCGCGCGCGTGGGCCTCGCGATGCCGCCCGGGCTCGCCCCCGGCACCCCCGCCGACCGCCTCGGGGAAGCCGCCGCCGCACTGCCGGACAGCCGGCCCGTCGAATGGCCCGGACTGCGTGAGGCGGTCGCCGAGGGCGGCACCGTCGAGCACAGCCGCCTCGGCCCCTGGCTGCACCGGGCGCGCGGTCCGAGGGCCCGTGTCCTGGCCCTCGCGCAGGTGGCGGGAGGCGTACCGCTGCTGGTCCGGGGCGTCAGACAGCGCGGCGGGGGCTGGGGCTGGACCACCGCCGGGGCACTGCTCCTGGCACACGGCGCGCTGGGCCTGGCCCACGACCTCTACGACCTCACGCACCCACGCGACTGAAACCCACGCGACGGAGACCTACGCGACGGAGACCTACGCGACGGAGATCTGCGCGACGGAGACCCGCGCGACGGAGACCCGCGCGACTGAAGGCCAGATGGCGGGCGGCTCTGAGCGGTCCTCTGCGCGCCGCTCTCGCCGCTCGCGTCTCTCGCCGCTCGCGTCTCTCGCCGCTCGCGTCTCTCGCCGCGACCACACGCACGCGCGTCGCCTCGTCTGCCGCGGACGGACGCCCGTCCGGCCGGGCGCCGACTGGTTCCCTACTCGTCGTCCTCGTCGTCCAGCCGTGCCAGCCACGTCGCCAGGCGCTCCACCGGCACCTCGAAGTCGGGGTTGAGATCGACGAACGTCCGCAGCTGCTCGGCGAGCCACTCGAAGGTGACCTCCTCCTCGCCGCGCCGCTTCTCCAGTTCCTCGATGCCACGGTCCGTGAAGTACATGGCTCAAGGATATGCGGCCGGGCCGCACCCCCTGATGGGGATGCGGCCCGGTGACGTGCGAAGGGACGCGAGGACTACGCCTCGAACACCTCACGCACCAACTGCTCCTGCTCGGCCTGGTGCCGCTTCGCGGAACCGACCGCCGGGGACGAGCTGTGCGGGCGCGAGATGCGGCGCAGGCGCTCGCCGTGCGGGACCTCCGCGCCGACCGCCAGGTCCAGGTGGTCGATCAGGTTGAGCGCGATGAACGGCCAGGCACCCTGGTTCGCCGGCTCCTCCTGGGCCCACAGGTACTTCTCGGCGTTCGGGTACTTCTTGATCTCCGCCTGGAGCTCGGTACCCGCCAGCGGGTACAGCCGCTCGATGCGGATGATCGCCGTGTCCGTCACACCGCGCTTCTGACGCTCGGCCTCCAGGTCGTAGTAGACCTTGCCGGCGCAGAAGACGACCTTCTTGACCGCGGCCGGGTCGACCGACGCGTCGCCGATGACCGGCTGGAACTGCCCGGTCGTGAACTCCTCCGCCTTCGCCGCCGCGGCCTTCAGACGCAGCATCGACTTCGGCGTGAAGACCACCAGCGGCTTGTGGTGCGGGTTGTGCACCTGCCACCGCAGGAGGTGGAAGTAGTTCGACGGCGACGTCGGCATGGCGACCGTCATGTTGTTCTGGGCGCACATCTGGAGGAAGCGCTCCGGACGGGCCGAGGAGTGGTCCGGGCCCTGGCCCTCGTAGCCGTGCGGCAGGAGCAGCACGACGCCGGAGGTCTGGGCCCACTTCTGCTCGGCCGACGAGATGAACTCGTCCACGACCGTCTGGGCGCCGTTGACGAAGTCGCCGAACTGCGCCTCCCACATCACGAGCGCCTCGGGACGGGCCAGCGAGTAGCCGTACTCGAAGCCCATCGCCGCGTACTCGGAGAGCAGGGAGTTGTAGACGTTGAGCCGCGCCTGGTCCTCGGAGAGGTACTGCAGCGGCGTGTACTCCTCGCCGGTGCTGCGGTCGATGATGACCGCGTGGCGCTGGCCGAACGTACCGCGCTGCGAGTCCTGGCCCGCCAGGCGGACCGGGACGCCCTCCAGCAGCAGGGAGCCGATCGCGAGGGTCTCGCCCATGCCCCAGTCGATGGTGCCGTCCTCGACCATCGCCGCGCGGCGCTGCAGCTGGGGCAGCAGACGCGGGTGGACGGTGACGTGGTCGGGGATGTTGACCTGCGACTCGGCGATCCGCTTGACGACCTCCGTGGTCACCGCGGTGTTCACGGCGACCGGGAACTCGGCCTGCGGGTCGGTGGGCTCCACCGAGGCCGGCTGGGACGTGGCCTCGCGGACCTCCGTGAAGACCTTCTCCAGCTGGCCCTGGTAGTCCTGCAGCGCCTGCTCGGCCTCTTCCAGGGTGATGTCGCCGCGACCGATCAGGGACTCGGTGTACAGCTTGCGCACCGAGCGCTTCTTGTCGATCAGGTCGTACATCAGCGGCTGGGTGAAGGCCGGGTTGTCCGACTCGTTGTGACCGCGGCGGCGGTAGCAGATGAGGTCGATCACCACGTCCTTGTTGAACGCCTGGCGGAACTCGAAGGCCAGCCGGGCGACACGGACGACGGCCTCGGGGTCGTCGCCGTTCACGTGGAAGATCGGGGCCTCGATCATGCGGGCCACGTCCGTCGCGTACATGGAGGAACGCGAGGACTCGGGGGCCGCGGTGAAGCCGACCTGGTTGTTGATGACGATGTGGACCGTGCCGCCGGTGCGGTAGCCGCGCAGCTGCGACATGTTCAGGGTCTCGGCCACCACGCCCTGGCCCGCGAAGGCCGCGTCGCCGTGGATCGCGACGGGCAGGACCGTGAAGTCCGTGCCGCCCTTGCCGATGATGTCCTGCTTGGCGCGGGAGACGCCCTCCAGGACCGGGTCGACGGCTTCGAGGTGCGAGGGGTTCGCGACCAGGGAGACCTTGATCTGCTCGCCGTCCAGGCCCGTGAAGGTGCCCTCGGCGCCCAGGTGGTACTTCACGTCACCGGAGCCGTGCATCGACTTCGGGTCGAGGTTGCCCTCGAACTCGCGGAAGATCTGGGCGTACGACTTGCCGACGATGTTGGCGAGGACGTTCAGGCGGCCGCGGTGGGCCATGCCGATGACGACCTCGTCCAGACGGGACTCGGCGGCCGAGTCCAGCACCGCGTCCAGCAGCGGGATGACGGACTCGCCGCCCTCCAGGGAGAAGCGCTTCTGGCCGACGTACTTCGTCTGCAGGAACGTCTCGAAGGCCTCGGCCGCGTTCAGCCGGCGCAGGATGCGCAGCTGCTCCTCGCGCTCCGGCTTGGAGTGCGGGCGCTCCACGCGGTCCTGGATCCACTTGCGCTGCTTGGGGTCCTGGATGTGCATGAACTCGATGCCGGTGGTGCGGCAGTACGAGTCGCGCAGGACGCCGAGGATGTCGCGCAGCTTCATCATCGACTTGCCGGCGAAGCCGCCGACGGCGAACTCGCGCTCCAGGTCCCACAGCGTGAGCCCGTGCTCGGTGATGTCCAGGTCGGGGTGCTTGCGCTGCTGGTACTCCAGCGGGTCGGTGTCGGCCATGACGTGGCCGCGGACCCGGTAGGAGTGGATCAGCTCGAAGACGCGGGCGGCCTTGGTGACGTCGTCGTCGTGGCTGGCGTCGATGTCCTTGAGCCAGCGGACCGGCTCGTAGGGGATGCGCAGGGCCTCGAAGATGTCGTCGTAGAAGCCGTTCTCGCCGAGCAGCAGGTTCGCCACCTGGCGGAGGAACTCGCCGGAGGCGGCGCCCTGGATCACCCGGTGGTCGTAGGTCGACGTGAGCGTCATGACCTTCGAGATGCCGAGCTTGTTCAGGGTGTCCTGGGAGGTGCCCTGGAACTCCGCCGGGTAGTCCATGGCGCCGACGCCCATGATCACGGACTGGCCGGGCATCAGACGCGGCACCGAGTGGACCGTGCCGAGGCCGCCGGGGTTGGTCAGGGAGACCGTGACGCCGGTGAAGTCGTCCATCGTCAGCTTGCCGTCGCGGGCGCGGCGGACGATGTCCTCGTAGGCCTGCCAGAACTCGAAGAAGTTCAGCGTCTCGGCCTTCTTGATCGCCGCGACGACGAGCTGGCGGTCGCCGTTCGGCTTGACCAGGTCGATGGCGAGACCGAGGTTGACGTGGTCCGGCTTGACCAGGGTCGGCTTGCCGTCCACCTTCGCGAACGAGTAGTTCATCGCCGGCATGGCCTTGATCGCCTGGACCATGGCGTAGCCGATGAGGTGCGTGAAGGAGATCTTCCCGCCGCGCGCCCGCTTGAGGTGGTTGTTGATGACGATGCGGTTGTCGAACAGCAGCTTCACCGGGACCGCGCGCACGGACGTGGCCGTGGGCAGCTCCAGGGAGGCGTCCATGTTCTTCGCGACCGCGGCGGCCGGACCGCGCAGCACGACCTGCTCCGGACCCGAGGGGGCCTCGCCGGCGGGCTCGGCCTTCTTCGCGGGAGCGGCCTGCTTGGCGGCGGCCGGCTTCGCGGGGGCCGGGGCGGCCTTCGCGGGAGCGGCGGCCTGGGCCGAGGCCTGCGCGGCGGGCTTCGCCTGTGCCGGAGCCGGAGCCGGAGCCGGAGCCGGGGCCTGCGCCGGAGCCTGCGCGGCGGCGGGCTTCTCGGCGGCGGGCTTCTCGGCCGCCGGCGCGGAGGCCTGGGCCGGAGCGGCGGGCTGGGCCGGAGCGGCGGGCTGAGCGGTGGTGGTCCCCGCGGCCCCCGTGGCCGCGGTACCCGACGGGGCCGGGGCGCCCGCGGCGCCCGGCTTGTAGTCGGCGAAGAAGTCCCACCAGGCTCGGTCTACCGAATTCGGGTCCTGGAGGTACTGCTGATAGATCTCGTCGACGAGCCACTCGTTGGCACCGAACGACGCGGCGGGGTTCTTGCCCGCTTGGTCGGTGTCGGTCGAGATGCTCGAGTTACTGGGGGACTGTGGCGACACGGCGGCAACCGCCCTCTTCCGCTTCACAAGATGATGGACAGCGGGAATCAAGGCTACGCCTCCCCGGGCGGGAAGGTCAGGCCGGGCCCGTTCAACGTCGCGCAAGTCACATCTTGAAGTGTGTTTCGGCGCTTGAAATGGCGGGAAACAAGCGTGGTTCCGCTTAAGGAGGGAAGGGCGGAGCAGGGCCTGACGCGCCAGTGGCGCGGGCCTGTGCCTGATCACACGTGTCCGTCAGTGCGGATGCCGGTGGATCTTGTGGCTCCGCTTCGAACTTTACGTCAACTTGGCACAGATGGAAGTCCCGGAAGAGTGACAAGAATCCGGCAACCCCGCTCGGATTCAGCCACTCCGATCCGACCGCCGTGCAGATCCACCGCCCAGCGGGCGATCGCCAGACCCAGGCCCGTGCCGCCGTCGCTGCCCGGCCCCTGCGGCCGTTTGGCGCTGCCGCGGTTGAACCGCTCGAAGACGCGGTGCCACTCGGACTTCGGAATGCCGGGGCCCTCGTCCAGGACCTCCAGCTCCAGCGACTCCGGCAGGGCGCCGCGCCGCGCCTTGACCGTCACCCGGCCGTGCGGCGGGCTGTGCTTGACCGCGTTGTCGATGAGGTTCGCCACGACCTGGTGGATGCGCTCGGGGTCGGCGTGCGCCGTCAACTCCGGTGGGTGCACGTCCAGGTGCAGATGCACGTCCGTGCGGGTGTGACTGCCCGAGCCGGTGGCGATGCCGGCGCGTACGGAGGCGACCATGTTGGCCTCCTTCAGCACGCCCGACAGATACGGCCACACCTCGAACCGCCGCTTCTTCAGAGGGACGACGCCGTTGTCCAGGCGGGACAGGTCCAGCAGCGTCTCCACCAGCCGGCCGAGGCGCTCGGTCTGCTTCAGCGCCGTGCGCATCGTCTCCGGGTCGGCCTGGGTGACGCCGTCGACGATGTTCTCCAGCACCGCGCGCAGCCCGGCGATGGGGGTGCGCAGCTCGTGCGAGACGTTCGCCACCAGCTCCTTGCGCTGGCGGTCCTGGGCCTCCAGCTCGTCGGCCATGGCGTTGATCGTCACGGCCAGGTCGCCCAGCTCGTCGCGGCGGTTCTCCCGCGTGCGGCGGGTGTAGTCGCCCTGTGAGATGGAACGCGCCACGGCCGTCATCTCGTCCAGCGGCGCGGTGAGCGAATGGGCCACGAACTGCGTGATGAGCAGCGTGGCGATCATCGAGAAGACCGTGATGAAGCGCAGCTCCGTCTTGGTGTGCACCGCGATCACCGACAGGCCCGTGGTGATCAGCACCGAGATGACGACCAGCGCGCCCAGCTTGGTCTTGATCGAGAACGGGCGCACCTTCCCCCAGGGTTCCGGCTCCCCGGGGCCTCTGCGTGCCGCCGGCCCGCCGCTCATGGCGTCGGGGTCTCCAGGGCGTACCCCACGCCGTGCACGGTGCGGATCCGCTCGGCGCCGATCTTCCGGCGCAGCGCCTTGATGTGGCTGTCGACCGTGCGGGTGCCGGAGGCGTCCGCCCAGTCCCAGACCTCGGCGAGCAGCTGCTCGCGCGACAGCACCGCGCGGGGCGTGTTCGCCAGGCACACCAGCAGGTCGAACTCGGTGGGCGTGAGGTGGACGTCCTCGCTGCGCACCCGCACCCGGCGCTGCGCGTGGTCGATCTCCAGCTCACCCAGGCGCAGGATGCCGCTGCGCGGCGTCGCGGCGGCCAGCGCGGCCCGCTCCACGCGGCGCAGCAGCACGTGCACGCGCGCCGCCAGCTCCCGCATCGAGAACGGCTTGGTCATGTAGTCGTCGGCGCCGACGCCGAGACCGACCAGCATGTCGGTCTCGTCGTCCCGCGCGGTGAGCATCAGCACCGGCACCGGGCGGGCGGCCTGCACGCGCCGGCAGACCTCCAGACCGTCGAAGCCCGGCAGCATGATGTCGAGGATCAGCAGGTCCGGCTGCCAGGCCTCGGCGGTGTCGACGGCGGCCGGACCGTCACCCGCGGTTTGCACGAGGAATCCCTCGGCTCGCAGGCGGGTCGCGATGGCGTCGACGATCGTGGCGTCGTCCTCGACGACGAGAACCCGGCGCTGTGCGCCTGGGGTAGCCGTCGCCGAACCGTTGTGGGAGGTCTGTGTCTGCTCCATCGCCCGCCCCTGGGGTGTGCTTTCCGGAATCAGTGGGGTGATTCCTTCTGACTGGCTATGCCTGCGCATCGTTGCGATTGACGCTTGAATGATCGGCGTCAGGGGAGCAGCGTACGGGCAGGCAGCACGCCTTTGCTATCCAGGGCGGACGCCGAGGTGCACGACGTCGGGAACGCCCCGGGCAACGGGGATCTCTTCGGTACGCACCTGTTGGAACCCGGCATTCCGCAAGGTTCCCTCGAATTCCGGAGACGGCTGGGCGGACCAGACGGCGAGGACCCCGCCGGGTCTCAACACCCGTGCGCAGCCCGCCAGTCCGGCTTCACCGTAAAGGTGTGCGTTGCCCTCCGTCACGGTCCAGTCGGGGCCGTTGTCGATGTCGAGGCACAGGGCGTCATACGTGTCGGATGTCTCATTGACGTATGCGACGAGATCGGCTTCGACGATTCTCGTGCGGGGGTCGGCGAGGGCCTCGGCGGAGATCGCGGAGAGCGGGCCGTCGCGGTGCCAGGCGACGATCGCGTGCTCGCGTTCCACCACCGTGATCCCTCCCCAGCGCGGGTCCGACGCGGCGTGTGCGAGGGAGAAGCCGACGCCGAGTCCGCCGATCAGCACGTCGGGGTGATCCCGGCCGGGCAGGGCGTCCAGGGCCGCGTCGACCAGCCGCCGCTCCGAGCGGCCGTCGGAGGTGTCCATCAGGAAACAGCCGTTGGCGATGATCTCCAGCCGGTCACCGTGCCGCCGCAGCACGACCTCGCCGTGCGGGCCGTCGCGCCGGTCCAGGACGTCAGGCGTGTCGTATGAGGTGCGCATCGGCTCATCCTGGCAGGTCCGGGCGGTCGTGGGCGCGGGATTTTCGGGCAGGCGCCGTGGGCGGTGGCGGGTTGCCGCGCACGGCCCGGGCGTGGCGCCCGTCACGGACAACGGGGCGGGGACGGGCGAAGGCTGGGCCCCGACGGAAGGAGCGCCTCCTGTGGAACGCACCGCGCCCTGCGGCGGGACGCGCCCGCCCGTGCCGGGGCCGTTCCGGGGGAATGTGCCAGGTCCGCCCAGGGCCCCTGCGCCCGAGCAGCCCCCGGCCGAGGTGCCGGACACGCCGGCCGGTGGGCCGTGGCCGGGCAGCGCGCCGTCGCCGGACCGCGTGCCGTCGCTGGCCGTGGCCGGGCAGCGCGGCGTCGCCGGCCGCGTGCCGTCGCTCGACGGTGTGCCGAGGCAGCGCGGCGTGCTCGGCACCGGGGGCCCGGGTCGCAGGAGTCCGGCCCCGCGCCGGCGTCCCGGCGTCACCGGGTGCCGCGTCCCTGGCCGCTGCTGCCCACCCCCACGGGTACGCCGTTCACCTTCGCGTACACGGCCCTGCTCTGCCTCACCTCGCTGATCGGCGCGTACGCGCAGCCCGGCGTGGTGCACGCCCTGCTCCAGGGCTCCAGCACGGACGTGGCACACCTGGTGCGCACGCCGGAACTGGTGCTGGTCGGCAGCGCGCTGTGGGTCGCGGGCGGGATGGCCTCGCCGTTCGCGGCCGGGTGCGTGCTGGTGCTGACCGCCCTGGAACCGCGGATCAGAGGGCTGCGCACGGCCGGGGTGTTCCTGCTCGGGCACGTCCTCGC
This sequence comes from Streptomyces sp. DT190, assembly GCF_049846985.1. Taxonomy (NCBI): domain Bacteria; kingdom Bacillati; phylum Actinomycetota; class Actinomycetes; order Kitasatosporales; family Streptomycetaceae; genus Streptomyces; species Streptomyces sp. DT190. The sequence goes on along the minus strand of NZ_JBNCNM010000022.1, from coordinate 13,717 downwards.
GACCCTGGCGACCGAGGTCCCGGTGGGCCTCGCGGTGCCGGCCGGGCACCTGCCCGGCTCCTCCCTGCACCGCCTCGACTACGGCGTCAGCTCCGGCGTCGCCGCCGCCACCGGCGCCCTGGCCGGTCTGCTCCCGCCCTGGCCGGTCTGCTCCCGCCCTGGCCGGTCTGCTCCCGCCCTGGCCGCGCGTGACCCTGCCGGCCGCCTTCGGCGGAATGCTCCTGCGGGACCTGCTCGCCTTCGCCGACCCGCTGACCGACTGGGGCCATCCGATCGCCCTGGCCGTCGGCGTCGCGGCCTGGCCGCTGGTGCGGCGGTGGCACCTCGCCCGTACGGTGCCGGGCGGGAACTGAGGGAGGGGGCAGGCCGGGGCCGAGGGCGGGGCTGCCAGGGCCGGGGCCGATGGCGGGCCGCCCCGGCCGGTGGCCTGAGGCGGGCCGCCCTGCGGGTGGCTTCAGGCGGGCCGCCCGGCCCGCGCCGACCCCGACGGGTCGTGCCGGGCGCTGGTCAGCCAGGCCCTCATCTCCCAGCCCAGTGCCTCGTACAGGCCGCGCCCCGCGGGCGTGCCGGCCAGGACGCCGGTCCGTGCTCCCTGCCGGGCCGCCGCGCTCTGCAGGGTCCGCATGACGAAGCTGCCCAGTCCCTTGCGGCGGTGTTCCGGGGCGGTCTCGATCCGGTCGGCGACGGCGGTGTCGCCGGTCGGGGTGATCTGCCCGCGTGCGGCCAGGGATCCGTCCGGGGCGGCCAGCATCACGCGCGTCACCCCACCCCGCTCCCAGGTGCGCAGCCGATGGCCGGCCGGGACGTCCGGAGGCTGCTGCGCCGCCAGCGGGATCGTCATGAGGCAGCCGGGTTCGGGGTCGATCCACCAGTCGTCGCCCAGCCAGCCGGCGACCACCGCCGGGTCCCGGAAGGCCTTCAGCCACACGCCGTCGCCGGTCACCGCGCCGGCCACCTTGCGGACGGTCGTCTCGTCGAGGCCCTCACCCGTGGTGCCGAACACGTGCCGGGTGCCGTGCCCGTACAGCCCCACGTCGATCGTCCAGCCCCACGGCTCGGCCACGGGCGGCGCCGCCCCGCGTGACACGACCCACCCGTCCACCCATGCCCGCACGGTCTCGTCCACGCCGCTCCTGTAATCCACGAAATGCGCCGTCGCCTATTACGGGGGTGACCTTATGCGGCCCCCTTCCCGTCGCGGCAGCGGTGATCGCTGACAGCGAACACGTGTCGGGGAACAACCGGCCGCCCCCAAGCATTGAGTCGGCATAGCTCAACTTGACTGCCGAAGGGGAGATCATGGCTTCGACGTCCACACCGCTCACCCTGCCCGTGCTGCCGCTCGACGACGAGGTCGTGCTGCCCGGGATGGTGGTCCCGCTGGACCTGAGCGACTCCGAGGTCCGTGCCGCGGTGGAGGCCGCCCAGGCCGCCGCTCGGACAACACCCGGAAAGCCCCGGGTACTCCTGGTGCCACGCATCGACGGGACGTACGCGAACACCGGTGTCCTCGGCACCGTCGAGCAGGTCGGCCGGCTGGCCGACGGCGACCCGGGCGCGCTGATCCGCGGCCGACGGCGGGTGAGGATCGGTGCGGGGACCACGGGACCCGGCGCGGCCCTGTGGGTCGAGGGCACCAGCGTCGACGACACCGTGCCGGAGCCGCTGCCCGGCCAGGTCGCCGAACTGGTCAAGGAGTACAAGGCCCTCGCCACCGCATGGCTGCGCAAGCGCGGCGCCTGGCAGGTCGTCGACCGGGTCCAGGCCATCGACGACGTCTCGGCGCTCGCCGACAACTCCGGCTACTCGCCGTTCCTGACCACCGACCAGAAGGTCGAACTGCTGGAGACCACCGACCCGGTGGCCCGGCTCAAGCTCGCCACGCAGCAGCTGCGCGACCACCTCGCCGAGCAGGACGTGGCCGAGACCATCGCCAAGGACGTCCAGGAGGGCGTCGACAAGCAGCAGCGCGAGTTCCTGCTGCGGCGTCAGCTCGAAGCGGTCCGCAAGGAGCTGCGCGAGCTGAACGGCGAGCAGGAGGGCGAGGAGTCCGACGACTACCGCGCCCGCGTGGAGGCCGCCGACCTGCCCGAGAAGGTCCGCGAGGCCGCCCTCAAGGAGGTCGACAAGCTGGAGCGGTCCTCCGACCAGTCGCCCGAGGGCTCGTGGATCCGCACCTGGCTCGACACGGTCCTGGAGATGCCGTGGAACGAGCGCACCGAGGACGCCTACGACATCCAGGGCGCCAAGGCGGTCCTGGACGCCGAGCACTCCGGCCTGGAGGACGTCAAGGAGCGCATCACCGAGTACCTGGCGGTGCGCAAGCGGCGCAACGACCGGGGACTCGGGGTCGTCGGCGGGCGGCGCGGCGGTGCCGTGCTCGCGCTCGTCGGCCCGCCCGGCGTCGGCAAGACCAGCCTGGGCGAGTCCGTCGCCCACGCCATGGGCCGGAAGTTCGTCCGCGTCGCCCTCGGCGGCGTCCGCGACGAGGCCGAGATCCGCGGCCACCGGCGCACCTACGTCGGCGCGCTGCCCGGCCGGATCGTCCGCGCCGTCAAGGAGGCCGGGTCGATGAACCCGGTCGTGCTCCTCGACGAGATCGACAAGGTGGGCTCGGACTTCCGGGGCGACCCGGCCGCCGCCCTGCTCGAAGTGCTCGACCCGGCGCAGAACCACACCTTCCGCGACCACTACCTGGAGGTCGAACTCGACCTGTCGGACGTCGTCTTCCTCGCCACCGCCAACGTCCTGGAGGCGATCCCGGAGGCCCTGGCGGACCGGATGGAGATCGTCCGCCTGGACGGCTACACCGAGGACGAGAAGGTCGTCATCGCCCGCGACCACCTGCTCCCGCGCCAGCTGGAGCGCGCCGGGCTCGGCCAGGACGAGGTGACCATCGACGAGAGCGCGCTGCGCAAGCTGGCCGGCGAGTACACGCGCGAGGCGGGCGTCCGCACCCTGGAGCGGTCCGTGGCGCGGCTGCTGCGCAAGATCGCGGCCCAGCACGAACTGGGCGAGCGGGAACTGCCCTTCACCGTCACCGAGAGCCACCTGCGGGACCTGATCGGCCGGCCGCACCACGTGCCGGAGTCCGCCCAGGACCCGGCCGAGCGCCGCACCGCCGTGCCGGGCGTGGCCACCGGGCTCGCCGTGACCGGGGCGGGCGGTGACGTGCTCTACGTGGAGGCGTCCCTGGCCGACCCGGAGACGGGCGCGGCCGGACTGACCCTGACCGGTCAGCTGGGCGACGTGATGAAGGAGTCCGCGCAGATCGCGCTGAGCTTCCTGCGCTCCCACGGCGCCGAGCTCGAACTGCCGGTGGGCGACCTGAAGGACCGGGGCGTGCACATCCACTTCCCGGCGGGCGCGGTCCCGAAGGACGGCCCGAGCGCCGGCATCACGATGACCACGGCCCTGGCGTCCCTGCTGTCCGGACGCCTGGTCCGCACGGACGTGGCGATGACCGGTGAGGTCTCGCTGACCGGGCGGGTCCTGCCCATCGGCGGTGTGAAGCAGAAGCTGCTCGCCGCGCACCGGGCGGGTGTCACCACGGTGATCATCCCCAAGCGCAACGAGCCCGACCTGGACGACGTCCCGGCGGAGGTGCTGGACAAGCTCGACGTCCACGCCGTCACCGATGTCCGCCAGGTCCTGGAACTGGCGCTCGCGCCCGCGACGAACGGCGCGGCGCCGGAGGTTCCGGTCGCGGCGTGACGGACGCGGCCGGCAGGGAAGGCCCGGGTTCCCCCATGGGGGCCCGGGCCTTCACCGTGGGGGAGCCCTGTGGACACGAACGCCCTGACCTGGGAATACTTTCCGGACTGCGGCGCCGGTGGCTGCCGGCGGACCAGCTCAGTAGCGACGACCTAGGCAGGGACTGACGTGCACGAGGACGGCAACGACGACGGACACCGGGCCGGACCCGGTGAGTCCGCAGACGCCGCTGCGGCCGGAAGCGGTACGGCCCCGGGCGGTGTGGCCGGAACGGGCGTCGACCGGCCCGCCTTCCTCGCACTGGAGCGGGAACTGACCGTCCTGCTGCGGCGGGCCCGGGCCAGCCAGGGCGAGATGGCCCGCGAGGTCCACCCGGACCTGGAGTCGTCCGCCTACGGGCTGCTCGTCCGGCTGGACGAGTGCGGCAAGCAGCGGGCCACCGAGCTCGCCGCGTACATCGGCGTCGGCAAGGCGACGATGTCCCGCCAGCTGCGCGCCCTGGAGGAGCTCGGCCTGGTCGCCCGCGAGCCCGACCCCGCCGACGGCCGCGCCTGGCTGGTGGCCCTCACCCAGGAGGGCCACGACCGCGTCAGCCGGGTCCGCGAGGCCCGCCGCGCCCGGTACGCCGGCCGCCTGGCCGACTGGGAGACCCGCGAGGTCACCGAACTGGCCCGGCTGCTGCACCAGCTCAACCGGGGCATGGAGAAGTAGCACCCGGTCCCGGTCCGGGGCGGCCGGGGTCAGAACTCGACGTAGACGACCGTCGCGTCGTCGTGCGTCTTGCCCCGGCCGGGGGACACCCCGGCCGCGGCCGCCCGCTCCAGGGTCCGCACCCGGTCCACCAGGGCCTGCGGACCCTCCTTGCGCACCAGGCGGAAGCAGTCCGTCCAGTCGCCCTCCCCGAACCTCTCCACCCAGCGACTCGCGCCGTCCGTCAGGGCGGCCAGGGCGCCGACCTCCCGGCGGGGCAGGGTCCCCGTCACCGCTCGCCGCGCCACCGAGGGATCGGCCGCGGCCGTGAAGAAGCCGCCCTCCCGGTTGCGCAGGTTCGTGTCCACCAGGACGTCCGTGGCCAGGGCGGCGCGGGGAAGCAGGGCCAGCCGGTCGTCCAGGACGGGCGTGACCGCGCCGTCCGGGGACTCCAGCAGCAGCGCCGAGTCCGACAGCACCAGGTACTCCACCGCGTCCGGGTTCCAGCGGGCCACGACCACCGTGGCCTGGGGAGTTCGCGGGTGAGAAAGGTCACAGGTTGAAGCGTGTGCCTCGGCGGTACGCGCGATGGCGCGGGACAAGGCGTCGACCAGGGGCACATCCGGGAGTGAAACGGTCAGTTCGGTCAGCGCGCCACCGAGGCGGGCGGTGAACCAGGGGACGGAATGCAGACAGCCCGTCCCCGTCCTCGGCGGTGTGACCCCGTCCAGGACGACGAGCGAACCGCCCTGTCCTGAGGCCGGGAGGCCGACACCGGCGAAGTCCTCGTTGGGGCGGTCGGCGTCTCCCGGCTCCGAGGCGAGTTCAGTACGCATCCAGCCAGTCTGCACGAGCCCTTCACAAGGTCCGCGAAAGGCTGGCATTGGTCGCCGCAGCGGCGCACCCGCGCAGGTCAGCCGCCTGGTTTGGGAGGGAATGATGTGGTCCGGAAAGACGCGGTGGCGAATACTGCCACCGCCCGGTCCCGGCGTCCAACCGGCCTGCCGTGCAAGCCTCCTGCAAGAGCCGGTGGAACTTGCCCCTCAACTCCCCTCCGAGGTTCACTCCTTCGGGTGGCGGGTCAGGTGATGCGCGTGCGCTGCCCACCGGCGCTGGGAGGGTCGGGAAGTGTACCGGGAGTACGCACCAGTTGACGGAGCGTCATCCGGGCCCAAGGGTTCACGAGTCAGGAATGCGAGCACCGGTGCAGAAGACGCGGCCTCGTCGCACAGGCAAGCAGACGGCCCCCGTTCAGGGCGCTGAGCCGACGCCCCCCACCGGCAAGGGCCGCCCCACACACGTCCGCAACCGGCTGATCGTCGCCGTGGCCGTCGTGGCCGCGGCCATCGCCGGGGCCGGCACCCCGTCGGTGCTGGCCGCCTCCGCGGAACTCCACGACTCCCAGGAGCTGGTGACGCTCGCGGAGCAGACGCAGGACGCCCTCGCCCTCGCGCACTCCCTCGCGGACGAGCGCGACGACGTCACCGCCTACATCGCGGCCGGCCGGCCCAAGTCCAAGGCGCCCTCCGAGCAGCACAGCGAGCGCGTGGACCGGCAGGTCGAGGAGCTGCGGGCCGACACCGACACACCCGCCGCGCTCCGCTCCGGCCTCGACGGCATCGCGGCCGTGCGGCGAGCGGCACTCACCGGCAAGAGCAGCGCCCTCGAAGCGCACCAGGCGTACTCCGGCGCCATCACCGAACTCCACCGGCTCGCCGAGCAGCTGGCGCAGCGGACGCCGCCCCGCGCCGGAGCCGGCGGCCACGCGCTGGCCGAGCTCGACTCCGCCGTCCAGCAGGCCGCCGCCGCCCGGGGCCTGCTGCTCGCCGCCCTCAACGTGCCGCGCGGCACCGAGACGGTCATCGACCCCGTCACCGGCCTGCCGACGGAGACCGCCACGTCCTCCGGCGCCGACGCCCGGCAGCGCGACGCCCTGAGCGCCGCCGCCCAGCAGGCCCGGCTGCGCTCCGACGCGGCCCTGGCCGACTTCCGCGCCACCGCCCCCAAGGCCGCCCGCGCCTCGTTCGACAACACGGTCACCGGCACCGAGGTCAACTCCGCCGAGAAGTACCTCGCCACCCTCACCGACCAGCCGGCGCTCTCCGGCAGCGAGCTGACCACCGGCACCAAGCGGCTGGACGCGGCCCTGTCCGCCCGGGTCGACCTGATGCGCGGCGTCGAGTCCGCCCTCTACGACCGCCGCACCAAGGACCTGGAGGCGCTGCGCGACGACGACGTCACCGCGCTGGAGATCCGCATCGCGATCCTCGGCGCCCTGATGCTGCTCGCCGTCGGTGTCGCCACGGGCATGGCCCGCAGCCTCACCCGCCCCCTCGCCGTCCTGCGCCTGGGATCCAGGCGCCTGGCCGAGGCCGAGGACCCGGCGGCCGAGGAACCGGTGAAGTTCACCGGCCGCAACGACGAGTTCGCCCAGGTCGTCCGTTCCGTCAACGCCCTGCACGCGCACGCCGCCGCCCTCACCGAGCGGATCGCCACGCTGGAGTCCGACCGCAAGCACCTCGTGGGCCAGCGCCAGAAGATGGCCGACGCCCGTGAGGAACTGCGCGGCCAGCTCGCCGAGTCCGCCGCCCAGCTGGAGCGGCTGCGCACGGCCATCGGCGGCACCTTCGTCAACCTGGCGCTGCGCACCCTGGGCCTGGTCGAGCGGCAACTCGCCGTCATCGAGAACCTGGAGGAGCGCGAGCAGGACCCGGACCGGCTCGCCACGCTCTTCAAGCTCGACCACTTCGCGACCGTCATGCGCCGGCACAGCGAGAACCTCCTGGTCCTCGCCGGCACCGAGCACGTGCAGCACGCCGCAGGCCCCGTGCCGCTGGTGGACGTCGTGCGCGCCGCGGTCAGCGAGATCGAGCGGTACGAGCGGGTCCGCATCGCCGCGCTGCCGCCGCACGCGCACATCGCCGGGTTCGCCGCCGACGACCTCTCGCACCTGCTGGCCGAACTCATGGAGAACGCCACCTCGTTCTCCCCGCCCGACCTGCCCGTGGAGATCTCCGGCTGGCTGCTGGAGAACGGCGAGGTCATGCTCTCCGTCCAGGACGAGGGCATCGGCATGACCGAGGACCGGCTGGAGCGCCTGAACACCCGACTGTCGGACTTCGACCCGGAGGCGCCCTACGACCAGGAGGGCGAGGACGGGCTCGGTCTCGGCCTGTACGTCGTCGCCCGCCTCGCGCAGCGCCACGGCGTGCGCGTCCAGCTGCGCGAGCAGAAGCAGGGCGGGGTCGCGGCGGTCGTCGTCCTGCCGAGGACCCTGCTGGCGGCGGCCCCGGCCGCGGCCGTCCCGGCCTCCGGGCCGCTGTCCACCACCGCCCCCTCCTTCTCCCTGCCCGGCGCCGACGCCGAGGCCAACTCCAACGTCCTGCACGCCCGCGCGGGCGGCGGGGACCCGCTGGTGGCCCTGGCCGAGAAGGCCGTACGGCGGGAGGAGGCCGGCCGCGGCGCGACCGCGGCGGAGCACCCGGAACCGGACGAGGCCGACGCCGCAGCGCAGGAGGGGGCGACGGCACCGGCCGAGACCCCCGCCGAGACCACCATGGAGCTGCTGGCCCCGATACCGCAGGACGAGCAGGAACCGACCCGGCACGACAGCGCGGCCGACGACGGCGGGACCACCCCGCACGAGCCGGCCCCGCACGCTCACGCGAACCGCACGGGGGGTGCGGGCGAGAGCGAGCACGACGGGGCCGGTTCGGAGGCCGACGCCGAACACGAACGCGTCACCGACAAGGGCCTGCCCAAGCGCACGCCCAAGATCACCGCCACGGCCACCGCCCCGCGCCAGCGCAGCGGCTCCGTCGACGCCGAAGCCCTGCGCCGCCGCCTCGGCGGCTTCCGCAAGGGGGCCCAGGCCGGCTACCGCGAGGTGGAGGCGGAGATCGCCGAGCAGACGGCCTCGCACCGACGGCCGGCCACCGGCACATCTGGACCAGCTGATTCCGAAGAAGCCACGGGGGGCACAGTCGAGGAGGCAAGCAGTTGACCGCGCCCAGTACCTTCGGACTGATCGGACTGAGCAGTGAGGCCCGCAACCTGCACTGGCTGCTGACCAACCTCGTCGAGGAGGTGCCCGGGATCCTCTCGGTCGCCGTCGTCTCCTCCGACGGACTGCTCCTGCTGTCCTCCGACGCAGACCGCAACAAGGAGGCCCGGGAGGCCCTGCAGGGCACCGGGAGCCGGCCCACCGGCCCCCGCGGCTCCGCCGCCGACCTCGCCACCATCGTCTCCGGCATCGGCAGCCTCACCATCGGCGCCGCCAAGCTGATGGACTACGGCGGGGTCAAGCACACCATGATCGCCATGGAGGAGGGCAGCCTGTTCGTGATGTCGATCAGCGACGGCTCGCTGCTCGGCGTGCACGGCTCCGCGGACTGCGACATGAGCGTGGTGGCGTACCACATGGCCCTGTTCGTCGGCCGGGCCGGCCACGTCCTGACGCCCGAACTCCGCAGCGAGCTCCGCAAATCCCTGGAGGAGTCCCAGACGACGGGGAGCGCCCGATGAGCAGTACGCCCAAGCAGCATCTCCCGGTCCGCGGCGGGGACCGCAAACCCGCCCGGGTCCGCCCCTACTCGCTCACCGGCGGCCGGACCCGGTTCGGCCACGTCCTCCTCGTGGAGACGTTCGTGGCCAGCACGGCCGCGCTGGACGCCCCGGAGGAGCGCAAGGAACTGACGAACGGCAACCTCTCCAGCCGCGTGATGCCGGAGCTGCGGGCCATCGTCGAACTGTGCCGCCGGATGCGTACGGTGGCCGAGATCGCCGCGCTGCTGAAGATGCCGCTCGGCGTGGTCCGCGTGCTCCTCAGCGACCTCGCGGACCAGGGAAAGATCCGTGTGTACGGCACGGGGACCGGCCACGGCACGGGCCGCCCCGACCGCGCTCTGCTGGAAAGGGTGCTGAGTGGACTCCGTCGTCTCTGACGCCGCTCACGGCGTCGCTGCTTCCTCCCCGCTCGCCCAGCGCGACGCGAGCATGCACGCCTGGGAGACGGACCGCACCCGTGCCCCCATAGCCACGAAGATCGTGGTGGCGGGCGGCTTCGGCGTGGGCAAGACCACGCTCGTCACCTCCGCCTCGGAGATCACGCCGCTGCAGACCGAGGCGCTGATGACCGAGGCGAGCGAGGCCACCGACGACCTCACCGCCACCCCGGGCAAGACCTCCACCACGGTCGCCATGGACTTCGGGCGCATCACGCTCGACGACGACCTGGTGCTCTACCTGTTCGGCACGCCGGGCCAGCAGCGCTTCTGGTTCATGTGGGACGACATCGTGCGCGGCGCGATCGGCGCCGTGGTGCTGGCCGACACCCGGCGGCTGAAGGACTGCTTCCCGGTCCTGGACTACTTCGAGAGCTCCGGGCTGCCGTACGTGGTCGCGGTCAACCACTTCGACGGCGCCGAGCTGTTCGAGCCGGAGGACGTGCGGGAGGCCTTGACCATCCCGCAACACATACCTGTCATGATCATGGACGCGCGTCGCCGGATCTCCGTGATCGAGACCCTCCTGGCCCTCGTCGGCCACGCGCTGGACGAAACCCCCGAGTAGAGGACAGCCCGCATGCGGAAGATACTCGTCGTCGGAGCCGGCCAGTCCGGTCTCCAGATCGCCCTCGGCCTCCAGTCGCAGGGGTACGAGGTCACCCTGATGTCGAACCGGACGGCGGACGAGATCCGCACCGGCCGGGTCATGTCGACGCAGTGCATGTTCCACACGGCCCTGCAGCACGAGCGCGACCTCCAGCTGAACTTCTGGGAGTCCCAGGCCCCGAAGATCGAAGGACTCGGCGTCTCGGTCGCCGCCCCCGGCTCCTGGGCCGAGGGCCCCGCCGCCCGGGCCATCGACTGGCTCGGCCGCCTCGACGGGTTCGCGCAGTCGATCGACCAGCGCGTGAAGATGGCCGGCTGGATGGAGACCTTCGCCCAGCGCGGCGGCCAGCTCGTCATCCACGGCGCGGCCGTCGGCGACCTCGACTACTTCTCCCGCACGTACGACCTGGTGCTGGTCGCCGCCGGCAAGGGCGAACTGGTCCAGATGTTCGGCCGCGACGCCGAGCGCTCCCCGTACAGCGAGCCGCAGCGCGCGCTGGCCGTGGCGTACGTCCACGGCCTCGGCCCGCGCCCCGAGCACCCGGACACCGACGCGGTGCGCTGCAACCTGGTGCCGGGCGTCGGCGAACTGTTCGTCATGCCGTGCCTGACCACCTCCGGCCGGGCCGACATCCTCTTCTGGGAGGGCATACCCGGCGGTCCGCTCGACGTCTTCGCAGGCGTCAAGGACCCCGCGGAGCACCTCTCCCTGACCCTGGAACTCATGGAGCGGTACGTCCCCTGGGAGTACGCGCGGGCCACCAAGGTCGAACTCACCGACGCCGGCGGCACGCTGGCCGGGCGCTACGCCCCCACCGTCCGCAACCCGATCGGCCGGCTGCCCGGCGGCGGGCTCGTGCTGGGCGTGGCGGACGTCGTCGTCGCGAACGACCCGATCACCGGGCAGGGCTCCAACTCGGCGTCCAAGTGCGCCGCCGCCTACCTCGCCTCGATCGTCGAGCACGGCGACAAGCCGTTCGACGAGGAGTGGATGCGGGCCACCTTCGACCGCTACTGGGCCACCGCCCAGCACGTCACCAAGTGGACCAACGCGATGCTCGCGCCGCCGCCCGAGCACATCCTGAACCTCATCGGCGCCGCCGGCGAGATCCAGCCGGTCGCCGACCGCTTCGCCAACGGCTTCGACAACCCGGCCGACTTCGAGAACTTCTTCTACGAGCCGGAGAAGGCGCAGGCGTACCTGGTCGAGGCGTCGGGCGCGGGCGCCGCCTAGGTCTCGTCCTGCGGGGCGGGCCTGCCCTGCGAGGGGTTGTGCCCTAGTCCTCGTCGCCCGTGTGCCCCTCGTAGCCCTCGTAGCCCTCGTCCGACCCGTCCGTCGCGCCCTCGGGGAGCTCCGGCGGCTCGTAGCGCCGCAGGGGCTTCCCCTCGGGGTCGGGGCGCACGGCGCCCAGGACGGGGTTGGCCGCGATCGGTGACACCTTCACCTTCGCGCCCGGTCGGGGCGCCTGGACGACCCGGCCGTCGCCGAGGTACAGCGCCACGTGCGTGGCCTCCTCGAAGTACACGACCAGGTCGCCGGGGCGCAGTTCGTCCAGCGGGATCCGGCGCAGCCGCTTCCACTGCTCCTGGCTGGTGCGCGGGACGGGCGTGCCCGCCGCCGCCCAGGCCTGGGAGGTCAGGCCCGAGCAGTCGAACGACTCCGGGCCCTCGGCGCCCCACTCGTAGGGCTTGCCGAGCTGCCGTACGGCGTAGCGCACGGCCCGGCCGCCCGCTGCCGTCGGGGTGCGCACGGCGTTGGCGCTGCCGCCCGCGCCGAGCGCGCCGGACGCCATGAACCGCTTCTGCGCCTTCGTGACGCCGTCCTTCTCCAGGGCGGCGACGGCGGTGAGCTGGTCGTCGTCGAGGGAGGCGAGGAGCTCCTCGACGTCGTGCAGCCGCCCGCGCACCGTGTCGCGTTCCTTCTTGCGGCGCTCGGCCAGGGCGAGCTGCTCGTCGAGGGCCTGGCGGGCCTTGCGGGCGAGGTCCCGGGCCTTGCGCTCGCTGCCGGTCAGCCGGCCGACGGTGCCGGCCCGCTCCCGGGCGATCCGGCCGATCACCCGGCCCTGGTCCACCGCGCGCTCCGGGTCGCGGGCCAGCAGCAGGCGGACGTAGGGGGAGATGCCGGTGCTGCTCTGGTACTGCTGCCGGGCCAGGCGGCCGGCCGCGCCCCGGCTGTCGTGCAGGGAGAGCCGGGCACGGGCGAGGGCGCGCTCCAGCCGGTCGGTCTCGGCGCGCTGCTTGCGCAACTTCTCCTCGGTGGCGTTGTAGGCCTCGGTGGCCTGCTCGGCCTGCCGGTACAGACGCTGAAGGTCGGTCAGGAGACGGGCGACGGAAGGCTGTTCCGCGTCCGGCTCGGGAACGGCCGCGGCGGGTACGGGCGCGAGGGCCGTGCCGGCGGCCGTCGCCGCGACGCAGACCAGACGCAGCAAGGTTCCTGACATGCCGTCACCTCCGGTGCGGGGGCGGCCCTGTGCCGCCGGACACCGTGAGGATGTGCCGCGTGCGCGGGGTGCGCGCGGTGAGTGTGCGCGGTTCGGCGCAACGCCGTCACCCGTCCGCGTCGTCCCGGTTGCCGGGCGGCGTGGCGTCTGGCTTCGACCACGGCCAGTTGAGGCGGCGCGACGGGGCGCCCTCGGGGTCGTACGTGTACTTCCAGCGGTTGGTCAGGCCGACTCTGCCCGGTCCGCGGGGCACGCGCCGGTAGACCAGCACGGTGGGTGCCCCGCCGTCCGGGTCCGGGACGGGAATGCGGTACGTCTTGGGCGGGTGGCCGGTCATGCCGAGCAGGACGGGCAGCACCCTGCCGTCCATGGGGCCGCCCTCGAAGGGGGTGTCTTCGCTCTTCACGGGACCAGTCTCAGACATCCTCGGCGAGGGCCAGGACCAGGGCGTCCGTCTGCGGGTCGCGGCGGGCGGTCACCGTCAGCATGGCGACGAACTGCTCGACGAGCCAGTCGCGGAGCTCCGGCGCGGCAGGCTCCTTGTCCTCGTCGAGCCAGATGAGCGACGAGGCCTCGACGGCGGTGATCCACATGCGGATGGTCATGCGCAGGCGGGGGCCGGGCTCGGTGACGCCCAGGTGGCTGAGGATGTGCTCGGCGGCGACGCGGCGGACTCCGTCCACGATGGCGGTGGTGCGGGAGGTCTCGACGACGCTGCCGCCCTGGAGGAGGGCGCTGAAACCGGCGGCGTGCTCGTCGACGAAGGCGAGGTAGCGGTCGAGGGCACGGGACAGGCGGGCCAGCAGCGGGCCCTCGCGGGGTTCGTCGAAGCAGTGCTGCAGCTCGTCGGCGGCGGAGCGGAGCGCGGCCTCGTAGAGCTGCTGCTTGCCGCCGGGGAAGTACCGGTACACCAGCGGGCGCGAGACGCCGGCCGCCTCGGCCACGTCGTCGAGCGAGACCTCCTCCGGCGCGCGGTGCGCGAAGAGGCCCAACGCGGCGGTGAGCAACTGACTGCGGCGCTCCTCGACGCTGAGTCGCCGGTAGGCGGGGGTGGGGGCGGCGGCTGGTGTCATGCTCCGCAGCGTAATCGGGGGGTCGGGGCGCTGCGTAGCGGTGGGTGGGGGGCGGTGGCGCGCGTGGCCGGTTCGGTGCGGGTGCGGGGCCGGTGCGCGTCTTCGCCTGACGGTGGGGGGTGGGTCGGGGGGGGGGGGGGGGGGGGGGGGGGGGGGGGGGGGGGGGGGGGGGGGGGGGGGGGGGGGG
>NZ_JBNCNM010000021.1:0-146947 GCF_049846985.1 Streptomyces sp. DT190 | reverse complement strand
AGCTCCACCACATCGGAGGTCTTCGCCATGATCAAGCCCGGCAAGCGTTAACAACGCTCGTGATCAATACACCTAGCGGCGTCGCTGTGAGCGCCACACCAGGAACAGTGCCGACGCCACCGCCGCGCCCCGCACCACCCACGGCCAGGTCTGCGCCACCGCGTCGTTCATCGCGCCCTCGGCGATCGGCTCGCCCCAGCGGCCGTTCATCCGGCCCCACAGCCACAACAGGCCCGCCACCACGGCCGTGCTCGGCAGGATCACCACCGCCCACTTGGTCTCCGCCGGGGTCAGGCGGCGGGAGGCGTAGGCGATGAGCCAGCCGAGGAGGAGGACGAACCAGTTGCCGAGCACGGCGCCCGCGACGAGCAGGGCGGCGGCGCCCAGCAGGAGGGGGTTGCTCCAGTTCCCGGCGGCGGGCAGTCCCGGGAGCCGGCGGCGGCCCTTCTTCCCGGCCTCCTCCACCGGCTCGGCCGCCTCCACGGCGGGGGCCGGTTCCGCCGTCTCCGGCTCCGCCTTGCGCTGCGGCGGCGGCTTCAGCAGGTCGGGCAGCTCCACCCCGCCCACGAAGCCCGGCACCTCGTCCCCCACGCCGAAGGGGCTGCTGTCCACCCGCCACCAGTCCGGCTGGGCCGCGCTGTCGCCGAGTTCGTGCCCGGCGGCCAGGTGCGGCGGGGCCGGGCCCTCGGCGGGGGCGGGCCGCGCGGGCTCGGCGGGACGGGCGGGGCGGGGCCGCGGCACGACGCGCCGGACGCCGCCCCTGGGCCGCTCGGCCCGCCCGGCCGGCTCGCGGTCGGGCTGCACGGGCACGGCGGCGGGGGCGGCACCCTGCGGCGGGCCGCCGTCCGCCGCGGCCGCCACGATCTCGTCCGGGCTGCCCAGGCGGGTCAGGATGCGGCGGACGGCGGCGGGCGAGTCGACGGTGGCCTTGGCGCGGCGCCGGTCGATCTCGTTGCGCAGATCCGCGACCAGGCGCATACGGGTGGCCGACGACAACTGCTGTTGCTGGGCCACGTCGCCGACGCGGCTCAGATACTCGTAAACGACCTGGTCGCTCTCAATCCCCACGAAGTCCCCTCCGGGGCGGGTGCGTTGCGTGACGCCGTCGCGACGACGGTACCGCGAGGAGCGGCGGGGCTCCCACCAGCCCGCGGGCGTTCGGGTGCGGGGCCGCGCACGGACGGCCCGGCCGCCGGAGGCGACCCGCTACCGTGGACCGGATGAGCACCGAGGACAGGCCCGTGGCCCCCCGCTCCCTCGCGGAGGCGCTCCGCGCGCGGGGCGACGCCGCGCTGGGCGCGCTCCTGCGCAGCCGACCGGATCTCATCACGCCCGTGCCCACCGACCTGACGCAGCTCGCGACCCGCGCCGGCACCCGTGCCTCGGTGGTGCGGGCCCTGGGCCGTCTGGACCGGTTCACGCTGCAGACGGCGGAGGCGCTGGCCGTGGCGGCGGACCCGGCGGCCTACGACGAGCTGCTCGGGCTGATGGCCGGGGACGCGGCCGACCCGGCCGTCGTGGCCGCCCTGCCGCACGCCCTGGACACGCTGCGCGAACAGGCCCTGGTGTGGGGCGGCGACGACCGGCTGCGACTGGTGCGCACGGCCCGCGAGCTGCTGGCGCCCTCGCCGCAGCACCCCTCGCCGACGGGGCTCGGACCCACCGTGCAGGAGGCCACCGCCGGGATGTCCCCGGGGCGCATCCAGGAGATCGTCACGACCGCCGGGCTGCCCTCCACCCATGACTCGGTCTCCGCGGTGGCCGCCCTGACCGGGCTGTTCGGCGACCGCGAGCGGATGGCGGCGCTGCTCGCGCAGGCCCCGGCGGACTCCCTGGAGGTGCTGGAGCGCCTGGTGTGGGGGCCGCCGTACGGGCAGGTCACGGCCGATCCGGCGCCCCGGCTGCGCTGGCTGCTGGACCGGGGGCTGCTGCTGCCGACGGCGCCCGGCACGGTCGTCCTGCCGCGTGAGGTGGCCCTGCATCTGCGGCGGGGGCTGGCGCACCGGACGCCCGAGCCGGTGCCGCCGGCGGTGGAGGCGGCCGCGGTACACCGTCCACAGGTTGTGGACAGCACGGCGGCCGGGCAGGCGTACACCGCGCTCGCGACCGTCGAGGAGCTGCTGAAGGACTGGGACGAGGGCGGCCCGGCCGTGCTGCGGGCCGGCGGGCTGAGCGTGCGGGACCTCAAGCGGACCGCCGTCGCCCTGGACGTGCCGGAGCCGGCCGCCGCGTTCTGGGTGGAACTGGCGTACGCGGCGGGCCTGATCGCCTCGGACGGGGAGGCCGACGAGCGGTACGCGGCGACCCCGGCCTACGACGAGTGGCGGGAGCAGCCTTCCGCCGAGCGCTGGGCGCGGCTGGTCACGGCGTGGCTCGCGGCGACCCGGACGCCCGGCCTGGTCGGCGGGCGGGACGCGAAGGACCGGACGCTGTCGGCGCTCGGGCCGGGCCTGGACCGCTCGGCCGCGCCGGAGGTGCGGCACCGGGTGCTGGCGCTGCTGGCCGCGCTGCCGGAGGGGGCCGCGCCGGACCCCGGGTCGGTGCTGGCCCGGCTGGGCTGGGAGCGTCCCCTGCGCGGCGAGCGGCCCGAGGACGACCTGCGCGGCCGGCTCGCCCGCTGGACCCTGTCCGAGGCGGAGCTGCTGGGCGTCACCGGCCGGGGCGCGCTGTCCGCCCACGGCCGGGCCCTGCTGGGCGCGCCCGCCCCCGCGAAGAGCCCGGCGGCGGAGCCCTCCGGGCCGGGGGACAAACTGCCCGTGCACCACCACCACCGCACCGGCCCGCTCGCGCCCCTGGCCCCCGCCGAGCAGGCCGTCGCCGCCGCGGCCGCGGCCCGGGTCCTCGCCCCGCTGCTGCCGGAACCGCTGGACCACGTGCTGCTCCAGGCCGACCTCACGGCGGTGGCGCCCGGGCCGCTGGAGCGGCCGCTGGCCGACATGCTAGGCGTCCTCGCCGAGGTCGAGTCCAAGGGCGGGGCCACCGTCTACCGGTTCACGCCCGGGTCGGTGCGGCGCGCCCTGGACGCCGGGCGGAGCGCCTCCGACCTGCACGCCTTCCTCGCCGCCCACTCCCGTACGCCGGTGCCGCAGCCGCTGTCGTACCTCATCGACGACGTGGCCCGCAGACACGGGCAGCTGCGCGTGGGCGCGGCCTCGGCGTACGTGCGCTGCGACGACGACGCGACGCTGGGCGAGATCCTCGCCGACAAGCGGGCGGCGGGACTGGGGCTGCGCCGGCTCGCCCCGACCGTGCTGGCCGCGCAGGCCGACCCGGCCGGGCTGCTGGAAGGGCTGCGGGCGATGGGCTTCGCGCCGGCCGCTGAGTCCGCCGAGGGCGACGTGCTGATCACCCGCGCCCTCGCCCACCGCACCCCGCCGCGCTCCGCGCCCGAACCGGTCCCGGACGGCCCGCCCGTCCCCGACGGCACCCTGCTGGCGGCGGCGCTGCGCGCCATCCGCGCCGGCGACCTCGCCTCCACCACGCCGCGCAAGCCCGGCACGGCCCCGGCCGCCGACGGTGAGCTGCCGCGCACGGGCGCCGCCGAGACCCTCGCCACCATGCAGGCCGCCGTGCTGACCGGCGAGTCCCTGTGGATCGGCTACGTCAACGCCGAGGGCGCCGCCAGCCAGCGGGTCATCGCCCCGGTCCGCGTGGAGGGCGGTTTCGTCACCGCCTACGACCACACCGCGGACGAGGTCCGCACCTATCCGCTGCACCGGATCACCGGGGTCGCGGAGCTGGCGGACGACGAAGGCTGACGGCCCGCCGCCGGGTCTCTCACCCGTTCGGGTGCACGCCGGCGTTCATGCACGCCACGCCGGGGATGTCCCACCCTCGGGCGACCTTGCCGGGCCTGCCGCATCACGCCGGGTGCCCGGGGGCAGCCACCGGGTGTCCCTGTGAACGCTGTCGAAAGGAACTCCCCGCATGCGCGCTGTTCGTCGAGTCGCCGCCGTCCTGGCCACCGCCGCCCTCATGACCTTCGCGGGGCCGGCCACACCGGCGTCCGCCGTGAGCATCGACATCGCCGGCCTCGTCCTGGAGACGCCGCAGATCTGACCGGCACCCGCGACCGTCGGGCCGGTCCCCGCGTCCGCGGGCCGGCCCGCGGCGGCCGCGGCCGCCGTCTTCCCGGAAGGCCCTGTCCCGTCGTCTCCAGAAAGGCCTGTCCTCCGCATGCGTGAGAAGCTGCCCGCCGTCGCCCTGACCGCCGTCGCCCTCGTGGGCGTGCTCGCGCCCTCCGCCGCGGCCGCCGGTGGGTTGCCCCTGCCGCTGCCGGCCGCCGAGCCGCTGGTCACCGAGGGCGTCACGATCGAGGGCCCGCTGATCCAGAACGTCAGTCTGCCCACGCTGCGCTAGCGCGCCGCGTCCGGTAGCTCTCGCCGTCCAGCCGCACGATCTCGGCGTGGTGGGCGAGACGGTCGGTCAGCGCCGGGGCGCAGGCGCCGAAGACCTCGTTCCAGCGGCCGAGGGGGCGGTCGCCGGTGACGATCAGGGAGGCGCGCTCGTAGCGGTGGGCGATCAGCCGGAAGAAGAGACCGGCGGTGTCCGGGTCGAAGGGCGTGTAGCCGACCTCGTCGACGATCAGGAGGGGGTGTTCGTCGAGCGCGGCCAGCTCCGCGTCGAGCCGGCCCGCGGCCCGGGCGTCGGTCAGCCGGGCGGCCCACTCGGCCGCGGTCGCGAACAGCACCCGGTGCCCGGCCTGGCAGGCCCGCACGCCCAGGGCGACGGCCAGGTGGGTCTTGCCGGTGCCGGGCGGGCCGACGAACACCACGTTGCGCCGGGCCGTGACGAACTCCGCCTTGCCCAGCCGGGCCACGGTCTCCCGGTCGAGGCCCCGCGGGTGCTGCTGGTCGAAGTCCTCCAGCAGCTTGCGGGCGGGGAAGCCGGCGGCGCGGATCCGGGCCTCCGCCTCGGTGTCCGGGTCCGGCTGCCGGGGCACCGCGGGCGCGTCCGCCACGGCCTCCGGCCGGGGCTCGGGGACGGGCTCGCCGCGAGGGCGCTCCACGGGCGGCCGGGCGGTGTGTCCCCGGTCCCCGTGCGCGGCCATCGGCCCGGACATGTACGCGAGGATCGCGGCCGAGAAGATGAACGCCATGTGGATCACCGTCCCCCACAGCAGGGCGTGCTGCGAGGTGTGGTGGACGTCCACGAACATCTGCAGCAGATGGACCGAGGAGATGCCCACGATGGCCGTGGCGAGCTTGACCTTCAGCACGTTGGAGTTGACGTGCGAGAGCCATTCGGGCTGGTCACGGTGGCCCTGGAGGCCGATGCGGGAGACGAAGGTCTCGTAGCCGCCGACGATCACCATGATCAGCAGGTTGGCGATCATGACGACGTCCACCAGCTTCAGGACGGCGAGCATGACGTACGTCTCGGTGGCGTGCCCGCTCACGCACATGACGATTAAGGTCCACAGCTCCTTGAAGAACTTGTAGACGTAGACGCCCTGGGCGGCCACGAGCCCGAAGTACAGCGGGGCCTGGAGCCAGCGGGTGGCGAACAGGGCGTATCCGAGCGTGGTGGTCGGCGGGTTCTGCACGTGCGCCATTCTTCGGGGCCGCCCCGGAAAAACTGAATTCACACCACACGTTGGGATGAATAGGCATTCAGTACGACCGGGGGGCGTTCCCGGGACGCGCACGTCACACCCCCGCACGCCGACGATCAGGCACACTGGACGTTTGGCCGCGCACTCATGCCAGGGTGCCGCCTCCAGAAAGGGACCCGCGTTGAACGGACCTCTCATCGTCCAGTCCGACAAGACCCTGCTCCTGGAAGTCGACCACGAACAGGCCGACGACTGCCGCCGGGCCATCGCGCCGTTCGCGGAGCTGGAGCGGGCGCCGGAGCACATCCACACCTACCGGGTCACCCCGCTGGGCCTGTGGAACGCGCGCGCGGCCGGGCACGACGCGGAGCAGGTCGTGGACGCGCTCGTGCAGTACAGCCGCTATCCGGTGCCGCACGCGCTGCTCGTCGACATCGCCGAGACGATGGACCGCTACGGCCGCCTCACCCTCTCCAAGCACCCGGCGCACGGACTGGTGCTGACCACCACCGACCGTCCGGTGCTGGAGGAGGTCCTCAAGTCGAAGCGGATCGCGCCCCTGGTCGGCGCCCGGATCGACCCGGACACGGTCGCCGTGCACCCCTCCGAGCGGGGGCAGATCAAGCAGACGCTGCTGAAGCTGGGCTGGCCGGCCGAGGACCTCGCCGGGTACGTCGACGGCGAGGCCCACCCGATCGAGCTGGCCGAGGACGGCTGGGCACTGCGGCCGTACCAGAAGCAGGCCGTGGAGAACTTCTGGCACGGCGGTTCGGGCGTCGTCGTCCTGCCCTGCGGTGCCGGCAAGACGCTGGTGGGCGCCGGGTCGATGGCCCAGGCGAAGTCGACGACCCTGATCCTGGTGACGAACACGGTCTCGGCCCGGCAGTGGAAGCACGAGCTGGTGAAGCGGACCTCGCTCACCGAGGAGGAGATCGGCGAGTACAGCGGCACGAAGAAGGAGATCCGGCCCGTCACGATCGCCACGTACCAGGTGCTGACGACCCGGCGGAAGGGCGTCTACCCGCACCTGGAGCTGTTCGACTCGCGGGACTGGGGGCTGATCGTCTACGACGAGGTGCACCTGCTGCCCGCGCCGGTCTTCAAGTTCACCGCCGATCTGCAGGCGAGGCGGCGGCTCGGGCTGACCGCGACCCTGGTGCGGGAGGACGGCCGCGAGTCGGACGTGTTCTCCCTGATCGGGCCCAAGCGGTTCGACGCGCCGTGGAAGGAGATCGAGGCGCAGGGCTACATCGCGCCCGCCGACTGCGTGGAGGTGCGGGTCAACCTGACGGAGTCGGAGCGGCTCGCGTACGCCACGGCCGAGACGGAGGAGAAGTACCGCTTCTGTGCGACGACCGCGACCAAGCGGAAGGTCACGGAGGCGATCGTGCGCCGCTTCGCCGGACAGCAGATCCTGGTGATCGGGCAGTACATCGACCAGCTCGACGAGCTCGGTGAGCACCTCGGGGCGCCCGTGATCAAGGGCGAGACGTCCAACGCGCAGCGGGAGAAGCTCTTCGACGCCTTCCGCGAGGGCGAGATCAGCGTGCTCGTGGTGTCCAAGGTCGCGAACTTCTCGATCGACCTGCCGGAGGCGACGGTCGCGATCCAGGTCTCGGGCACCTTCGGCTCACGGCAGGAGGAGGCCCAGCGCCTCGGCCGGGTGCTGCGGCCCAAGGCGGACGGCCACCAGGCGCACTTCTACTCCGTGGTCGCCCGGGACACCATCGACCAGGACTTCGCCGCGCACCGGCAGCGCTTCCTGGCGGAGCAGGGGTACGCGTACCGGATCATGGACGCGGACGAGCTGCTCGCGGAGAACTGACACCGGCCCGGGCCGGTCACTTGCGGCGGACGGCGCCGACTTCCTCTCCGTACTCACCGAGGATGACCACGTCGAAGGCGGCGCCCGCGAAGACCCTGACGGCGCGCAGGGCGTCGCCGAGGAGGTGGCGGTGGCTGCCGGACACGGCGGTGGCGCCGGGCGGGCGGCCCGGTGCCGGGGCGGGGTGGATGGTTGCTGCGCTCATGTCTCCATGGTGCGTTTCGCCCCGTAAGACCCGCGTCGGTCTCCGGACCGAACCTGCCGGGGGCCCGCGTACGTCCCGGGGCTGACGCGTGCCCCTCAGGAAGGAGGGCCGCGTCCCCTAGGGGACGCCCGGCAGGAGACGGGTGGCGGGGGCGCGCGGCGAGGGCCGGGCGGCGGAAAACCGTTCGCGATCGGTGCCCGAGCTGCTCTAGGATCTCCGCTCTTGCCCGCCTCCCTCACGGAGTGCCGCCGACCGGACGGAAACCGGCCGGCACCTCACCGCCCTTCCTCAGCAGGTCCCTTCCGGAGGCACCCCCTTGTCCACGTCCGTCGACGACCCGCTCGCGCGTGAGCGCTCCCACCTCGCCGCGTCCCGCTCCGCCCTGCGCGCCATGCGCGAGGACGCCGAAGCCCTCGACATCCGCGACGTCACCGCGAACTGGGTCAACGCCGAGGTGCTGGCCCGCCAGATCGAGGAGCGCATCGAGTCCCTGGCCGACCTCAGCGACACCCCGCTGTTCTTCGGCCGGCTCGACTACCTGCACGCCCCGGGGAGCGACCGGGCCGAGGGGGCCGAGGGCGAGCGCTTCTACATCGGGCGGCGGCATGTGCACGACCAGGACGGCGACCCCATGGTCATCGACTGGCGCGCCCCGGTCTCGCAGCCGTTCTACCGGGCCTCCAAGAAGGACCCGATGGACATCGCGCTGCGCCGCCGCTTCGGCTACACGGGCGGCGACCTCACCGCCTACGAGGACGAGCACCTGTCCGACCCGGCCGAGGCGGCCCGCACCAGCAAACTGCTCCAGCAGGAGATCGAACGGCCGCGCGTCGGCCCGATGCGGGACATCGTCGCCACGATCCAGCCCGAGCAGGACGAGATCGTGCGCTCCGGCCTGTCCGGCACGGTCTGCGTGCAGGGCGGCCCCGGCACCGGCAAGACCGCCGTCGGCCTGCACCGGGTCGCCTACCTGCTGTACGCCCACCGCGAGCGCCTGGCCCGTACCGGCACGCTCGTCATCGGGCCGAACCGGTCGTTCCTGCACTACATCGAGCAGGTCCTCCCGGCGCTCGGCGAGGTGACCGTGCAGCAGGCCACCGTCGAGGACCTGGTCGCCCACGTCGAGATCAGGGGCACCGACGACGCCACGGCCGCGGTCGTCAAGGGCGACGCCCGCATGGCCGAGGTGCTGCGCCGGGCCCTCCACTCCCACGTCACGACGCCCACCGAGCCGGTCGTGGTGGTGCGCGGTTCGCGCCGCTGGCGGGTGCCGGCGTACGAACTGGAGGACATCGTCCGGGAGTTGCTGGACCGCGACATCCGCTACGGGGCCGCCCGTGAGGCCCTGCCGCAGCGCATCGCGCACGCCGTGCTGGTGCAGATGGAACGCTCGGGGGAGGCACCCGACGACCGGGTGCAGGACGCGGTGGCCCGCAACAGCGCGGTCAAGGCGGCCGTCAAGGCGGTCTGGCCGGCCGTCGACCCGGCGAAGCTGGTGCTGCGGCTGCTGTCGGACGCGGAGTTCCTCGCGGCCCACGCGGAGGGCATCCTCGACGCGGACGAGCAGAAGGCGATCCTCTGGGCGAAGCCGGCGCGCAGCGTGAAGGCGGCGAAGTGGTCGGCCGCCGACGCCGTCCTGATCGACGAGGCCACCGACCTGGTCCAGCGCACGCACTCGCTCGGGCACGTCGTCCTCGACGAGGCGCAGGACCTGTCCCCCATGCAGTACCGGGCGGTCGGCCGCCGCTGCACCACGGGCAGCGCGACCGTCCTCGGCGACCTGGCGCAGGGCACCACGCCGTGGGCGACGCGCAGCTGGCAGGAGGCGCTGACCCACCTGGGCAAGCAGGACGCGGTGATCGAGGAGCTGACGGCCGGTTTCCGTGTTCCGACGGACGTCATCACCTACGCCTCACGGCTCCTGCCGCACATCGCCCCGGGCCTCGCCCCGGTGGTGTCGATCCGTGAGAACCCCGGCCACTTCGAGGTCCGGCGGGTCTCCGGGACCGCCGACGTGGTCACCGCCTGCCGCGAGTCGCTGCGCCACGAGGGCTCCACGGGCCTGATCGCGGCGGACGCCCGCGTCCCGGAACTCGCCGCGGCCCTGGCGGACGCCGGCCTCCGCTACCTCGGCCCCGGTGAGGAGACGACCCGGGAGACCCGCCTGACCCTGGTCCCGGCGTCCCTGGCGAAGGGCCTGGAGTACGACTACGTGGTCCTGGACGAGCCGAGCGCGGTGGTCGACGGCGAACCGGACGAACGCACGGGCCTGCGGCGCCTGTACGTGGCGCTGACCCGAGCGGTCTCGGGCCTGACGGTGACCCACTCGGCCCCCTTGCCCGACCAGCTGACGTAGGGGCCGGCCGGAGCGCGGCGCACCGCTCAGGAACCGTCCACCGCGGCCCGCCACTGCGCGACGGCGTCGGCGGAGACCGGCTCGTCCCACCCTCCGGGGCGGGCCGCCCCACCGATGTGGAACCCGTCGACGCCGGCCTTCAGCAGCATCGGCACATGGTCGAGCCGCAGCCCGCCGCCGACGAGCAACTGCTGCCCGTAGCCCGGCTCCCCGGCCCGTCCGGCCTCCGCGAGCAGCACGGGCAGTCCGCCGTCGACGCCGTCCGCCGACCCGGCCGTCAGGTACGTGTCGAGACCCGGCATCCCGTCCAGCTGCTTGCGCAGGGCGTCCCGGTCGGCGGCCCGGTCGATGGCCCGGTGGAAGGTCCAGGGACATCCGTCCAGGGCCGCCACCACCCGCTCCACGGCCATCAGATCGACCGCGCCCCCCTCGTCGAGGAAGCCCAGCACGAACTCCTCGGCCCCGGCCTCGCGCAGTTCCGCGGCCGTACCGGCGAGCCGGTCGACGTCCCCGGCCGCGAACCCGTCCGCCAGCCTGATCATCACCCGCAGGGAGATGTCGACCTCGCGCCGGATCCCGGCGACGGTCGCGGCCGACGGGGTGAGCCCGTCGGCCGCCATGTCGGTGACCAGTTCGAGGCGGTCGGCGCCTCCGGCCTGGGCGGCCACCGCGTCCTCGGCACCGAGGGCGATCACCTCCAGGACTGCACGCTTGCTCATGGGGCCCCTTCGTCGGCACGGCGTCGGCGTTCGATGACAGGTCTAGTCCAATCAAAGACTACGCTGCCCACTCCCGCCGGCTCCCAAGCACCCTCCGGGGCCCGGGCCCTCACCCGTAGATGTTCAGCTCGGCCGCCTCCACCCCGGCCAGTTCGAACGCGGGCGCGCCGTCGACCGGCCGCCCCGTGTACAGCCGCACCAGCGTCGGCCCGTCCCCGATGAAGCGCCCCGGGGGCCGCTCCCCGCCGCCCTCACCCAGCCGCAGCGGCTCGTCCAGGTCGTCGAGGTCGGCGTGGAGCGGCACATGGCCCCGCTCGCGGGTGATCCGGGCCAGCAGGGCGAGCGCGTCCGGCAGCCCGGCCCCGCCGTACGCCCCCGGTTCCCCGAGGGCCTCGCGCACGTCGCCGGCGTGCACCCACTCCCCCAGGGCGAGGCCGTCCAGCTTCCCGTCCGCACCGGCGATCACCGGCCCGGCCTCGGTCATCCCGCGCTCCAGTTCGTCGACGACCCGCGCGTTGCTCCAGCCGGCCCGTTCGGCGATGTCCCGGTCGTTCGAACCGGGCGAGAACACGCCCGGCTCGAACCTGCCCTCCACCACCCGCGCCAGCGCGGCCGAGCAGTGCGCCAGCACATCCCGCACCGTCCAGTCCGGGCACGCGGCGACGGGCCGCGCGAAGTCCTCCTCGGCCCTGTCCCGCAGCAGCGGGATCAGCGCGTCACGCTCGGTCGTGAGCAACCGCCCGGGCTGCTCGGGGTCCCGTACGTCGTGCACATCAGCAGGAGTCGTCATGGACCCCACGCTAGGTGCCCCACGCCGATCGGCGGGAGAATGACCCCATGGCCGATCTCGACACCCTGCGCACCCGCTTCGCCCGCACCCTGGAAGCGGCCCGCGGGCCGGCCGGCGGTCCGGACCCGGCGCCGTACGCCGAGGATCTGCTCCGCCGCTGGCAGGAGCCCCAGCGCCGCTACCACACGGTCGGGCACCTCACGGCGGTCCTGGACCGCGTCGACGACCTGCGGGAGTACGCGCGGGACCTGGCGGCGGTCCGGCTGGCGGCCTGGTTCCACGACGCGGTCTACCTGCCCGACCGCTCCGAGAACGAGGAGCGCTCCGCCCGGCTCGCCGAACGGGCCCTCACGGAGGCCGGTGTTCCGGACGCGCGGACGGCCGAGGTGGCCCGGCTGGTCCGCCTCACCGTCACGCACGACCCGGCGGACGACGACCCCGACGGCCAGGTCCTGTGCGATGCCGACCTGGCGATCCTGGCCTCGCCCCCGTCGGTGTACGCCGCGTACACCGCCGCGGTCCGCGAGGAGTACCACTTCGTGCCGAACGACGCCTTCCGCTCCGGCCGCGCCGCGATCCTGCGCCAACTGCTGGAGCTGCCCCTGCTGTTCAGGACGCCGTACGGGGCGCGGCACTGGGAGGCGACGGCCCGCTACAACCTCACCGCCGAGCTGGAAATGCTGTCGCTGCCGCCCGGGGATCCCTCGTAGCCTGCCCGCCATGTGGACAACGGGTGCGGAACAGGTGGAGCAGGCCGTCGCCGGGTGCGTGGAGGCGCTGGGGACGGTCACCGGACGGGACTGGGCGGGGGTGCGGGCCGGACGGCTGGAGTGGAGCTGCCGGGAGGCCGCCGAGCACATCGCGGACGATCTGATCTCCTACGCCGGGCAGTTGGCGGGGCGCGAGCCGGACGCCTACAGCCCGTTCGAGATCTCGCTGGAGGAGGGGACCGACAACGCGGGCGTGCTGCGGGTGATCGGCGCCATGGGCGCGCTGCTGGCCGCCGCGGTGCGGACCACCCCGCGCGAGGTGCGGGCCTTCCACCCGTACCCGTTCCGCAGCGCGAACCGCGAGGGGTTCGCCGCCATGGGCGTGGCCGAGGTGCTGCTGCACACCCACGACGTCGCCGAGGGGCTCGGCATCGCCTACGAGCCCGACCCGGAGCTGTGCGCCTTCGTGCTCACCCGGATCTTCCCGCACGTCCGGCCCGGCCCCTCCCCCTGGCCGACCCTGCTGTGGGCCACCGGCCGCGGCGAGCTGCCCGGGCGGGCGCCCGTGACGCGGTGGCGGTGGAGCAACAACCTGGTGATCGGCACCGAGCGGCTCACCCTGCAGGGCGTCACCCCGGCGGCGGCCACCGACCTGTCCACGGTCGGCGACGGCGGCTTCGCCTGGCTCGGCGGCGAGCCGGCCGAGGGCACCCGGGTCGGCGCGGGGCTCGTGTACAAGCAGTACGAGGACGGTGTGCACCGGC
Source organism: Streptomyces sp. DT190 (assembly GCF_049846985.1). Lineage (NCBI taxonomy): Bacteria > Bacillati > Actinomycetota > Actinomycetes > Kitasatosporales > Streptomycetaceae > Streptomyces > Streptomyces sp. DT190. The sequence continues at coordinate 134,024 of NZ_JBNCNM010000021.1, read as the reverse complement.
CCGAGTGGGGCATGTACGCGCTGGTCCGCCGCGAGGACGGCCACGCGCTCGGCGCCATGGGCTTCCACGCCGTGCCGGACGGGGCGGGCCGGGTCGAGATCGGCTACGACCTCGTCGAGGCGGCCCGCGGCCACGGCTACGCCACCGAGGCCCTGCGCGCGCTGTCGTCCTGGGCGCTGGACCGGCCCGAGGTGCGGGTGGTCGTGGCCCACGTCGAGCGGGACAACCTGCCCTCGCAGCGCGTGCTCGCCCGGGCCGGGTTCACGCAGGCCGCCGCCGACGACCCCGAGCACCTGGCCTACGAACTGCGCGTGTCCGGCGACCGGTAGCGCCCCTTCGGGCGCCGCAGCCCCGCCCCGTGCAGCAGCCGCACCACCTCGCGGCTGCTGACCTCCACGGCCCCCGCCTCCACCGCGTCCGCGTAGCGCTGGGCGGGGATGTCGTAGTGGTCGCGTTCGAAGGCGCGGCGGGGCACGCCCAGGCGGGCGGCGAAGGTGTGGAGTTCGTCGTAGGAGACGTCGCTGACGAGGTGGGACCACATCCGGCCGTGGCCCGGCCAGGTGGGCGGGTCGATGTAGATCGTCACGCCGGCCTCACGAGGACGCCGGTCCGCCGAGGGCCTCGGCGAGGGATCCCACCGCCGCGACCTTCACCCCGGCCTCGCTGCACACCCAGTGCGGGTCGGGTCCCAACTCCGGTTCCACGTCGAGCGCGTGCGGCTCGCCGCTGCCGCACACGGGGCACAGCGGCCAGCGGCCGTACCGCTCCAGCAGGGCGTCCTGGACGTCCTGGGCGACCAGACCGGCGACGAACTGCGCGCCCTCCGGCCACTGCTCGATCCACCAGCGCCGCTGGGTGACCGACTCCTCGACCAGCGACACGACGTCGGCGTCCGCCACGCGTCCCGCGACGAGGTCGGCCAGTACGAGGGCGCGCGCGGCGTGCAGCGTCTGCTCCAGGGGGCTGATGGGGTCCATGCCCCCATTGTGCGCACTCTTGACCCCGACGCCGAGCCGAAAATATCTTTCAGAGGTGACCCGAAGAGTGAAGGAAATTTTCGCCGCCGACCGCGGCGGCCCGGGTGGCACGGGCGGCACCCCGCCCGCTCCCGCGGCCCTCGCGGCCAAGGTCCGCACCCTCGCCCCGTCGATGACGCGCTCCATGCAGCGTGTCGCCGAGGCCGTCGCGGGCGACCCGGCCGGCTGCGCGGCCCTCACGGTCACCGGCCTCGCCGAGCTCACCGGCACCAGCGAGGCGACCGTCGTACGGACCGCCCGGCTGCTGGGCTATCCGGGTTACCGGGACCTGCGCCTGGCCCTGGCCGGCCTCGCCGCCCAGCAGCAGTCGGGCCGCGCCCCGGCCATCACGACGGACATCGCGGTGGACGACCCGATCGCCGACGTGGTCGCCAAGCTCGCCTACGACGAGCAGCAGACCCTCGCCGACACCGCCGCCGGGCTGGACACGGTCCAGCTGGGCGCGGCCGTGACCGCCCTGGCCTCCGCCCGCCGCACCGACGTGTACGGGGTCGGGGCGTCCGGGCTGGTCGCCCAGGACCTGATGCAGAAGCTGCTGCGCATAGGGCTGCTGGCACACGCCCACAGCGATCCGCACCTGGCGGTCACCACCGCCGTCCAACTGCGCGCGGGCGACGTCGCGATCGCCATCACGCACTCCGGGTCGACCGGGGACGTCATCGAGCCGCTGCGGGTGGCCTTCGAGCGCGGGGCGACGACGGTGGCGATCACCGGCCGACCGGACGGCCCGGTCACGCAGTACGCCGACCACGTCCTCACCACCTCCACCGCGCGCGAGAGCGAGCTGCGTCCCGCGGCCATGTCGTCCCGGACCGGCCAGCTCCTCGTGGTGGACTGCCTGTTCGTGGGGGTGGCGCAGCGGACGTACGAGACGGCGGCGCCGGCGCTGTCGGCGTCGTACGAGGCGCTGGCCCACCGGCATCGCTCCTGAAGGCAGCCGCCCCGCACCGCACCGGAAAGACACGGAAAGAGCCGTCCATGACCTCCACCTCCGACCCCCGTGACCTGCGCGCCGAGTTGGGGTCCCTGACCACCGAGGCCTTCCGGCCGGACCTCGCGGACATCGACCGGCTGCCCACCCTGGACATCGCGCGGCTGATGAACGGCGAGGACGCGACCGTCGCCGGGGCGGTCGCGGCGCGGCTGCCCGAGATCGCCGCCGCGATCGACGCCGTGGCGGAGCGGATGGCCCGGGGCGGCCGCCTGGTCTACGCGGGCGCCGGCACGGCGGGCCGGCTCGGCGTCCTGGACGCCTCCGAGTGCCCGCCCACCTTCAACACCGATCCCTCCCGGGTCGTCGGCCTGATCGCGGGCGGACCGGGTGCCGTGGTCACCTCGGTCGAGGGCGCGGAGGACTCCCGGGAGCTGGCCCGGGCCGATCTGGACCCCCTCGGCCTGACCCCCGACGACACGGTGGTCGGCATCTCCGCGTCGGGCCGCACGCCCTACGCCATCGGCGCGGTCGAGCACGCCCGGGCCCGCCGCTGCCTCACCGTCGGCCTCTCCTGCAACCCGGGCAGCCCGCTCGCGGCCGCCGCCGAGCACGGCATCGAGATCGTCGTCGGCCCCGAACTGCTCACCGGCTCCACCCGCCTGAAGGCCGGGACGGCGCAGAAGCTCGTCCTCAACATGCTGTCGACGATCACGATGATCCGGCTGGGCAAGACCTACGGGAACCTGATGGTCGACGTCCGCGCCTCCAACGACAAGCTCCGCGCCCGCTCCCACCGCATCGTCGCCCTCGCCACCGGCGCCGGCGACCAGGAGATCGAACGGGCCCTGGCCGCCACCGACGGCGAGGTGAAGAACGCGATCCTGACCCTCCTCACCGGCGTGGACGGCCCGACGGCGGCCCGCCTTCTGGAGGAGTCCGGCGGTCACCTGCGGGCGGCCCTGGAGGCACACCCGTAGGCCCGGACCGGCAGCACGGATACGGGACCTGCCCCCTCAGCCGGAGAGCTGGACGACGGCCTCCCGCTCCTCCTGCTGCTGCTCCCGCTCCGCCGTGGCCCGGTCGGCCAGGGCGTTGACGGCCGCGTTGAACCGCTCCGTCGACGTGGGGTGGTCCGGGCCCAGGACGTACTCCTTGAGGACCCGGCGCTCGGGTGCCATCGGGTCGTGCAGCGGTGCGCGCACCGCGCGGAGGATCTCCGGCAGCCGGACGCACGCCCGGTCCAGCAGGTAGGCGCCCCCGGCGGTGGTGTAGGCGGCGCGGAAGGCCTCGTCGGGCAGGTCGTTCGCGTTGGTCAGGACGTACGGCTTCAGGCTCGCCACGAAGTCCGCGACCACGGACGACACATCGCTGACGAGCAGATCGGCCTGGTCGAAGCACTCGTAGAGCGTGGGCAGTTGCCCGGTGATCACCTGGTGCCGGACGGCGCCCCGGCTCTCCCGGAAGATCCGGTGCCACTCGGCCCGCAGCGCGTGCCACTCGGCCTCGCCGCCCGGGTCCGGCAGACGGGCCTCGCGGGTCTGCTGGGCGTCGTCGCCGCCGAGCCGCCCCGACAGCTCCGCGAGCCGGGCCTGGATCTCCACGAGCCGTGGCCGGGCGGCGGCGACCGCGGCCGCCACGCGTTCCCCGTCGCCCCGCTCGCCGTCCCGGCGTTCGTTGTCGGCGCGCAGCAACTCCCTGATCGCCCGGTCGGCTTCGGCGGCGGCAGGCGAGCGCTTGCCGGTCAGGGGGTGCGGCTTGTAGAGGACCCGGACGTTCTGCGCGAGCAGCTTCTCGACCAGCGTCACGCCCATCGGGATCAGGGACGTGTGGCAGTCGTCGTCGCTCCAGCCCTCCCAGGTCGGCGCGTACAGGACGGTCGGCAGCGGCCCGGGCACGTGGTCCGCGTGCAACCGGATCGACGACAGCTGCGGGCGTCCCACCTCGACGATCGCGGAGTCGCTGATGGCGTGCCGCACCCGCCGGTACCGGTCGCGCCCGGCCCGCCCGGCGACCCAGATCTCGTCGTACACCTTGCTCACCCGGTTGCTGCTGGCGAGCTTGTCACTGTCGCCGTGCCCGATGAAGACGTGCTTGGCCTCGGCGACCCGCAGCATGTGCACGTTCTTGCCCGCGTTGCCGGGATAGAGCACGACACGCAGCTCCGGCAGTTCCAGCTGGGCCAGGTCGTCGGCCTTCGGCACGCACAGGACCGGGATCGAGGTACGGCTCAGATACCGGAACGAGGCCCGCTCCCGCAGGATGATCAGCGGACGCCGGTCGAGCCGCTCCAGCGTCTCGATCCACATGTTCACCTGGTACATGAAGTCCCGGGACACGGACGCGAAGCTGAAGTACAGCGCCACCTCCGGCCGGTATGCGGCCAGTTGCCGGTCGACCTCGGCGATGACCTGCTCGTCCGACGGCATCCGGCGGGCCCGGCGCAGCTGCCCCAGCAGCGCCAGCACGGCGGCCACCGTGAGCCCGGTGGTCAGCGCGAACCCGGCACCGGCGGGCTGCCACGCCCCCACGGCGAGCGCGGTGAGCACTCCGGCGTGCGCCGGCAGGTCCAGGTGGAGCAGCTTGCGCAGGAAGCGCCGGTAGAGGAGGGCGGGCGGCGCCGGTGGGATGCCCGCCCCGCTCATGTCGAGGTTGCGCACCACCACCGGCAGGATGCGCCGGCGCCGGATCGCGTGATGCACCGCGGTGTACAGGACCACCAGCGCGAAGTGCACGCTGAACACGGCCGACGCGATGACCAGCACGGAGCCGGGCGCGTCCATCCGGTCGGCCAGGGCGAGCAGCATCACCGTCCGCACGGCGAACCGCATGGTGCGCGTCAGCTGCAACGCGGCGAGCCGCCGCACGAAGGCGGGGGCACGCGTGTGCAGCACCTCGTCGGCGGCGTAGCTCACGGCCGAGGCGAGGGCGAAGCCCCACAGGGACGGGAGCAGCGCGAAGACGGGCAGTGCGGCGAAAGCGGCCGCGAACAGGAGTACGAGAAACAGGTCGGTCTTCCCACGCACGCGCAGGACACCGCACCACCAACGGAGCGTCATGGCAGGCTTTCTCTGAGGCGATCGGTCTTCCCAAGGGGCGTGCGGTGGGGCGGACGCCGGTGTACGCGCGATACGCCTGTTCGACGGCGATGACGGGCGAATGGTTGTAGTCCACCCACCGATCACCCTCACGTCACCGCGACTTCACCTCCCGGTTGACCTGCCGCACGCGCGCCCGCAGCGCGTCCCCGACGGGCAGCGACCGCAGCACGTCGGTCAGATGCTCGGCCGTCCGCACGTTGCACCGCCCCAGATCGACCAGGGCGAACGGCTCCTCACTCGCGGCCGTGACGGGGTCGACCCGCAGGGACGGCAACACGACACCGACACCCGCGAGGGCGTCCCGCAGCGACTTCACGGCCTCTTCTGTCGAGCGCATGCTCTCCTACCTCCACACTGAGTTGCCAATTCACCACCCAGCGTGTCCGAGCCGCCCCTAACCTGGCCATACACGGCAGTCCAACAACCCGATGTGTGCGACAGGGAGTTGCCCATGCCCGGACCCAGGGACCTCGACCCGTCCTCCTCCCCGCGGGCCCTCCTGGGCGCCGAACTCCGCCACGCCCGCGAGAAGGCCGGCCTCAGCCAGGAGGAACTGGGCCAACGGCTGTTCGTGAGCGGCTCGTTCATCGGCCAGCTGGAGGCGGGCACGCGCAGGATGCAGCGGGAGTACGCGCGTCTGCTGGACGAGGCGCTGGGGACGGAGGACTTCTTCCAGCGGCACTGCGGGGCGGCGGCGAAGTCGAAGTATCCGGAGCATTTCGCGGAGGCGGCGGAAGCGGAGGCGCAGGCGACGGAGATCCGGGAGTACGCGCCGCTCCTGATCCCCGGCCTGCTTCAGACGCCCGGCTATGCGCGAGCCGTCTGCCGGGCATACCAGCCGACGGCTCCCGAGGAGAAGATCGAGGAGCTCGTGGCCGCGCGGATCGAGCGCGCCCGCCTGCTCAGCGACCCAACAGAGCCCTTGTTGTGGGCGGTGGTCGACGAAGCCGCACTTCGACGGGTGACAGGGGGACCCGAGGTGATGGCGGAGGCGTTACGCCACATCGCGGACCTGGGCCGCCGCGGCCGGGCCATCGTCCAGGTGCTGCCGTTTGACGCGGGTGCGCATACGGCCATGCAGGGTGCGATCAAGCTGATGGACTTCGAGGGCGCCCCTCCACTGGTCTACTTCGAGGGGGTCGGAACCGGACGCTTGGACGATGACCCAGTCATGGTCAAGGAGCAGCGGTTCAGGTACCAACTGCTCACCGCCTTCGCACTCTCGCCCGGGAAGTCCCTGGCCCTGATCGAGCGTTTGGCTCAGGATTACGCTCATGAGGCGCATTCCTGAGGTCACCTGGCACAAGTCCAGCCACAGCGGCGGCGACGGCGGAAACTGCCTCGAAGTAGCCGTCGGTCACCCCACCGCCGTCCCCGTCCGCGACTCCAAGAACCCCCACGGCCCGCAGCTCGTGTTCCGGGCCACCGCCTGGGCCGCTTTCGTCGCGCACCTCAAGGACGACACGGCCTGAGCCGACTGGGGACAATGGACAGCATGAACCACGCCCAGCTGACCGCACTCGGCCGCGCTCTCCGTCTGCTCGGTGAGCACGGGGAGGCCCTCACCTCCGACACCCCGGACGCCAAGCTGCACGAGGTGCGGGCGGACCTGCGGCGGGCCCTGGACCTGCTGGAGGAGAGCGTCTCGAACGCCGCGCCCAGCACCCGGTGCCCCGAGCACCCGAACGGACCGGTCGACGAGGCCGCCCCCGACCTGTGCCTGCTGTGCGAGACCCGGCGCCGGGCAGCCCGCCGCAACGAGTTCAACGGACCCGGGCCCCACCAGCCGCAGACCGACCCCGTGCAGTCGCGGTACGGCGTACGCGGCGACCGCCCGCAGCCCCAGCAGCGCTGGCTGCCGGAGCTGTGGAACGGCCAGACCTGGCAGCTGTGCGGCACCCCGCGCCGGGACCGCCGCGAGGCCGAGCTGTACATCGCCGCCCAGCGCCGCGCGCCCCGGGCCGCGATGGCGTACCGGCTGGTCCACGAGTTCACCGACTACGAGGTCCTGCGGGTGTGGGGCACACCGGTGCGGACCGACATCGAGCCGATGGGCAACCTCTAGGTCACAGCAGCGGCAGAGCCCGGAACTCGTGGCCCTCCCACAGCCGCCGCGAGGTCTCCTCGGGACAGGCCGTGACCACCGGCTCCGCGTCCAGCACCTGCACCAGCCGCTCGTCGTCGTACGCCGGCCAGCCCGGGTCGCCCGTCCTGGCGAACGCCGTCCAGGAGGAGCGGAAGCGGGACGACAGTGCCAGGGCCTCGGCGGACGGCTCGGTGCCCGCGAACAGCAGGGCCCCCAGGTCCGCCCCGTACGTGCCGAACAGCAGCGGGACGTCCAGGCCGTGGCAGGCGCCGAGCGCGCCGCCGTCGCCGGGGGCCGGCCAGGTCAGTTCGTAGACGTGCGCGCTGCCGCCGCCCGCGCGGTGCGCCTCGGCCAGGTGCAGCGAGGGCATGGCGAACAGCCAGTCCGTCCGGACGCGTTCGTACAGCTCGGCGGGCGAGGCGCCGGGGAAGGCCGTGCGGTAGGCCGCGGCACCGTCCGGGCCGGGGGCGAACAGGCGCAGGGCCGCGTCCGCCCGGTCGTCGGGGATCCGGCCGAGCTGTCCGGCCAGGGCGACGAAGAGGCGGTACTCGTCGCGGTTGTGGCCGACGAGCAGGTCGATGTCCCTGGCCGCTCCGGAGGCCAGCGCCTGCCACGGCGCCGCCGGCAGGACCTCGCCGTCGACCACCGGCGAGAAGGGGGTCACCGTGGGCGCCGCCCGGCCCCAGCGGTCCAGGTGCTGCGGCATCTTCGGGCCGAGCGCCTCCCCCGCCGCCGTCAGCCGCCGCGGGTCCACCGTCGACAGGTCGGCGACCGTGGGGCGCAGGCCCACCTCGGCGGCGAGGGCCGTGCCGATGTCCCGGGCCAGCTCGGCGGAGAAGAACGTCCCCGGCACGCTCTGCGCGATCGCCCGCCGGAACAGCCCGGCCGCGCGGTCCATCACCAGCAGCGAGGCCACCGAGCCCGCGCCCGCCGACTCGCCGAAGACCGTCACCTGCCCCGGGTCGCCACCGAACGCCTCGACGTTGTCGCGCACCCACTCCAGCGCGGCCACCTGGTCGAGCAGGCCGCGGTTGGCGGGCGCGCCCTCGATGTGGGCGAACCCCTCCATGCCGACGCGGTAGTTGAAGGTGACGACCACGACATCGCCGTCGGCGGCTATGTGCCGGGCGTCGTAGCCGGGGCTGCCGGCGTGGCCGAGCTTGTAGGCACCGCCGTGGATCCACACCATCACCGGGCGGCGGGCGGCCGGGTCGGGGTCGGGGGTCCAGACGTTGACCGTGAGCCAGTCGTCGCCCTGGGGAGTGGCGACCAGGGCCGGGCCGCCCAGCAGGCCGAGGTCCTGCGGGGGCGGCGGGCCGAAGGCGTAGGCCTCCCGTATGCCGTCCCAGGGCCGGGCCGGGCGCGGCGCCTGGAAGCGGGCCTCGCCCACCGGCGGTGCGGCGAAGGGGATGCCGCGGAAGACCGCGAGCCCCTCCGCACGCCGTCCGCGCACCGCGCCGGCGGTGGTGCGCACCACCGGCCCGGGCAGCTCGGACCGGCCGTCCGCGGGCGGGCGGGGCTCGGTCGTCGTCATCGTTGGTCTCCTCACGGGTGCCGGTGATCAGGCGCTCGGCCAGTGTGCTCGACCGAGGCAACCGGATCCAGACACCCGTGGGCGGAGCCCTGGGCGGACCGGGGTCAGCTGAGGGTCTTCAGCGCCGCCGCGTCGTACGGCGCCAGCTCGTCGAAGCGGCCCGCCAGGACCTTGCGCGCCCACTCGGGGTCCTGCAGCAGGGCGCGGCCGACGGCGACCATGTCGAACTCGTCGCGCTCGAAGCGGTCCAGGAGGTTGTCGAGGTCGCCGACCTCGGCGCCCTGGCCCTGGAAGGACTTGATGAAGTCGCCGCGCAGACCGACCGAGCCGACGGTGATGGTGGGCTTGCCCGTGAGCTTCTTGGTCCAGCCGGCGAGGTTCAGGTCGGAGTCGTCGAACTCGGGGACCCAGTAGCGGCGGGTGGAGGCGTGGAAGGCGTCGACACCGGCGGCGGCGAGCGGGGTCAGGATGGACTCCAGCTCCTCCGGGGTCTCGGCGAGGCGGGCGTCGTAGGCGTCCTGCTTCCACTGCGAGTAACGGAAGATGACGGGGAAGCCGGGCGAGACGGTCTCGCGGACGGCCGCGACGATCTCCGCCGCGAAGCGGGCGCGGGCGACCCGGTCGCCGCCGTAGGCGTCGGTGCGGCGGTTGGTGCCCTCCCAGAGGAACTGGTCGAGCAGGTAGCCGTGGGCGCCGTGCAGTTCCACGCCGTCGAAGCCGATGCGCTCGGCGGCCGCGGCGGCCTCGGCGAACGCGCCGATGACGGCGTCGATGTCGGCCTGCGTCATGATCTTGCCGGTGCCCTCGGTGCCGTCCGTGCGGATACCGGAGGGACCGACGGCCGGGGCGTCGGCGACGGGCGGCTCGCCCTGCTTGCGGACCATGCCGATGTGCCACAGCTGCGGCACGATCGTGCCGCCCGCCGCGTGCACCGCCTCGGCGACCTTCGCCCAGCCCGCGAGCTGCTCCGGACCGTGGAACCGCGGCACCCGGTCGCTCTGCCCGGCCGACTCGTGCCCGACGTAGGTGCCCTCGGTGACGATCAGGCCGACCCCGGCCGCGGCGCGGCGCGCGTAGTACGAGACGACGTCCTCACCGGGCACGCCGCCCGGGGAGAACATGCGGGTCATCGGCGCCATCGCGATCCGGTTGGGGACGGTCAGGCCGTTCAGCGTGACGGGGCGGGACAGGATGTCGGCGGCGCGGGAGGCGGCGGCGTCGGTCACGTGGGGGCTCCTTCGGATACCGGACAGTACGCACATACCAGGCAGTATGTGCATGCGCATAGGACGTACGGTTCAACGACCCGGTCCGGCCCCGCCATCCCGCCCCCACTGTGATCCGGCACACGCCCGAGGGCGGCACCCCCTGCCGGGAGTGCCGCCCTCGGAAAGACGACGATCGACCAGGTCGATCAGAAGTCCATGTCACCGCCCGGCATACCGCCACCGGCGGGCGCGGCGGCCTTCTCCGGCTTGTCGGCGATGACGGCCTCGGTGGTGAGGAACAGCGCGGCGATGGAGGCGGCGTTCTGCAGCGCGGAACGGGTCACCTTCGCCGGGTCGATGATGCCCTCGGCGATCATGTCGACGTACTCACCGGTCGCGGCGTTCAGGCCGTGGCCGACCTGGAGGTTGCGGACCTTCTCCACGACGACGCCGCCCTCGAGACCACCGTTGACGGCGATCTGCTTCAGCGGGGCCTCCAGCGCGAGCTTCACGGCGTTGGCGCCGGTCGCCTCGTCACCGTCGAGCTCCAGCTTCTCGAAGACCTGGGAGGCCTGCAGCAGGGCCACGCCACCACCGGCGACGATGCCCTCCTCGACGGCCGCCTTGGCGTTGCGCACGGCGTCCTCGATGCGGTGCTTGCGCTCCTTGAGCTCCACCTCGGTGGCGGCACCGGCCTTGATGACCGCGACACCGCCGGCGAGCTTCGCCAGGCGCTCCTGCAGCTTCTCGCGGTCGTAGTCCGAGTCGCTGTTCTCGATCTCGGCGCGGATCTGGTTGACCCGGCCCTGGACCTGCTCGGCGGAGCCGGCACCGTCGACGATGGTGGTCTCGTCCTTGGTGATGACGACCTTGCGGGCCTTGCCCAGGAGGTCGATCGTGGCGTTCTCCAGCTTGAGGCCGACCTCCTCGGAGATCACCTCGCCGCCGGTGAGGATGCCGATGTCCTGCAGCATCGCCTTGCGGCGGTCACCGAAGCCCGGGGCCTTGACGGCGACGGACTTGAAGGTGCCGCGGATCTTGTTGACGACCAGGGTCGACAGGGCCTCGCCCTCGACGTCCTCGGCGATGATCAGCAGCGGCTTGCCCGACTGCATGACCTTCTCCAGGAGCGGGAGCAGGTCCTTGACGTTGGAGATCTTGGAGTTGGCGATCAGGATGTACGGGTCGTCGAGGACGGCCTCCATACGCTCCATGTCGGTGGCGAAGTACGCCGAGATGTAGCCCTTGTCGAAGCGCATACCCTCGGTGAGCTCCAGCTCCAGACCGAAGGTCTGGGACTCCTCGACCGTGATGACGCCTTCCTTGCCGACCTTGTCCATCGCCTCGGCGATGAGCTCGCCGATCTGGGTGTCGGCGGCGGAGATGGAGGCCGTGGAAGCGATCTGCTCCTTGGTCTCGACGTCCTTGGCCTGCTCCAGCAGGGCGGCGGAGACGGCCTCGACGGCCTTCTCGATACCGCGCTTGAGGGCCATCGGGTTGGCACCGGCGGCCACGTTGCGCAGACCCTCGCGCACCAGGGCCTGGGCGAGGACGGTCGCCGTGGTCGTACCGTCACCGGCGACGTCGTCCGTCTTCTTGGCGACTTCCTTGACCAGCTCGGCGCCGATCTTCTCGTACGGGTCCTCGAGCTCGATCTCCTTGGCGATGGAGACACCATCGTTGGTGATCGTGGGCGCGCCCCACTTCTTCTCGAGGACGACGTTGCGGCCCTTGGGGCCGAGCGTCACCTTCACGGCGTCCGCGAGCTGGTTCATGCCGCGCTCGAGGCCGCGCCGCGCCTCCTCGTCGAACGCGATGATCTTGGCCATGTGAAGTGGTCCCTCCAGGACTGGGGGTGATTACTTCGGACCGCGCCCGCGCCCGCGACGGACGGCCTCCGACCGGTGGTTCCTTGCCCCACCTGGTCCGCGGCCTCACCGACCCGGTCCTTACGTTGTCACTCTCACCTTCAGAGTGCTAACGCAATGATTAGCACTCGGGCATGGCGAGTGCAAGCGCCTCCCGGGGATCGGGCAGGGTCGTCAGCCACCCGCGAACACCCCCCGGCACCCGCTGCGAACAGGCCGAAGGGCCCACACCCCGGGGGGTGCGAGCCCTTCTGAGAAGACCTGTCGCTTGCGCGTCGGTCGTGGTGCGCGTTCAGGCGGTGACGCGAACCATGTCGGCCTGCGGACCCTTCTGGCCCTGCGAGATCTCGAACTCGACCCGCTGGCCCTCTTCCAGGGTGCGGTAGCCGTCCATCTGGATCGCGCTGTAGTGGACGAAAACATCCGCACCACCGTCGACCGCGATGAAGCCGTACCCCTTCTCCGCGTTGAACCACTTGACGGTGCCCTGAGCCATGCCTAACTCCCCTATTACTGGCCCTTGCACAGATCCACACTTCGCGGACCCGGGTCAGACCTCACCCCCCACGGTTGGGGGCGTGCGCCGGAACGCGTCGACCGCGGCTGAATGTATCTGTCCAACTGCCGTCTGCAACAGGTCAATCGGACGAGAATTCTGGACGCGCAGGGTCCGGAATGTGGGGAGAATTCGCCCGAATTCAGGGCAAGTCGGGCCACATAAAATACGCAAAAGCCGCGAAAGACACGCACACTTTGGCTACATCTTGTCGGGCTCGCAGCGGGAATTCAGAGTTCCGATCACAGGATCGGGATCGCGTTCCCCAACTGTACCGCGCTCAATCACATGGAATTGCCCCCTCCGCTTCTCTCACGGTGGGGGCAATTCGATGAACTCTCCGTGACCGGCATTACTCCAGGTAACAATCAGGCCGGCCGACCGGTTTACGGGCCCGCTCAGCCTCCCGCGACGGCGGGGATGATCGACACGCCGGCACCGTCCGGGGTGGCCGTCTCCAGCCCCTGCTCGAACCGCACGTCGTCGTCGTTCACGTACACGTTGACGAAGCGGCGCAGCTTCCCCTGGTCGTCCAGCACCCGGGCGGCGATCCCCGTGTGGTTCTTCTCCAGATCGGCGATGACCTCGCCCAGGGTCGCCCCCTCGGCGGCGACCTCGGCCTGCCCGCCGGTGTAGGTACGCAGGATGGTGGGGATGCGAACGGTGACGCTCATGACTTCAGAACCTCCGGTTGGGTATCGCCCTCAGGGGCGCGGGGAACTGCGCGACCAGCCCCCACGGCCCGCAGCGAACAACGACGCTCAGACGAGCCCGGCTTCACGGAACGACTCCAGACTGGGACGAATGGTCGCGGTCAGCCCCGTGCCCGCCACCGCGTCCAGCGTCTTCAGACCGTCCCCGGTGTTGAGCACCACGGTCGTCTTCGCCGGGTCGAGAACCCCGCTCTCCACCAACTTGCGCGTCACGCCCACGGTCACCCCACCCGCGGTCTCCGCGAAGATCCCCTCGGTCCTGGCGAGGACCTTGATCGCGTCGACGATCTGCTCGTCCGTCACGTCCTCCACCGCACCGCCCGTGCGCCGCGCGATGTCCAGCACATACGGCCCGTCCGCCGGGTTGCCGATCGCCAGCGACTTGGCGATCGTGTCCGGCTTCTGCGGCCGCACCACGTCGTGCCCGGCCTTGAACGCGGTCGACACCGGCGAGCAGCCCTCGGCCTGCGCGCCGAAGATCCGGTACGGCTTGTCCTCGACCAGCCCGAGCTTGATCAGCTCCTGCAGGCCCTTGTCGATCTTCGTGAGCTGGGAGCCGGAGGCGATCGGCACCACGAGCTGGTCGGGCAGCCGCCAGCCGAGCTGCTCGCAGATCTCGTACGCCAGCGTCTTGGAGCCCTCGGCGTAGTACGGCCGCAGGTTGACGTTGACGAAGCCCCAGCCCTCGCCGGCCGGGTCGCCGATCAGCTCGGAGCAGAAGCGGTTCACGTCGTCGTAGTTGCCCTCGATGCCGACGAGCTCGCCGCCGTACACCGCGGCCATGACGACCTTGCCCTGCTCCAGGTCGTGCGGGATGAACACGCACGAGCGGAAGCCGGCGCGGGCCGCCGCGGCGCCCACCGCACCGGCGAGGTTGCCGGTGGAGGAGCAGGAGAGGGTGGTGAAGCCGAAGGCGCGGGCGGCCTCCAGGGCCTGCGCGACGACGCGGTCCTTGAAGGAGTGCGTCGGGTTGCCGGAGTCGTCCTTGACGAACAGCTTGCCGGCGTCGACGCCCAGCTCGCGCGCGAGGTTGTCGGCCTTGACCAGCTTGGTCCAGCCCGGGTTGATGTTCGGCTTGTCCGCCACGTCGGCCGGGACCGGCAGCAGCGGGGCGTAGCGCCAGATGTTCGCGGGGCCCGCCTCGATCGTCTTGCGCAGCTCCTCGGCGTCGTAGGACGAGAAGTCGTAGGCGATCTCCAGCGGGCCGAAACACTCCTCGCAGGCGAAAACCGGGCCGAGGGGCACGCGGTGACCGCACTCGCGGCAGCTCAGGGCGGCGGCCGGGCCGAGGTCTACGGTGGAGTTCGTGGTGCTTGCAACAGTCTGCACAGCCATGTGAGGCGAGGCCCTTTCTCCTCATCTTCCTCACGACGCATCTCGCCGTGAGACGGATTTGGCACCTTCCCTAGCCGGGAGCCTCGCGCTGTGGTCGCCAGTGACCTACGAGAACCGACTGGAGGGTTGCCGGGGCTTCATCGGGCCGTTTCCCTCTGCCCCTCTGGATGAGCTGTATGTGGTTGTAGACGGCGGGCGACCTCGGACATGCGATGGTCATCCGCGTTGTTCAAGACTGTAACCGACGACCAGGACAGTTGAGATAGTCGTCCGAACCGCGAGACGCGTCACATCCCGTCCCGCCGAGAGAACGCTAAGGAGCCGCCACGGTGCTGGAAGAAGTCGAGCGCTGGCTGAGCACCCGTTCCTGGTCTGCGAACGAACGCCCGCTCCACCGGATCATGGCCGCCAAGCAGCGCACGGGCCGCACGGTCAGTGTGGTGCTGCCCGCGCTGAACGAGGAGGAGACGGTCGGCGACATCGCCGCCGTCATCCGGCACGACCTGATGCTGCAGGTCCCGCTCGTCGACGAGCTGGTCGTCGTCGACTCGGGCTCGACCGACCGCACCTCCGAGGTGGCCGCCGCCGCGGGCGCGACGGTGGTGCACCGCGACGCGATACTCCCGCGCGTCCCGGCCGTACGCGGCAAGGGTGAGGTGCTGTGGCGCTCGCTGCTCGTCACGCGCGGGGACATCGTCTGCTTCGTCGACGCGGACCTGCGGGACTTCTCGTCCGACTTCGTCTCGGGGATCGTCGGCCCGCTGCTGACCGACCCGGACGTGGCCCTGGTCAAGGGCATGTACGACCGGCCCCTGGGCGGCGCCGCCGGGCAGGGCGGCCGGGTCACCGAGCTGATGGCGCGCCCGCTGCTCAACATGCACTGGCCGCGGCTGGCCGGGTTCGTGCAGCCGCTGGGCGGGGAGTACGCGGCCCGCCGCTCGCTGCTGGAGCAGCTGCCGTTCCCCGTCGGGTACGGCATCGAGCTGGGCATGCTGGTGGACGCCCTGCACCTGGTGGGCCTGGACGCCCTCGCCCAGGTGGACGTCGGGGTGCGCAAGCACCGGCACCAGGACGGGCAGGCCCTGGGCCGGATGGCCGCCGAGATCTACCGCACGGCGCAGCTGCGGCTGGCCCGGGGGCACCTGATCCGGCCGTCCCTGACGCAGTTCGAACGGGGTGGCGACGGCTTCGAGCCGCGGACGTACTCGGTGGACACGGAGGAACGTCCGCCGATGGTGGAGATCGCCGAGTACCAGGCGCGCCGGGCGGCCTGACCGGGGCCGTTTTCGGCCGGACGCGGCAGGTCCGTACGTTTGAGCGTTTACAGGCCGGGCTAGGTTGAGGCCTATGGGTTCGACGCACGGTTCTGCACGGGTACTGGTGGCCTCCAACCGGGGCCCGGTCTCCTACACGGTCGGTGAGGACGGTTCGCTGAACGCCAAGCGGGGCGGCGGCGGGCTGGTCTCGGGGCTCTCCGCGATCGGCTCGGACGCGGACGCGCTGTGGGTGTGCTCGGCGCTGTCCGACGGCGACCGGGAGGCGGTCCGGCGCGGAGCCGGGGAGGACGGCGTGCGGATGCTGGACATCCCGGCCGACGTGCACGCCGACGCGTACAACGGCATCGCCAACTCGGTGCTGTGGTTCGTCCACCACATGCTCTACCAGACGCCGCTGGAGCCGGTCTTCGACGCGGAGTTCCGGCGCCAGTGGGCGTCCTACGAGACGTACAACCGGGCGTTCGCCGAGGCGCTGGCCGAGGAGGCTGCGCAGGGCGCGGCGGTCGTGGTGCAGGACTACCACCTGACGCTGGTGCCGGGCATGCTCCGCGAGCTGCGCCCGGACCTCAGGATCGGCCACTTCTCGCACACGCCGTGGGCGCCGCCGGAGTACTTCCGGATGCTGCCGGACGACGTGGCCGGGCAGGTGCTGCGCGGCATGCTCGGCGCGGACCGGCTGGGCTTCCTCACCCAGCGCTGGGCGGACGCGTTCACCCGGTGCGCGGAGCGGTTCGCGGGCGGTCTCGGCGGCACCCGCATCGGCGTGCACGGGCTGGGCGCCGACGCGGACTTCCTGCGCAGGCGCTCGCACGAGCAGGACGTCGAAGAGCGCATGGCCGCGCTGCGCGAGGAGATCGGCGAGGGCCGGCGCACCATCGTCCGCGTCGACCGCACCGAGCTGTCCAAGAACATCGTGCGGGGCCTGCTGGCCTACCGGCGGCTGCTGCAGGCGCACGGCGAGTGGCGCGAGCGCGTGGTGCACGTCGCCTTCGCCTACCCCTCGCGGCAGGACCTCGCGGTGTACCGGGAGTACACGGCCGAGGTGCAGCGGCTGGCCGACGAGATCAACGCCGAGTTCGGCACGCCGGGCTGGACGCCGGTCGTGCTGCACGTCAAGGACGACTTCGCCCGTTCCCTGGCCGCGTACCGGCTGGCCGACGTGGCCCTGGTCAACCCCATCCGCGACGGCATGAACCTGGTCGCCAAGGAGGTCCCGGTGGTCTCCGACGCGGGCTGCGCGCTGGTGCTGTCGAGGGAGGCCGGGGCGCACGAGGAGCTCGGCGAGGACGCGATCACGGTGAACCCGTACGACATCACGGGCACGGCCGCCGCCCTGCACGAGGCGCTGTCCCTGAGCCCCGGGGAGCGGGCCGAGCGCAGCAAGCGCCTGGCCGCCGCGGCCACGGCGCTGCCGCCGGCGCGGTGGTTCGTGGACCAGCTGGAAGCGCTGAAGGGATGAGCGGCCCGATGCCCGCGTCGCATCCGCTGCCCACGCCCGCCACGAAGGCCGGCCTGGAGGGCCTGGACGCCCTCCTCGCCGACCCCGGCACGGCGCTCGTCGCACTGGACTTCGACGGGACGCTCGCGCCGATCGTCGCCGACCCCGAGCTGGCCCGGGCCCACGCGCAGGCCGTGCCCGCGCTGGCCGCGCTCGCGCCGAAGGTCGCCGCCGTCGCGGTGATCACGGGCCGGCCCGCCGAGGTCGCCGTACGCAACGGCGCCTTCGCGGACGTGCCGGGCCTGGAGCGCCTCGTCGTGCTCGGGCACTACGGCGCCGAGCGGTGGGACGCCCGCAGCGGCGAGGTCCGGACCCCCGAGCCCCACCCGGGGGTGGCGGCAGCCCGCGCCGAGCTGCCCGGGCTGCTCGACGGGACCGGGACCTGGGTCGAGGACAAGGGCCGGGCCGTGGCCGTGCACACCCGCCGGGCCCCCGATCCGCAGGCCGCCTTCGACGCCCTGCGCGCGCCGCTCACCGTCCTGGCGCAGCGGCACGGCCTGGTCGTCGAGCCCGGCCGCATGGTCCTCGAACTCCGCCCGCCCGGCGTGGACAAGGGCGTCGCCCTGCGCGCCCTGGCCCGGGAGATCGGCGCCGGGTCCGTCCTCTACGCCGGTGACGACCTGGGCGACCTGCCCGCCTACTCCGCCGTCGACGCCCTGCGCGCGGACGGCACACCGGGCCTGCTGGTGTGCAGCGGCAGCGACGAGGTGACCGAGCTGCGGGAGCGCGCTGACGTGGTGGTGGACGGCCCCGAGGGTGTCGTACGGCTGCTGCGCGAGCTGGCGGACCGGATCGGCTGAGCCCGCTCGCCCGAGCTCAGCGCTCCGCCCGGCGCCGGTCGCGGATCCGCCGCAGCCGGTTGACCGTCACCGGATCGTGGGCCAGGGCCCGCGGGTCGTCCAGCAGGGCGTTGAGGAGCTGGTAGTAGCGCACCGGCGCCAGGCCCAGTTCCTCGCGCACCGCCCGCTCCTTCGCGCCGGGACCGGGAAAGCCGCGGCGTTCCAGCGCGAGGACGTCCCGCTCCCTGCGCCCGAGCCCCGGGCCGCCGGCTTCCTGGTCGCTCGCCTCGTCCATGTACGGCACCGTAACGCCCGCCACCGACAGCGGGACTACTCCGCGCTCTCCGCCCGCAGCGCCGCCGCCTGGAGATGGCCGAGGACGCCGGAGGGGCTGCCGCCGGGGGCGACGGCCTTGCCGATCTGGGTCTTGATCTGGGCGCTGACGTCGGCCCAGGAGGTCTTGCCGACCGGGTACAGCTCGGAGGTCAGCAGCTCCTCGAGGAACGGCCTGAGGTGCTTGTCCCGGTCGGCGGCGGCCATGGTCGCCGACGCCGAGCTGGTGACCGGCAGCAGGTCGTACTCGCGGGAGAAGTCCAGCACGTTCTTCTCGCTGTACACGAAGTCGAGGAAGTCGCCGATCTGGTCGCGGTGGCCGTTCTCGCGGAAGGCCGTCATCCAGTCGGCCACACCGAGCGTGGACTTGCTCGGGCCCTCCTTGCCGGGCATGGGCACCATGCCGAACTTCACGCCCTTGCTCGCGGCGGTCTTCATCAGCGAGGGGTGGCCGTTGAGCATGCCGACCTGGCCCTTGGCGAAGGCGGCGAACGCGTCGGCCCGGTTCAGCTTGCCCGGCGCGACCGGCCCGGTCAGGTCCTTGCCGACGAGCTCGTCCTTCAGCCAGGAGAAGGTGTCGATGTTCTCCGGGGAGTCGATGCCGTAGCTGTCGACGCCGTCGGTGTAGCCGCCCCCGCCGCTGAGCATCCACTGCATGGTCTCGGCCTGCGCCTCCTCGGGCCCGAGGGGCAGCGCGTAGGGGTACGTCACGCCCTCGGCCTTGAGCGCCTCGGCGGCGTCGGCCAGGTCGTCCCAGCTCTCGGGCGGGGTGATGCCGGCCTTGGTGAAGAGGGTCTTGTTGTAGAAGAGCACCCGGGTGGAGGAGGCGAACGGCATGCCGTACTGCACGCCCATGACCTGTCCCGCCGAGGCCAGCTGCCCGACGAAGTCGGCCTGCACGGGTATGGAGAGCAGTTCGTCGGCCTTGTAGAGCTGGTCCTGCGCCGCGTAGTCCGCGTAGGCGCCGATCTGCGCCATGTCCGGCGCGTCACCGGCCGCGACCATCTCGCGGACCTTGCGGTCGACGTCGTTCCAGGAGTACACGGTGACGTCGATCGTGACGTCGGGGTGCTCCTTCTCGTACTCCTCGACCAGCTCGTCCCAGTACTTCTGCGAGCTGTTGGCCGCGCTGTCGCCGTAGTCGGCGGCGACCAGCTTCAGCGTGACGTCCCCCGAGCCTCCCGTGACGCCGCAGCCGCCGAGGACCGCCGTCATGCCCAGGGCGGACACCACCGCGATCGTTCCTGCCATTCGCCGACGCTGCACCGCTGTTCTTCCCCAACCCTGGCGTCCCGCGCCGTACTCCGGCCCGGTCCGCCACCCGAAACTTTTCGATATGCGGATTAAGGTCTACACCACGCGAGTGGACTAGACCTCTTGCGGGTCCCCGGGTCACACTGTCCTCCGTGAGACATGTCATCGCCCTCGACGTGGGCGGCACCGGGATGAAAGCCGCCCTCACCGGGCCGGAGGGCGAGGTCCTGCACCGCGCCCGCCGGGCGACCGGGCGGGACCGGGGACCGGACGCCGTCGTCGCCGGCATCCTCGACTTCGCCGCCGAGCTGCGCGCGTACGGCGCCGAGCAGCTCGGCGCGCCCGCGTCCGCCGCCGGCGTGGCCGTCCCCGGCATCGTCGACGAGGCCGGGGGCACCGCCGTCTACGCGGCGAACCTCGGCTGGCGCGACGTCCCGCTGCGCGCCCTGCTGGCCGAGCGGCTGGGCGGCGTCCCGGTCGCCCTCGGGCACGACGTGCGCACCGGCGGCCTCGCCGAGGGCCGGGTCGGGGCGGGCCGGGGCGCCGACCGCTTCCTGTTCGTGGCCCTGGGCACCGGCATCGCGGGGGCCATCGGCGTCGACGGCCGGGTGGAGGCGGGCGCGCACGGCTTCGCGGGCGAGATCGGCCACATCGTCGTACGCCCCGGCGGAATCCCCTGCCCGTGCGGCCAGCGCGGCTGCCTGGAGCGTTTCGCCTCCGCGGCGGCCGTCAGCGAGGCCTGGGCGGCGGCCTGCGGCACCCCGGACGCGGACGCGGCGGACTGCGCGAAGGCCGTGGACGCCGGCGACCCCCGGGCGCTCGCGGTCTGGCGGCAGGCCGTGGACGCCCTGGCCGACGGCCTGGTCACGGCCCTGACCCTGCTGGACCCCGGCGTCCTGATCATCGGCGGCGGTCTGGCGGAGGCCGGGGAAACCCTGTTCACACCCCTGCGGGAAGCGATCCGCAGCCGCGTCACCTTCCAGAAGCAGCCGCCACTCGTCCCGGCGGCCCTCGGGGACGGGGCCGGCTGTCTGGGGGCGGGCCTGCTGGCCTGGGATCTTCTGGCATCGACCGACCGTATGGAGGTAACGCCCTGATGGCAGCCCACCCAGGGGCGCGGGGAACTGCGCGACCGGCCACGACGCACCCGCACCCCGCCACGGCCGACCGCCCCACGGTCCTGACCGGCGCGACCGTCGTCCTCCCCTCCGGAGCCGTCGGCAACGGCAGGCTGGTCGTGGACGGCACCCGCATCACCGCCACCGCCCCCGACAACGCCCACTTCATCGACGCCACCGGCCACTACGTGGTCCCCGGCTTCGTGGACCTGCACAACCACGGCGGCGGCGGAGCCTCCTTCACCTCCGGCTCGGTCGACGACATCCTCAAGGGCATCCACACCCACCGCCTGCACGGCACGACCACCCTGGTCGCCTCCACCGTCACCGGCGGCATGGACTCCCTCACCCGGCGCGCGGGCCTGCTCAGCGAACTCGCCGAGCAGGGCGAGATCGCCGGCATCCACTTCGAGGGGCCGTTCATCTCCCCCTGCCGCAAGGGCGCCCACTCCGAGGAGCTGCTGCGCGACCCGGACCCGGCGGAGGTCCGCAAGCTGGTCGACGCGGCCCGGGGCCGGGCGAGGATGGTCACCCTCGCCACCGAGCTGCCCGGCGGCCTGGACTCCGTGCGCCTCCTGGCCGAGCACGGCGTGATCGCGGCGATCGGCCACACGGACGCGACGTACGAGCAGACCGTCGAGGCCATCGACGCGGGCGCCACGGTCGCCACGCACCTCTTCAACGCCATGCCCCCGCTCGGCCACCGCGCCCCCGGCCCGATCACCGCCCTGCTGGAGGACGAGCGGATCACGGTCGAGCTGATCAACGACGGCACGCATCTGCACCCCGCCGCCCTCCAGCTGGCCTTCCACCACGCGGGCGCCCGCCGGGTCGCCTTCATCACGGACGCGATGGACGCGGCCGGTTTCGGTGACGGGCGCTACTGGCTGGGCCCTCTGGAGGTGGAGGTCGCCGACGGCGTGGCCCGGCTGGTGGAGGACGGCACGATCGCCGGCTCGACCCTCACCCTGGACCGGGCCTTCCAGCGCGCGGTCACGGTCGACGGCCTGTCCGTCGAGGACGCGGTGACGGCCCTGTCGGCCACCCCGGCCCGGCTGCTCGGCATGGACGACACGATCGGCTCACTGGAGCCCGGGAAATCCGCCGACCTGGTGCTCCTGGACTCCGCGTACGAGCTCAGGGGCGTGATGCGCCGGGGTGAATGGGTGGTCGGTCCCCAACTGGGCTGATCCATCCCGCAGTCGGGAGCCGGTGGCCGACTCCAGGACTGGGCCGACCGCCGTCTCTTTGGCATGATCGGGCTTCCGGACCGTTCATGTCAGCCAGCGCATCGGGGGAGGTCGGCCCAGGTGATCCTCACGGTCACACTGAACACCGCTCTCGACATCACCTACCGCGTACGGTCCCTGCGGCCGCACGCCTCCCACCGCGTCTCCGAGGTGACGGAACGCCCCGGCGGCAAGGGCGTCAACGTCGCCCGGGTCCTCGCGGCGCTCGGGCACGAGGTGACGGTGACCGGCTTCACGGGCGGGGCGACGGGCCGGATCGTCCAGGAGAAGCTCGCGGCCGTACCGGGGGTGGCGGACGCCCTGGTCCCGGTCTCGGGCGCGACCCGCCGCACGATAGCCGTGGTCGACGAGCGCACCGGCGACACGACCCAGCTGAACGAACCGGGCCCGACGATCACCCCCGTCGAGTGGTCGGCCTTCCAGGAGGCCTACGCGGACCTGCTCCACGGCGCCTCGGCCGTGGCCCTGTGCGGCAGCCTGCCGCCGGGCGTGCCGGTGGGCGCGTACGCGGGCCTGGTCCGCACGGCGCGGGCCGCCGGGGTGCCCGTCCTGCTCGACACCGGCGGCGAACCGCTGCGCCGGGGTGTGGCGGCCCGCCCGGACATCATCAAGCCGAACGCCGACGAGCTGGCGGAGCTGACCGGCTCCCACGAGCCCCTGCGCGCCACCCAGGACGCCCGCCGCCGCGGCGCCGGCGCGGTCGTCGCGTCCCTCGGCCCCGAGGGCCTGCTGGCAGCCACCCGCGAGGGCCGCTGGCGAGCCACCCCTCCGGCCCCCGTCCGCGGCAACCCGACGGGCGCCGGCGACTCCGCGGTCGCGGGCCTGCTGTCGGGCCTGACGGACCACCTCCCCTGGCCGGACCGCCTGACCCGGGCGGTCGCGCTGTCCGCGGCGACGGTGACCGCACCGGTGGCCGGGGAGTTCGACCGGAGGGTGTACGAGGAACTGCTGACGAGGGTGGCGGTCTCGCAGGAGGTCAGCGCGGCGTGAGCGCGGTGCTCACTTCTGCAGCCACAGCTGGTCGAGCACCGCGTCGCACTGGTTGCCCTGGTTGCAGGCGAGTTCGATCGTGTTGGTGCCCTTGGTCAGGTTGACGTTGGACCACGTCTCCTGCCAGCCCTTCTCCCAGTCGCCCTTCGGGGTGCCGCCGAAGTTCTTCATGTTCACGGGCCGGGACTGCGCCTCGCCGTTGACCAGCAGGGTCGCGTTGGCGTCGACGCCCGGGATGCCGTAGCGGACGTAGAGCCGGTACGTGCCCTTCTTGTCGATGCCGTTCACCGTCCAGGTGACCTTGGCACCGACCTGGTTGAAGCCCGTCACATAGACGCCACCGTCGGCCTTCGCGCCCTTGAAGTCCGACGCCGTCGTGACACCGGGGCCGAGCCGCAGGGCCTTCGCGTCGATGGTCGGCAGGTCGGCCTCGCTCCGGCCGTCGGCCTTGCTGGCCGTCGGGCTCGGCTCCGTCTGCTGGGACTGGGTCGGGGTCGTGCCCGTCGCCTCGCCGTCGTCGCCGTTGTCCTTGTCGCCGCCGACCATCGCGATGCCGATGCCGATGACGACCGCGGCGACCACCGCGATGGCGCCGATCAGCAGGCCCTTGGTGTTGGGCCCGCGACCGCCCCGGCCACCGTGACCGCCGTGGCCGCCGGACGCCATCGCCGTCTGCGTCGTGGGCGCCCCGCCGGGCAGCGTCTCCGGCGCCGCGTAGTGCGCGTTCGGCTGGGCGTAGGCGCCCTGCTGCTGCGGGACCTGCCCGTAGGGCGCCTGCTGCGGCTGCTGGCCGTACTGCCGGGTGCCGACCGTCCGCACCCGGTTGACCGAGTTCGGGTAGCCGTACCCACCGGACGGCGGCTGGGCTCCGTTGGCCTGCCCGTCGGCGTAGAGATAGCCGAACGGGTCGTCGTCCTCGGGCGTGCTCGCGCCGTTGTTGCCGGGCGTCATCCCTTGGTCTCCTCAGTCAGGTGCGGTGCATGCGGTACGGGTCGTGAGAACGCGAGCCTACCCGCTCCCAGTGACCCAAACAGGTGACTCAGACCGCATCAACTCGCTGACCAGGGGTTCACCCCGCGCGTCTGTGTTGTTTGGGACGAGATCGTTTCTCGACGTACATCCGCTCGTCAGCGGATTTCAACACTTCGTCCGCCGTCATTCCACAGTGTGCCCATCCGATGCCGAAGCTGGCGCCCACGCGGACGGCCCGGCCCTCCGCGCGGATGGGCTGGATGATCTCGTTGCGCAGGCGGACCGCGAGGTCCTGCGCGTCGGCCCGGCCGAGCCCGTCGGCCAGGATGACGAATTCGTCACCCCCGAGCCGGGCGACCGTGTCACCGTCGCGCACGCCGTTGCTGAGCCTCCGGGCGACCTCGATGAGGACCGCGTCACCCGCGTTGTGCCCGAACCGGTCGTTGATCGACTTGAAGCCGTCGAGGTCGCAGAAGAGCACGGCCAGGCCCTTGGTGCCGTCGTCGTGGTCCCCGTCCGGGGCGACGGTGTGCACGTGGTGGTCGTAGGCGTCGTACGGCTCCACGCCCTGCCGGAAGTCGAAGCCCGGCCCGACCACGTCGAAGGCGGGATGGCCGTAGGCCGCGTCGTGGGACTCGGCGACGGCGGAGTGCGGGGTGGTGCGCTGGCACAGGCGGGCGGAGAGCCGGGAGCGCAGCTCCGCGGAGTTCGGCAGGCCGGTGAGCGAGTCGTGCGAGGCACGGTGGGCGAGCTGCAGCTCGCGGCGCTTGCGCTCCTCGATGTCCTCGACGTGGGTGAGCAGGAAGCGCGGCCCGTCGGCGGCGTCCGCGACGACGCTGTTGCGCAGGCTGACCCAGACGTACGTGCCGTCCCGGCGGCCCAGGCGCAGCTCGGCGCGGCCGCCCTCGGCGGAGGTCCGCAGCAGCGTGCCTATGTCCTCGGGGTGGACCAGGTCGGAGAACGAGTAGCGGCGCATCGCGGAGGCGGGGCGGCCCAGCAGCCGGCACAGGGCGTCGTTGGTGCGCAGGATCCTGCCGTGCTGGTCGCCGCCCATCTCGGCGATGGCCATGCCGGAGGGCGCGTACTCGAAGGCCTGCCGGAAGCTCTCCTCGCTCGCGCGCAGGGCCTGCTGCTCGCGCTCCAGGCGGACCAGGGCGCGCTGCATGTTGGCGCGCAGCCGGGCGTTGCTGATCGCGATGGCGGCCTGGAAGGCGTACATCTGGAGCGCCTCGCGGCCCCAGGCGCCGGGCCGGCGGCCGTTGCGCGGCCGGTCCACGGAGAGCACGCCGATCAGTTCGCCGCAGGCCGCGTTGCCCTGCGGGCCGGGCGCGTACATCGGGGCGAAGAGCCGGTCGGCCGGGTGCCACTCGTCCTCGAAGCGGGGGGCGGGGCCGTCGGTGTACCACTGCGGGACGTCGTCGTCGTCGAGGACCCAGCCCTCGGTGTGCGGTATGAACACCAGGTCGCCCCAGTGCTCACCCATGCCCAGGCGGCGCTCCCAGGAGTCGCGGGAGCCGACCCGGCCGGTGATGAGGGCCTCGGCGGCGGGGTTCCCGGCGAAGGCGGCGACGACGAGGTCGCCGTCCGGCCGTACGAGGTTCACGCACGCCAGCTCGTACCCGAGGGCGGCGACGACGCCCTCCGCGACGGTCTGCAGTGTGTCCGCCAGGCTGCGGGCCGTGTTCATGTCGGCCATGACCTGGTGCAGTTGTCGCAGGGAGGCAAGACGGACGTAGGGCTCCGACTCGGTCTCCATGCTCGCCCTCCCCCCGAGTACCTCGCAGCGAATCAAGAATCAAGGGTTCTCATCGGCGTACGCCCTGGCAGCTTCCCCGCCACTGAATCACAGCGCGCTGCCCACTCGGTACACAGGGTCAACAATTCCTGCCCCTTGTGACTCAAGTCACAGGTAAACCTGAACAATTGAGTGGAGTTTCTGCGTTCTTCACGTGCGGATACCGAACACGGAGTTTGTCAGGTTGCGCACATGTATTCCCTGCCGTTTCCGGGCGTCCCGTCCGTCGCGAGTCCTAGGACCGCGATCGGGCGGAGGCCCGATGCGGGGCGTGCGGGACGGACATTAGCGTTTCCACCGTGCCGAACACTCCCGCCGCCCCGTCCCCGATCATTCCGTCGCCCGCCTCCGGGCATGCTGAGGGGGTGAGCAACGACGAGTTCCGCGCCGCCATGTCCCGGCTGGCCTCGGGCGTGGTCCTGGTGACCGCGCAGGAGCCGCCGCTCGACCCGGACGACCCCACGGCGCCCGGCGGCGAGGACGTGGGGATGACGGCCACGGCCTTCATGTCGGTGTCCCTGGACCCGCCGCTGGTGCTGGTGAGCCTGCGCGACGGCTCCCGCATGGACGAGCTGCTGGAGGAGCAGGAGCAGTGGGCGGTCTCGGTGCTGTCCGAGAGCCAGCGGCACATCGCCGGCCGCTTCGCCATGAAGGGCCGGGTCAGCGACCGGCTGCTGTTCGCCGACATCCCGTACACGCGCGGCGAGTACACCGGCGCGCCCCTGGTGGGCGGCGCCCTGGCCGTCCTGGAGTGCCGCACCGAGCAGCGCGTGCCGTCCGGCGACCACACCCTGGTGATCGGCCGGGTCCTCACCGCCCGGGTGCCGAGCGCGGAGGGCGGCCCGCTGACGTACTTCCGCGGCCGCTACCGGCAACTGGGGTGAGGAAATCCATGGGGCGGGGGTGAGCGGCCCGCCTGGGGTGCGCTCATGACCACCACCGGCCCGCGGCTCGCGGAGATCACCCCGGCGAACCTCGACGCCGCCCTCGGCATCCGCGTCCACCCCGGCCAGGAGGGGGATCGGACCGTGGGTGCCCTGGACCTGGCCTAACCCCAGTCCCGCGCGGAGCGCCCCCGCTTGGTCTCCGAGCGCTGCTTCTTCTGCCGCAGCCGGCGCTCGTTGATGCCGCGCGGGATCCGGGTCGGCTTGCGGGGCTTGGGCGGCGGCGCGGTGGCCTCGGCCAGCAGCGCGGCGAGGCGTACGGCGGCGGCCTCGCGGTTGCGCCACTGGGAGCGGTGCTCGGAGGACCGTACGGTGACGACCCCGTCCACCAGGCGCCCGGCCAGCCGCTCCAGCGCCCGCTGCTTCCACACCTCGGGCAGCGCCTCGGTGCGGGCCAGGTCGAAACCCAGCTCGACCTTGGAGTCGCTGGTGTTCACGTGCTGCCCGCCCGGCCCCGAGGAACGCGAGAAGCGCCACATGAGCTCGGCCTCGGGCAGGAGGACGGAGCCGCGGATGACATGGGGACCGGACATGCCGTCCATGTTCCCGCTCCTGTCCGGTCCACGTCACCCGAATATCCGGGAGTAAAGAAAGTAAAGGACCTGGAACCTCGCGTACCCCTCTCCACGTTCAAGGAGGTAGCTGTAGCTTCGGTGCCGCAGCTTCTTTGCCGCACAAACGAGGGAAGGGACTCCCAACAATGGCTGTAAGCCTGTCCAAGGGTGGCAACGTCTCGCTCACCAAGGAGGCTCCGGGCCTGACCGCCGTCACCGTGGGCCTCGGCTGGGACGTCCGCACCACCACCGGCACGGACTTCGACCTCGACGCCTCCGCGATCGCGGTCAACAACCAGGGCAAGGTCTACTCGGACGCCCACTTCGTCTTCTTCAACAACAAGCAGACGCCGGACAACACGATCGTCCACACCGGTGACAACCGCACGGGTGAGGGCGCCGGCGACGACGAGGCGATCAACGTCGACCTCGCCGCCCTCCCGGCCGACATCGACAAGATCGTCTTCCCGGTCTCGATCTACGACGCCGAGAACCGCTCGCAGAACTTCGGCCAGGTGCGCAACGCCTACATCCGCATCGTCAACCAGGCCGGCGGCGCCGAGATCGCCCGCTACGACCTGTCGGAGGACGCGGCGACGGAGACGGCCATGGTCTTCGGCGAGCTCTACCGCAACGGCGCCGAGTGGAAGTTCCGCGCCGTCGGCCAGGGCTACGCCTCGGGCCTGGTCGGCATCGCCCAGGACTTCGGCGTGAACGTCTGACGGACCTTCCGTCCGCGAGGGAAGCCCCCGGCCCGGGTCACGGGCCCGGGGGCTTCGCCCGTCCGGGGCCCGGTCCGCCGCGCGACCGCCCCGCACGCCGCGGAGGGCTCAGGCCCGCTCCGGCTTCCCCTCCCCGTACAGCCAGTCCTCCCAGATCGCCCGGAAGTCCTTCCCGGGCGCC
Organism: Streptomyces sp. DT190; assembly: GCF_049846985.1. Lineage (NCBI taxonomy): Bacteria > Bacillati > Actinomycetota > Actinomycetes > Kitasatosporales > Streptomycetaceae > Streptomyces > Streptomyces sp. DT190. The sequence goes on along the minus strand of NZ_JBNCNM010000021.1, from coordinate 105,988 downwards.
CGCTCCTCCACGTACGCGGTGAAGTCGGCCGTGTCGGCGTTCCCGTGCCGGTACTCGGCCGCCCAGCCCCTGAGGATCCGCCGGAAGGCCTCGTCACCGACGGCCTGCCGGACCTTCTGCAGCACCATCGCGCCCCGCCAGTACACCGGCGGGTCGGAGATCCGCGCGGCGCTCGGCGGGTCCGCCGGGGGGAACGCCCAGACGGCCTCGCCGGCCTCCTTGGTGGCGAAGTACGCGCCGGAGTACAGCGCGTCGAAGGTCTCCTGGGCGCTGCGCCCGCCGTGCTCCTCCTCCCACAGCCACTCCGCGTACGTCGCGAAGCCCTCGTTGAGCCACATGTCCCGCCAGCTCCCGGGGGAGACCGAGTCGCCGTACCACTGGTGCGCGAGCTCGTGGACGAGGAGCGTGATGTCCGGGGCGCCCGGGAAGACCGGACGGGTCTGGGTCTCCAGCGCGTAACCGAGGTCGGGCGCGTGGTCGACGATCGCGCCGGTGGCGGAGAACGGGTACGGCCCGAACCACGGCTCAGCCCAGCGCAGCACCTCGGGGATCCGTCCGACCACCGGCCGGCTCGCCGCCGCCTGCTTCGGGTCGAGGGCCGTGTACACGGGCAGCCCGCCCCCGGCCCGGGAACGGTCGACGTCGAAACGGCCGATCGCGAGCGTGGCGAGGTAGCTCGCCATCGGCTCGGCGGTCCGCCACACGAACGTCGTACGGCCCCGCGCGGTCGTCTCGCCGCGCAGCTCCCCGTTGGACACGGCCCGCAGCCCCCGCGGGACGGTCACCGTGAGGTCGTAGGCCGCCTTGTCGGAGGGGTGGTGGTTGCCGGGGAACCACGTCATCGATCCGGTCGGCTCGCCCAGCGCCAGCACCCCGTCGGCGGTGCGCAGCCAGCCCTCCCGCGAGCCGTCCGGGTCGGTGACGGTCTCGGGGGCGCCGGAGTAGCGCACGGTCACCTCGAACGTCTCGTCGCGGTCGAGGTCCTCGCGCGGCCGGACGGTGAGCTCCTGGCCCGCGCGGTTGAAGCGGGCGGTCGCGTCGTCGACGGTGACCCCGTCCACCTCCAGGCCGACCAGGTCGAGGTTGAAGGCGGAGAGGTCCTGGGTGGCGCGCGCGGTCAGGGTGGCCGTGCCGGTGAGCCGGTGCGTGTCCGGGTCGTAGGCGAGGCGCAGGCCGTAGTGGGAGACGTCGTAGCCGCCGTTGCCCGCCTTCGGGAAGTACGGGTCGCGCACGCCGGAGCCGCCCGGGGTGCCGTGCACTCCGCCCCCGCACCCGGTGACGGCGAGGAGGAGGGGGACGAGCAGGGTGGGGACAAGTCGTACAGATCGGGCCACGCTCGCGATCCTACGGTCGCGTGACACCATCACCTGCGTGCTCGACATCGGCTACGCCCTCTCCAACCGCTTCCCCGACCCTCCGCAGACCGACTACCGCCGCGCGGACGTCCGCGCCCTGCGGCACGATTTGTTCTGCGGTGACGTGTATCTGGCGGACACCAGGACCGACCACGAGGTGTCCACGGCCTGGGGATGGGTGCCGGTGCTCGACTTCGCGTGGGCGCTGTGCGACATCGTGGAGCGGATCGACCGCGACCCGGCGGGCTCCCGGGCGTCCCGGCCGCAGCGGGCGGAGCTGGACTTCACCGAGTCGACCGACCGGATGCTCTTCGAGCGCCGCTTCGGGTGGGTGGACATCGAGGCCGACTGGATGCGCGCGGAGGAGCCCCCGCTCACCGTCTCCCACACCGAACTGCGCCGCGAGGCCCGGGACTTCCTGCACGACCTGATCGCCGACCTGACCGACCTGCACGACGACCTCGCGGAGAACCCGGCGATCTGGACCCTCCAGGCCCGCTTCCCCCGCCTGCCCTGACCCGCCCCCGGGCTCAGCCCTCCACCCGGATCCCCCACTGCGCCGCCAGCACCGGCGCCAGATCCAGCAGCTGGGCCGGGCTGATCACCGCTCCGGCGAGCCGGTCCAGCCCTCGGCTGATCTCCAGGGACGCGGCCCCGCGCAGGTCGACGTCCACCAGGGTCGCCGCGTGGAGGTCGGCGCCCTTGAGCACGCAGTCGGTGAAGGCGACCCGCTCCAGACGGGCCCCGCCGAAGTCCGGCTCGACGAGCACGCAGCCCTCGAAGACGACGTCCCTGAGCCGGGCCGTGCGCAGATTCAGATAGTCGATCTTGCCGCCGCGGATCAGCACCCGCTCCAGCACCGCCCCGTGCAGCTGCGGCCCCCCGAGGCGGGCGTCGGTCAGCTCCACGTCCCGCAGGGTCGCCTCGGCGAGGTCCGTGCCCACGCCCCGGACGCCGGTGAGGACCGAGTCCAGGACCCGGGCGTGCCGCAGCCGCGTCTCGTCCAGGACGCACCCCGTCAGGGCGCAGTCCATGAACCGCGCGCCCGAACCGTCCTGCCCGCTCAGGTCCCGCTCCCGGAAACCCAGCCCGTCGTAGTCCCCGTCCGGCGCCAGCCCGCCCCCCTCGTACGGCTCCAGCGGGGGCAGCCGCACCTCCGGTCGCCGCGCCGCCTTCACACCCGTACCGCCCGCCGCTCTCCTCGCCATGCCCCCATGCTGCACCCCGCCACTGACAACTCCCCCGACCTGCGCGGACACCGCCGATGTCACATCGCGGGGCGCTCGTCCCGTCGTACTGACCGAAGGCCATCACGACCCGAGGGAGACGCCCAGTCATGCACCGCATCACCGTCGTCGGCGGCGGCTTCGCCGGACTCATCGCGGCCATCACCGCCGCCGAGGCCGGCGCCAAGGTCACCCTGCACGAGGCCCACCACACCCTGGGCGGCCGGGCCCGCACCGCCAAAGGCCCCTACCGCACCAACGAGGGACCGCACGCCCTCTACAACGGCGGCCCGCACTGGACCTGGCTCAAGCAGCGCGGCCTCATCGGCCCGCTCGCCCCGCTGCCGCCCCTGGAGGCCGCCCGGCTCAGGCTGCGCCACCACGGCGTCCTGCGCCGGACCCCGCCTTTCGCGATGCTGAAGCTGCTGCGCCGGAGCGCCGAGCAGGCACCCGCGGACGTCGACTTCCTCACCTGGGCGACCGGCGTCGCGGGCGAGGAGGGCGCCCGGGCCGCCGCCCACTACTCCGCGGTCGCCCTCTTCCACCACGACCCCGGATCGCTGTCGGCCGCCTTCGTGCAGGAGCGGCTGCGCCGGGCCACCAAGCTGCCGCCCGAGGCGCACTACCCGCGCGGCGGCTGGGGCACCCTCATCGACCGGATGGCCGCCCGCGCCTGGAACCTGGGCGTCCGCGTGGAGACCCTCTCCCGCGTCGGCACGCTGCCCACCGACACGCCCGTGGTCGTCGCGACCTCCCTCGACGCCGCCCGGCACCTGCTCGGCGACGACTCCCTGACCTGGCCGAGCGGCCGTACCGTCCTGGTCGACCTGGCCCTGCGCACCCGCCGCGGGGACGCCTTCGCGGTCTCCGACCTGGACGCGCCCGGCTGGGTGGAACGGTTCACCGCCCAGGACCGCACGCTCGCCCCGGCCGGCGAGCAGCTGATCCAGGGCCAGATCCCCATCGCCCCGCACGAGTCGAAGGCCGACGGCACCGCCCGCGCCGAGCAGCTGCTCGACCTGGGCTTCCCGGGCTGGCGCGACCGCGTGACCTGGCGGCGGGTGGCCGTGGCCAACGGCCGTACGGGCGCGGTCGACCTGCCCGGCACCTGCTGGCGCGACCGGCCGGCCGTGGACCGGGGCGACGGCGTCTACCTCGCGGGTGACCAGGTCGCGGCCCCCGGTGTGCTGTCGGAGGTCTCCTTCAACAGCGCCCTGACGGCGGTGTCCCTGGCCCTCGGCCGGCGCGAGCTTGACCTCAAGCAGGCTTGAGGCCGGAGGCTGGGCGCCGACACCCCGACCACCCGAGGAGCCCCGTATGCACGCCATCCGCCTGCACGCTTTCGGCCCGGCCGAGAACCTCACCCTGGAGAAGGTGGAGGACCCCCGGCCGGGCCCGGGCCAGGTCCGGGTCGCCGTCCGGGCGGCGGGCGTCCACCTCCTGGACGCGGCCCTGCGCGAGGGCATGCCGGGCGGCCCGGCGAACGAACCCGCGTCCCTGCCCACCGTCCCCGGCCGCGAGGTCGCCGGTGTCGTCGAGTCCCTCGGCGCGGGCACCGACCCGGGCTGGCTCGGCAAGCGGGTCGTGGCCCACCTGGGCTTCGTCCCCGGCGGCTACGCCGAACTGGCCGTCACCGACGCCGCCCGCCTGCACGAGATCCCGGAGAACCTCGACTTCGCCGAGGCCGTCGCCATGATCGGCACGGGCCGTACGGTGATGGGGATCGTGCAGTTCGCCGAGCTCGGCCCGGACTCGGTCGCCGTCGTCCCGGCCGCCGCCGGAGGCATCGGCACCCTGCTCGTGCAGTACGCCGGGAACGCCGGCGCCACCGTCGTCGGGCTGGCCGGCGGGCCGGAGAAGGTCGCGCGGGTGCGGGCGGGCGGCGCCGACCTCGCCGTCGACTACACCGACCCGGACTGGCCGGGCAAGGTCCGCGCCCACCTCGGCGGCCGCAGCGCCACCGTCGTCTTCGACGGCGTGGGCGGCGACGTGGCCCGCGAGGCCGTCGCCCTGCTCGGCCCCGGCGGCCGGCACATCGTCTTCGGCTGGTCCGGCGAGGGCATCCGGGAGGGCGGCCCCTACCTGGTCGAGGGCGTGTCGCAGCAGGTCCTCGGCCCCGTGATGCTCCGGAAGGCGGGTGGCCCCGACCCCGTGCGCACCCTCGAACTGCGCGCCCTGGCCGAGGCCGCCGCGGGCCGGCTCACCCCGGCCGTGCAGCGATTCCCGCTGGCCGAGGCGGCGGCGGCGCACCGCGCGCTGGAGAGCCGGGGCACGATCGGGAAGGTGGTCCTGGAGCCCTGACCCGGCGCGGCGGCCGGGCGCCGCGAAATCCACATGACGCCCCGGGCACACCCCGCTACCGTGCCGCACGTGATCGAGATTCCCCGGGAACTGGCCGCGTCCCAGGAGCAGTACAACGGGGAGGCGGGCCGCGCCTTCATCGCCGCGCTGCCCGACCTGACGGCCCGCTTCCTCGACCACTGGGCGCTGACCCCCGACGGAACGCCCCTGCACGGCGTGTCCGCCCTGGTCCTCCCGGTCCGCGGCCGGGACGGGACGCCCGCGGTCCTCAAGCTGCAGATCCTCGACGAGGAGAGCGAGGGCGAACCGGTCGCCCTGCGCGCCTGGAACGGCGACGGGGCCGTCCGCCTCCTCGACCACGACGAGCCCACCGGCACGATGCTGCTGGAACGTCTCGACGCCACCCGGATGCTCTCCCACGTCCCGGACCCCCACCGGGCCGTGATCACCATCGCCGAGCTCCTCGCCCACCTCACCTCCTTCCCGGCCCCGCCCGGGATGCGCAGCCTCGGCGACATCGCCCGCCGGATGCTCGACCAGACCCCCGGGGCGCTGGCCCGCGTCCCCGACCCCGAGGCCCGCGGCATCCTCGCGGACTGCGCGGCCGCCGTCCGCGAGGTCGTCGACGAACCGGGCGACCGCCTCCTGCACTGGGACCTGCACGACGAGAACGTCCTGGCCTCCGACCGCGCCCCCTGGCTCGCCATCGACCCCAAGCCCCTGGCCGGCGACCCCGGCTTCGACCTGTGGCCGGCCCTGGCCGCCCGCTACGACCCGGACGACGTCCGTCGGCGCTTCGACACCATGACCGGCATCCTCGCCCTGGACCGCGCCCGCGCCCACGCCTGGACCCTCGCCCGCCTGCTCCAGAACGCCCTGTGGGACATCGAGGACGACCGCCCGCTCGACCCCACCCAACTGGACATGGCCCACCGCCTGAAGAGACCCAGGGCCTGAGCACCCCGGCTCGTCGGGCCTCACCTCCCCGAACGGACGACGGGACCCCGGGCCGGAGCAGATCCGACCCGGGGTCCCGGTGGAGCCCCCTGTCGGATTCGAACCGACGACCTACGCATTACAAGTGCGTTGCTCTGGCCAGCTGAGCTAAGGAGGCACGCGCGCCACGACGCCGCGCGCGAGGCGGCACCACTGTACACAGAGCCCGTTACCGGCAGCCACGGAGTTCGGGCCGGCCCGGGGCGCTTCGAAAATTTCCGCGAAGTTCACATGCCCGGAACTGCTGACAGACGTGTGAACGCCAGGTACCGTCCTGAGCCAGTTCACACGCGTGGACTGCACCACAACGGAACACCGTCGTGGCACCGCCTTCCTACTCGGATCGTCCGGCACGTTCCTGCCGGTAGAAGGGGTTCACTCACCATGGCCACTGTGCAGTTCGACAAGGCGACCCGGATCTACCCGGGCTCGACCAAGCCCGCCGTCGACGCGCTCGACATCGACATCGAGGACGGCGAGTTCCTCGTCCTCGTCGGCCCGTCCGGTTGCGGCAAGTCCACCTCGCTCCGCATGCTCGCCGGGCTCGAGGACGTCAACGGCGGCGCCATCCGCATCGGCGACCGCGACGTCACGCACCTGCCGCCGAAGGACCGGGACATCGCCATGGTGTTCCAGAACTACGCGCTCTACCCGCACATGACCGTCGCCGACAACATGGGCTTCGCGCTCAAGATCGCCGGCGTCAACAAGGCGGAGATCCGGCAGAAGGTCGAGGAGGCCGCGAAGATCCTCGACCTCACCGAGTACCTGGACCGCAAGCCGAAGGCGCTCTCCGGCGGTCAGCGCCAGCGTGTCGCCATGGGCCGCGCCATCGTGCGTGAGCCGCAGGTGTTCCTCATGGACGAGCCGCTGTCCAACCTGGACGCCAAGCTGCGCGTGTCCACCCGTACGCAGATCGCCTCGCTCCAGCGCCGCCTGGGCATCACCACCGTCTACGTCACCCACGACCAGGTCGAGGCCATGACGATGGGCGATCGCGTGGCGGTCCTCAAGGACGGTCTGCTCCAGCAGATCGACACCCCGCGCAACATGTACGACCGTCCCGCCAACCTCTTCGTGGCCGGCTTCATCGGCTCCCCGGCCATGAACCTGGTCGAGGTGCCGGTCACCGACGGCGGCGTGAAGTTCGGCAACTCGGTCGTGCCGGTGCAGCGTGACGCGCTCTCCGCCACCAGCGACAAGACCGTCACGGTCGGCGTCCGCCCCGAGCACTTCGACGTGGCCGGCCCGGAGTCCGACCATGGCCTCGCGGTCACCGTCAACGTCGTCGAGGAGCTCGGCGCCGACGCCTACGTCTACGGCACCGCCAAGCTCGGCGACGAGGCCAAGGACCTCGTCGTCCGCGTCAACGGCCGGGACGTCCCGGAGAAGGGCAGCCAGCTGCGCGTCGTCCCGCGCTCCGGCGAGACCCACGTGTTCTCCACGTCGAGCGGCGAGCGCCTCTCCGACTGATCAACCGACGCACCCACCACTCCGGGTGAATCACCCGGTTCTGACGAAGAGGGCCCCGCGAGCTGCTGCGGGGCCCTTCTCGTTGTCGACAAATACCCCGGCAGACCGGACGTTTCGAGCGTTGTGCGTCAACCCGGTACCCAAAAAGGGGCACTTCCTCATCCCCCGAACCGGTGACTAAATGTCTACAAACCATTACCGGGCGCTACCCTCACACGCGTGAAGCACTCCAACAACCCTCAGACGCGACGCGGCCGGGGCCCCGCCCGCCGGGTCGGCCGCACCCTCGCTTTCGTCCTGCCCGTCGTCCTGGTGCTCTCCGGGACCCTCGCGGTCACCCGAGTCAACTGGTCGGGCTACTCCACCGACCCGGTGCTCACCGCAGCGGACACCGCCACGTCCGCCGGCGCCTCGCGCGCCGCCAAGCGCGCCCCGCAGGACGTCCTGCGCGACAGACTGCTGACCGAGCTCCAGGAGGAGGACCCGGGCGTCGCCCTCACCCACCTCCAGCAGGCCGTCAACGGCCGCCCGTCGCTGGCCAAGCACTGCGCGTCCATCGCCCGCGCCCTCGGCCAGGCGGCCGTGCGGGTGTACGGCCCGACCCGCGCCCAGTCCTACGCCCGCCCGGTCTGCGACACGGCCTTCGCCACAGGTGTCGCCGCGGCACACAGCTGAGCGCGCGGCCCCGGCGCCGACCGCCGGGTGAGAACAGCGGAACGCCGGTCACGGCCGACGCGGGAAGCCTCTTCCCCCCGTCGTCCCGGGCGGGACGCCCCGTACAGTTCGGTCTCATGAGCGATCCGAACGCCGCGTCCCGCCCCGTTCAAGCCGTCGTTCTGGCCGGCGGCCAGGGCTCCCGGCTGCGTCCGTACACCGACGACCGGCCCAAGCCGATGGTCGAGATCCCCGGGACGGGGACTCCGATCATCGGCCATCAGCTGTCCTGGCTCGCCGAGGAGGGCGTGACGGACGTCGTGGTCTCCTGCGGCCACCTCGCCGATGTGCTCCAGCAGTGGCTGGAGACGGCCGACCTGCCCCTCTCCGTCACCACCGTCGTCGAGCCCGAGCCCCTCGGCCGCGGCGGCGGTCTCCGGTACGCCGCGGCGCGTCTGCCGCACCCCGACCGGCCCTGGTACGCCACGAACGGGGACATCTGGACGCGGTTCTCACTGCGCGACATGGCGGACTTCCACGCCGAGCGCGACGCGATCGCGACGGTGGCGCTGGCCCGGCCCCGGCTGCCGTGGGGCGCGGTGAAGACCGACGGCTTCGGTCACATCACCGACTTCATCGAGGCGCCGCCCTCCACGTTCGAGATCAACGCGGGCGTCTACGTCTTCTCCCCCGAGTTCGCGGGGCTGCTGCCGCAGCGGGGGGACCACGAGCGGACGACGTTCCCGCACCTGGCCCGTGAGCGGCGCCTGGCCGGGTTCACGATCCCGCAGGGGTCGTACTGGCGGGCCATCGACACGGCGAAGGACCTGACCGAGGCGGCCAAGGAACTGGCGGCGCTGGGGCGCTGAGGGCTCCGGCAGCACCCCCGTACGCGACGAGGGCCCCGCACCGGGTGGTGCGGGGCCCTCGTCGCGTACGTCGGCCGGCTAGCCCAGCAGGCCGCCCACCAGGCCCGGCCGGCCCGTGGACGAGGAGCCGTCGCCGCCCGTGCCGCCCCCGCCGGTCGAGCCCGAGCCGCCCGTGGCGGTGCCGCCGGAGGTGGGACCGGAGGTCGTGGTCGGGGCCTGGTCGACCGGGGAGGACTGCTGGGGCGGGGCCTGTCCCCCGGTGCCCTGCGTCTGGCTCGGGGAGCCGCCGGTGACCGTGCCGGCCTCGCGGGTGGCGTCCGGCCTGGTCGTGGTGCCCGCGCTGGGGCTGGCCGAGCCGGCGGTGGCGCCCTGCGTGGGCGAGGAGGAGGCCGACGGGGTCCGCTTCTCCTGCCGCTTGCCGCCGGGCTCGCCGGGCAGCGGGGAGCCCGGCAGTTCGTTGCGCGGGGCCTCGCCGGGGCCCGGGACGACGACCCGGTCGGCGTCGCGCACGGCACCGCCCAGCAGCGAGCCGACGAGCAGCGTGAGACCGATGGCCACGGCGGTGACCAGGGCGCCCCGGCGCAGCACGTAGCGGCGCAGGTCCCAGATGTCGGCGCGGGGGCCGAGGCGGCGCCAGGCACTGCCGGCCAGGCGGCCGTCGACGGAGTAGACGGGCGCACCGGCGATGATCAGCGGGGACCAGGCGGCGAGGTAGATGATGTCGGGCGTCTCGTAGGCCGGGACGCTCTTCCAGCTGACGGTGACCAGCAGCGCCGCGGAGAGCAGGGCGCCGAAGGCGGCGGCCACGCGCTGCCAGCAGCCGAGGACCGTCAGGACGCCGACGATGACCTGCGCGAAGGCGATGACCAGGCCGGAGCCCACCGGGTGTTCGAGGGCGAACTGGCGCAGCGGCTCGGCGACTTCCCAGGGGTGCAGGGTGTTGAGCCACTTCACCATGGAGCCGCGCTTGCCGCCGTCGAAGTAGACCGGGTCGCACAGCTTGCCCATGCCGGCGTAGATGGAGATGAAGCCGAGGAAGACGCGCAGCGGGAGCAGGACGACGCCGAGGTTCATCCGGCGGCCCGGGTAGTAGGCGTGCCGCGCCGGGTCGTCACCGTGGCGCCTGGAGCGCCGCCCGGCCCTCTCCTCCCCGGCGGGGAGGTCCTCGAAGTCGGCCTCGGTGTAGGCGGGTTCGGCGTAGCCGGGTTCGTCGTAGGCGCTGCCGACCGTGCGCATGGGAGGCAGCAGCCGGGTGCCGTCGACCGGGTCGTGGGAGCGCTGGGGGCCGACGACGGGGGTCTCGACGGTCTGGACGAGCTCGTCCTCGTAGCCGTCGCCCGGGTACCCCGTGGCGTAGCCCGCGCCCTGGTGGCCGGCGTCCACGCGGGAGATGACCTGGGTGGCGCCCGCGTCGGCGGGGGGCTCCTCGGTGTGGCGGACGCTCTCGTGCCGCACGGCCTGCAGGAGGCGGTGGGCGCCGGTGTCGTCGGGCGCCGATCTGCCGCTCCAGACGACCGGCCGGCGCCGGGCGGTGGCCCCGTCCGCCGCGCCCCCGGCGGTGACGACGGGGATGCGGGCGGTGTCCTCGGTGGCGTTCAGATGCCGTGCGACCCGGGGGGACTGGACGCGACGCGTCGAACCGCCCAACTGCACGCGGAAACTCGCGTGGTTGACGATGACCTGCGCCGGGTCGCTCGGCACCTTCACCATGCTCAGCGCGGGAGCGTCGTCGAGTCCCGACGAGCGGTCCCCCGTGGGTGTGCGGGGTGTTCTGGTGTCCACACTCATCTAACCGAGTGACGTCGGGTTAGGACACTGCTTTGACCCGCCCTATCTGTCCGGACCCCGTCAAGCTTGTCCTCGTCGCCCCGATGACCCCGGAATTACCCCGCACGGGTGAGATTCCGGACGCCTGTTCAGGCGCGGCGGCGGGCCGCCTCGTACAGCACGATGCCCGCCGCCACACCGGCGTTGAGCGACTCGGCGCCGCCCGGCATCGGGATCCGCACGCGGAAGTCGCAGGTCTCCCCGACCAGCCGGGACAGCCCCTTGCCCTCGCTGCCGACGACGATCGCGACCGGGCCCTCCAAAGCCTCCAGCTCCGTCAGTTCGACGTCACCGTCGGCGGCGAGACCGACGACCACGACACCGGCCTTCTGGTACGCCTCCAGCGCGCGCGTCAGGTTGGTGGCGCGGGCGACGGGCGTCCGGGCGGCCGTACCGGCGGACGTCTTCCAGGCACCGGCGGTCATGCCGGCGGCCCGCCGCTCGGGCACCACGACGCCGTGCCCGCCGAAGGCGGAGACCGACCGCACGACCGCGCCCAGGTTGCGCGGGTCGGTCACCCCGTCGAGGGCGACGATCAGCGGGTCCGCGCCCTCGTCGGCGGCCGCGTCGAGCAGGTCCTCGGGGTGCGCGTACTCGTACGGCGGGACCTGGAGGACCAGGCCCTGGTGGTTCAGGCCGTTCGTCATCCGGTCGAGCTCGGGGCGCGGCGCCTCCATGAGGTTGATGCCGCCGCGCTCGGCGGCGAGTTGCAGGGCCTCGCGCACGCGCTCGTCGTTGTCGATGAACTGCTGGACGTACAGCGTGGAGGCGGGCACGCCCTCGCGCAGCGCCTCGTAGACCGGGTTGCGGCCGACGACCAGCTCGGAGGTGGACTTGCCGCCGCGGCCCCGGGCCGCGGGGCGGCGCGCGGCCTGCCGGCTCTTGGCGCCGGCGATGCGGTTCTTCTTGTGTCCCTTGCGCATCTCGGCGGGCGGGGTGGGGCCCTTGCCCTCCAGGCCCTTGCGCCGCTGGCCGCCACTGCCGACCTGCGCGCCCTTCTTGCCGGACATGCGGCGGTTGTTGGCTGCCATGACCTACCTGTCTCTGCTGTCGCCGTGAGGCGGTGAAGTGCGTACGTCTATGAAGTGTGCCGCCCGGAGGCCCGGGCGGCACAATCGATCTTCCGGCCGCGGCCGGGCTAGCGCGGGCCGAGGCTCCAGCGCGGGCCCTGCGGGCTGTCCTCGATGACCAGGCCGGACTGGCCCAGCTGGTCGCGGATGGCGTCCGCGGTCGGCCAGTCCTTGCGGGCCCGGGCCGCCTCGCGCTGGTCGAGGACCATGCGCACGAGCGTGTCCACCACGCCGTGCAGGTCCTCGCCCCGGTCGCCCTCCCCGGCCCACTGCGGGTCCAGCGGGTCGAGGCCGAGGACGCCGAGCATCGCGCGGACCTCGGCGAGCCGGGCCACGGCGGCTTCCTTGTCGTCGGCCGCCAGCGCGCTGTTGCCCTGGCGGACCGTGGTGTGCACCACGGCCAGTGCCTGCGGCACGCCCAGGTCGTCGTCCATCGCCTCGGCGAAGGCGAGCGGCACCTCGGCGGCCGGCTCGACGGCACCGGCCTTCTCGACCACGCGCTGCACGAAGCCCTCGATCCGCGCGAACGCCGACTCGGCCTCGCGCAGGGCCTCCTCGCTGTACTCGATCATCGAGCGGTAGTGCGGGGTGCCCAGGTAGTAGCGCAGCACGATGGGGCGCCAGCGCTTGACCATCTCGCTGACCAGCACCGAGTTGCCGAGCGACTTGGACATCTTCTCGCCGCTCATGGTGACCCAGGCGTTGTGCACCCAGTACTGGGCGAAGTCGTCGCCGTAGGCCTTGGCCTGCGCGATCTCGTTCTCGTGGTGCGGGAAGACCAGGTCGAGGCCGCCGCCGTGGATGTCGAAGGCGGTGCCCAGGTACTTGTGCGCCATCGCCGAGCACTCCAGGTGCCAGCCGGGCCGGCCGCGGCCCCAGGGCGTCTCCCAGTCGGGCTCGCCGGGCTTGGTGGCCTTCCACATGGCGAAGTCGCGCGGGTCACGCTTGCCCGAGACGCCCTCGTCGGGCTGGCGCAGGTCGTCGATGTCCTGGTTGGACAGCGCCAGGTAGGCGGGGAAGGAGCGGACGTCGAAGTAGACGCTGCCGTCGGCGACGTAGGCGTGCCCGCGCTCGATGAGGCCGCGCATCATCTCGACCATCTCGGTGATGTGGCCGGTGGCGCGCGGCTCGTACGTCGGGGGCAGGCAGCCCAGGGCGCGGTAGCCGTCGTTGAACGCCCGCTCGTTCTCGTAGCCGATGGCCCACCAGGGGCGGCCCTGGTCGGCCGACTTGGCGATGATCTTGTCGTCGATGTCGGTGACGTTCCGCACGAACGTGACGTCGTAGCCGCGGTACTCGAACCAGCGGCGCATGATGTCGAAGTTCAGGCCGGAGCGGATGTGCCCGATGTGCGGTGCGGCCTGCACGGTGGCGCCACACAGGTAGATCGAGACACAACCCGGCTTGAGCGGGGAGAAGTCACGGATCTGCCGGGCGCTGGTGTCGTACAGGCGAATGGTCACGGTTCCTAGGGTAGTGGGCCGTGGGGAGTGCGCGGCCCCGATCCGCCCCGGAGGCTCACCCGGCCCGTACCACCAGGGCCGTCGCCACCGCCATCAGGCCTTCCTCGCGTCCCGGGAAGCCCAGGCCGTCCGTGGTCGCGCCCGACACCGACACCGGGGCGCCGGCCGCCTCCGACAGCAGCTTCTGCGCCTCGTCCCGGCGCTTGCCGATCTTCGGCCGGGGCCCCACGACCTGTACGGCGATGTTCCCGATGCGGAAGCCCGCCTCCCGCACGATCCGCGCCGCCTCGGTGAGCAGCGTGACACCGGACGCGCCGGACCACTCGGGGCGGCCCGTGCCGAAGTGCTGCCCGAGGTCGCCGAGGCCCGCGGCGGAGAAGAGGGCGTTGCACGCGGCGTGCGCGACGACGTCCGCGTCGGAGTGGCCCGCGAGACCCGGGCCCTCCCCCTCCCACTTCAGGCCGGCGCACCACAGCTCGCGGCCCTCCTCGAAGGCGTGGATGTCGGTGCCGATGCCGACCTGGGGCAGCGGGAAGGCGTCAGAAGCCATCGTTGAGCCTCCTGCGGGCGAGGACCGCCTCGGCGAGGACGAGGTCCAGGGGGCGGGTGACCTTGAAGGCCTCCTCGTGGCCGGGGACCGCCACGACCGTGAGACCGAGCTGCTCGACCATGCCGGCGTCGTCGGTGACGTCCCCGGTGACCGTCTCGTGCGCCCGGACCAGCGTGTCCCGGTCGAAGCCCTGCGGCGTCTGCACCGCCCGCAGCCGCGCGCGCTCCGGCGTGGCGACGACGGGCTCCGGCTCGCCGGGCGACCGCGCGGGCTCGACCTGCTTGACCGTGTCGGCGAGCGGCAGCGCCGGGACCACGGCCGGGGCACCGTCGCGTACGGCCTCGATCACGGCGTCGACCGTATCCACCGGGACCAGCGGCCGGGCCGCGTCGTGCACCAGCACGATGTCGTGCCCCGGCGGCAGCGCGTCCAGGCCGAGCTTGACGGACTCCTGGCGGGTCTGCCCGCCGGGCACCACCAGGAAGTCGGTCCGCTCGGGCAGCGCGTGCGCGTCGAGCAGCGACTTGACCTCGGCGGCGCCGTCGGGCGGGGCCACGACGACGACCAGCGAGACGGCGCGGGAGGCGGCCATCGCGCGGACCGCGTGGATGAGCATGGGGGTGCCGCCGAGCGCGCGGAGCGCCTTGGGGGCGCCCGGGCCGAGCCGTACACCCCGGCCGGCGGCCGGGATCACGACCGCCGTACGGGCCGTCGCGGGGGCGGCGGACGGCGAGGGACGCGAATCGTCAGACATCGGTTCCTGTCAGGTTTGTGTGCTGGCCTGGCGTGGGTATGGCCTGGAGGAGTGCCGGGCGCGACGCGCTCGACCGGACCCTTCCGTGACGCTGGTCGAGCCGGCTGCCCGGGCCCGGCACGCCGAGCACCGGGTCGTGAGTGATAACACATCCCGGGTGGACGGCGCATCGGCGCCGGGGTACGAACATGCCGCAGCGCCCGGCGACGGGGAATACGTCATCGGGCACCGCGGCATTTCGATGTGCAGAGTTGATCAGCAGAGTGCTGAGCGACCGGCTTCCCCTCAGGAGGCGAGAACCTCGTCGAGCAGGGCCTCGGCCTTGTCCTCGTTGGTGTTCTCCGCGAGCGCGAGCTCGCTCACCAGAATCTGGCGGGCCTTGGCGAGCATGCGCTTCTCACCGGCGGAGAGTCCGCGCTCGCGCTCACGACGCCACAGGTCACGCACGACTTCCGCGACCTTGATGACATCGCCGGAGGCGAGCTTCTCCAGGTTTGCCTTGTATCGACGGGACCAGTTCGTGGGCTCCTCGGCGTACGGCGCGCGCAGCACCTCGAAGACCCGGTCCAGCCCGTCCTGACCGACCACATCACGCACGCCGACGAACTCCGCATTGTCCGCTGGCACACGTACCGTCAGGTCGCCCTGGGCGACCTTCAGCACCAAGTAGGTCTTGTCCACGCCTTTGATCTGGCGAGTTTCGATGGCCTCGATCAGCGCGGCCCCGTGATGGGGATAGACCACGGTGTCGCCAACCTTGAACGTCATGTGACAGGTACCCCTTCCGTGGCTATCCAGGGTAACACGGATACGGCGTCTTCTGAATGGCGTTTTCGCAGGTCAGGGCATATCTCGGGGCTTGACAACTCCGACAGGAACGTGCTTCGGACAGGGAGTGGAAGAAGGTATTCGCAGGTGGGAGCGGCTCTCCGGGCCGAGCGAAACCCGTACGTTACACGCATCCGGACCCCCCTCCAGATGGTCGAACATCCCGGTATGTCCGGTTCCATGTGATCGACTTCCGCTACTCCGTTCGGCGGCCCGAGCCGGCTTCCGGTCGAATCCGGAATTGATCACGCGGCGCCCGGGCGGGCCGTGGGTGATCGATTTTCCGGGCGGCGCGCGCATTCCTTCACGGAAGTTTTGCGGTACCGCACCGGAGTCTTATGTGAATGCCGGACGAGCACCCGGCAATGTGACGCACGAGTCACTTGTGGCGGAGGAGTCGTCTGAGGCGCAGGTGAGATCGGAGCCGCCGGGGGGTCGGGTGCGGCCACGTGGGAACGGCTCGGTAACCTAAGGCCCGCTGACAGACACTTAGGGCGGCTTTATCGGCCGCTCCGTTCGAGTCAAGGAGTTGCCGCCGCCGTGAGCAGCAGCCTTCGACGCGGCGTCCTCGCCGCTGCCGCCATCGCGATCTCGGTCGCCTCGCTCGCCGCGTGCGGAGCCGGCCACAACGCCCAGACCCTGGAGATCAAGCCGGACAACGCGGCCACCAGCGTCGGGGACATCAAGATCCAGAACGCGATCGTGATCACGCAGCCCGACCTCGAGTCGACCGGCCCGGCCGCGATCTCCGCCACCTTCTTCAACGAGGGCCGCACCGACCAGACGCTGGAGTCCATCACCCTGCCCGGCACCGGCAAGACCGCCGAGCTCAAGCCGGCCAAGGGCGGCAGCCTGACCATCCCGGCCGGCGGCTCGCTGATCGTGGGCGGCAAGGACAACGCCACGGCGATGCTGCCGAGCAGCCGTGAGGCCGTGCGGGACGGCAACGCCCAGAAGGTCACCTTCACCTTCAGCAAGACCGGCGACGTGAGCCTGCGCGCGTTCGTCGTCCCGGCCGAGCACTACTTCAAGGAGTGGGGCCCGACCGAGGTCCCGGCCGCGCCGGGCGCCTCGGCGTCCCCGTCCGGTGCGCCCTCGAACAGCGCCTCGGGTTCCCCGGCCGGCACCGAGAGCCCCGCAGCGGGCGAGACGCCGGGCGGCGCGGAGTCGCCGGCCACGCCGACCGACGCGGCCTCCGCGAGCGCGACGGCCGGCGCCGGGCACTGACCCGTCCGAGCACGTGAAGGGCGGGACCTCTCCGAGGAGAGGTCCCGCCCTTCTTGCCGTCGGCGTCCGGGCCGGTCTACGGCCGTCGGCGTCCGGGGCCGGTCTACGGCTCGAACTTGTAGCCCAGGCCGCGGACCGTCACCAGGTAGCGCGGGGCGCCCGGGTCCGGCTCGATCTTGGCGCGCAGGCGCTTGACGTGGACGTCGAGGGTCTTGGTGTCACCGACGTAGTCGGCACCCCAGACCCGGTCGATGAGCTGCATGCGGGTCAGCACACGGCCGGCGTTGCGCAGCAGCATCTCCAGCAGGTCGAACTCCTTCAGCGGCAGGTCGACCTTGGTGCCGCCGACCGTGACCACGTGCCGGTCGACGTCCATGCGGACCGGACCGGCCTCCAGCGCGGCCGGCGTGACCTCCTCCGGCTCGCCTCGGCGGCGCAGCACGGCCCGGATGCGGGCGACCAGCTCGCGCGAGGAGAACGGCTTGGTGACGTAGTCGTCGGCTCCTATCTCCAGACCGACGACCTTGTCGATCTCGCTGTCCTTGGCGGTGACCATGATGACGGGGACGTTGGAACGGCCGCGCAGCTGGCGGCAGACCTCGGTGCCCGGCAGGCCGGGCAGCATCAGGTCGAGAAGGACGAGGTCGGCGCCGTTGCGGTCGAACTCGTCGAGTCCGTCGGGCCCGGTGGTCGCGACCGCGACCTCGAAGCCCTCCTTGCGGAGCATGTACGACAGGGCGTCGGAGAAGGACTCCTCGTCCTCGACGACGAGCACACGGGTCACGGAAGGACCTCCGGGGCGGGAAGCGTTTCGTACGCAGTGGAATCGGGGGATGTGGGGGTCGACCGCCCGGCCTCGTCAAGGCCCGCGCCTGAGGCGCGTTCGTCCCGGGCGGGCTGCTGATGTGCGGCGCGGTCGCGGGTCTTGGGGGCGTCCGGCAGCCGCAGGGTGAAGGTGGAGCCCTGGCCTTCGGCGCTCCACACGGTGACCTCGCCGCCGTGCGAGGCGGCCACGTGCTTCACGATGGCCAGCCCGAGCCCCGTGCCACCCGTGGCTCGGGATCGGGCCGGGTCGACGCGGTAGAAGCGCTCGAAGATGCGCTCCTTGTCCTTGTCGGAGATGCCGATGCCCTGGTCGGTGACGGCGATCTCGATGTGCTCCCCGCCGGCCGCGCTCACCTTGCGGGCCGCTATGCCGACGCGGGTGCGGGCGGGAGAGTAGTTGACCGCGTTCTCGACGAGGTTGCCGAGTGCGGCGGCGAGCTGGCCGCGGTTGCCCCACACGTGCAGGTCGGCGGTGCCGCCCGCGGCCATGGTGATCTGTTTGGTGCCGGCCTGGTGCCGGCAGCGGTCGATGGCCTCGGCGACGAGTTCGTCGACGCGGACCGGCTCGGCGTCCTCCAGCGGGTCGTCGTTCTGCACCCGCGACAGGTCGATGAGCTCCTGCACCAGGCTGGTCAGCCGGGTCGCCTCGATCTGCATGCGTCCGGCGAACCGCTGCACGGCCTCGGGGTCGTCGGAGGCGTCCATGACGGCCTCGGACAGCAGCGACAGGGCGCCGACCGGCGTCTTCAGCTCATGGCTCACGTTGGCGACGAAGTCCCGCCGGACCGCTTCGATGCGGCGGGCCTCGGTCAGGTCCTCCACGAGCAGCAGCACCAGCCGGGAACCGAGCGGCGCGACCCGCGCGGAGACGGCCAGGGCCTCTCCGCGTCCGGTGCCGCGCCGGGGCAGGTCCAGCTCGACCTGGCGTATCTCGCCGTCGCGCCGGGTGTCCCGGGCCATCTGCAGCATCGGCTCCACGGCGAGCTTGCCGCCGCGGACCAGGCCGAGGGCGTACGCCGCCGAGCTGGCCTTCACCACGCCGTCCGCCTCGTCGAGGACCACCGCGGAAGAGCGCAGGACCGACAGCACGGTGTCCACGCCCGGCGGGAGCACCGCGTCCGTGTGCAGGGAGCTGCGGGTGGGGCGCTTCTGCTCGCGCTCACTCCAGCGGAACGCCAGCATGGCGATGACGCCGGTGAGCACCCCGGCGATCGCTGCCACTGCGGCGACCGCCGCGTTCACGTCCATGCACCCAGGTTAGGCATGGTCCGGGCACCCTCCACAGCCGTCGGACTGCGAGCTCGAACACTCGTCGCCCAGAGTTCACCTTGGAGCCAGTATTGGTTCATTTGGGATGCCGGAAACGGACGCGTACGGGCCGGAACGTGGGAGCGTGGGGTGCGGACCGTCGGTCATACGACGGTCGTACCGCCGGTTTGTCGGTGGGGGCCCGGCCCTTGAACCCCCGACTTGAACGCACGAGAGGGAACCCTGATGCGGGACGCGTACCACGAGGAACTGGACTCGATCGGCGACGGTCTGGTGGAGATGGCCCGGCTGGTCGGGTCGGCGATCGGGCGCGCCACGACCGCCATGCTCGACTCCGACCTGAAGCTGGCCGAGAACGTGATCGAGGCCGACCAGAAGGTCGACGAGCTCCAGCACGAGCTGGAGGCCCGGGCGATAGCCCTGCTGGCGCGGCAGCAGCCGGTGGCGACCGACCTGCGCATCGTCGTGACGTCGCTGCGCATGTCGGCCGACCTGGAGCGCTCGGGCGACCTCGCCCAGCACGTGGCGAAGCTGGCGCGGCTGCGCTACCCGGACCGGGCGGTGCCGAGCGACCTGCACGCCACGATCCTGGAGATGGGCCAGCTCGCGCAGCGCCTGATGGCGAAGGCGGCGGAGGTGATCATCACCAAGGACGTCGACCTGGCGCTGCAGCTGGAGCAGGACGACGACGCGATGGACCTGCTGCACCGCACGCTGTTCCAGCACCTGATGGACGACCGCTGGAAGCACGGCATCGAGACGGCCGTGGACGTCACGCTGCTCGGCCGCTACTACGAGCGGTTCGCCGACCACGCGGTGTCGGTCGCCAAGCGCGTGGTGTACCTGGTGACGGGCGAACACGCGGACGAGCTCCAGATGGACGTGCAGCCGGACATCCAGGCGGTGGCGGGGGCGGAAGGGGCCTGAACCCCGGTTTCGCCGGGGCGTGCACCGGGGCGGGCGGGGTTCGGTCAAGGCGCGCGGGCGCCTCTGTGCGCCGTTGATGCGCCCAGCGGACCGGGCGTCCAATGGGCTCAGGCACCAGCCTCGAGGAGGGACCCATGGCCGAATCCCCCAGCACCGCGCCCGACCCCACGCAGCAGCACGAGACCGAGCAGCCCGCCGAGCTCAGGAACCTGCCCCTGATCGCCGCGTGCGGCTGCGGCTCGGGCTGCGGGTGCGGGTGCCAGTCGGGCAGCCCCTGCCAGTGCGGCTGACGCCGGCGGTTTCCACGTACGACCCGCAGGGCCCCGGCGGTGCGCCGGGGCCCTGCGGCGCTGGAGCCCTGCGGCGTTGGAGCCCTGCGGCGCTTTGGGGTCGCCCGCCGGACCGTACGGGCGGAGCATGGAAGGTGCGGGGGTGAGTGACGGGCGTGGAGTGCCGTACGGGAAGGAGGCACGGGCCATGGCCAAGTTCATGGATGTCCACCACAGCATGAAGGGCATCACGGAGGATCAACTGCGTGAGGCCCACAACGCGGACCTCGCCATCCAGGACGAGGAACGGGTCACGTTCGAGAAGGCCTGGGCGGACCCGGAGTCCGGCCTGGTCTACTGCCTCTCCGAGGCCCCCTCGGCCGAGGCGGTCCAGCGTGTGCACGAGCGGGCCGGGCACAAGGCGGACGAGATCCATCCGGTGCCGTTGACGGTGTCCTGAGCGGGGCGGCTGCCCCGAGCGGGGCCCTCGTGCCGGTGCCTGCCATCGACGAAGCGCGGTCGTAGGCCGGGGCGCCCCGTACCGACCGGGGATGCGGGCACTCCCCACGAAGCCGGATCCCCCGGAATCCGGCCGCGCGTCAGCCGCACCGGCGGACCGGCTCCCCGGCTCCCTCCCGGCGGGGCCGGGCGGTCACTGCCCGACGCGGCCGTCGACCCGCTCGCGCAGGAGGTCGGCGTGGCCGCAGTGGCGGGCGTACTCCGCGATCTGTGCGAGCAGGACATCGCGCAGCTGGAGGCGGCCGCCGGGCTCGGGGCCGAGGTCGCTGTGGCCGGCGTTCGGGGTGGTGAGGTCGGTGACGCCGGCGAGGTAGCGGTCGGTGCGCTCGGTCTCCGTCCGCCACTGGCGCCATGCCTCGTCCATGACCGCCTGGTCGGGCAGCGCGCCGTTGAAGTCGCCGTCGCGGTCCTCGTCCGTGCGGTACAGCTTCGGGGCGTCCTCGCCGGCCATGACGCGGCGGAAGTGCCGTTCCTCCTCGGTCAGGTGCCGGACCAGCCCGAGCAGGGACATCGTGGACGGCGGCACGGACCGCCTGGCCATCTGCTCGGCGTCCAGGCCCGCGCACTTCATCTCCAGGGTGAGGCGGTAGGTGCGCAGGTAGTCGAGGAGGAGCCCGTGTTCGCCGACGGGCTCGGCGTCGGTCTCGCGGGGGTCGTCGTCCGGGTCGACCCACATGTCGGGGTGGACGGTCGCCTGCGTCCACCGCGTCGTCGTCATGTCACTGGTGTGCTCGTCCGGGACCATGCGGGCATGGTGGACGGCCCGGCCCACGTCCGCCACCGAATATCCGGCCCGCCTCGGGTCCGACGACGCCCTGCGGACGCCATGGGGTGAGCATAGGCAGGTGCCCGGGTTCACTTGCCTGCTTCGGGTCCGTACCACTGGAGCGCCTGGCCCGTGACAGCGGCGATGCATTCGAAGTCCCGGTCACGGTGCAGCAGGGTCAGCCCCTGCAACTCGGCGGTGGCGGCCACCACGAGGTCGACGGCTCCGGCGCTGCGGTGTTGCCCGCGCTCGGTCAGGAGCACTTGGACCCGCGATGCGCGGTCGTAGGCCCGATCGTCGACCGGCACCCGGCCGAAGATCAGGCGCATGTCCTCGATGCCCCGGGCAGTACCAGAGGGTACGAACCAGCCCCCTCCCCGCGAGGAACCGCAGGCAGGGGGCTCGATCGTGGGCGCTTACTTCTTCTTGCCCTGGTTCTTGACCGCCTCGATCGCTGCCGCTGCCGCCTCGGGGTCCAGGTACGTGCCGCCCGGGTTGAGCGGCTTGAAGTCGGCGTCCAGTTCGTAGGAGAGCGGGATGCCCGTCGGGATGTTCAGGCCCGCGATGTCCGCGTCGGAGATGCCGTCCAGGTGCTTGACCAGGGCGCGCAGGGAGTTGCCGTGCGCGGCGACCAGGACCGTGCGGCCGGTCAGCAGGTCGGGGACGATCGAGTCGAACCAGTACGGAAGCATGCGGACGACGACGTCCTTCAGGCACTCCGTGCGCGGGCGCAGCTCCGGCGGGAGGGTCGCGTAGCGCGGGTCGGAGAACTGGGAGTACTCGGCGTCGACGTCCAGCGCCGGCGGCGGGGTGTCGTAGGAGCGGCGCCACAGCATGAACTGCTCCTCGCCGAACTCGGCGAGCGTCTGGGCCTTGTCCTTGCCCTGCAGGGCGCCGTAGTGGCGCTCGTTCAGGCGCCACGAGCGGTGGACCGGGATCCACAGGCGGTCCGCGGACTCCAGCGCGAGCTGCGCGGTGCGGATCGCGCGCTTCTGGAGGGACGTGTGGACCACGTCGGGGAGCAGGCCGGCGTCCTTGAGCAGCTCGCCGCCGCGGGTCGCCTCCTTCTCGCCCTTCGCGGTGAGGTTGACGTCCACCCAGCCGGTGAACAGGTTCTTCTCGTTCCACTCGCTCTCGCCGTGGCGGAGGAGGATCAGCTTGTACGGTGCGTCGGCCATGCCTCAGAGCGTAATCCACGCTTTCGCCCGTTCGCGTGGCTGCCCGGCAGGCGGACGTTTGACGGGATCTGTTAATCGAGTGGCCCCCGGCAATCGCCCGAACGCAACTTGCGTTTACCGCCAGCGCCGCTTACATCCAGGCCCGCCGCCATCCTGTCGCCTCCGGGGGGAGACCCATGCCGTACGCCCTGCGTGCCCGACGTGCCGTCCGGGAGACGGTCTCAGGTCTGCCCCGGGAGTTCTGGTGGCTGTGGACCAGCACGCTCGTCAACCGGCTCGGCGCGTTCGTCGCGACGTTCATGGCGCTGTACCTGACCCTCGACCGCGGCTACTCCGCGACGTACGCCGGTCTGGTCGCCGCCCTGCACGGGCTCGGCGGCGTGGTCTCGTCCCTGGGCGGCGGCGTGATGACCGACCGGCTGGGGCGGCGCCCGACGCTGCTGATCGCGCAGGTCGCGACCGCCGCCTCCGTCGCGCTGCTCGGCTTCGTGCGCGACCCGGCCGCGATCGCCGGTGTCGCCTTCCTCGTCGGCATGGCGAGCAACGCCTCCCGCCCGGCCGTGCAGGCGATGATGGCCGACATCGTCCGGCCCGAGGACCGCATCCGCGCCTTCTCCCTCAACTACTGGGCCATCAACCTCGGCTTCGCCGTCTCCTCCATGGCCGCCGGGTTCATCGCCGAGGTCAGCTATCTCGCCGGTTTCCTCATCGAGGCGGGGATGACCATGGTCTGCGCGATCGTCGTCTTCCTGCGGGTGCCGGAGTCCAGGCCGGCCGAGCCGGTGAAGACCGCCGGCGGCCCGGACCGCTCCGTCGGGCTCGGGACCGTGCTGCGCGACGGGCGCTTCATGAGCGTCGTCGGGCTGTCCTTCCTCGTCGCGCTGATCTTCCAGCAGGGGTCGGTGGGGCTGCCGGTGGCGATGGGCGCCGCGGGGTTCACCCCGGCCGAGTACGGCATGGCGATCGCCGTCAACGGCGTGCTGATCGTCGTGCTCCAGATCCCGGTCACCCGTTTCATCGAGCACCGCGATCCGCGCAGGCTGCTCGTCGTCTCGTCGGTCCTCGCCGGGTACGGCTTCGCCCTGACCGCCTTCGCGGGCTCGGTGGCGGCCATCGCCCTCACGGTGTGCGTGTGGACGCTCGCCGAGATCGTGAACGCGCCGACGCAGACCGGTCTGGTCGTCCAGCTGTCCCCGGCCCACGGGCGCGGCCGCTACCAGGGCATGTACACGATGTCCTGGTCCGTCGCCGCGCTCGTCGCCCCGCTGCTCTCCGGGTTCGTCATCGACCGGTTCGGCGCGGAGTGGCTGTGGGGGTCCTGCGCGCTGGTCGGGACGGTCGCCGGCGTCGGGTACGGCCTGCTGATGCGGCGCCTTCCGGAGGAGCAGGAGGGCAAGGCGGCGGTGGCGGGCGAGCCCGAACCCGGCCCCGAACCCGAACCCGGCCCCGAACCCGGCCCCGAGCCCGGGCCCGCGCTGCGGCCGCAGCCGGAGGTCGGGGCGGGGTGAGTTACCTCGGACGTAATCGACGGCCGGCCTCCCCTCCGGCCAGGCTGTTCCCATGACGACGACCACCGGCCCCACCGCCTCCGTCCCCACCTCCACGCCCTCCGCGGAAGCCACCCGCTCCGCCGTCCGGAAGTTCCTCGAACTCCGGCTCGCCGGTGACACCGAGGGGCTCGCCGCGCTGTTCGCCGACGAGGTCGACTGGGTGCTCGCCGAGAACCCCGCCGTGCCGTGGATCCGGCCCCGGTCGACGGCCGCCGAATGCGCGGCACAGGCCGACGAACTGGCGCGGTACACCGTTCCCGAGGACGCCCGCGCGTCCGTCGACACCGTCCTCGTCGACGGGGCCGACGCCGTGCTGCTGGGGCATCTCGCCGGGACCGTGCGGGCGACCGGGAAGTCCTTCTCGGGGCCCTTCGCCCTGCGGCTCACCGTCGAGGACGGGCGGATCACCCGGCACCACCTCTACGAGAACAGCGTGTCGATCGCGGCGGCCTGCACGCCCTGACCCCTACGGCGTCATCCGCCGACGGCCCGCCGGTGCTGCCGCTCGTCCTCGTCCCGTACGACCACGCCGGTCCGCAGCGGTTCCCCGCGCAGCTGCCGGGCGTCGGCCGCGCCGTCCTCGTGCGTGCGGGCCCGGGCGCGGGCGCTCAGCAGGGCGTCCGCAGACCGCAGTGCTCGCGGGTCCGTTCCGGCCGCCCGGGGCCCGCGCGACGAGGTGCATGGCGGAGCCCATGTAGTCGCGCAGGGAGTCCTCGTAGGACGTCGGGTGCCCGAGCTCGGCAGCCCCTCCCCCGTCACGGGTGCATGCGCGCTCCCTTCACCACCTTGTCCACCGCGTTCTTCGGGCCGTAGACGGCGAGCCCCACCAGGTCCAGTTCCGCCGTCGGCACCGCGCGGACGGCCGCGCGGTTGTCGCGGTCGTTGCCCGTCGCGAAGAGGTCGGACGTGAAGAGCGAGCGGGGCAGGGAGCGGGACAGGGCTCGGGTGTGGGCCGTGGTGAGGGTCTCCTTCGTGGCTTCGAAGACCAGGACCGGCTGGCGGAACATCGGCAGGTAGGGCACGCCGTCGGCGTCCTCGTACGGTGCGCCGATCACCTCGGGGATCTGCGTGCCCAAGCCACTGACCAGGAACGACGTGACGTTGAGGCGCTGCCAGGGCTCCAGGTCGGCGCGCAGCAGCACGGCGATCTTCGTGTCGAAGCGGATCGGCTCCGCCCCCGGGGATGCGGTGATCGTGTTCATGATCCGAGCGTGCCCGGCAGGCCCGGGCCGGGTCTTGTACGTTCTTTGCATGGCCGCGCAGCCCGCCCGCACCGCCCCGGATCGCCGGCGGATCGTCTCCGCCTGGCGGCCCGCCGTGCCGGGTGTCGTCGAGGTCTTCCACGCCCGGTTCACCGAGTACGCGTATCCGATGCACGTCCACGACGCCTGGACGCTGCTGATCGTCGACACCGGCGCCGTACGGTACGACCTCGACCGGCACGAGCACGGCACGCCGCACGACACCGTGTCGCTGCTGCCGCCGCACGTGCCGCACAACGGCTCGCCCGTCACCGAGGAGGGCTTCCGCAAGCGGGTGCTGTACCTCGACGGGACGTATCTCGGGGACGAGCTGATCGGGGCCGCCGTCGACCGGCCCGATCTGCGCGATCCGCTGCTGCGGCGGCGCGTGGGCCAGGTGCACGGCGCGCTGACCCGGCCCGGTGAGGAACTGGAGGCCGAGAGCAGACTGACGTTCGTCGGGGAGCGGCTGCGCGAGCATCTGCGGGGGGAGACCGGCAGGGCCCGGCCCGCCGATCCCGTCCTCGCGCGGCGGTTGCGCGAGCTGCTGGACGAGCGGGTCGTCGAGGGCGTCGGGCTGCGGGAGGCGGCCGGGCTCCTGGGGGCCCACCCCGCCCATCTGGTCCGGGCCTTCAGCACCGCGTACGGCATCGCCCCGCACCAGTACCTGACGTCCCTGCGCGTGGGCCGCGCCCGGCGGCTGCTGCTGGAGGGACAATCACCCGGTGACGTGGCCGTGGCGACCGGGTTCTACGACCAGTCCCATCTCACCCGGCACTTCCGGAAGCTGGTGGGTGTGCCGCCCGGGAGCTACCGGGTGGCGCGTTAGGGCCGCTCGGGCCGCTGGGTCAGATGGGCGAACGCCTCCAGGTTGCGCGTCGACTCGCCCCGGGACACCCGCCACTCGTACTCCTTGCGGATCGCCGAGGCGAAGCCCAGCTCCAGCAGGGTGTTGAAGCTGCCGTCGGCGGCCTCAAGGACCTGGCCGAGCAGGCGGTCGATCTCGTCGGCGGTGACGGCGGGCAGGGCGAGGCGGCCGGTGACGTAGACGTCGCCGTGCTGGTCGACGGCGTAACTCACGCCGTACAGCTTGAGGTTGCGCTCCAGGAGCCAGCGGTGGACGCCCTGCTCGTTCTCGTCGGGGTGGCGGATGACGAAGGCGTTGAGCGACAGGGAGTGGCGGCCGACGATCAGGGACACCGTCGTCTTCAGCTTGGCGGTGCCCGGGAGTTGGGCGACGTACGTGCCGGGCCGGGGACTCTCCCACTCCAGGCCGGCGTCCTTCAGCGCTCCCTCGATGACCTGTGCCGCGCGCCGTTCCAGCTCGGTTTCACCCATGCAGCGAGCGTACGTGACGGCGATGTGCCTGCAGCGCGGCCGTGTAGACGTCCGCGGTGGCGGCGGCCGCGGTGTCCCAGCCGAAGGACTGGGCGTGGCGGGCGGCCTGGTCGCCGAGCCGGGGCGCGAGGTGCGGGTCGTCGGCGAAGGCGGCCAGCACGCGCGCGTAGTCGGCCGGACGGTGCCCTTGGACGAGGAAGCCGGTGTGGCCGTCCCGGACGGCGACCGGCAGACCGCCGACCGCTGCCGCGAGCACGGGGGTGCCGGCGGCCTGGGCTTCTATGGCGACCAGGCCGAAGGACTCGCTGTAGGAGGGCATGACCAGCACGGAGGCGGCGCGGAACCAGTCGGCGAGCTGCTCCTGGCCGACCGGCGGGCGGAACCGTACGACGTCCGCGATACCCAGGCGGGCGGCGAGCTTCTGCAGTCCCTCGGGCTTGGCGAGGCCGCTGCCGCTGGGGCCACCGACGACCGGCACGAGGATGCGCGAGCGCAGCTCGGGGCGCTCGTCGAGGAGGACGGCCACCGCCCGCAGCAGCACGTCGGGGGCCTTGAGGGGCTGGATGCGGCCCGCGAAGAGCGGGATGAGGGCGTCCTGGGGCAGGCCGAGGCGGGCCCGGGCGGCGGCGCGGCCGTCGGCGGGTGAGAAGCGGCGGAGGTTCACGCCGGGGTGGACCACGGCGACCTTGCCGGGGTCGGCGGCGTAGTGCCGGACGAGTTCGTCGGCCTCTTCGGTGGTGTTGGCGATGAGGCGGTCGGCGGCGTCGACGATCTGGGTCTCGCCGATGACGCGGGCGGCGGGCTCGGGGGTGTCGCCGTCGGCCAGGTTGGCGTTCTTGACCTTGGCCATGGTGTGCATGGCGTGCACCAGGGGGACGCCCCAGCGCTGGGCGGCCAGCCAGCCGACGTGGCCGGAGAGCCAGTAGTGGGAGTGGACCAGGTCGTAGTGGCCGGGGCGGTGGCCGGCCCAGGCCTGCATCACGCCGTGCGTGAAGGCGCACAGCTGCGCGGGGAGGTCCTCCTTGTTGAGGCCCTCGTAGGGTCCGGCGTCGACGTGCCGGACGAGCACGCCCGGGGCCAGTTCGACGGTGGGCGGCAGGGCGGCGGCGGTGGCCCGCGTGAAGATCTCCACCTCGATGTTGATCGCGGCGAGGCGCTGTGCGAGCTCCACGATGTAGACGTTCATGCCGCCGGCGTCGCCGGTGCCCGGCTGGTGGAGCGGGGAGGTGTGCACGGAGAGCATGGCGACGCGGCGGGGCCTGCGGTGCAACCGGAGGCGCGCGGGTGAGGACGCCGAGCGCCGCCCGAGCCTGCCGATGTACTGGCTCACGTGGCGTTCCTCCTCGCTCCGGGGCATGCCTTTCGCAGGGCGCACGATGCCCTCCGACGTGGTCCAACACCGGAGCAAGTCGCTCCATTTCCCGGTTCGCGAGTTTTACCGAATCATTACCGCCTATCGCTCAACCGTTCGACGCCTTTACGGTCACGGGCAGGACGGGCAGCCCGCCGCACCCCACCGCCGCCCGCCGCCCACCTCGCACATCCGCCCACCCCTGCAGCACCGCCCCTCCAGCGCGCCGCCCGCACCGCACCGCCGCCCGCACCCGGCGAGGCAGGGCAGCCCCCGGCACGGGCCGCGGGCCGCATACCCTCGTAGGCATGACAGCCCGCGCAGCCACCCGTCCCATGGGAACGGTGACGCGCGGCACGACCAACCCGAACCGGCTGCGCCGCATGGACCGCTGGATCGCCGCCACGCACGGCGCGGAACTGCGCCGGGCCGGCGACCCGGTGGCCGTGGACCTCGGGTACGGCGCCGCCCCCTGGACGGCCGTCGAGCTGCTCCAGCGACTCCGTACGGTGGCGCCACGCGCGCGTGTCGTGGGAATCGAGATCGAACCGGCCCGGGTCGCGGCGGCGCTGCCCTACGAGCGCGCGGGGCTGACCTTCCGGCACGGCGGCTTCGAGATCCCGATCCCGCAGCGGCCGCCGCTCGTCCGCGCCGCGAACGTGCTGCGGCAGTACGAGGAGCACGAGGTCGCGGCCGTGTGGGAGCGGCTGTGCGGGCGGCTCGCCCCGGCCGATCCCGCGACCGGCTCGCGCGGCGGCCTGCTGATCGAGGGGACCTGCGACGAGATCGGACGCCGGCACGTGTGGGTCGCGCTCGGCCCGGAGGGACCGCGCACGGTCACCTTCGCCACCCGGCTCGGCTCCCTGGGACGCCCCTCCGACCTGGCGGAACGCCTGCCCAAGGCCCTCATCCACCGCAACGTCCCGGGCGAACCCGTGCACGCCTTCCTGCGCGACTTCGACCGCGCCTGGGCGGCCGCCGCGCCCTACGCCTCCTACGGCGCGCGCCAGCGCTGGATCCGGGCGGTGCGCGACCTGACGGCCGACTGGCCGGTGACGGACGGGCCGGCGCGATGGCGGCAGGGCGAAGTGACGGTGCGGTGGGAGGCGTTGGCGCCCCGGCGATGAGGACGCCCCCGGGGGCCACCGTCCGGGTGCGGGATGGACCGGCAGCGGGTCTCCGGCGCGCCGGGGAACGATCGCGGTGAGTCCTTCGTCACACAGCAGGGGAGATCGTCGGATGGGGGCATACCGGTGCGGGAGTGGCGGGAAGTACTCCCTCTGTCGTTTTGCGGGCCGGCATGGCAGCATCCCCAGGCGAGCCGCATGTTACTGACGGTTAATCAGTGGGGGGACGACGTATGGGAACGGGCAAGCGTGGCCTGATCGCGACGGCCGTGGCCGTGGTCTGCGCGGTCACAGTGCTGGCGGCTCCGGGCACGGCGTTCGCGGGCCCCCGTCCCGACCCCGAGCCCATGCCCGGCGCGACCGCGCCGCTCAGCCCCGCCAAGGACCTCGAAGCCGTCCGGAAGAAGCTCGACAAGCTCTACCGCGCGGCCGCCCGCGCCACCGACGCGTACAACGCCGCCGAGGAGAAGGCCGAGCAGCAGTCCGCCCAACTCGTCGAGCTGGCCCAGAAGATCGTCAAGGGCAAGGAGCGGCTGGAGCAGCTCAAGGACCGTGCGGGCGCCGCGGCCGCCGCCCAGTACCGCGGCGGCGGACTCCCGCCCGAGGCCCGTCTGATGCTCAGCGACGACCCGCAGGAGTTCCTCGACGGCGCGGGCCGCGTCCGCCAGGGCCACCACGCGACCAAGGGCCTGATCGGCGAACTGACCCGTACACAGGAGGACTTGGAGCAGTACGCCCAGGACGCCGCCGCACAGCTGAAGAAGCTGGAGGCGGGCCGCAAGGCCAAGGCAGCCGCGCAGAAGAAGATCGAGAAGCAGATCGCGCAGGCCGAGAAGCTGGAGTCCGAACTGCGCGAGGAGGAGCAGGAACGCCTCGCCGCGCTGGAGAAGGAGGCCGCCGACGAGGCGCAGACCGCCTGGCTGGACTCCGGCATCCTCGCCGAGATCGACGGCAAGGCCTCCGAGCAGGGCAGGAAAGCCGTCCAGTACGCCACGGCCCAGATCGGCAAGCCTTACCAGTGGGGCGCCGAGGGCCCGGAGAGCTACGACTGCTCGGGCCTGACCTCACAGGCCTGGATCTCCGCCGGGCGCGGCATACCGCGCACCTCCCAGGAGCAGTGGAAGCAGCTCCGGCACATCGACGTGCAGGACATGCGGCCCGGCGACCTCATCATCTACTTCGACGACGCCAGCCATGTCGCGATGTACATCGGCGACGGGGCGATGGTGCACGCCCCGCGGCCCGGGCGGACGGTGACCGTCGCCGGGGCGGGATCCATGCCCATCCTCGGAGTGGTGCGGCCGGACACCGACTGAGTCGCCACCACCCCGCGGACACCGGGCGGCAGCGGCCCGGCCGACCCCCGGACACCCTCCGGACCACTTGCCGAATCCCCCACCGGACACCGGATATCGGACAGCGGACACCCGTGGTGACCTGCGCCACGTGACCGAATCCACGCCGAACCCCCGCCGCACCACCGCGTGGACGTGACGTTCGTCATCCCCGCAGCATCCCGGACCTGTCCAACTGCGGGGCATATCGCGGCATATGACACTGGCCGATGGCACAGCGGCGTGGCTCACACCATTCCAATGCGGCGCCGGCACCCGCTATGGTCCCGGTCGGTGGGTCGAGGTCCCTCGCCCCCGCCATGCCCTCGGGGGGAGGGAAGGAACCCAAGACAATGCCCGTACCCATACCGCGGCAGAGAGCCATCCCGGCCGTGGAGAGTGGTCAGGCGCAGGCCGCGTCCGCATGCGGCGGCTCCGCCGAGGACTCCGTGACGGACGCCTCGGCGCAGGCCCCGCGCACCCCGGACACCGCCGGAAACACCACGGACAAGGTGGAGAACCACACCGCCCACACCAACCTGACGCTGCTGCTCATCGAGGACGACCCGGCGGGGTCGCCGATCGTGCCGGACATGCTCGACCAGGCCGGCAAGCCGATCCGCGTCCGCACGGCCCGCAACCTCACCGAGGCCGAGCGGCTGCTGACCGACGACGTCCACTGCATCCTGCTGGACCTCGCGCTGTCCGCGCCGGGCCGCAGCGACTCCGACGACGAGCTCGCCGTGCTCAAGCACGTGCTGGAGCTCGCGCCCCGGCACGCCGTCCTGGCGCTGACCGCGTCGGGCGACGCCGAGCGCGGCGCGGAGGCGGTGCGCGTCGGCGCCCAGGACTACCTCTTCCGCGACGAGCTCGACGGCCGGCTGCTGAGTCGCGCGATCCGCTACGCGGTGGAGCGCAAGCGCTCCGAGTCGGCCGAGCGCCGGCTCGCCGAGGGCAAGCTGCGCGCGCAGGAGAACCGCCGCCTGGAGCGCGGCCTGCTGCCGACCCCCCTGCTGGAGGGCTCCTCGCTGCGCTTCGCCGCCCGCTACCGCCCGGGCCGCTCGCGCGCGCTGCTCGGCGGCGACTTCTACGACGTCGTCCGCACGCCGGACGGCACCGTGCACGCCATGATCGGCGACGTCTGCGGCCACGGCCCGGACGAGGCCGCGCTCGGGGTGGAGCTGCGGATCGCGTGGCGCGCGCTGACGCTGGCGGGCCTGTGCGGCGACCAGCTGCTGGGCACGCTGCAGCAGGTGCTGGAACACGAACGGGCCGACGACGAGATCTTCGCGACCCTGTGCACGGTGGACATAGCGCCGGACGGCCGTCGCGCCGGCCTGTGCCTGGCCGGCCACCCCTCCCCGCTGCTGGCCAGCCCCGGCCGGCCGGCCCGGCTGCTGCCCTACGACAACAACGGCCCGGCCCTCGGGCTGCTGCCGGGGGCCCGCTGGCCGCGGATGCAGGTGGAGCTGGGCGCCGAGTGGAGCCTGATGCTCTACACCGACGGTCTGATCGAGGGCCGCGTCGGCGAGGGCCGGGAGCGGCTCGGGCAGGAGGGCATGACCGAGATGGTCCGCCGCCAGTTCGCCGAGGGACTGCGGGGCGAGCAGCTGCTGCGCGCGGCGGTGAACGAGGTCCGCGACCTCAACGGGGGCGAGCTGACGGACGACGTGGCCGTCCTGCTGCTGGACCGGGTGCCGTAGCCGGTCCGGAGCGGGGCCGGGTCCCGAGCGGTCCGGATCCCGAGCAGGTCCGGATCCGAGCAGGTCCAGGTCCCGAGCGGTCCGGGTCCAAGCAGGTCAGGGTCCCGAGCGGTCCGGGTCCAAGCAGGTCAGGGTCCCGAGCAGGTCAGGGTCCGGTCCGGGGGCGCCGGACTACGGAGACGGCTCTACCGGCCGCCGTTGTACGGGCCGTACGGGCCGTCGCTGCTGGAGCCGCGGTTGCTGCGGCCCCCGCCCGGGAGCGCCCGGATCGCCGGCCGCACGTCGACCATGTACACGATCGTCGCGATGAGGCCGATGATCGGCAGGAACGACAGGATCGGGAAGAGCAGGTTCACGACGAACGCGAGCCCGAGGATGATCAGCCAAAAGGGCTTGGTCTTCTTGTCGGCCGCGCGGTAGGCGTCCTCCCGGCGCACGGCGGCGTCCAGCAAAGCGAAGCCGCTGAAAACGATCAGGGCCATGGTCACAAGTGACATGAACCCTTGGAAGCCCTGCATCAGCACTGCGTCCACCACCTGACTCGGCTCGTCCCTACGCGGTCACCGTACCCGTAGAACGGGCCGGACACCCCCAGGGTGCCCGGCCCGCACGGCCTCCGGTCACTTGGCCGGGGGCGTCGTCTTCCTGGCGGTGGTGGTCTTGCGCGCCGGGGCCTTCTTGGTGGCGGGGGCCTTCTTCGCCGCGGCGGCCTTGGCCTCGGAGGCGATGACCTCGGCCGGCTTCGCCGGCTCCTCCCTGACCTCGACCGGCTCGGGCTTCGGCTCGACCGCGATGGCCAGCTCCTCGACGCTCCCGGCGACGTCCTCGATGCCGTCGGCGGCCTCGCCGCGCCAGGTGCGGACGGCCTGCTGGCCGTGCTCGGCGACCTTCTCGTAGGTCTCCCGGGCCTTGACGGCGTACTCGGCGGCCACGCCCACGCCGCGCAGCGCGAGGTCCTGGGCGCTCTCGCCGAACTTCTTCAGGTCGGCGTCGATCGTGCTGCCGATCTTCTTGACGTCGAAGGAGCCGATGAACTCGTTGACCTTGTTCTGCAGGGTCTCCTGCGTCTCCTTGACGCGGGCGGACGCCTCCTTGGCGCGCGCGGAGGCCTTCTCCTGAACGGCCTTGGTGTCGGTGTTGCGCACGGCGTCGATGCGGGCGGGTGCCTCGGACCGCAGCTGCTCGACCAGGGCCGGCACCTTCTTGGCCTGCTGAAGGGCGAGGTCGGCGGTGCCCGCCGCGAAGTAGAGCGGGGTCGGGTCGCTGAAGGTCTTGCGCAGGTCGTCGGTGATGGCCATGGTGATGGTCCTCCCGGATTCTGTCTGAGGGTTCGGCTGAGGGTTCGTGTGATCCGCGGCGGCGGCCGGTGCCCTGGTCCGGCTCAGCCGGCCGTCTGCTGCGGATCGGTGTCGCTTCCGCCGGCGCCCTCGCGGGTGCGGCGGGCGGCGGACGTACCGCCGCCGGTCCTGCGGGTGCGGCGGGCCGGTGCGGCGGGGGCCGGACCGGCGCCGTCGCCGGATCCGTCGCCGTCGTTGCGCTCGACGGGGAACTCCGCGAGCCGGTCGCCGTCGGCCTCGCGGACCCGGCGTATCCCGAGGCCGGCGTCCGGAGCGCGTCCGTCCCCGTTCCCGTCCGCGGGCGCGGCCATCGCGCCGTCCACCGCTTCCGCGGCCTCCGCGCCGTCGCCGCTCCCGAACCCGTTCTCCTTGCGGAACGACTCGTAGATCTGCAACAGCACCTGCTTCTGCCGCTCGTGCAGCGTGGGGTCGGCGAGGATGACCGCACGGGTCTCGACCTCGTCCCGGTCCCGCTCGGCGTCGAGGATCCCGGCGCGCACGTACAGCGTCTCGGCGGAGATCCGCAGGGCCTTGGCGACCTGCTGCAGCACCTCCGCGCTCGGCTTGCGCAGGCCGCGCTCGATCTGGCTCAGGTACGGATTGGACACCCCGGCGGCGTCGGCGAGCTGCCGCAGCGACAGCTGCGCGTTGCGCCGCTGCTCGCGCAGGTAGTCACCGAGATTGCCGACGTTGAGCGATGCCATGACTCCACAGTGCAGCACTGCGCTAACTATTGCAAGCACCCGCTTGCAAAAGTGCGCCACGCCACCCGGCCGGCCGGGCCCGGGGTCCGCCCCCGGACGTCACACCGCCCCGTCCGCCGGTACCCCGACGATGCAGAAGGGATGCCCCGCGGGATCCGTGCAGTTGCCGGGGGACGGCCGGGTCGGGCCAGCTCGGTGGGCGGTGGCCGTCGGCCCGCTGGAAGCCGAGGGTGAGCCCGTCGCACCGCCCAGGCTAGTCACCGGCCTTGTACGCCAGGAACGTGGCCGACCGCCTCACCGAACCGCCCTCCGGTTCCTGCACCATGCGCGTCGTGACGGCCAGTCCGGCCTGCTCCAGCAGTGCGGCGATGCGGTCCGGGGGAAGCAGGAACCACTCGTAGGAGACCGGGTGGTCGCCGTAGGCACGGGTCGGGCTCAGGCGCTCGCCGTCACCGACGTGACCGGCGAGCATCAGCAGACCGCCGGGCGCGAGGACGCGGTGGAACTCGGCGAACACCGCCGGGAGGTGACCCGGCGGGGTGTGGTGGGTGGCGTAGTACGCGAGGATGCCGCCGAGTTCGCCGCCGCCGATGTCCAGGGCGGACATCGAGCCGACGCGGAAACGGAGCTCCGGGTGGGCCGCCCGGGCCAGGTCGACCATCCGCGGCGAGAGGTCGACGCCGAACACCGGCACGCCGAGGGCGGCCAGGTGAGCCGTCACCTTGCCGGGGCCGCAGCCCAGGTCGGCGACCGGGCCGAGAGGGCGCACGAGTTCGGCGAAGGCGGTCAGCATCGCGCGGGACACCGGATCGAGCCCGGCCGGTCCACCGACGCGCCGGGCGTATGCGGCGGCGACGGTGTCGTAGGACTCCCGGATCGCGCTGAGGTGCGAGGGCTCGGCCATGATCCGACGCTAGCGGGCACCACTGACACCGCGGCCGTACGCCCACGCCAGTACTCCGGCTTACTCCCTCCGTAAGACGCCTGCGGCGCCACCGCCCGGCAGCGTGGTCGGGGTGAACACCACCACCTCGATGCCCCGGCTCGGCCGGTCCGCGCGGCGGGCCGTGCTCGTCGTGCACGTCACCGCCTCGGCGGGCTGGCTCGGACTCACGCTCGGGCTGCTCGCGCTCGGCACCACCGCCGCCACGACCGGTTCCGCCGTGAGCGTGGAGGCCGCCGTGCGGGCCATGAAGCTCTTCGCCGACTGGCTGCTGCTGCCCGTCGCGTTCCTCACCCTCCTCAGCGGGCTGGTGCTGGCGCTGGGCACACCGTGGGGGCTGGCACGGCACCGGTGGGTCGTCACGAAGTTCTGGCTGACCCTCGCCACGACCGCCGCCACGGCCTTCGCCCTGCGCCCCGGCGTGACCGGGGCCGTCACCGCCGTCGCCGCGGGCGGGCCGCTGCCCGATGCCGGGGACGTGCTCTTCGGGCCGGTCGTCTCGCTGTCCGCCTACGTCTTCATGACCACGATCTCCGTGCTGAAGCCATGGGGTCCGACCCGACGGGGAAGGAGGCTGCGAGCGGCGGCGGGGAAGCCCCCTCAGGGCGCCTAATGGAGAAAAAGATTTGCCTAAAACTATTAGGCAGGGGCACACTCTCTTTCGGTAAGAAGGGAGCGCCGCATGGCACGCGTGGGACTGACCCCGGAGCGACTGACCCTGGCCGGGGCGGAACTCGCCGACGAGGTGGGCTTCGACCAGGTCACCGTCTCGGCCCTGGCCCGGCGGTTCGACGTCAAGGTCGCGAGCCTGTACTCGCACGTGAGGAACTCGCAGGACCTGAAGACCCGGATCGCCCTGCTCGCGCTCTCGGAACTCGCCGACCGCGCCGCCGAGGCCCTGGCCGGACGGGCCGGCAAGGACGCGCTGGCCGCCCTCGCGAACGTCTACCGCGACTACGCGAGGGAACACCCCGGCCGCTACGCGGCCGCCCAGCTGCGGCTCGACCCCGAGACCGCGGCCGCGAGCGCCGGCGTCCGGCACGCCCACATGACCCGGGCCCTGCTGCGCGGCTACGACCTGACGGAACCCGACCAGACCCATGCCGTCCGGCTGCTGGGCAGCGTCTTCCACGGCTACGTCAGCCTGGAGCTGGGCGGCGGGTTCAGCCACAGCGCCCCCGACACGGACGTCACCTGGGCCCGGATCCTCGACGCCCTCGACACGCTGCTGCGCAACTGGCCCGCCCCTCCTACGGACCCCCGAGGCTGAACCATGCACACCGAGCCCGACTGGATCACCACGCCCCTCACCGCGGACCTGCTGCGCGGCGCCCTCGACGTGGAGCGCACCGAGCACGGGCTGCTCCCGCACCGGCTGCCGGCCCGGGCCCGCGCCCAGAACACCGACGCGCAGCTGGCCATGGCCGAGGCGCAGCCCTCCGGCGTACGGCTGGCTCTGCGCACCGCCGCGACCGCCGTCGAACTGGACGTCCTGCGCACCAAACGCGACTACACCGGTTTCCCGCCCCGCCCGGACGGCCTGTACGACCTGCGCGTCGACGGCCGCCCGGCCGGCCGGGCCCCGGGGACCGGCGGCAACGTCCTGACGATCGACATGACCACATGGGACAGCACGGTGACCGAGGGCCCGGTCGGCACCGTCCGCTTCACCGGTCTGCCCGCGCGGGAGAAGGACGTCGAGATCTGGCTCCCGCACAACGAGACCACCGAGCTCGTCGCGCTGCGCACCGACGCGCCCGTCGCACCCGCCCCGGACCGGGGCCGCAAGGTGTGGCTGCACCACGGCAGTTCGATCAGCCACGGCACCGACGCGGCGAGCCCGACGGGGGTGTGGCCCGCGGTCGCCGCGCTGCTCGGCGGGGTGGAGCTGATCAACCTGGGGCTGGGCGGCAGCGCGATGCTCGACCCGTTCACCGCGCGGGCCATGCGGGACACCCCGGCCGACCTGATCAGCGTCAAGATGGGCATCAACCTCGTCAACCAGGACGTGATGCGGCGGCGCGCCCTCGGCCCGGCCCTGCACGGCTTCCTCGACACGATCCGCGAGGGGCACCCCGACACCCCGCTGCTGCTCGTCTCCCCCATCCACTGCGCGATCCACGAGGACACGCCCGGACCGACGGCCCCGGACCTGAGCGCGGTCGGCGAGGGCCGGCTGCTGTTCGCCGCCATGGGCGACCCGGCGGAGGTCCCCACCGGGAAGCTGACGCTGGGTGTCGTCCGCGAGGAGATGGCCCGCGTCGTACGGCAGCGCGCGGCCGAAGACCCCCACCTGCACTACCTCGACGGCCTCGACCTCTACGGCGCGGGCGACGCGGCCGAACTCCCGCTGCCGGACCGCGTCCACCCCGACGCCACCACCCACCAGCGCATCGGCGAACGCTTCGCGGAGCGGGTCTTCAGCGGGAAGGGCCCGTTCGCGCAGGCCTCCCGCCCGGCCGGCTGAGGCCCGGCGTCCGCCCGTGTGTGCCGCGGCCGGGTCCGCCGCTGCTCCGCACGCCGCCCGGCGGTCCACCGCCGCCGGTCAGAAGGGCATCGGCCTTCCGCACACCACGTCCAGCCGTGTCACCGCCCGCGTCAGCACCACGTACAGCCGGTGCAGCCCGCGTTCCTCCGCCTCCGCGACGGCCGCCGGTTCCACGGCCACGACATGGTCGTACTCCAGGCCCTTGACCACGCTCGCCGGCACCAGGGAGACCCGCGCGCCCGGTTCCTCCGGGCCCGCCGCCGCGATACCGGCCGCGTCCAGGGCCGCCCGCACCCGGGGCACGTCCGCGTCGGCCGCGACGATCCCGACCGAGCCCTCCCGTCCCAGCGCCTCCCGTACGGCGGCCACGACCACCGCGGGCACCGCGTCGGGGGTCGTCTCCCGGATGCGCAGCTCCCCGTCCGCGCGCAGCGACCGGGCCTCGGGCACCCGCACGTCCAGCCGCCGGAGCAGCCGGTTGGCGAGTCCGACCACGGCCCGCGGCACCCGGAAGCCGGTGGTGAGGGCGACCACGGCCGCGTCCGGTTTCCCCAGGTGGGCGAGGAGCTCGGGCCAGGAGCGCGCCGCCCACGGCGTCGTCCCCTGCGCGAGGTCGCCGAGCACCGTCAGCGAACCGAACGGGGCCCGGCGGGCGATGGCCCGGCACTCCATCGGCGACAGGTCCTGCGCCTCGTCCACGACGACGTGCCCGTACCCCT
Source organism: Streptomyces sp. DT190 (assembly GCF_049846985.1). Taxonomy (NCBI): domain Bacteria; kingdom Bacillati; phylum Actinomycetota; class Actinomycetes; order Kitasatosporales; family Streptomycetaceae; genus Streptomyces; species Streptomyces sp. DT190. The sequence goes on along the minus strand of NZ_JBNCNM010000021.1, from coordinate 67,807 downwards.
CCGGGTGCTCGATCAGCCCGGCCACCTCGTCGAGCAGCACCAGGTCGGCGGCCGACCAGCGGGCCGACCTCCATGACCGGGGCGGCCTCGGCCACAGCAGCGCCCGCTGCTCCCCGGCGTCGAGGAGCCCGTCGGCGGCCGCCGCCAGCGCCGCCGCGTCACCGAGCAGTCCGGCCACGACCTCCTCGGGGCGCACCCGGGGCCAGACGGCGTCGAGGTACGCGGAGACGGGCCGGGACCGCTCGACGCGGCGCACCCAGGCGTTCGGGGGCGGCCCGGCGCGCCGCTCGGCCTGTTCGCGCAGGCACCGCACGATGCGCGCCCGCACCCGCTCCCGGCCGACCCCGTACGGCGGTTCCTCCGCCCGCACGCCCGACACGATCCGTTCCAGTTCCGCCTCCGGCACCCGCCACCGGTACGACCCGTCCGGCACGGCGAGCGAGCCGGCTCCCCCGGCCCGCACGCGCGCGTACAGCGCCCGCCGCAGCACCCGGGCCATCCGGGCGTCGTGCTTGACCACGGCCGCGGCCACCTCGTCGGCGGCGCGCACCGGCCATTGGGCGATCTCCTCGGCGAGCGTCGACTGCCGCACGCCGGTCTCGCCGAGGGCCGGCAGGACCTCCGCGATGTACGACAGGAAGGTGCGGTTGGGCCCGAGGATCAGCAGACCGCCGCGCCGGATGCGCTGCGGGTGGGTGTACAGCAGATAGGCGGCCCGGTGCAGGCCCACGGCGGTCTTGCCGGTGCCGGGCGCGCCCTGCACGCACACCGACAGCGCCAGGTCGCCGCGCACCAGGTCGTCCTGCTCGGGCTGGATGGTCGCGGCGATGTCCCGCATGGGCCCGACCCGGGGCCGCTCCATCTCCCGGGCGACGATCTCGCTGGCCCGGCTCTCACCCTCCCCCAGGTGCTCGTCCTCCAGGCCGGTGAGGTCGGCGGAGTCGCCCCGGCTGCCGGGCGCCCACCCGAACCGGCGGCGTACGGCGACGCCCTGCGGGTCCCGGGCGGAGGCCTGGTAGAAGGCTCGTGAGACGGGGGCGCGCCAGTCGACGACGAGGGGCGGTTCGGCCGGGTGCTCGGAGATCCGCAGCCGCCCGATGTGCAGTTCGCCCTCCTGCCCGCGCAGGGCACCGAAGAACAGGGGCCCCTCGGGCAGTTCCCGCAGCGCCTTGGCCCGGCTGCGCAGCCGGTACCCGAGGACCTCGGCGTCGGCACCGGACGCGGAGACGTCCTCGCCGACGACGACCTGTTCACCGGCGCCCTCGACCATCGCGGCGAGGGCGGCACGGCAGCGTTCGTGGTGGGCGCGTTCCTGGTCGAGGACGTGCCGGAGGGCGGGCTCGGTGGACGTCATCCACCGAGCGTACCGAAAAACGTGACCTAGTTAAATTTATTACCGAGGATCGCTACGGAGTGCCGCCGCCGGGGAGGTCCGGTCCCAGCCCGGCCGCCAGCCGGCCGAAGGCCCTCTCCGCCGCCGCCACCGCGTCGGGCCGGACGTCCGCCACCCGCTCCCCGGCCGCGATCCGCCGCCAGTTCTCCAGGGCGAGCACCCGCAGCACCGCCATGATCTGCCCGGCCGCGAGCCGCGCGTCCAGATCACCCCCGAGCACCTCGGCGAGCGCGGCCTCGGACCGCTCCTGGTGGGTGTGCGCCCGGGCGACCAGGGAGGGCGTCCCGTAGAGCAGCGCGTGGAAGGCCAGCACCTCGGGGTGGTCGTTGAGCCCGGTCACGGGGTCGCACCGCTCGAGCCCGGCCAGGAAGTGCCGCCGCAGCGCGGCAACGGGCGGCTCCCCTGACTCCGCCACCACCCGCGCGGCCTCCCCCTCGTGGTCGGCGATCCGGTACAGCACCAGATCCTCCTTCGCGGGGAAGTACCGGAACAGCGTCGGCTTGGAGATCTCGGCCGCGGCCGCCACCTCCGCGACCGACACCGCGTCGAACCCCTTTTCGAGAAAGAGCCGGACGGCGATGTCCGACACGGTCTCGTACATCCGCTGCTTCTTGCGCTCACGCAGGCCGGGCTCGGTCATGGGGGGAGCCTACGCAGGTCCGCCGGACGGGACGGCGGTCAGGCGAGGGTGCGGGCGAGGTACGGGTTCGCGGAGGCGCGGGCCGGGAGCCCGAGGGAGGCGGTGGCGGCGGCGAGGGTCATGGCGTAGGAGTCGACGGCCCGGCGCACGTTGGGCGCGTCCAGGCCGGAGCCGGTGACCAGGCGGTCGAGGTCGACGTAGGCGGAGCGGACGATCTCGACCCAGCGGTAGACCGGCCAGTCCTTCCGCCAGTCCCTGGTGTACTCGGCGGGCAGCGTGTTCTCCCACTGCCGGACCATGCGCTCCCTGATCTCCGGCCGGGTCGGCGTGAGGTGGATGTGCCGCACCAGGTCGTACAGCGGATCGCCGACCATCGCCATCTCCCAGTCGATGATGGTCAGGGCCAGGTGGTCGCGCTGGGAGTGGCGCACCAGGTTCCAGGGGTTGAGGTCCCCGTGCAGCAGGGCGTGCCGGCGCGGGGTGACGCGGTGCCGGGCGAGGATCTCGCTCAGCCGGTCGGCGTCCGGCAGCCCCAGCGCCTTCGCGACCTGCTGCGACTCCCGGGGCAGCCCGCGCACCAGGGCGACCAGCTGCTGGCTGAGCCAGGTGTGGAAGTCCCACGGCCCGGTGAGCGGGTCGAGCCCTGCGTGGTCGACCCGGGTCAGTTGCCCGAGCTGGTAGACGAGCCCGTCGGCCTCGTGCGGCAGCAGGCCGTTCACCGGGTGGCTGGGGGGCCGGTCGCTGTGCAGCGGTCCGGCGTAGGTGTGGATCGCGAAGGCGTCCCCGCCGTGGCTCGTACCCAGCGCCAGCACCCTGGGGGCCGTCACGTCCACGGCGGAGCGGGCGATGGCGCGCAGCACCGCGTGCTCGCTGAGGTGGCTCGGCTCCCGGCGGCAGAACGAGGCGATCCTGCGCCGCACCACCACGGGGACGTCGATGTGCGGCACGCGGACCACGGAGTTGAGATGGGCGGTGCCCTTGAAGACCCGGCCGGCCGGGGTCGTGCCCTCGGCGATCAGGGCGTCGCGCACGGCGGAGTGCGGGAAGTCGGGCTGCTCCGGGACCCGCTTGTCGGGGGTCCAGGCGAGCGCGGGGACGGGGCGGAAGCAGCTGGGACCGCGGTGCCGGGAGTCCCGCCTGCGCAGCAGCACCCGCTCTATCTCCGTCTCCGACGGCACCCGGGCGAGGCCCAGCGGCGCGGCGGCGGCCTCCAGTGCCCGGTGCACGGCGGCCGTGGCCAGGGTCAGGCTCCGCTCGTCGAGCCGGTCGTCCAGCGACCGGGCGGCCCGCATCACGTCCGCGTAGAGCGACTGGGCCCGCTCGAAGGCGACGTAGTGACGCAGGTCCCTGGTCAGGCCGTTGACCGCCGAGGGCCGTACCTCGTCCATGGCCTCGGCCCAGGCGTCGCGCACCTCGTCCCACTGCGTGGCGGGGTAGCGCATCCGGACCAGGTGCGTGGCGAGCTCGTGCAGCGGGTCGCCGTAGGTGGCCAGCTCCCAGTCGACGGCGGCGACGGACCGGCCGTCCGCGGACACGATGAGGTTGTCACGGTGCAGGTCGGTGTGGAGCAGGGTGTACGGCCGCCGCGCCAGGGCGGGGACCCGCTCGGCCAGTCTCGTCAGCGCGTCGGCGGGCACTCCGAGCGCCTCGAACAGCCCGCCGAACTCGGCCCAGTTGGGCTGCCGGATCTGCCGGTCCGCCAGCTGGGCCAGAGCGCGCAGGAAACCGCGGCTGCCCGTGTCACCGCCGGGCCGTGCGGCCGGCAGGGGCGGCAGGCTCTCCCGCCGGACCTGCGCCATGCGGGCGACCGTCCGCATCAGGGAGGCGATCAGGGGGCGGGCGACGGGTGTGCCGTCGCCGTGGAGGCCGGACAGCGGGACGCCCTCCACATAGCTGTGGACAGCGGAACCGTTCCGCCGGGCGAGGCACTCGGGAACCCGGGGCAGCACGCCGCCGATGGCCCCGAGCACGTCGGGCTCCTGCCAGGTCCGGATCACCACGGGCAGCACGTTCAGGGCCCGCACCCGCACTATCGCCGGGGTACCGGCCGCACGCCGCACCAACCGGGCCATCGGCTCGGTGAGGGGCAGGACGAAGTTCCGGTTGTGACGGCCGTCGTACATCACGCCGTCCGACTGCGCCCGCCGCACGAACTCCCCGTAAGGATCGTGCGCGGGGACCCTCCCGGGGGAAGGGGGGGAAACCGGCTGCGAAGGCACCGGCGCTCCTGGATCAAAGTGCGAAGCTCTGGAAACTCCTGCGCAGCCTAGCGCCGCCCCGGTGCCCACACGACTCGAGACCGCTGATCGCTGGTCTCAATGAGGTAACCGAGGCGGACCGACGGGACCGGTCGCCCCACGCCGGCCGGCCGGGGCTGAGCGCGAAGCCCTCAGGACCGCACCGGGGCGCGCTCCTCAGGACGTGGACCTCAACGCGACCAGCACCTCGTCCAGCGAGTGGACGATGTGCGAGCGGTCCACCCCCGCGGCGACCAGCAGGTCCAGCTTGCGCTGGTTGCGGGCGTAGCCGAGGAACGGGACGCCCAGTTCCTGTGCGGCCTGGTAGTCCGTCCCGGCGTCGCCCAGCATCAGTGCCTGCGAGGGGTGCGCGTCCAGGGACTCCAGGGCCAGGGACAGGCAGTGCGGGTCGGGTTTCATCCGGGCGAGGTTCTCGGTGCGGCCGTAGATGTGGGGGAAGCAGCCCGTGAGCTGCCGGCTCTCTATGTAGGCGGCCGCGGCGCGCGCGGAGTTGTTCGTGGTGATGGCGAACCGGGCGCCCAGGGCCGACCACGTGCGGATGAGCGGGTCGGCGTACGGGGTGGGCAGCGCCCTGGGGACGGCGGTGAGCTCCTGCTCGGTGAGCCAGCGCTCCAGCCGGGCGATCGGAGCGCTGTCGGTGTGCCGCCGGTCGACCAGGAGCAACACGGCCTGGGGATCGGGGTCGGAGCGTTCCTCCTCGCTGAGGAGGCCGTCGAGCCCGAGCCGTTCGAGCTCCTTGACGAGGTCCCGTGCCACCCCGTTCGCCGGATGGCCCGCGAACAGCCGGCAGATCGGCCCGTCCAGGTCCCACAGGACGTAACGGACCGGAGCGAGCAGTTTGCGCAGTTCTTCGGTCGATGGCGTCACCGCACCAGTCTGCGTCGTATCAGAAGTCACTAGGAGAGTGTCAGGTCCGTCGTGATGGTTTCCCAGAGGGCGTCGAACCACTTCTGGGATTCCTCCACGAACGCCGCGTCCCGCCGGCCGCTCTCCTTCAGGAAGGAGAAGAGCAGCGACCGGGAGCCGAGGACGTCGTACATGTCGAGCGCCCTGCCGCCCCACTCCTCCTCGCGCCGGGTCAGCATGTAGTAGCCGATCAGCGCCTCCCGCTCGTTGAGGAGGTACAGCTTCACCGGCGGCGTGAAGGGCAGCGCGCGGAACCGCACCCGTACGTCCATGCCGTGCGTGGCGCGCAGCGTCATCAGGTTGTGCTCCAGGACCCGCAACTGCGCGTTGCGCATCTCCAGCCACCGCTGGTGCACCGCGTCGTCCGCCTCCTGCTCCTCCACCAGACGGGGGAAGGCGAGGTTGATGTCCCGGGAGGGGAGCAGGACGCGCAGGTCGATGGAGGCGGGCCGGGTGCGGCCCTCGTGGATGCGCCGCAGCGGCTCCCCCAGCGCGACCATCAGCGTCTCGGAGGTGTGGCACACCACGTCCACGTGGACGGCCGTCGCCGCGAACGCCTCCGTCAGGCGTGGGGCCAGGCCCACCATCGTCGGCTGGGGCTCGTCCCGGGCCGGAGCCGGGGCGGCGATGCGCGGGGGGCTGCCCTTGCTGACATTGGTGAGCAGGCCGTCCTCCTGGAGGACCCGCAGGGCCTGGCGCACCGTGCCGCGCTCCACGCCGAACTCCTCGGCCAGCTCGGCCTGGGTGGGCAGGCGGTCGCCCGGCCTGAGTTCACCGGCGCGGATACGTTCCCGCAGGTCGTCGGCGATCTCCTGGGGTGAGCGCCTTCTGCTGCCGTTCACTGCCACGTTCTCCGCCACGTTCTCCTGGGCCACGACCAAACGCTACAACTTTGATCCATCTAGGGGGAGTTGTTTGGTACTTGTTTATGGCTACCGGCCAAGTGGGGACAACTTAAGCAGAGTTGGTTGCCAACTTCTCGTAGTTGGCGGAAGTTTTGCTTCCGAGGTTCCGCACTCCCGGACTTCCGGACTTCCGAAGGGGGAATCCGATGCCTGCCCTCGCTCTGCTCTCCGCCGCCTTCGTCGTCGCCTTCGAGCAGCTCGTGCAGTGGAAGTACGGCCCGGCCGGCATCGTCGGCCTGATCCTTCTCACCGTGGGCATCAAGGCCAAGAGCCCGGCCGTCAGCTCCGTGGGGGCCGTCGTCCTCGCGCTGCTGATGACGGGCCCGGCCAGGTGAGGCACGCCACCTGCCCGGCACCGGTCACCGTGGGAGACCTCAGCTCGTGAGCACCAGCTCCGAACTGATCGTCTCCCACAACGCGTTGAACCACAGATGGGACTGCTCGACGAACGTCGTGTCACGCAGCCCGGGGCCCTGCCGGAAGGAGAACAGCATCGACCGGGTGCCCTGGGCGTCGTACATCTGCAGCGGCTCGTGGTCGAACTCGGCCTCCCGGCGCGTCAGCGTGTAGTACGCGAACAGCGCCTCCGAGCCGTTGAGCAGGTACAGCTTCACCGGCGGCGTGAAGGGCAGCGCCCGGAACGTGACGTGCACGTCGATGCCGTGGGTGGCGCGCAGGGCCAGCAGGTTGTGCTGGAGCACCTGCCCCTGGGCGTTGCGCATCGCCAGCCACCGCTCGTGCACCCAGTCGTCCCTGTGCCCCTCGACCGGCACCGGGAAGGCGAGGTCGATGTCCCGGCTGGGCAGCAGGACCCGGACGTCGACCTTGGCCGGTTTCAGTCGTCCCGCGTGGATCTGGCGCAGCGGCTCACCGATGGCGAGCGTGAGGGAGACGGAGGTGAGGCACACCGCGTCGATCTCGACGTGCTCCGCGGCGAACGCCGCCGCGATCCGGGGCGCGAGCGCCACCGTCGTGGGCATCGGCGGGGCGTCCGGGCCGGTCAGCGCCCCGGCCGGGTCGGCGGCGACGGTCGCGGGACTGCCCTTGGAGACGTTGGTCAGCAACCGCTCGGCCTGCAGGACGCGCAGCGCCCGGCGCACCGCGCCGCGCTCGACACCGAACTCGTGGGCCAGCTGGGCCTGGGTGGGCATGCGTTGCCCCGGACGCAGTGCTCCTGACCTGATCCGGGCGCGCAGTTCCTCGGCCACCTCGTGATGTGTTCTCTGTGGCCGCTGCGACCTCTTCCGCCCACCGGCGGAGGTGTGTTCGGGGTCCACCACTCAACGCTACAACTTCCCGCCATCTTTGGGCAGTTCAGCGAAAGGTGGTTATGAGCCGCTTCCCGGCGGAGATAAGTACAGAGAAGTTGGTCACCAACTTGCGCGACCTGGTCAGACCTTCAGGAGGTTGGCCGGCCCGCTCGGGGGCTCCCTTCCGGAGGGGAGCCGGGAGCCCCGCCGCACGACACCACAACCGAACAGCTCGCTACGGATGCGGGCCCCTGACCACCGGCAGAAGGGAGCGGCTCAGAACAGGTCCGGGCACCACGGCCGCCTGGACGTACGCAGCAGGGCGTCGGCCTTCCGGGCGGCGCCCGCTCGTTCTTCCCGCACCCGGCCCAGCGCGGCCAGCCGCACCGCCGACTCGTCCCCGAGCCACAGCGCCGCGAGTTCGCCCGGCCCGAGCACCAGCTCCGCGCTCCCGGTGGCCGGCGTGCACGACGCCCCGGCGGCGGAGGCGTCCAGCCGGTAGCGCCCGCCGGTCAGCCCGTCCACACCGGCGACCTCCAGCACCAGCGTCCCCTCCCCCTCGTACGTCCGCGCCTCCAGGGCCCGTGCGACGTCCAGGATCCGCACCCACAGCCAGTCCGCCAGGGACGTCAGGGCGGCGGCCCGCGGATCGGGCAGGAGGTGCGGGAGCAGGTCGTCGGGGGCGCGCCAGCCGCTCTTGACCCGCACCACCCAGTCGACGGAGCACAGGTACTGCCACAGGGCGCGCTCGGCGGCCGGTGTGACCCCGGTCAGCCACCGCACCGTCGCCGTGTTCAACGGCTGCTTGGCATCGCCCCAGTTGTCGTCCACGTCGTAGGCGGCCATGCCCTCGACCTCGCCGGAGGCGGAGCGGTACACGGCGTAGAAGGGGTCCTTCCAGGACGGGTCGGCCCGCACCGCGCCGGTGTTCCACTTCCACCAGATCTCGTCGCGGTCGATGGCGCCGGGCTGCAGCCGGCACAGCCGCGCGTGCAGGTCGGGGCCGAGCTTGCGGATCTCCTCGCCGTCCACCAGGTCGATCCGCCCGCCGTCCGCCGGGCCCGCCCAGCGGGGGTCGAGGCCGGCGCGCGGCACGTCGACCGTCCACTCGGCCGTCCGGGCCGCCACCCCGAAGCCGTAGCGGCCGTAGATCGGGTACTCGGCGGCGATCAGCGTCGCCACGACGTCCCCGCGCTCCTTCGCGGCGGCCAGGTCCCGCGCCATCATCCGGCTGAGCAGTCCCCGGCGGCGGTGGGTGGCGTGCACGGTGACGCCCGAGACGGCGTCGGCCGGGATCCGGGCCCCGCCGACGACCGTGAGCTCCTGGTCGAAGGAGCGGAAGGTGGCCACGCACCGGCCGCCGTCGAAGGCGCCGAGGTAGCGGCCCGGGACGAACCGCTCACGGCGGGCGTCGAGCTCCTCCTCGGTCACGGCGGACGAGCGCAGGAAGCCGGTGTTCACGGCGCGCAGCCAGTCGGCGAACTCGGCTTCGGCGATGGGGCGTACGTCGATGCCGTCGGCACGTGAGGCGGAGGTCATGGGATCACGCTAGGCAAAGGGCCGGCCGGTGTCGCGTCGATTTCCGACCGGCCCCTGACGGGCTGCGCGCGAAGCCGCTCAGACCAGCAGGTCGTCGACCTGTGCCTCGCCCTCGCGGTACCGGCGCGCGATCTCCGCGCTGCACCGGTCGGCCGTGCGCTGCAGCCGCTGGCGGCGCCGGGAGACCTGTTGCTCGTGGCGCACGAGCCGCCCGATCCCGGTGTTCAGCTCCGGGTCCGTGCGCGCGTTCAGGTCGGACAGCCCGACCTCGTCGAGCATCTCCGCGGCCAGCCGCCGGAACTCCTCGCCCTGCGGGGTGCCCAGGGTCACGTGCCGGGCGGAGGAGCGGTGCCGGGCCGGGGCGTCGCGCAGGATCTCCCCCAGCCGCTCCACGACGGACGCCTCCGCGGGCACGGCGACGGAGGTCACCTCCACCGGGGCGCGCCGCGCCAGTTCCGCGCGCAGGATGTCGATGCGGCCCTGCAGCAGCCGCCGCAGATAGCTGAGGTCGGCCTCGTCGCGCTGGGCCTCGCGGCGCAGCTCGCGCAGTTCGGGCAGGCTCAGCGCGACCAGATCGGGCTCGGGAGCGTCCGAGGGCAGCCGCGGGCTGTCCGTGCGCTGGGTGGGCGGCCGGTGGTACTCCGACGTCCCGACCCCCGTGTATGCCGACCGGACAGCCCCCGGGTGCTGCCCGGTGCTTGATGTGCTCATGTGCCTCAACCGTCCCCTCGACCGGTGTGTGAATGCATCGTGCCACCCCAAGTGGCCCCTATGGGAACGAGTGGTCCCGATAGACCCCAGATGGGCGGTTAAGCAGCAAAATACGGTCCAGCACAGGCAGTTGGCGTCCGCCGCAAACCACCCTTTCGGGCCATGCGCACACCACGCGCGGCCCTGACGTCACCTCCCGGCATGATGGACACATGCGAGCAGTGGTGCAGAGGGTGGACGGCGCGAGCGTCGTCGTGGACGGCGAGACGGTGGGGTCGATCGAGGGCGAGGGGCTGTGCGTCCTCGTCGGCGTGACCCACGAGGACACCAAGGAGAAGGCGGCCCAGCTCGCCCGCAAGCTGTGGTCGATCCGCATGCTGCACGACGAGAGGTCCTGCAGCGACACCGACGCCCCGCTTCTGGTGATCAGCCAGTTCACCCTCTACGGAGACGCCCGCAAGGGCCGCCGCCCCACGTGGAACGCGGCCGCCCCCGGTGACGTCGCCGAGCCGCTGGTGGACGAGGTGGTCGCCCAGCTGCGCGCGCTGGGCGCGACGGTGGCGACGGGCCGTTTCGGAGCGGCGATGAGGGTATCGCTCACGAACGACGGCCCGTTCACCGTGCTGATCGAAATCTGACCCGAAAGATCTACAAGTCCTACGGCTCGACGACGACTTCCTGGGCCGCGGCCGTGTCCCCGGCCACCAGGGGCGCGTCCACGGCCACGTTCCGCTTCACCAGGGCGAGGGCGACCGGGCCCAGCTCGTGGTGGCGTGCGGAGGTCGTGATGAAGCCGATCTTCCGGCCGTCGGGCCCGTCCTGGGCGAGCCGCAGCTCGGTGCCGGCCACCGGCAGGTGGACCTCGCTGCCGTCCAGGTGCAGGAAGACCAGGCGGCGCGGCGGCTTGCCCAGGTTCTGCACCCGGGCGACCGTCTCCTGGCCCCGGTAGCAGCCCTTCTGCAGGTGCACCGCCGAGCCGATCCAGCCCAGCTCGTGCGGGATGGTGCGGTGGTCGGTCTCGAAGCCGAGCCGGGGCCGGTGCTGCTCCACGCGCAGCGCCTCGTGGGCGAGGATCCCGGCGGGCGGCCCGGCCTGCGCGGCGTAGGCCTCCAGGTCGGCGCGCGGCAGGAACAGGTCCCGCCCGTGCGGGGTCTCCCGTACGGCGACGCCCTCGGGGACCTCGGCGATGGAGCCGGCCGGGAGGTGGACGACCGCGATGTCGGCGGTCCGGTCGGCGACCTCGACCCGGTAGAAGAACTTCATCGACTCCAGGTAGGCGATCAGCGCCTCCTGGGTGTCCGGCTCGACGTGGGCCCAGACCGTCTCCCCGTCGTCGACGAGGTACAGCGCGTGCTCGATGTGGCCGTTCGCGGAGAGGATCAGCGCCTCGGTGGCCTCGCCCGGCGGCAGCTCGCTGACGTGCTGGGTGAGCAGCAGGTGCAGCCAGGCCAGCCGGTCCTCGCCGGTGACGGTGACGACCCCCCGGTGCGAGAGGTCCACGAATCCGGCGCCGTCGGCGAGGGCGCGCTGCTCACGGAACAGATCGCCGTAGTGGGCGGCGACGCCTTCGTCCACGCCCTCGGCGGGGACGGCGCCGGGCAGGGTCAGCAGAGGGCTCTTCATGTCCCCAAGCCTACGACTCGGTAGTTGAAGCCTTGAGCGTGCAGTCCCGGCACCGGCCGAAGATCGCGAAGTGCTTCAGGTCCGTGTCGAACCCGAAGGTCTGCCGGAGCTTGTCCGTGAACTCCGCGGCCACGGAGACGTCGGCCTCGATGACGTTCTGGCAGTCCCGGCACACCAGGTGGATGTGGTGGTGCCGGTCCGCGAGGTGGTACGTCGGCGCCCCGTGGCCCAGATGCGCGTGGCTGACCAGGCCGAGCTCCTCCAGGAGCTCCAGCGTCCGGTACACCGTGGAAATGTTGACCCCCGACGCCGTCTTCCTCACTTCCACGAGGATGTCGTCGGGGGTCGCGTGTTCCAGGGTGTCCACGGCTTCGAGCACGAGTTGCCGCTGCGGGGTCAGCCGGTAGCCGCGCTGCCGCAGATCGCTCTTCCAGTCGGTGCTCACCACACCGGCCAGTCTAGGACTACTTGAAGAAAGCGATCCCGTCGTCCGGCATGTCGTCGGGCAGGGCCTTGGCCCAGCGCTCGACCTCCTCCGGCGTGACGACCTTCTTCAGGTGGGCCGACATGTAGGGGCGCAGCTCGACGTCGGGGGTCTGCTTCTCGCCGACCCACATCAGGTCGCTCTTGACGTAGCCGTAGAGCCGCTTGCCGCCGGTGTAGGGCTGCGAGGCGGCCGTGCGGGCCACGGCGTCGGTGACGAGGTCGATCTGCGGCTTCTTGTCCGCCAGCTCGCCGTACCAGATCTCGATGACGCCGTCGTCGCGGGTCATCGTCACCTCGACCTTGCGGTCGGCGTCGACACGCCAGAAGCCGTGCTCGGACTCCAGCGGGCGGACCTTGTTGCCGTCGTTGTCCAGGACCCACGTGTGGGACCGGTATTCCAGGAAGTCCCGGCCGTCGTGGGTGAAGGCGACCTCCTGCCCGAAGTTGCACTTCTCGGAGCCGGGGAAGTCGTGCACACCGGCCCCCGCCCAGTTCCCGAGCAGGAAGGCGAGCGGGACGAGGTCCTTGTGGAGGTCGGACGGGATCTCGATCATCAGAACTTCCTAGAGGTGGGTCAGCGCTGGCCCTGGTACAGCTTCTTCACGGTCAGTCCGGCGAACGCGAGGACGCCGACGGCGACCAGGACCAACAGGATTTCGAAGAAAAGCTCCACGGGGTGCTCCTTGAGCGGGCTGCGGATGTGTGCACAGGGCCGGCCCCAGCTTACGCGGGCCCCTGCGGCACTACGATTCCGGCTATGGCGAAGAAGCTGGTGATCAAGGTGACGGCCGGGGCGGACGCCCCCGAGCGGTGTTCCCAGGCGTTCACGGTCGCGGCGGTGGCCGTGGCGAGCGGCGTCGACGTCTCCCTGTGGCTGACCGGCGAGTCCGCCTGGTTCGCGCTCCCCGGCCGCGCCGCCGAGTTCGAGCTGCCGCACGCGGCGCCCCTGCCCGACCTGCTGGACTCGGTCCTGGCGGCCGGCCGCGTCACCCTGTGCACGCAGTGCGCGGCCCGCCGCGGCATCACGGAGCAGGACGTCGTCGAGGGTGTCCGCATCGCGGGCGCGCAGGTCTTCGTCCAGGAGGCGATGGCCGACGGCACGCAGGCCCTCGTCTACTGAGACGTGCCCGTGGTTTCGGTGTAGAGGCAGAACGGATGCCCGGCCGGGTCCAGCAGCACCCGGACGTCTTCCTGCGGCTGGAAGTCCGCCAGCCGCGCCCCCACGGCCACGGCCCGGGCGGTCTCCCGCTCCAGGTCGTCGACCTCGATGTCGAGGTGGAGCATCATCTGCTGCCGGTCCGGGCGGCCCGGCCAGACGGGCGGCTCGTAGGCCGTCTCGGTCTGGAAGGCCAGGCCCGCGCCGCCGCCGGGCGGCCGGATCTCCATCCAGTCCGGATCGCCCTCGTCGCGCCACACGCTCCAGCCGGGCAGCAGCCGTAAGTAGAAGTCCGCGAGTTCCCGTGCGTCGGGTGCGTCCAGCACCGTCGCTGTCAGTCTCATGCAGCCGGGATACCCCGGGCGGCCGGGAGGACTCCCTCACCGCGGCCGTTTCCTGCCGTCCAGCTCGTCCCACCACTCGTCGGACTGCGGGTCTCCGTGGGGGTCCCCCCTGCTCGAGCGAAGCCGAGAGCTCGGGGGAGGATCGTCCCACCAGCGGTCCTCGGGGCCCCGACGGTTGGCGACGATGGCCGCCACGGGCGGGATGACCATCGCGACGACGCACATCCCGACGGCCACCGGGACGGACCACAGCCGCACGACGCCCCAGGCCAGGACGAACAGGCCGATGCAGAGCCCCATCAGGGCGAAGTACCTGCGCCGCCGCCGTGCGTACATGTCTCCAGCGTAGGTCCGGGCAGGCCGAAGGGCCGCACCCCAGGCGTCCAACCCGGTGGGTGCGGCCCTTCGAGGACCGGTCGCCGTCAGACGGCGATCGCGACCTCCGCCAGGCCGCCCTGCTGGGCGACGACCGTGCGGTCGGCGGTGGCGCCGGGCACGAGGGCACGGACGGTCCAGGTGCCCTCGGCCGCGTAGAAGCGGAACTGTCCGGTCGCCGAGGTCGGCACCTCGGCCGTGAACTCGCCGGTCGAGTCCAGCAGGCGGACGTAGCCCACCACGGGCTCGCCGTCCTTGGTCACCTGACCCTGGATCGTGGTCTCACCGGGCTTGATCGTCGAGGCGTCGGGGCCGCCGGCCTTCGCACCACACATGTCGTACTCCTGAAGGGGTCGGAAGAGGTCGGTCGGGGTCGCTTACTTGCCGGCGCCGAGCTCGATCGGCACACCCACCAGGGAGCCGTACTCGGTCCAGGAGCCGTCGTAGTTCTTGACGTTCTGCACGCCGAGCAGCTCGTGCAGGACGAACCACGTCAGCGCGGAGCGCTCACCGATGCGGCAGTAGGCGATGGTGTCCTTCGCCAGGTCGACGCTCTCCTCCTCGTAGAGGGCCTTGAGCTCCTCGTCCGACTTGAAGGTGCCGTCGTCGTTGGCGTTCTTGGACCACGGGATGTTGCGGGCGCTGGGCACGTGGCCCGGGCGCTGCGACTGCTCCTGCGGCAGGTGGGCCGGGGCGAGGAGCTTGCCGGAGAACTCGTCGGGCGAGCGCACGTCGACCAGGTTCTGCGAACCGATGGCGGCGACGACGTCGTCCCGGAAGGCGCGGATGGACGTGTCCTGGGCCTTGGCCTTGTAGTCCGTCTTGGCGCGCTCGGGCACCTCGTCGCCGGGGACCAGCTCGCGGGCGTCGAGCTCCCACTTCTTGCGGCCGCCGTCGAGGAGCTTGACGTTCTCGTGGCCGTAGAGCTTGAAGTACCAGTACGCGTAGGAGGCGAACCAGTTGTTGTTGCCGCCGTAGAGGACCACGGTGTGGTCGTTGGCGATGCCCTTCTCCGACAGGAGCTTCTCGAAGCCCTCCTGGTCGACGAAGTCACGGCGGACCGGGTCCTGGAGGTCCTTGGTCCAGTCGATGCGGATCGCGTTCCTGATGTGGTTCTTCTCGTAGGCGGACGTGTCCTCGTCCACCTCGACGATGGCGATGGTCGGGTCGTCCAGGTGCTCCTGGAGCCAGTCGGCGTCGACCAGGACGTCGCTGCGGCTCATGCTCTTTCTCCTCCGGGGCAGTTGCGGCGGGGCGTGCGAGATCTGTGGGCGCGCGCCCGTGACGGGGCGGCACACGAGTGCCCTTGATGCAGGGCGGCGGGGATGCGCGCACCGGCTCACGGGCCGGCGCGGTCGCTCAGAAGGTGCGACAGAGCATGGCGGCGACGCGGCACAGGTCTACTGCCCGCCGCTTCGTGAGGTCCGCCTGTCGCTTCATGCCGTCGATCGTAGGGACGGTCGGGCGGGCATGTCACCGGCGTGTCGCATACTGAGACGGGATGGTCCGCATGATGGGATCGCGAGCCTCTCGGCCCGTGCCGCGCACGGCCTCCCACCGGTTGCGTCGGCCGTCACATCTACGCTGCGGACTCCACCGTCTCGCCCACCGGACAGTCCTGGTGGCGGGCCCGCGTCCGTTCTACCCGGCGAGCCGGACGTCGGAACCCTTCACCGTGATCTCGACGCCGTCCGGGGCCGCCTGCACCTTGTCCAGCGTGATGCCGCCGGGCAGGCCGTCGATCTTCTGCTGGAAGTCGGTGATCGTGCGGACCCGGTTCTCGGCGAGGTCCACACCGGCGAACTCAGGCAGGCCGTCGGCCTTGACCCGTACGGTGTCGCCGTCGACCACGGTCACGGTGCTGAGCACCGAGACCGGCTCGGGCAGCTTGGTGCCGAGGACGGTGGCCTCGACCGCGACCTTGATCTTGCCGTTGCCGCCGTCGGAGAGGCCGACGACGTTGGCGGTGACGCCCGGGGCGACCTGGGTGGGCTCCGACTTCGCCGTCTTCAGCAGCTCGTCGTAGGCCACGGTCGCGGTGCCGGTGGCCGAGGTGGCGGTGGCCGAGCTGTAGTCGCCGGAGAACTCGACGCCCTTCATGTCGGCCCGGAGGTCGTCGATACGGATCTTCCGGCCGCCGTCGCCCGCGGCGGCCTCGTAGCTGTCGATGCCGACCTCGATGTCGTCCAGGGTGCCGCCGACGACCTGGGTGAGGAACGGGAAGCCCTTGATGGACACGTCGGGGGTGGCCGCGAGGTTCTCGGTGGCCTTCAGGCGGTCGGCGGCCTCGCCCTCGGCGACGTTCACGGCGATGCGGTCGGCGATGACGAAGAGTCCGCCCAGTACCACGACGAAGATCAGCAGTATGCGCAGTGCTCGCATGCGGTGTCGTCCCCCACCCAGTCGTTGTGCGACAGCGGTCCCTGACGACCGGGTGTGGCCGTCCACTGGGGTGAGGGTAACTCCGCGTGCGGCCCGGGCCCCGGGTTTGTCGATCATCTGTGACAGGCCGGATGCCGCGCCGGTGGCACCGGCACGGCTGTCCGCGGCCCGGTGAGCGATCAGGCCAGGGCCCGCCCCAGCACGTACACGACCGGTGCCGCGGCCGACAGCGGCAGGGCCACGCCCGCGGTGAAGTGGACGAAGCGCGACGGGTAGTCGTAGCTCGCGACCCGGTGGCCGATCAGGGCGCACACGCCCGCGCCGGCACCCAGCAGGGCGCCCGACGCGCCCAGGCCCGTCAGCCAGCCCGCCGCCACGCCGCCGCCCGCGGCGGCGAGCAGGGCCACCACCACCGACGCCGCCGTCGGCAGCGGCAGCGCGCGCGCCAGGACCGCGACCGCCACGGCCACCGCGCCCACCGTCACGGCGTCGGTGTCCGCCGCGAGGTAACCGCCCGCCACGATCGCCAGCGCCGACGCCGCGACCGTCGCCATCAGGCCGTACATCCGCTCGTCCGGGTCGGCGTGCGAGCGCAGCTGGAGCACCAGCGACAGCAGCACCCACACGCCCAGCGTCCCGAGGATCGCCGACGGCGACCGCCCGGACGCCAGCAGTGCCGCGTCCGCGGCCAGTGCCCCGGCGAAGCCGAGCGCGATGCCCTGCCGGGCCGGCCACATCCCGTTCAGCCGGAACCACCCCGCCGCCGTGACGGCCTGGAGCACCACCAGCGGCACGAGCAGCGCGTACGTCCCGACCGCCGCCGCACCGGCCAGCAGCAGCCCCAGCAGGGCCGTCAGCGCGGCCGGCTGCATGCCGGGCTCGATGATCGGCGACCGACCCTCCGCACGGGCCCGCTGGGCGTCGGTCATCCGCTTGTTCCCGGCGAGGGTGGCGGGGCCGTACCCGGCGGGCTCCGGCGTGGGCGCCGCGTCCCCCTGCTGCGGCAGATACGCCGTGTCCGCGGCGGCCGGCGCGGTGACCGGCTGCTGCGTCTGCGTCTCCCAGGTCTGCCCCTGCCACTGCTGCGTGTACTGCTGCGCGGCGTACGGATCCTCGTAGCCCTGGTGGCCCTGGTAGCCCTGCTGATAGCCCTGCCCGGGCCACGCCTGCGGATGCTGGGGCTGCTGCCAGTACGGGTCGTAGCCGTTCTGGCCGTCCTGGTAACCGTCGTACGGCTGGTTGGTCATCGCTCACCCTCCTGCGAACGGCGGGAGCACCTCGACCGTGCCGCCGTCGGCCAGCCGTACCGTCTCATGGGCGCGGGTGCCCACCGGGTCACCGTCCACGAGGAACGAGCAGCGCCGCAGCACCCGCTCCAGTTCGCCGGGATGCCGCTCGCGCACCCCGTCGAGCGCCTCGGCGAGCGTGGCCGCCTCGTACGCCTCCTCGGCCACCCCGGCCGCGGCCTTGGCGGCGGCCCAGTA
This sequence comes from Streptomyces sp. DT190, assembly GCF_049846985.1. NCBI lineage: Bacteria > Bacillati > Actinomycetota > Actinomycetes > Kitasatosporales > Streptomycetaceae > Streptomyces > Streptomyces sp. DT190. The sequence goes on along the minus strand of NZ_JBNCNM010000021.1, from coordinate 50,355 downwards.
GCGGACCGTGACCTCTGGCATCTGCTTCCTCACTCGGACTCACAACGGGCTCACCCGACGGTGAACCCCGTCAGGCTAGCCCGCCCGGCCGACGGCCCACTCCCCGATCCGGTCCAGCAGCCCGTCGCCCGCCGCGTGCTCGGCATGTCCCATGCCCGGCTCCAGCCACAGTTCGCCCTGGTCACCGGCGGCCGCGGCCAGCATCCGCGGGTGGTCGAGGGGGAAGTAGCCGTCGGAGTCGCCGTGCACGATCAGCAGCGGGGTGGGGGCGATCCGCGGCACCGCCTCCACCGGCGAGAGCGGGACCGGGTCCCAGTCCCGGTGGTGGATGCGGGTGCGGAACCCGTACCGGCCCACCACCCGCCCCTCGGGCCGTGTCACCAGCCAGTGCAGCCGCCGCATCGGCGCGGTCCCCCGGTAGTACCAGCGGGCCGGCGCGCTCACCGAGACCACCGCGTCGGTCCGCCCCGGGTGCAGGGCCGCGTGCCGCAGCGCCACCGAGCCGCCCATCGAGAAGCCGACGGTCACCACGCGCGCGTGCCCGCGGTCCCGGGCCCAGTCCGCGGCGGCCGCCAGGTCGAGCACCTCGCGGTCGCCGACCGTGGAGCGCCCGCCGGACATCCCGTGCCCGCGGAAGGAGAAGGTCACCACCGCGCCGTGGCGGGCGAACGCCCGGGCGATGCGCCGCACGTGCGGGCGGTCCACCGCTCCGGTGAAACCGTGGGCGACGACGAACACGGGGTGAGCGGACGGTGTCCCCGGGGCGTCGTATACGGCCGGGCCCGGCTCGTATACGACATCGATCGGCACCCCGTCGGACGTGCGAAGAAACGTCCGGACAGGCAGCCGAACAGCCTTTCTCCCGGTCGTCTCGGAGTGCGGACGATCGGTGGAACGTGCCACATGACCTGCCGGACCAGAGCTCATGTGGGCTATTCTGCTGGGCAGAGGACTCGGGCAGCGAAGCCCCCGGGTCCTTTTGTGCTTTCGGAAGCGTTGTATACGAAGCGGGAAACCGCAGGTGTACGGGGCCTTCGGGATCGCAGAGCGATGCTGTGCCAACAAACGTCCTCGCAGGGACCGAGGAGGAACCAGACATATGAGTTCTCTGCTGCTCCTGACCAATGCCCTCCAGCCGTCGACGGAGGTGCTCCCCGCCCTCGGACTGCTCCTGCACAACGTGCGCGTGGCTCCGGCGGAGGGCCCCGCCCTGGTCGACACCCCCGGTGCCGACGTGATCCTGGTCGACGGCCGGCGCGACCTCCCGCAGGTCCGCAGCCTGTGCCAGCTGCTGCGCTCGACCGGGCCGGGCTGCCCGCTGATCCTCGTCGTCACCGAGGGCGGCCTCGCGGCCGTCACCGCGGACTGGGGCATCGACGACGTCCTGCTCGACACCGCCGGACCCGCGGAGGTCGAGGCGCGGCTGCGGCTGGCCATGGGACGGCAGCAGATCGTCAGCGACGACTCCCCGATGGAGATCCGCAACGGCGACCTGTCGGTCGACGAAGCCACCTACTCCGCCAAGCTCAAGGGCCGGGTCCTGGACCTGACCTTCAAGGAGTTCGAGCTGCTGAAGTACCTCGCGCAGCACCCCGGCCGGGTCTTCACGCGCGCCCAGCTGCTCCAGGAGGTCTGGGGCTACGACTACTTCGGCGGTACGCGCACGGTCGACGTGCACGTACGGCGGCTGCGCGCCAAGCTCGGCCCGGAGCACGAGTCTCTGATCGGCACCGTCCGGAACGTCGGTTATCGATTCGTTACGCCGGAGAAGGTGGAGCGCGCCGCCGAGGAGGCGAAGGCCAAGGCGGCCAAGGCAAAGCCGGACAACAAGGACGAGTCGGCCGCCCTGGACGCCGCGGAGGTACGCGCCAAGGCCTGAGAGGCGTGATCCCGCGCCGACCTGGGCATCCCTCCCCGCACGAGGGGGCCCCGGGCGGCAGTCGGGATATCGTACGGAACCCCCTTTACGCCCTGCCCGGAGCGGGTATATCCGCGTAGACTCCGCGCGTGGCCAAGGTGACTCGGGATGATGTGGCGCGGCTGGCAGGGACTTCCACTGCCGTGGTCAGCTACGTCATCAACAACGGACCCCGGCCGGTCGCCCCGGCCACGCGCGAGCGTGTCCTCGCCGCGATCAAGGAACTGGGGTACCGGCCGGACCGGGTCGCCCAGGCGATGGCCTCACGGCGCACGGACCTCATAGGCCTGATCATCCCGGACGCCCGCCAGCCCTTCTTCGGGGAGATGGCGCACGCGGTCGAACAGGCCGCCTCCGAGCGCGGGAAGATGGTCCTCGTCGGCAACACGGACTACGTGGGCGAGCGCGAGGTCCACTACCTGCGCGCGTTCCTCGGGATGCGGGTCTCCGGTCTGATCCTGGTCAGCCACGCGCTGAACGACCTGGCGGCCGCCGAGATCGACGCCTGGGACGCCCGGGTGGTGCTGCTGCACGAGCGCCCCGAGGCCATCGACGACGTCGCCGTCACCACGGACGACCTGGGCGGCGCCGAGCTCGCCGTGCGGCACCTGCTGGAGCACGGCTACGAGTACGTCGCCTGTATGGGCGGCATAGCCGAGACCCCGGCGGTCGGCGACCCGGTCTCCGACCACGTCGAGGGCTGGCGCCGCGCGATGGACGAGGCCGGGATCTCCACGGAGGGCCGTCTCTTCGAGGCCCTGTACAACCGCTACGACGCCTATCAGGCCGCCCTGAAGATCCTGTCCGGGCCCCAGCGGCCGCCGGCGATCTTCTGCTCGACCGACGACCAGGCGATCGGCCTGCTGCGGGCGGCGCGCGAACTGCGCATCGACGTCCCCGGCGAGCTGGCGGTGGCCGGCTTCGACGACATCAAGGAGGCGGCGCTGGCCGACCCGCCCCTGACGACGATCGCCTCGGACCGCTCGGCGATGGCCCGGGCCGCGGTGGACCTCGTCCTGGACGACGGCCTGCGGGTCGCGGGGTCCCGGCGCGAGCGGCTGAAGGTGTTCCCGTCGCGGCTGGTGGTACGCCAGTCCTGCGGCTGCCCGTAACCTCGCGGGGGCTCCCCGCGAGGGGTCTTTATATCGGGCATACGAGGTTCTGTCGGGCTTCTCAGCCGTCCCTCAGGAAGCTCTCATGGTCGGGCGACAGGCTCGTTGCCATGACCGAGAGCTTCCACCGCAGTGGCGAGTACCCGAACCCTCACGAGGGTCAGCAGCAGGCCCCGGTGAACCCCGAGTGGCCGCCCCCGCCGGCGCACGCCCCGGCGCACGCTCCCAAGAAGCGCAACCGCGGCCCCGTCGCCCTGCTCGCCGCCGTGGCGATCGTCGCGGCCGCGATAGGCGGCGGCACCGCCTACGGCATCCAGGAGCTGACCGGCACCGACACGGTCGCCTCCAGCTCCACCAGCACCACCGTCGTGCCCGCCGGCCAGAAGGGCACCGTCGCCGGGGTCGCGAAGGCGGTCAGCCCCAGCATCGTCGAGATCAGCGCCCAGTCCAGCGCCGGGTCCTCCACCGGCTCCGGCGTGATCATCACCGGTGACGGCGAGATCGTCACCAACAACCACGTCGTCTCCGGCGCCTCGCAGATCAAGGTCTCGACCAGCGACGGCAGGTCCTACTCCGCGAAGATCGTCGGCACCGACAGCAAGAAGGACCTGGCACTGATCAAGCTGGAGAATGCCTCCGGCCTGAAGGCGGCCACTCTCGGCGACTCCTCCGGCGTCCAGGTCGGCGACCAGGTCGTCGCGATCGGTTCCCCGGAGGGACTGTCCGGCACCGTCACCAGCGGCATCGTCTCGGCGCTCGACCGGGACGTCACGGTCCCGACCGACGAGGACCAGGGCGGGCAGCAGGAGCAGCAGGACGACGGCTGGCCGTTCGAGTTCGGCGGGCGGCAGTTCAACGGCGACACCGGCAGCGACACCACCACGTACAAGGCGCTGCAGACCGACGCCTCCCTCAACCCGGGGAACTCCGGCGGCGCGCTGATCGACATGAACGGCAACATCATCGGGATCAACTCCGCGATGTACTCGCCGACGGGCAGCGCCTCCTCGTCCTCCGCCGCGGGCAGCGTGGGCCTGGGCTTCGCCATCCCGATCAACACCGTCAAGGCCGACCTCGCGAAGCTGCGGGCCGGTGCGACCGACTGAGTCCGCCGGGCCGCCCGGTCCCGGCCCGGCGCCGCGCGGTCCGGGGCCGGCGCCGCGCGGTCCGGGGCCGGCGCCGCACGGTCCGGGGCCGGCGCCGCACGGTCCGGGGCCGGCGCTCCTCCCGGCACCTCCCCGCGGCGTGCGACGCTGAGAGCGTCAGACGCACCTCCGTCCCCATCACCCCCGAGGACCCCGGACCATGAGCCCCGCAGACGGCGACCGTGACCCCCAGCGCATCCTGATCGTCGACGACGAGCCGGCGGTGCGCGAAGCACTCCAGCGCAGCCTCGCCTTCGAGGGGTACGGCACCCAGGTCGCGGTCGACGGCGCGGACGCCCTGGAGAAGGCGGCGGCGTACCGTCCCGACCTGGTCGTCCTCGACATCCAGATGCCGCGCATGGACGGCCTGACGGCGGCGCGCCGCATCCGCGCCACCGGCGACACGACGCCGATCCTCATGCTCACGGCCCGCGACACGGTCGGCGACCGGGTCACCGGCCTCGACGCGGGCGCCGACGACTACCTGGTCAAGCCCTTCGAACTCGACGAGCTCTTCGCCCGCATCCGCGCGCTGCTGCGCCGCAGCTCCTACGCGGCGGCCGTGGGCGCGGGCGACCCGGCCGACGAGGACGCGCTCACCTTCGCCGACCTGCGCATGGACCTCGCCACCCGGGAGGTCACCCGGGGCGGCCGCCCGGTGGAGCTGACGCGCACGGAGTTCACGCTCCTGGAGATGTTCATGGCCCACCCGCGCCAGGTCCTCACGCGGGAGCAGATCCTCAAGGCGGTGTGGGGCTTCGACTTCGAGCCGTCGTCCAACTCCCTCGACGTGTACGTCATGTACCTGCGGCGCAAGACCGAGGCGGGCGGGGAGCCGCGGCTGGTCCACACGGTGCGCGGGGTCGGCTACGTGCTGCGGCAGGGCGGCGCCGAGTGACCAGGCTCGTCCGCCGCTTCCGCTCGCTGCCGATCCGCTCGCGCCTGGCGCTGCTGGTGGCGGCGGCGGTGGCGTTCGCGGTGGCGGCGGTGTCGGTGACGTGCTGGTTCATCGTCCAGGGCAAGTTGTACGACCAGGTGGACGGGGACCTGAAGTCGTCCTACCGGACCATCCAGGAGGACGAGTTCAAGGCAGTGGTCTCGGCGTGCCCCCAGACGCCCTCCAGCACGCTCGGCGGCGGTCCCCGCCCGCAGACGTACGCGCAGCTGGTGCGGGTGGACGGCCGGGTCTGCCTGTTCAACAACAGCATGCCGCAGGTGAAGGTCACGAGCGCCGACAAGGCCGTGGCGGAGGACCCCGACCCCAGGACGGCCCGGCTCCGCAACGGCACGGACGGCGACGGCAACTCGGTGCGGGTGCTGACCACGGCGGTCATCGTCCAGCAGAGCCCGCTCGACAAGGCCGTCGCCGCCGACTACGCGCTGGTCATCGCCGTCCCCCTCAAGAGCACGGAGTCCACGCTCAACGAACTGGCGCTGATCCTGCTGCTGGTGTCGGGCATCGGCGTGATCGGCGCGGGAGCCGCCGGTCTCGCGGTGGCCCGGGCGGGACTGCGCCCGGTCGACCGGCTGACGGAGGCGGTCGAGCACGTGGCCCGCACCGAGGATCTGGACGTCCGGATCCCGCTGGACGAGGACAGCGACGACGAGGTGGCCCGCCTCTCCCGCTCCTTCAACTCCATGACCTCCGCCCTGGCCAGCTCCCGCGAGCTCCAGCAGCAGCTCATCGCGGACGCCGGCCACGAACTGCGCACCCCCCTCACCTCGCTGCGCACCAACGTCGAACTCCTCACCCGCAGCGAGGAGACCGGCCGCCCCATCCCGGAGGCGGACCGCAAGGCGCTGCTCGCGTCGGTGAAGGCCCAGATGACGGAACTGGCCGCGCTCATCGGCGACCTGCAGGAGCTGTCCCGCCCGGACACCGGCCAGCACGCCGGCCGGACCCAGATCGTCGCCTGGCACGACACGGTCGAGTCGGCGCTGCGGCGGGCCCGGCTGCGCGGCCCGGAACTGACGATCACGGCGGACGTCGAGCCGTGGTTCGTCCGCGCGGAGCCGTCCGCGCTGGAACGGGCGGTGGTGAACATCCTCGACAACGCGGTGAAGTTCAGCCCGGAGGGCGGCACGGTCGAGGTACGCCTCACCGGCGGCACCCTCACCGTCCGCGACCACGGCCCGGGCATCCCCGCGGACGAACTCCCCTACGTCTTCGACCGCTTCTGGCGCTCCCCGAGCGCACGGGCCCTGCCGGGCTCGGGCCTGGGCCTGTCGATCGTGGCCCGGACGGTGCAGCAGGCGGGCGGGGACGTGTCCCTGTCCCCGGCGGAGGACGGCGGCACGATCGCGACGATCCGGCTACCGGGGGCGTCGGTGCCTCCCCCGGAAGCACCGGCGGCTACCGCGTGACGAACGTGAGGAACGACGCCCAGGGGCTTGTGCCGAACACGAGTACCGGGCCGTCGGGGGTCTTGCTGTCGCGGACCGGGATCATGTTCGGGTAGTCGTCGGCGACTTCGAGGCAGTTGTTGGCGCCCCCGTCGCTGTAGGTCGACTTACGCCAGACGGCAGTGGTCAGATCGAGGGTGGGCTTCATGGTCCGTGCTCCTTCAGTACGTCCCGGATGAACGCCAGCGAGTCCGACGGGGACAGCGCCAGATCCCTCAACCGATCGTAGGACAAACGCTGGTGGGTGACGTCCTCCGGATCATCCATCAGCAGGCCGAAGCTGTGGCCCTCCGCGTAGGCCACGGCACTCCCGTCCGGTTGCCACAGCAGGGTGAGGGATCCCTTGCCCACAAGGTGGTGAACGCCGGCGGAGAAGGGGAGCACCTGGATGACGACGTTGGGTGCCTGCGCGGCGGTCTCGATGCGTGACAACTGGCCCTTCCACGTGTCCGCGGCGGCCGAGGGACGACGCAGCGCCGACTCGTCGATGATGAAGCGGGCATCAGGCGGCGGGTCCTTGTGCAGCACGAGTTGTCGCCCCATGCGTGCCGCCACTTGCTCCTCGACGTCCTCCGCGTTGCCAATCGTTGCCTGAGGGCCAGACAACACCTCTCTGGCGAAGTCCTCCGTCTGCAACAGCCCCGGTACACCGGGCGCGTACACCCGCATGAGGCGCGCAGTCGCCTCCAGCGCCATGTACCTCTTGTACTTGTCCTTGAAGGCGTCGTACCGGGCGATCCTCCAGTGGCGAACGAGCAGGTCACCGCAGCCGTAGTAGCTGTCCAAGTCCTCCATGACAGCCAGCTTGGAAAGCCGCTCACCCGACTCCAGGCGGCTCAAGTAGCTCTTGTCGTAACCCGACTCGTCGGCCAGCTGCCCCAGCGTCTTACCGGCGTTCTCCCGCAGGAACTTCAGCGTCCGCCCCAGCACGGCACGCCCCGACTCCTCCATGTCGTCAACGACATCCACCCCGTCACCCCTCCCCGTTGCCTGAGCGGCCAGACAACACCTGGCCCCTTTCGCAGCGTAGGGGCAGTCGGTGACCATGAGGGCACGAACGGTGATCTCCGCTCGTCAGACCCCCTTTGCCCCTGCCCTGAGAAGGGACGCCCCCGTGCGCCTGCGTATCGCCGAACTCTGCGAGTCCCTGCTGCTCGCCCTCGTACGGCTCCTGCTCCCCGCCAGCGGCCGGCACCGGGCCGCCGGGACGGTGCCGGCCGTCGCCCACCCCCCGCCGCCCGGCCGACGTCACCTCGCCGAAGAGCCCCTCGTCATGGACACCCGCCTCGTACGCCCCTACCTCTCCGCCCTGGAGGTCTCCGCATGAGGCTGCTCCCCTGGACCGGCGCCGGTGGCAAGCCGTGTTACCTCAGCACCGACGATCCCCACAGCCCGCTGTCCCGGCTCGCCGACGACATCGAGGCCCTGCAACTGGCCGACGCGGCAGGAGTCCTCGAAGGGGCGCGAGCCGTGCTCGACGACCCCGGGGCCGGCGAGCACGCCGTCCGCTTCGCGCTGGCCAGGGCCGTGGAGTCGCTGGGTGACACACTCCGCGTCGCGGTCAGCCGGGGCGAGCGCGTCTAGGAGAAGCCGAGCATGCCGGGAGCGTGGCGAACGCGGCAACCTTCGCCCCGGCCGCGGCGACTCCCCACCGCACCACCCGCACCCCGTCCCCCCACCAGCAGAACGGATCGCCGCATGAGTGAGCTGTCCTCTCCGCCGCGTCAGCCCCGCAGAGCGCGTCACCGCCGCAGCCGTACCGCCCTCGCCGCCGGGATACCCCTGGCGCTCGCCGCCGCCGGCGCCCTCGCCTACGGGGTCGCCCCGGGCACCCAGGCGCGCGCCTCCGCCGCCGCCCCCTCCTGGGCCTCGGACACCGCCGACGGGTTCGCCTCCGTCAACTCCCTCGGGCAGAACGGGACCTACGGCGGGCGGGACGGCAAGACCGTCACGGTGAAGACGCAGGCCGAGCTGGAGAAGTACGCCACCGCCGCCGAGCCGTACGTCATCGTCGTCGCCGGCGCCCTCACCATGAACCCCGTCGGGAAAGAGATCAAGGTCCAGTCCGACAAGACCATCGTGGGGCAGGGGACCTCCGGGCACATCGTCGGCGGCGGGTTCTTCCTCGGCCAGGGCGTGCACAACGTGATCATCCGGAACCTGACCATCCGGGACGCGTACCAGGGCGTCTGGAACGACAAGGACCACGACTTCGACGCGATCCAGATGGACGGCGCCCATCACGTCTGGATCGACCACAACGACCTGCGGCACATGGCCGACGGGCTCATCGACGTCCGCAAGGACAGCACCGCTGTGACCGTCTCCTGGAACAAGCTGAGCGACAACAACAAGACCTTCGGCATCGGCTGGACCGAGAACGTCACGACCGACATCACGATCCACCACAACTGGATCCGCGAGACCGAGCAGCGCAACCCGTCCACCGACAACGCCGCCCGCGCCCACCTCTACAACAACTGGCTGGAGGACGTGCCGGGCACGAGCATCGCCTCGTCGTACGGGAACTACGCGCGCGGTGCGACGAAGATGGTCCTGGAGAACTCCTACTTCCAGGGTGTGAAGAACCCGGTCATCAAGGACAGCGGAGCCGCGATCGCGCAGCGCGGCAGCGTCTTCTCCGGGACCAGCGGGCGCAACGAGAGCGGCGGGACCGCCTTCGATCCGAAGGCCTCCTACCCGTACACCCTCGACAAGGCCGCCGACCTGCCGTCGGTCCTGAGGTCGGGCGCCGGGCCGCGCGCCTCCATCGGCACGACCGCCACCACCAAGGCCGCCGCCGCGACCACCCTCACCGTCGCCAAGGACGGCAGCGGGCAGTACACGACCGTCCAGGCCGCCGTGAACGCCGTGCCCGCGAACAATCCCTCCCGGGTCGTCATCGCCGTCAAGCCGGGCACGTACCGGGAGCTGGTGAAGGTGCCGGCCAACAAGCCGCACGTCACCATCCAGGGCACCGGCGGCAGCCGCAAGGACACCACCATCGTCTACGACAACGCCTCGGGCACGCCCAAGCCCGGCGGCGGGACGTACGGCACGAGCGGCAGTGCCACCGTCGCCGTCGAGGCCGACGACTTCCAGGCCCGGAACCTGACCATCTCCAACGACTTCGACGAGAAGGCCAACCAGGGCCTCAGCGGCCACCAGGCCGTGGCGCTGCGGACCGCGGCCGACAGGGTGTTCCTGGACGGGATCATCGTCAGCGGCGACCAGGACACGCTGCTGCTCGACACCGCGGCCAAGGACCGGCTGGGCCGGGTCTACATGAGCAACAGCTACGTCATCGGCAACGTCGACTTCATCTTCGGGCGGGCCACGGCCGTCGTCGACAGGTCCGTCATCACGCTGAAGAAGCGCTGGGACGGCACCTCCGCCGGGTACGTGACCGCGCCGAGCACCGCCGCGAACCGCAAGGGCATCCTGATCGCCAACTCCACGGTGAACGGGGACGTCGCGGCCGGCAGCTTCCACCTCGGCCGGCCCTGGCACGCGGGCGGGGACGCCTCCCTCGACCCGCAGACCACCGTCCGCAACACCGATCTCAGCGCCGCGATCAAGTCCACCCCGTGGACCGACATGAGCGGCTTCTCCTGGAAGGACGACCGGTTCGCCGAGTACCGCAACACCGGAGCGGGCGCCGGTCCGGCGGGTACGAACCGGCCGCACCTGACCGATGCCCAGGCCGCCGGCCAGGAGGTCGCGGACTGGCTCGCGGGCTGGACGCCCTCGGCGTCCTGACGGCTCCCTCCCGGGTTCGGCTGACCATCGCCGCCGAACCCGGGAGGGTCACCATCCCGCTCGCCCGAGGTCGTGGGTGAGCGGCGGGGCCGGCCTCACCCGCCCACGGAAAGCCCCGAGCCCGACACCCGCACCCGGATGCCGTCCTCCTCCACCCGCACGTCCCGCAGCCGTACGTCCCCCTGCTCCGGCTCGGGCAGTTCGAACGCCAGGGAGAGCCGGTCGGCCAGGACCGGGCGGGTCAGGCCCGAGAGGGAGTCGAGGAGCTTCGGGTCCAGGCCGAGGCGGCGCAGCACCCCGGGGTTGTCCAGCGCCAGGTCGATGAGGTTGAGGTCCTGGGCCGTGCGGGCGAAGCGCGGGGAGCCGGTCAGCTCGGTGAGCTTGCCGTCGTCGGCGAGGGCCTCGCGCACGGTCGCCTCGGGGACGCCCAGGCGCCGGACCATGGCCGGGACGGACAGCAGCGCCTTGGCCTTGCGGGTCTCGCGGGCCAGGCCGGCGGTCCCCTCACGGGTCAGGTGCAGGCCCTCCGAGGGGCGGGTGCCGGGGCGGTAGGTGGCCAGGTCGCCGATGTCCAGGCGCATGTTGCCGATGTCGGTGGCGATACCCCGCTCGCCCTGCCGCCGGATCGTCGCCTCGGCGCGCAGCCGCAGGTCGTGCCCCGCGACCGGCAGGGTGCCGTCGGCCCGGACCCGGTCGCGGCCCTCGCCGGTGAACGTCACCTGGGAGGCGCCGAGTTCGCGGTTGAGGTCGGCGAAGGAGAGCTGGACCTCCCCGTCGAAGCGCGGGACGCGGGCGCCGCGCACGGAGGTGAGCCCGTCGGCGTCCAGCCGGATGTCGTGGGCCGTGGCCGACACCTTCGCCAGCGAGACGCGGTCGGCGGCGACGTCCGGGACGGTCACCCGCACCGAGTCCAGCCGCTGGTCGGCGAGTTGGGTGAGGAAGGGAAAGCCGCCGATCTCCACCTCCGGGGCCGCCGCGAGGTCGAGGCGGTCCTTGAGGGTGTCGGCGGCGCGGTGCTCGGCGTACAGCACGGCCCAGCGGTCGGCGAGGGCGGTGAAGGAGGCGAGGACGGCCAGGCCCACCACCGCCTTCACCGCGAGCGGCCATCCGGCGAAACGATTCTTCCGGCGGCGCCGGCCGCCCCGGCGGTGGTCCGGCGGGGCCCAGGCGTCCTCGGCGCCTTCCTCGCGTTCCTCAGCGAGGAACTCCCCCAGAGGGGTCTCCTCCAGAGGCCCGTCGTCGAGGGCGCCGAGCTCCTCGTACGGGTTCGGACGGGGCTGGGCGTCGATGCGGTGGGGGGTACGCATCGATCCATCCGACCATGCGTACCGCCCCTGCCCGCAACCCGAACCCCGGGTATGCGATCTAGTTCACCACGGTGATCCGGTCGGCCTTCGGCGGCGCGATCGGGCTGGCCGCCGAGGAGTTGGCCGTCAGGTACTGCTCCAGCGCGGTCAGGTCGTCGGCGCCGACGACGTCGTTCGTGCCCTGGCCGAGCGTCGGGAAGCCGTCGCCGCCGCCCGCGAGGAAGCTGTTCGTCGCGACGCGGTAGGTGGCGGCCGGGTCGATGGCCGCGCCGTTCAGCCTGATGCTGTCCGTGACCACCCGGTCGGCACCGGACTTGGTGAGGTCCAGCGTGTACGTCAGACCGGACGAGACCTGGAGGATCTTCGGCGCGGCCGCGTTCGGGCCGGACACCTGCTCCTTGAGCGCCTGGATCAGCTGCGTGCCCGTGAAGTCCTGGAGGTTCACCGTGTTGGCGAACGGCTGGACCGTGAAGCCCTCGGCGTAGGTGACGACACCGTCGCCCTCACCGGCCTTGGCCGCGTAGGTGAGCGGAGCCCGGATGCCGCCCGGGTTCATCAGCGCCAGGTCGGTCTCCGGGTCGAGCTGCCTGCCGTGGGCGAGCTGCGCGTCGGCGATGAGGTCGCCGAGCGGGGACTCGGTGCCGGTGTTGCCGATGTCGCCGGAGATGTAGCCGATCGCCCGGTTGCCGATGGGCGCGGCCAGCGCGTTCCACTTGCCGATCAGCCCGGTCATGTCGGGCGCCTTGGGGACGTCCCGGGTGACCACGCGGTTCGCGGACTTCACCGCCGTACGGGCGATGTCGCCGGTCCTGCGGTCGTAGGTCAGCGTGGTGTCGGTGTAGAGGCGGCCGAAGGACGCGGCCGAGGTGACCATGCGGGGCTTGCCCGACGGGTCGGCGATGCTGCACACGTACGCGTTGTGGGTGTGGCCGGTGACCAGCGCGTCCACCTGGGGCGTGACGTTCTTGGCGATGTCGACGATCGGCCCGGATATGCCGTCGCCCGCACCCGGGGAGTCACAGTCGTAGTTGTACGACGTCGACGCCGGGAAGCCGCCCTCGTGGACGAGCGCGACGATCGACTTCACGCCCTTGCGCTGCAGCTCCTTGGCGTACTTGTTGATCGTCTCGACCTCGTCCTTGAAGGTGAGGCCCTTGACGCCCTCGGCGGAGACGATGTCCGGGGTGCCCTCCAGGGTCACGCCGATGAAGCCGACCTTGACGCCGTTCTTCTTCCACACCCAGTAGGGCTTGAGGATCGGCTTCTTCGTCTTCTCGTCGAGGACGTTGGCGGCCAGGTAGGGGAAGTCGGCGCCCTCGAACTCCTCGTCCGTGTAGCAGCCCTCCTTCGGGTGGCAGCCGCCGTTCTGCAGCCGGGCCAGCTCCTCGGCGCCCTCGTCGAACTCGTGGTTGCCGACCGAGGTGACGTCGAGGTCGAGCTTGTTCAGCGCCTCGATGGTCGGCTCGTCGTGGAAGAGCCCGGAGATCAGCGGGGAGGCGCCGACCATGTCGCCGCCGGCCGCGGTGATGGAGTACTTCTCGCCCTGGCGGGCCTGCCGCAGGTGCGTGGCGAGGTACTCGACGCCGCCCGCGTCGATGGTCTTCGTCGTGCCGTCGGGCTGCTTCTCGGTGACGCGGCCGGAGGAGCCCGCCGGCGGCTCCAGGTTGCCGTGCAGGTCGTTGAAGGACAGCAGCTGCACGTCCTGGTAACGGCCGGGCCAGTGCCCGCCCGTGCGCTGGTCCTCGTCGGCGGTCGCCGCGCCCGGCAACGCCGCGGCGGCCAGCGCGCCGACGGTGACGACGCCGGCGGCGAGAGCGAGGAAACGGTTCGTACGGCGTCTCCGGCGCTCCGGATGCGCCGGTGAAGTGGCTGGCATACGCCCCCCTGAGGGTCTGCGGGACAGTGATGTCGTCCGGCGCAGCCTAGAGTCAACGCGCGTAGCGCGACAGGCCTTTCCGGGTTACGACCTGGTTGCTTCTTTGCCGCCGATTTGCCGGTGCCGCCCCGTACCCTCGTACGCATGACCAGCGACGACACCGTACGGCCCGGCCACCCCCGCTCGATCGAGACCCTTGCCGCGCTCTCCGCGGAGCAGACCGAGGCCGTGCTCGGACTGCTCGACGAGGCCGCCCGGACCGACGGGCAGCAGGCGGTGTCCGAACAGGGCCGGCTGCAGTTGCGCGGCGGCGAGCGCGAGGGCGTGTCCCATCTGCTGCTCACCGTCGACGGGGAACTTGTCGGTTATGCCCAGTTGGAGGACACGGACGAGGTGGAGCCGCCGGCCGCCGAGCTGGTCGTGCACCCCGGGCACCGCGGGCACGGGCACGGACGGGCGCTCGGCTCGGCGCTGCTGGCGGCCTCCGGCAAGCGGCTGCGGGTCTGGGCGCACGGCGGGCACTCCGCCGCCCGGCACCTCGCCCAGGTCCTGGGCCTGACGCTGTTCCGCGAACTGCGCCAGATGCGCCGCCCGTTGACGGACTTCGACGCACCCGAGCCGGTGCTGCCCGAGGGCGTCACGGTCCGCGCCTTCGTGCCCGGCCGGGACGACGCGGCCTGGCTCGCGGTGAACGCCGCCGCCTTCGCCCACCACCCCGAGCAGGGCTCCCTCACCCAGCGCGACCTCGACGACCGCAAGGCCGAGCCGTGGTTCGACCCGGCCGGTTTCTTCCTCGCCTTCCGCGGCGACGAACTCGTCGGCTTCCACTGGACCAAGGTGCACGCCGAGGAGGGCCTCGGCGAGGTGTACGTCCTCGGCGTCGCGCCGGGCGCGCAGGGCGGCGGCCTCGGCAAGTCCCTCACCACGATCGGGCTGCGGCACCTGGCGGCGCGGGGGCTGCCGACCGCGATGCTGTACGTCGACGCCGACAACAAGGCGGCGGTGTCGGTCTACGAGCGGCTGGGCTTCACCACGCACGAGGCGGACCTGATGTACCGGACGGAGACCTGACCGTGCCGCAGGCGCGAGGCCTGCCGTAACGCCGGGAGCCCGGCCCGCGTGCTGGTCCCGCCGCCGCCTCCGACGCCGGGCATGACGCCGGGTGCCCGGCCTCCGTTTCCGTCCCCTTGCCGCCTCCGACGCCGGGGCATGACGCCGAGAGCCCGGCCTCCGTTTCCGTCCCCCGCCGCGTCCGACGCCGGGACACGGCGCACGGCGAGGTCCGGCTCGCTCGGGCCGGCGGCCGCCCGGCCCGTGCCCGGGAGCCGTGGTGCAGGGACGAGGACGCCCGGGGTCCGCAGCCGCCCGTCGCCGGGTACGCGCACCGGCGGATGGTCGACCGGACCGCCGCCCCGCCCGGGACGGCTGCCGCCGAACACCGGGTCGCCTCAGCCGGGCGCACCCACGTGCGTCCGGCCTGCCGGGCGGGCGGGCAACGCGCAGCTCAACGCCTGCCGCGCGGACGCCGGTCACCGCGTGGTGGGCCGTGAGGAGGACAAGCCGCGGCCCGGCGGGGCACCGCGGTCCCTCACGCTGCTGGAGAAGCGCCTCGGCCGGCCGGGGGTTCCGCCCACGCCGGACGCCACAGGGCGCCCTCCGGCGGCCGGGGCCGGGCCGCCGCCAGGTAGTCGCGCAGTGCCGTCAGGCCCGGGTGCGGGTTGTCCGCGCGCCAGAGCAGGGAGTGCGGGTAGACCGGGGTCGGGTCCTTCAGCGGCACGAGCCGCAGGTCGTGGCCGACGGGCCAGACGTGCGGGGTCCGTTCGCTGAGGATCGTCGCCACGGTCGGGGAGCCGGCGACCGTGTCCAGGAGCGCTTCGAGGCCGAAGTTGGGCCCGATGGTGTCGATGTCCGGCCCGAACGCGGCGGCGAAGGCCTCGTAGTAGGCGTGCCACTCGGTGCCCGGCACGTTGCCCGGCATCCAGATCCGGTGCCCGGCGAGCTGTGCGGGCGTCACCGCGGCGGCCCGGGCGAAGGCGTGGCCGGGGCCCACGCACAGGCTGAGCGGCTCGTCGAGGACGGGCTGCGCCTCGACGCCGTCGGGGAGCCGGTGCCCGGGCATGGTCACGGCGCGGAAGGTGGCGTCGACGGCCCCGTCGCGCACCGCGGTCACGGCCGTGTCCACGTCGAACAGCGTGACCACGTCCAGCGGGATCCGCGGACGGGCCCGGTGGAAGTCCTGCACCAGTCCGCCGGTGGCGGCCCGGCGTCCCACGACGTCCACCCGCAGCGCCCGGCCGTCGGGGCGCACGGCGGCCACCGCCCGCTCCTCCGCCCGGAGCAGGACCCGGGCGTGCGGCAGCAGCGCCTGCCCGTCGATGGTGAGCTCCGCGCCGCGCGGCGTCCGGACGAACAGCCGGACGCCGAGGTCCCTCTCCAGGGCGGCGATCCGCTTGGACACCGCCTGCTGGGTCAGGGCCAGGTCCACGGCGGCCTTCTGGAACTGCCCGGCGTCGGCGACCGCGACGAAGGCCCGTACGGCGTTGAGGTCCACGGCGGCAGCCTATTTCTCCCCACGGCAGCGCGACGCCCCGGGCGTTCCCCACCCGGGGCATCGGTTTGTTCGCCGGTGCTGTTCGGCGCCGCTACGAGCCGGGCCGCCGCAGGACCCGCCGCCGCAGCGGTTCGCGCAGGCAGAGCACGCCCACGAGGGCCGCCACGGCCAGCAGCACCGCCCACCGGTCGTGCGCCGCCGCCCATCGCTTGTCCGCCACGGTGACGAACAGCGCCCAGCGCTCGGGCCAGAGCAGGATCGCCAGCACCGCCGTGGTGAGGAAACCGGCCGCCACCGGCAGCCCGGGCCGGGCCGCCTCGGTGAAGCGGACCGCGGCCGCCGCGCCGGTCACCGCCAGGACGCAGGCCGCCCCGGCCTCCAGCGTGAGGTCCCCGACCGGGGGCCGTACGTCCGGCGGCACGAGCAGCAGCGCCACCGTCCACCAGGCCGCCGCCGCCGGGACCACGAGGGCCACCCGCAGGGCCACGCGCAGCGGGCGCGGCGCCGGCACGGTGCCCGTGGTGTGCCGGGCCGGGTCGTCCAGGAGGAACACCAGCCCCAGCGCGAAGGCCAGGACCGCCGCCCGCAGCAGGGGCAGTGTGAGCTGTTCCGCCGTCTCCCCGGTCCGGGTCAGCGCGGTGAGCAGCAGCCCCGCCGCACCGGCCGCGCCGAGCGCCGGCCAGGGCAGGGTCCGGTGCACGGGGAGCAGCAACTGCCGGGTCAGGCGCACGTGTCGTCCCCCTCGGGTGCGGGCAGGCCCAGCAGCTTCGCGGCCCCGGCCGCCGTCACACCGGGCGCGGTCAGTGCGGCCCAGTGCCGTTTGACGCGTGCCGTGGCCCGGTCACGGGGCAGGTCGAGCAGCGCGCGCAGCACTTCGGTCTGGGCCTCGGTCATGGACAGGCCGTTCGTGGGCTGCAAGACAGCGGCCGGGCCGGTGATCGAGTCGTCGAGGCGGACGCGGCGCAGGGCGTCGAGGGGCTCGGACTCCCAGCCCACGGCCAGCCACATGAGGGGGACCATGCGGCCGTCGCAGATCGAGGACGTGGCCTCCTCGTCGCCCGCGATCAGCACCCCGGCCACGGCGGCGGAGAACTCGGGGACGCGGTTGCCGCCCCACCGGGTGCCCACGGTCACCTCGTACGGACGCTCCAGGGACGGCAGCGCGGCGTCACCGTCGAGTCCGTACCGGGCCTCGACCCGCTGCCGTACGACGACGTCGCGCTCGTGCGCCGCGCCCCCGGCCAGCGACCGCACCCGGTCCACCACCCGGGCCCACTCCCCGACCTGCGGCCTCCACTCGGGGAAGGCGCAGTAGGCGGACCCGTCGCGCCGGACGCAGGTCTGCAGCTGATCCGGGTGCACCGAGGCGCGTTCGCGTGCCTTCACCAGCCCGGGGGAGGCACCCTGCGACTGGCCCACCGCGCCCGCCGTCGTCAGGGCCAGCGCCCCGGCCAGAGAGGCGAGGAGGACCGGCTTGCGGCCGCCCGTCACGAGCACCGCCAGCAGCCCGAGCGTCAGCCCCAGCCCGGCCAGGTACGCCGCGTGCCAGGCCGCGGGCCGGCCGATCAGGTCGGTGGGCAGCGTGTTGCCGGTCGCCTGGCCCACGACGGGCATGAGCCACCGCGAGCCGCCGTCCCCGGTCCCGGTGCCGAGGAACAGGAAGAGGCAGAACACGATCAGCAGCGGGCCCACGACGGCGGACCGCACCAGGCCGGCCACGAGCAGCCCGAACAGACCGAACAGCAGCACCGTCAGCGGCCCCACGAGCAGCTCGGCCACCGAACCGCGCCCGATCGCGCCGGGCTTGAGGGCCTCCCGGCCGAACTGCGCGGCCACGCACCCGGCCGTGACCAGCGCGGCGGCCAGGACCGGCAGGGCGTGGGCGACCGTACGGCGCCACCGCGGCAGGACCAGCACCGCGAGGTGCGCCTCGGTGCCGTTGCGGTGGGAGCGCAGCACGGCGTGGTTCACGCTCAGCATGACCGCGAGGCCGACGAGCAGCGGGGGGCTCTGGGTGGCGCGGTCGGCGTCCTGGAGCGCCGGGAAGTCGCCCCAGTCCCGGCCGCCGCGCCACACGGCCCAGCCGGCGTACACGGCGAAGGCGACCAGGACCGGCACCCGGGTCAGCAGCCGGCGCGTCTCGAACAGGCCCAGGGCCCACACGGCCGCCCAGGAGCCGCCGGCGTCGGTGCGCGTGCCGGCCACGGCCGGTCGCTGAGCCACCGCGGTCATGCCGCCACCTCCGCTCCGGCGCCGTCGAGCGTGAGCAGGTAGCCGTCCTCCAGGGTCGGTTCCAGCAGGTCGGCCCCGTCCGGCGGGTCCCCGACGTTGCGGAAGGACCCGGCCCCGGTACGCCATCCGGCCCGGGCGCCCGGATCGCGTTCCGTGCTGCTCCACACCCGCCCGGCGGCGCGCGCGGTCAGCTCGGCCGGGGTGCCGTCGAACCGGATCCGGCCCGCGGCCATCACCAATACCCGGTGGCAGAGCATCGCCACGTCCTCCGTCTGGTGGGTGGACAGCAGCACCGTGCGCCCCTCACCGGCCTCGGCGATCAACTCGCGGAAGCGCATGCGCTGTTCGGGGTCGAGCCCGACGGTCGGCTCGTCCAGCACCAGGAAGCCGGGATCGCCGGCCAGGGCGGCCGCGAGGGCGACGCGCTGCCGCATCCCGCCGGACAGCCTGCGCAGCCGCTTGCCGCGCACGTCCGCCAGGCCCACCTCGTCGAGGACCCGCCGCACCTCCCGGTGCCGGGTGCCCCGGTCGGTCATCTCCTTCAGGATGGCCACGTAGTCGACGAATTCGAAGGCCGTGAAGTCCGGATGGAACCCGGGCGTCTGCGGCAGATAGCCCAGCCGGCGCCGGACCTCCTGCCGTCCCCGGGCGGTCGCCGGGTCGTGGCCGAGCACGGTGAAGGCGCCCCGGTCGGCGGGCAGGGCGGTGGCGAGCACCCGCAACAGGGTGGTCTTGCCCGCGCCGTTGGGCCCGAGCAGCCCGGTGACTCCGGCGGACAGGCGCAGCGACACGTCGTCGAGGGCCCGGGTCCCGCCGTAGCGGAGGCCGATCCCGGAGGCGGACACGGTCGGAGTCATACGGCACGTCCCTGGAAGAGGTCGAAGCGGTCACGGAGGAGGAAGAGCAGCCCGGCGGCGAGCGCGGCGACCACCGCCGCCACGCCCTGCCCGGCCGGGGTGAACGGCGCGAGGGGCACGTCGCCCCCGGCCCGCACCGCGTCGGCCAGCAGCAGCAGACCGATCCAGGCGCCGCCGACCAGCGACGGCGCGAGCACCGGCCCGAGCCGGGCGGTGAGCGCGAGCCCGGTCGCGGTGAGCGCCAGCGCGGGCAGCAGCCAGGCCAGGGCGTGCAGCCCGTAGGCCGGCAGGGCCAGCGTCGCCAGCCCGTTCAGCCCGAGCACGACGGCCAGCACGGCCACGGTCCGGATCATCAGCAGCCGGAACCCGTGCAGGGGCGCGACGACGGCCATCTCGTACGTCGGGTCCAGCGCGGGCCCGTACGACAGCGCCACCCCGGCCAGCGGCAGCAGCGGCGCGAGGGCGAGGAAGAGGGTGGGGGACTCACCGGTGCGCACGGCGTGCCCGGCGCCCACGCCGAGCAGCAGCACGGCGACGACGGCCCCCAGCCAGGACCGCCGCAGCACCGGTGTCGCCGCGAGCAGCCGGGCCGTGTGCCCGGCCACGCCGAGCCGCACCAGCAGGCCCTCCAGGAGCCCCGGGCGGGGCGCGTCCAGCTCGGCGTCGAGCCGTTCCCATCCCGCGTCGAGCGCGACCGGGTCACCGGTCTCGGCCAGCACCTGCCGGCACCGCCCGCAGGAGGCCAGGTGCGCGTCGGCGGACCAGAGCGCGGGCGCCGCCAGCTCGCCCCGCGCGTAGGCGCGCAGATCGTCGTCGGGTACGTGCCATGTCATGCCAGTGCCTCCCGCAACTGCTTGCGGGCCCGCATCGCCCGCGTCTTGACCGTCCCCGGGGGGATCCCCAGCAGGACGGCGGCCTCGCGGGTGGTCAGCCCGTCGACGACGGTCGCCTGCAGCACCGCCCGCAGCTCCGGCGACAGCCGCACCAGGGCCCCGGCGAGGTCACCGTGCTCCACCCCCGCGAGCACGCGCTCCTCCGCCGACGCCTCGTCCCGGTGCCGCAGCCGGGCCAGGGCCTGCCGCAGCCGGCCCCGCGCCCCGTCACCCCGCAGGGCGTCCACCAGCCGCCGCGACCCGATCCGCCACAGCAACCCGGCGACGTCCGGGGCGGGCCCGTCCACCCGGAAGCGGGCCGTGCCCCGCCACACGGCGAGGAAGGTCTCCTGGACGACGTCGTCGACGACGCCCGGATCGGCGCACCGCCCCCGCAGCCGGGCCCGGAGCCACGGCGCGTAGCGCCGGTACAGCTCCTCGAAGGCACGCCGGTCGGCGTCCGCCACGGCGGCCCGCAGCAGCTCCCCGTCGCTTCTCGTTTCGCTCACGTCCCCTCATCGGACCACCCGTACCGAACGGTTCACGCGAGCACGCCGGGTTTTTTGCCGGTCCGGACCGAGGCGCGGCCCCGGGCCCCGAAGGCGCCCGGCCCGCCGTGCCGCCCGGGGCCGCCCACAACCTGTGGACAAGCCGTCCCGGCCGCCGGCCCGGCCCCGCGGACGCCCGCGGGCCGCCGCCCGCTATCCCGCACGTCATGTCTCCGTAACCATTGATTCAGACGAGCTTGCGACGCTCGGCCAATGAATCCCGCCGTGCCAGAGCCTTCCCCGCCCCGCGAGGGGCCCGAGGGAAACGGGAGCACTCATGTGACGCCTCCGCTCCCGCCCGCGCTGTCCGACGCGCCCGTGATGCTCGCGGCGCGGAAGAATGGGTCCATGAGCCAGCCGAACACCCAGGCACAGGTCCAGCACGCGCAGCCCTCCGTGGGCTCCATAGCAGCCCACCGCCCGCACACGGTGGCGGCGGTGGTCTCCGATCTGGAACCGGACATCGACGCCGACCTCGACGGGTACGAGGAGTCGCCGTACGACGGGCCCGAGCTGCCCCAGGGGCGCTTCCTGGACCGGGAGCGCAGCTGGCTCGCGTTCAACGAGCGCGTGCTCGAACTCGCCGAGGACCCGAACACGCCCCTGCTGGAGCGGGCCAACTTCCTGGCGATCTTCGCCAGCAACCTGGACGAGTTCTTCATGGTCCGGGTGGCCGGCCTGAAGCGCCGTATCGCCACCGGCGTGGCCACCCGCTCCGCCTCCGGCCTGCAGCCCCGCGAGGTGCTGGAGATGATCTGGGCCCGCTCCCGCGAGCTCATGGCCCGGCACGCCGCCTGCTACCACGAGGACGTCGCCCCCGCACTCGCGGAGGAGGGCATCCACCTGGTCCGCTGGAGCGAGCTGCAGGAGAAGGAGCAGGCCCGCCTGTTCACCCTGTTCCGGCACCAGATCTTCCCGGTGCTGACCCCGCTCGCGGTCGACCCGGCGCACCCCTTCCCGTACATCTCCGGCCTGTCCCTGAACCTGGCCGTGGTCGTGCGCAACCCCGTCACGGGCCACAAGCACTTCGCCCGCGTCAAGGTGCCGCCGCTGCTGTCCCGCTTCCTGGAGAGCTCCCCGGGCCGCTACGTCCCCATCGAGGACGTCATCGCCGCCCACCTGGAGGAGCTCTTCCCGGGCATGGAGGTGCTGGAGCACCACGCCTTCCGGCTCACCCGCAACGAGGACCTGGAGGTCGAGGAGGACGACGCCGAGAACCTGCTCCAGGCCCTGGAGAAGGAGCTCATGCGGCGCCGCTTCGGCCCGCCCGTGCGCCTGGAGGTCGAGGAGTCCATCGACCGCGAGGTCCTGGACCTGCTGGTGCGCGAGCTGAAGATCAGCGAGGCCGAGGTCTACCCGCTGCCGGGCCCGCTGGACCTCACCGGCCTGTTCCGCATCGCCTCGCTGGACCGGCCCGAGCTGAAGTACCGCAAGTTCGTCGCCGGCACCCACCGCGACCTCGCCGAGGTCGAGTCGGCGTCCGCGCCGGACATCTTCGCCGCGCTGCGCGAGCGGGACGTCCTGCTGCACCACCCCTACGACTCGTTCTCCACCTCCGTCCAGGCCTTCCTGGAGCAGGCGGCCGGCGACCCGGACGTCCTCGCGATCAAGCAGACCCTGTACCGCACCTCCGGCGACTCCCCGATAGTCGACGCGCTCATCGAGGCGGCCGAGTCCGGCAAGCAGGTCCTGGTCCTGGTCGAGATCAAGGCCCGCTTCGACGAGCACGCCAACATCAAGTGGGCCCGCAAGCTGGAGGAGGCCGGCTGCCACGTGGTCTACGGCCTGGTCGGGCTGAAGACCCACTGCAAGCTGTCGCTGGTGGTCCGCCAGGAGGGCGAGACCCTGCGCCGCTACAGCCACGTCGGCACCGGCAACTACCACCCGAAGACGGCCCGCCTCTACGAGGACCTCGGCCTGCTCACCGCCGACCCCCAGGTCGGCGCCGACCTGTCGGACCTGTTCAACCGCCTCTCCGGCTACTCGCGCCGGGAGACCTACCGCCGGCTGCTGGTCGCCCCGAAGTCACTGCGCGACGGCCTGATCTCCCGGATCACCAAGGAGATCCAGCACCACCGCGCCGGGCGGCCCGCCCACGTCCGCATCAAGGTCAACTCGATGGTCGACGAGGCCGTCATCGACGCCTGCTACCGGGCGGCCCAGGCGGGCGTGCCGGTCGACATCTGGGTGCGCGGCATCTGCGCGGTGCGCCCGGGCGTCGCGGGCCTGTCGGAGAACATCCGGGTCCGCTCGATCCTCGGCCGCTTCCTGGAGCACTCCCGGGTCTTCGGCTTCGGCAACGGCGGCGAGCCCGAGGTGTGGATCGGCAGCGCCGACATGATGCACCGCAACCTCGACCGCCGGATAGAGGCCCTGGTCAGGGTCACCGACCCGGCCCATCGAGCGGCCCTGAACCGGCTGCTGGAGACCGGCATGTCCGACTCCACCGCCTCCTGGCACCTCGGCCCGGACGGCGACTGGACCCGGCATGCGACCGACGCGGACGGCCAGCCCCTGCGCAACGTCCAGGAGATGCTCATAGACGCCCGGAGGCGCCGGCGTGGCACAGCGACACCTTGACCCGACGGATCCCCGGTCCGGGCACGTCGGGACCGCCCCCACCGGGACCGCCCCGACCGGGGACGCCCTGGCGGGCTACCTTCGGGACCAGGCCACGGAGTTCCTCCGGGCGCTGCGCCTGCACCGGGAGACCGGGGCGGGGGCGAACGGCTCGGAGGGGTCCGCCGAGGCGGCCCGCGCGCTGCGCCGCTCGGCCCGGCGCATCAGCGCCAGCCTGCACACGTTCCAGTCGCTGCTGGACTCGGACTGGTGCGAGACCATGCGCCCGGAGCTGGCCTGGGTCTCCGGCACGCTGGCCATGGAACACGCGTACACGGCCCGTCTGGAGCGCCTGCTGACCGCCCTGCACCGCCTGTCGGGCTCGACGGCGTTCCCGGCCCAGGCGACGGCCCGGACCCAGCCGGCGGCCCCGGCGGGCGGCGGCCGCGCGGACGCGGCGGCACCGGAACGGGGCAGCCTGACCGTCGGAGCGGCCAAGGCGGGCGCCCTGCTGGACCGCCAGCTCACCCTCGCCCGCACCCGGGCCCACTCCACCGCCCTGCAGGCCCTGGGCAGCAGCCGCTTCCACGCCGTCGCCGACAAGGTCGCGGTCCTGGCCAGCGAGGTCCCGCTCAGGGCCGCGGCGGCCACCGGCGACCTGCGCCCCCTGGCCGCCGCCGCCGAGGACCGCCTCACCGACGCCGTGACCGCCCTGCCCCTGCTGACCGCGGGCCACCCGTACAACGCCGCGGCCCTCGTCCACGGCCTGTCCCCCGACACGGTCGCGCACCCGCAGGACGCCCCCTGGCACCAGGTCCGCCTGCTGCTGCGCCTGCACCGCTACGCCCGCGAGGCGCTCAGCGGCCCCAAGGGCAACGCCCCCGTCGACCTGCGCCTGCTCTCCGCCGGCCAGGCCCTGAACCGGCACCGGGACGCCTCGGAGGCGGCGGCGGCCGCCGCCCAGGCGGCCCGCACGCCCAGGATCGCCCCGGCCACGGCCTACGCCCTCGGGGTGCTCCACGCCGACCAGCGGCACGAGGTGGAGGCGGCACGTTTCGCGTTCCAGCAGGCCTGGCAGAAGGAGACGGTCGGCACGTCATGACCGGCACGGCACCCGGAAGGCGGTGAACACCGGTGGGCTCGTCCGAGGATCTCACCGTCCAGGCCGCGGGCTGCGTCCTGTGGCGCCGCTCCCCCGGCACCGGCGGGCTGGAGCTCTGTCTGGTGCACCGGCCGAAATACGACGACTGGTCGTGGCCGAAGGGCAAACTGAAGCGCGCCGAGGACGCCCTCGCCGGCGCCCTGCGCGAGGTGGCGGAGGAGACGGGCTGCCGGGCCGTTCCGGGTGCCGAGCTGGCCACCCTGCGGTACGTGGCGAACGGCCGGCCCAAGCAGGTGCGCTACTGGGCCGCCGAGGCCGTGAGCTGCGCCTTCACCCCGAACGACGAGATCGACCGCGTCCTGTGGCTGTCCCCGCAGGCGGCCCGCGCGAAGCTGACGCAGCCCCACGACCGGCCGCTCGTCGACGCGCTGCTCACCGTGCTGCACCGGGCCCGTACCGCCCACCGGCCGGACTGAGACCGCCCGCGGTTGTCCAGTGGGACCCGCGCGAAAAGCGGAATCCTCACGTGCTCTCCCCGTGAGCATTCCGTGACCTAACCACACCGTCGGCAGGGGTTCACCCGTCGTTCATGTGTGGCCATCGGCGGCTTCACCTGATCTGCCTAATTTCGGCCGTACCAGATGCGAGACGCGCACGCCGCGCGTTCGCGTCGGCCAGTCTTCGCACGCCGCCGATCAGGACGGCGGCTCCTGGAAGGAACTCAAGTGAAGCTTCAGCGCATGAACCGGCGGGCCCTCGCTCTCGGTGCTCTCGCCGTCTCCGGCGCCCTGGCCCTCACGGCGTGCGGCTCCGACGACACCGGAGGTGGCAGCGACGGCTCCTCGTCCAACGCCGCCGCGCCCAGCAACATCAAGTGCGACGACGCCTCGGGCCAGGTGCTCGCCGACGGCTCCTCGGCGCAGAAGAACGCCGTGGACGCCTGGGTCAAGCAGTTCTCCGCCGCCTGCAAGGTGGAGATCAACTACAAGGCCGGCGGCTCCGGCGCCGGTGTCACCGCGTTCACCCAGGGCCAGGTCCCGTGGGCCGGTTCGGACTCGGCCCTGAAGCCCGACGAGGTCGAGGCCTCCAAGAAGATCTGCTCCGGCGGCCAGGGCATCGACCTGCCGATGGTCGGCGGCCCGATCGCCGTCGGTTACAACGTCCCGGGTGTCGACAAGCTCGTCCTGGACTCCTCGACGATCGCCAAG
The DNA here is from genome assembly GCF_049846985.1 of Streptomyces sp. DT190. NCBI lineage: Bacteria > Bacillati > Actinomycetota > Actinomycetes > Kitasatosporales > Streptomycetaceae > Streptomyces > Streptomyces sp. DT190. The sequence continues at coordinate 24,906 of NZ_JBNCNM010000021.1, read as the reverse complement.
ATCTTCGACAGCAAGATCACCAACTGGAACGACCCGGCCATCGCGAAGCTGAACCCCGACGCGAAGCTGCCCAACCTCAAGATCCAGGCGTTCCACCGCTCGGACGAGTCCGGCACCACGGACAACTTCACCAAGTACCTGATCGCCACCGCGAAGAAGGACTTCCCCTACGAGGGCGGCAAGGCCTGGCAGGCCAAGGGCGGCCAGTCCGCTCCGCAGTCCTCCGGCGTGGCCGCGCAGGTCAAGCAGACCGCCGGCGCGATCGGCTACTTCGAGCTGTCCTACGCCAAGGACGGCATCAAGACCGTCGCCATCGACACGGGTGCGGCCGAGCCGGTCGAGGCGAACGTCGAGAACGCCACCAAGGCCATCGCGGACGCCAAGGTCGTCGGCACCGGCAAGGACCTCGCGCTGGAGCTGAACTACGCGACCAAGGCCGACGGCGCCTACCCGATGGTCCTGGTGACCTACGAGATCGTCTGCGACAAGGGCAACAAGGCCGAGACGCTCCCCGCGGTCAAGGCGTTCCTGCGCTACGCGGCCTCGGAGGACGGCCAGAAGATCCTCGCCGAGAACGACTACGCGCCCATGCCCGAGGACATCATCGCCAAGGTTCGGACCACCGTCGAGAGCCTGAGCTGACCTGAGCGTGCGGTCCGGTCCCCCCGCGGGGCCGGGCCGCACCGTCCGGTGCACCGCCGCCAAGAGCCGCACACCCGTTGCGGTTCCGCAGACCGGAGAACCCGATGGACACCACACAGATAGCTGACGCACCTCCCCCCACTCCCCCGCTGCCCACGGCCGAGCAGAAGCGCGCCGCCCGTGGCGCCACCCGGCCCGGGGACCGGATCTTCCTCGGCCTCTCGCGCGGCTCGGGCATCCTGCTGCTGGTGATCATGGCCGCGATCGCGGGCTTCCTCACCTACCGCGCGGTCCTCGCCATCAGCAAGGACGAGGGCAACTTCCTCACCACGTTCGAATGGAACACCGGCGTCAACCCGCCGGTCTTCGGCATCGCGGTCCTCGCCTACGGCACGATCGTCTCCTCGATCATCGCGATGGTCATCGCGGTCCCGATCGCCGTCGCCATCGCGCTGTTCCTCACGCACTACGCCCCGCGCCGGCTGAGCGGTCCCATCGCCTACGTGATCGACCTGCTCGCCGCCGTGCCGTCCATCGTCTACGGCCTGTGGGGCGCCCTGGTCCTGGTGCCGTACATGAACGGCCTCTTCGGCTGGCTGAACGACTACTTCGGCTGGACCGGCATCTTCTCCTGGCAGAACGGCGCCCCGCGCTCCATGCTCACCGTGGGCATCCTGCTCGCGATCATGATCCTGCCGATCATCACCAACGTGAGCCGCGAGGTCTTCCGCCAGGTCCCGCAGATGCACGAGGAGGCGGCCCTGGCGCTCGGCGCCACCCGCTGGGAGGTCATCCGCATCTCGGTCCTCCCCTTCGGCCGCTCCGGCGTGATCTCCGCCTCGATGCTCGGCCTCGGCCGCGCCCTCGGCGAGACGATGGCCGTCGCCACCGTGCTCTCCCCGGACTTCCTGATCCACACCAGCCTGCTCGACCCGGGCGGCGGCACCTTCGCCCAGAACATCGCCAGCAAGTTCAGCGAGGCCACCGAGTTCGGCCGGGACGCGCTGATCGCCTCGGGTCTGGTCCTGTTCGTCATCACCCTGCTGGTCAACGGCGCGGCCCGCGCGATCATCGCCCGCCGCAAGGAGTACTCGGGGGCCAACGCATGAGCACCGCAACCACCGCCCCGAAGGCGCCCAGCACCCTGCGCGGCGCCCGCCTGCCCAAGTGGGCCCCCTGGGCCATCGCCGCCGGATCCGTCGCCGCCGGTCTCGGCATCAGCGCCGCCGCCGGCCTGCACAGCGACATCCAGTGGGCGCTGATCGCCGCGCTGCTGCACATCCTCGGCACGTACGTCATCGCGGCCAAGGTGGAGAACCGCCGCCAGGCCAAGGACCGCGTGGTCACCTCGCTGGTGTGGGTCGCGTTCCTGCTCGCCGTGGTGCCGCTGGCCTCCCTGGTGTGGTCGACCGTGCAGCGCGGCACCAAGGTGCTCGACGTCTACTTCCTGACCCACTCGATGGGCGTGGTCGCCGACTCGGAGACGGGCGGCGGCATCTACCACGCCATCCTCGGCACGCTGCAGCAGGTCGGCCTCGCCACCCTGATCGCCGCGCCGGTCGGCGTGCTCACCGCGATCTACCTGGTGGAGTACGGGCGCGGCAACCTCGCCCGGGCCGTCACCTTCTTCGTCGACGTCATGACCGGCATCCCGTCGATCGTCGCGGGCCTGTTCATCCTCAGCCTGATGCTGATGTTCGACATGCAGCCCTTCGGCTTCGCCGGCTCGCTCGCCCTGGCGATCCTGATGATGCCGGTCGTCGTCCGCTCCACGGAGGAGATGCTCAAGCTCGTCCCGAACGAGCTGCGCGAGGCCTCCCTGGCGCTCGGCGTGCCCAAGTGGCGCACCATCCTGAAGGTGGTCCTGCCGACCTCGCTCGGCGGCATCACCACCGGCATCATGCTGTCCATCGCCCGTATCGCCGGTGAGACCGCGCCCGTGCTGCTGCTGGTGTTCGGCAGCAAGTTCATCAACGCCAACCCCTTCGAGGGCGCGCAGGCGTCGCTCCCGCTGTACATCTACCAGCAGTACGGCTCGGGCGAGGTCACGGCGTACGACCGGGCCTGGGCGGCATCGCTCACCCTGATCGCGTTCGTGATGATCCTCAACCTGGTGGCTCGCGGCATCGCCCGCTGGAAGGCCCCCAAGACCGGTCGCTGACGCGGCCATACAGCGACTGACTGAAGTCTGGAAGTGAAGTAGTCATGGCCAAGCGAATCGACGTGAGCGGACTCACCGCCTACTACGGCTCCCACAAGGCGATCGAGGACATCTCGATGACCGTCGAGCCGCGCTCGGTGACGGCGTTCATCGGCCCGTCCGGCTGCGGCAAGTCGACGTTCCTGCGCACCCTGAACCGGATGCACGAGGTCACGGCCGGCGGCCGGGTCGAGGGCAAGGTGCTGCTGGACGACGAGGACCTCTACGGCACGGGCATCGACCCGGTGTCGGTCCGCCGCGAGGTCGGCATGGTGTTCCAGCGGCCGAACCCGTTCCCCACCATGTCGATCTTCGACAACGTGGCGGCGGGCCTGCGGCTGAACGGCAACTACAAGAAGAGCGAGCTGGCGGACGTCGTCGAGCGCTCCCTCAAGGGCGCCAACCTCTGGAACGAGGTCAAGGACCGACTCAACAAGCCCGGCTCGGGCCTGTCCGGCGGTCAGCAGCAGCGTCTGTGCATCGCGCGGGCGATCGCGGTGGAGCCGAACGTCCTGCTCATGGACGAGCCCTGCTCGGCGCTCGACCCGATCTCGACCCTCGCGATCGAGGACCTGATCGGCGAGCTGAAGGAGCGCTTCACGATCGTCATCGTGACGCACAACATGCAGCAGGCGGCGCGGGTGTCCGACCGTACGGCGTTCTTCAACCTCGCGGCGGTCGGCCAGCCCGGCAAGCTCATCGAGATCGACGACACGGAGCGGATCTTCTCCAACCCGTCGGTCCAGGCCACGGAGGACTACATCTCCGGCCGCTTCGGCTGAGCCCTTCGCCGAGACCCCTCGCGGTGCTGCATGGCGGTGCCACCGCGAGGCCGAAAAGGGCCCGCCCCTGGCTCCCGGGGGCGGGCCCGTTCGTGTTCCGGCGTCCCGGCGGACGCGGATCCGTCGCTACAGGAAGGCCAGGTTCACGATTCCGTAGGACGCGGCGGCCACCGTCGCCGCCGCCGGCATCGTGATGAACCAGCCCAGGATGATGTTCTTGGCGACGCCCCACCGCACGGCGTTCACGCGCTTGGTCGCGCCCACGCCCATGATCGCCGAGGTGATCACGTGCGTCGTGGAGATCGGCGCCTTGAACAGGAACGCCGTGGCGAACATGATCGACGCGCCCGTCGTCTCGGCGGCGAACCCCTGCGGCGGATCCAGCTCGATGATCTTCCGGCCCAGCGTCCGCATGATCCGCCAGCCACCGGCGTAGGTGCCCAGCGACAGCATCACCGCACAGGCGATCTTCACCCAGACCGGGATCGGGTCGCCGTAGTCCTCGACATCCGCGATGACCAGGGCCATCACCACGATGCCCATCGTCTTCTGCGCGTCCTGCAGACCGTGCCCCAGCGCCATACCGGCCGCCGAGACGGTCTGGGCTATCCGGAAGCCGCGCTTGGCCTTGTGCGGGTTGGCCTTGCGGAACATCCACATGATCGCGGTCATCACCAGGTAACCGGCCAGCAGGCCGACCACCGGGGAGATGAACATGGGGATGACGACCTTCTCCAGCACGCCGTGCCAGTAGACCGTCGTCCCACCGGCCAGCGCCGCGCCGACCATGCCGCCGAAGAGCGCGTGCGAGGACGACGAGGGCAGCCCGAAGTACCAGGTGATCAGGTTCCAGACGATCGCGCCGACCAGCGCGGCGAAGAGGATGCCCATCCCCTTCGACCCCTCCGGTGTCTGGATCAGGCCCTCACTGACCGTCTTGGCGACCCCGGAGCCCATGAACGCGCCGACGAGGTTCATCACCGCGGCCATCGCCAGGGCGGCCCGCGGCGTCAGCGCCCGGGTCGACACGGACGTGGCGATCGCGTTCGCCGAATCGTGGAAACCGTTGGTGTACGTGAAGAAGAGCGCGACCCCGATGGTCACGACCAGAGCGAAGGTGTCCATGAAGAGCTCAGGACTCCTTGACGGCGATGGTCTCCACCGTGTTCGCCACGTGCTCGAACGCGTCCGCCGCTTCCTCCAGCACGTCCACGATCTGCTTCAGCTTCAGCACCTCGATGGCGTCGTACTTGCCGTTGAAGAGGTGCGCGAGCAGCTTGCGGTGGATCTGGTCCGCCTGGTTCTCCAGCCGGTTGACCTCGATCCAGTACTCGGTGAGGTTCTCCATGGTGCGCAGGTGCGGCATGGCCTCGGCCGTCAGTTCGGCGGCGCGCGCCAGGACCTCGATCTGCTGCTCGACGCCCTTGGGCAGTTCCTCGACGTTGTAGAGGACGACCAGGTCGACGGCCTCCTCCATGAAGTCCATGATGTCGTCGAGGGACGAGGCGAGGGAGTAGATGTCCTCGCGGTCGAACGGCGTGATGAACGAGGAGTTCAGTTGGTGGAAGATCGCGTGCGTGGCGTCGTCACCTGCGTGTTCCGCTGCCCGCATACGCTCTGCGATCTCGGCCCGGGCGGAGGCGTCCGCCCCGAGCAGTTCCATCAGGAGCTTGGAGCCCGTGACGATGTTGTCCGCGGAGGCGGCGAACATGTCGTAGAAGCTCGTCTCCCTGGGGGTCAGACGAAAGCGCACGTGGGGTCCTCGGGGTGCTTCGGTTTCGGTCAGGCCGATGCTAGGCGCATCATCCGGCCACGGCTATCGGGCCGCCCACCAGTGTCGCCCATCAGGCACAGTGATGAGCACGGGGGCGGCTCCAGGGCCGTGTACCCGGCAAAGTTCGGTACCATATACCCACTAGGGGTATATCTCCGCCCACGGCCCACCAGGAGGACGCGATGACGGACGTGACCGACACGACAGATGTCGCACATGTCACCCCCGGCACCGCCGACGCCGGTGCGCCGGCCGTCACGGACCACGACCGCGGCGTGCACGGGTACCACAAGCAGAAGGACGAGCACCTCAAACGCCTGCGCCGGATCGAGGGCCAGATCCGCGGCCTGCAGCGCATGGTCGACGAGGACGTCTACTGCATCGACATACTCACCCAGGTCTCCGCCTCCACGAAGGCCCTGCAGTCCTTCGCCCTGCAGCTGCTGGAGGAGCACTTGCGCCACTGCGTCGCCGACGCGGCCGTCAAGGGCGGCGACGAGGTCGAGGCGAAGGTCAAGGAGGCGACCCAGGCGATCGCCCGCATGCTGCGGACGTGATCCCGCCCGGGGTCAGCTTCCGCGGGCGTCCCGTTCCTCGGCCACCCTCAGCACCTCGTCGATGCTCGCCAGGCTGAGCCGCTCGCGCGCGGCCGAGGCCGCGATGATCAGCTCTCCGCACAGCTCGATCTCGGCGAGGGCCACGTGGTCCTGAACTGCCGTACCGCCGACCGGAGCCACGTGCATCACCTCTTCTCTGCCGTCACCGACTTCCTAGAGTAGGGAGCGGCACACGCACCGCGCATGGCACGGACGGGCTAGTTCCCGCCGGTCACTCCTCGGCGATCCTGCCCGCGTAGATGTCGTCCCCGTCCGGCAGCCGCACCCGCACCGGGGCCCCGAAATCGTAGAGCAGCGTCGTCGAGGCGACCGCGACGGGGCTCTTCTGCTGTCCGTTGACGAAGCTGAACCGGTGGCGGACCTTGCGGACGCGCCCCTCGTCGTCGAGGTAGGCGTCGAACGGCACCGCGGCCGTGGCGAATCCCTTCGCCGCCGCGCGCAGGGGCCCCTTGTTGCCGCCCGACGCCCGCCTGGCGGCGTCCCCGAGGTCCGCCGTGCCCCGGTAGTGCCGCACCCCGGTGCCCGCGACCTCCGTGCGGCCCAGGTACGTCGCCGTCCGCGTGCCGCGCAGCACCTCCGCCGCGGCGAACGGGTCGGTGGCCCCGCCGGTGACCAGGTTCCCGTCGGACAGCGTCCGGGTGTCCACCCGCACCCACTTGCCCGCGGGCACACCGGCGCCCCGGTTCTTCATGAACAGGGCCCCGGGGGCGAGCAGTTCCGTGATGGGCCGGCGCCCGGCGGCGCCCGCGGGATCCTGCGGCAGCAGCACCCGCAGCCGCCCCAGCCGCTTGCGGTAGTCGTAGACCCCGGCGCCCCGGATGGTCACCCGGGTGCCCCCGGCCGCCATCTCCATCGACGTGCGGGCCTTCGAACTGCCCGCCTCCACCAGCCGGTCGGCGGCCCGGTGCAGCAGCACCACGGCGTCGCCGCCCCGGGAGTCCCCGGCGACGGCGTCCCCGCCCGCGCAGCCTCCCGCTCCCAGACCCGCCGTGGCCACGACCCCGGCGGCGAGGACCGCCGCACCCGTTCGCCCGCGCCGCCGTTCCCGCTGCCGCCCAGTCATCGCCTGCCTACCCCCAGCCGGTACGTCCGTCACGGGCCCCCATGTCGTTCCGCTTAACGACCGGTTTGTGCCCTCGTCACGCGAGCCCCGCCGTCCGGCATACGAACCCTTTACCCGCGGTGGGTACCGTTGTCGTCGTGGCGCAGCAGGACGGGCTGGAGATTCCCCCCAACCTCCCGGAACACAGCACGACGACCATGGAGAGAGGCCGCTTCTGCAGAGCCGAGTGCACCTGCGGGTGGCGCGGCCCGGCCAGGCGTGCGAGAAGCCAGGCACGCACGGACGCGCAGCAGCACGCGGCCGGCTGACCCGCCGCCGTGGAACCCCCGCCCCCAGCAGCCCGTCTTGGAGGGCGGAACCACCGGGAGGCCCCATGGAACGGCGCACCGTCCTCACCGCCGGCACGGCGGCGATCGCCGCGGCGGCGACCCCCTTCGCCACCGCCTGCAAGAACACGGACACCCGCTCCACGGCCACGGCGGCCGGCACCCGGACCCGCGCCACCGCCGCGGGCTGGTCGGCCCTCGCCCGCGACCTCGACGGTCCCCTCGTCCGCCCCGGTGACGCCGCCTGGGCGAGCGCGCGGCAGCTGTACAACACCCGATTCGACCACCTGAAGCCCGCCGCCGTCGCCTACGTGGCCCACCCGGACGACATCCGCACGGCCCTGGCCTACGCCCGCGGCCGCTCCCTGCGCGTGGCCATCCGCAACGGCGGCCACTCCTACGCCGGCTGGTCCTCCGGCGACGGCCGCCTGGTCATCGACGTCTCGAAACTCGACCGGGTCCGGGCCTCCGGCACCACCGCCGTGGTCGGCGCCGGCGCCAAACTCATCGACGTCTACCGCGCCCTGGCCGCCAAGGGCGTCACGATCCCGGCCGGCTCCTGCCCCACCGTCGGCGTCTCGGGCCTCACCCTGGGCGGCGGGCACGGCGTGGTCTCCCGCGCCTACGGCCTGACCTGCGACAGCCTCACGCGGGCCACCCTGATCACCGCCGACGGCAGGGAGCTCACCGCCGACGCCCGCGAGAACAAGGACCTCTTCTGGGCCCTGCGCGGCGCCGGCAACGGCAACTTCGGCGTGGTGACCGAACTGCACTTCACGACCCACCCGGCGCCGCAGGGTGTCTCGGCGTACCTGTCCTGGCCCTGGTCCAAGGCGGCGGCGGTGGTCAAGGCCTGGCAGGAATGGGGGCCTTCGCAGCCCGACGAGATCTGGTCGTCGCTGCATCTGGCGAGCGCCGCGGGCAGCACCCCGACCGTCTCCGTCGCGGCGTTCTCCCTCGGCACGTACGGCGAGCTGAAGAACGCCGTGGACCGCCTCGCCGACCGCGTCGGCGCCCCGGCCCGCAGCGTCTCGCTGAAGCGCCGCTCGTACGAGGAGTCGATGGAGGTGTACGCGGGCTGCTCCTCCTTCCCGACGGACGCCCAGTGCCACCTGCCCGGCTCGACACCGGGCCGCTCACCGAAGGGCGCCCTCGGCCGCGAGACGTACGCGGCGGCCTCGGACTTCTTCGACCGCTCCCTCTCCCCGGCCGGCGTCCGCGCGCTGCTGTCGCAGATCGCCTCGGTGCGCGGCGGCACGGGCAGCATCGCGCTCACCGCCCTCGGCGGAGCGGTCAACCGCGTCTCCCCGACGGCCACGGCCTTCGTGCACCGCCGTTCGCGCATGCTGGCCCAGTACATCGGCGCCTGGCGCGCGGGCACGAGCGGTGCGACGGCCCGGGAGTGGCTGGCCTCGGCCCACCGGGCCATGCGCCCCCACGCCTCGGGCGCGGCCTACCAGAACTACACGGACCCGACCCTGACGAACTGGCGCACGGCGTACTACGGAGACGCGGCGGCGCGGCTGACGAAGCTGAAGAAGCAGTACGACCCGGACCGCTTCTTCACGTATCCGCAGGCGCTCTGACCCGGGCCGGGCCGCGCCGGGTGCTACGCGGCGAGGTCCCGCTCGGAGGCCCGCTCGCTGCGGGATTCGGGGATCACGGAGTCCTGTCCGGCACTCGCCCGCCCTCTGGCCCGCACCAGCCACCCCGCCCGGGGCGACCGCTCCACCGCCTTCACCAACGGCGTCAACAGGGCCATGGCGAGCGGCGACAGCAGCAGTGCCACGGCCGTGCCCAGCGCGAACCCGCCGATCACGTCGGTCGGGTAGTGCACGCCCATGTAGACGCGGATGAAGCCGCCGAACAACGCCAGGACGATCCCGAACAGCCCGAACCTGCGGTGGGCGACGAAGAGTCCGACCGCCATCGCCATGACGATCGTCGCGTGGTCGCTGACGAACGAGTAGTCGGTCTTGCCCTGGACGAGCACGTCGAGCCCCTGGTGGTCGAGGAACGGCCGGGGCCGCTCCACGAATCCCCGTATCGGCACGTTCACCAGGACGGCGATGCCGGCCGCCAGCGGCGCCCAGATCAGCGCCGCGACCGTGGACGCCGCGTCCTCGTCGCCCCGGCGCCGCACGGACCACCAGCACCACACCACGAGCAGCACGACGGCGAGCAGCAGGCCGTACTCGCCCACGTACTCCATGACGCGGTCGAACCAGGCCGGCGCGTCCTTGGCCAGGCCATTGATGTCGTACAGCAGGTCGACGTCGGGGTTCGACCCGGAATCGGCGAGTCCAGCCATGGTGCTGCGGCCCCTTCGTCGTCTCTCCCGGCGCACCCGTGCGTGCGCCGCTCCTGCCACCCCCGTGGTTGTAGATCCGCTTCCGCTGCACGCGTACGTGACACGTGCGTGTTGACGTCTGCTCGGCTACGTCACCAGGAACGCACGGTCCCCGTTGATACGTTCCACACTCCACCGAATGATCACGCAGACGTTATCGAAGAGAGATACGTCGTCGCAGCTCAGGGGGTGGGTTCACGCTCGGTTCACACCGTCGTGGGCAGCGCTTTCGCGCCATCTTCGGTGACTCTGGTGGCCCCGAAGTAGTCGGGGGTGTCGATCGGGTCGAACCGGATGACCGCACCCGTGCGCGGCGCGTCGATCATGTACCCGCCTCCGACATAAATGCCGACATGCCGGATGGCCCGGGAATTGGTGAGGTCGTCCGAGAAGAACACCAGGTCCCCCGGCAGCAGTTCGTCCCGGGAGGGGTGCGGTCCCGCGTTGTACTGGTCGTTGGCGACGCGCGGGAGCGTGATGCCCACGCTCTTGTACGCGGCCTGGGTCAGACCGGAGCAGTCGAAGCGTCCGCCCTGCTCAGGAGTGCCGGTGCCGCCCCACAGGTAGAGCGTGCCGAGCTTCTTCTGCGCGTACTCGATCGCGCCGGCCGCCTGCTGCGAGGGGTCGACCCGGCCGACGGGGGCCGCGAAGCTCTCGGAGAGGGTGGTGATCCGCTTCACGTAGTTCTGCGTCTCGTTGTACGGCGGCACGCCCCCGTACTTGATCACCGCGTACGCACCGGCGTTGTACGCGGCCAGCATGTTTTCGGTCAGATTCCCGCCCACCTTCTTCACGTACGACGCGAGTTCGCAGTCGTACGACGCGGCGGAGGGGATCGCGTCCTTCGGGTCCCACACGTCGCGGTCGCCGTCACCGTCGCCGTCGATGCCGTGGGCGGCCCAGGTGCCGGGGATGAACTGCGCTATGCCCTGCGCGGCGGCGTGGCTCTGGGCCCTCGGGTTGAAGCCGCTCTCCTGGTAGAGCTGGGCGGCGAGCAGGGCCGGGCTGATGGCGGGGCAGAGGTTGCCCCACTTGGCGACCAGCGGCGCGTACGCCGCGGGCACCGACCCCTTGGCCAGCGCCTTCGCCCCGCCGCTCACGCCGTTGACGAGGTTTCCGGCGACGAGGTAGACGCCGACGACGAGCAGCATCACGAAGGCCAGCGCCGAGCTGATCGCAACACTCGCCACGATCCACGCCTTACGCACCGTCAACCGCCCCTCGCCGCCCAGGAGTCCGTCGCTCAGTGTAGAGGCGGCGGTCGCACACCGGAACGATCACGGGGAGGAGAGTCGGGGCGGACGGGGGGAAGGACGGCGGCACGGCGGGCACACGGCCGGCGCGCCGGGCTCACGGCCCGGGCGGCCGGCGCACGGGGGCGCGGCGCGGTCACCCGCGGGACGGCCGGCGCCGCCCGCCGGGAAGGCGGGGTGCGCGCGCTCCGCGCCTCACGCCCGCGCTCCGCGCCTCACGCCCGCGTTCTCCGCCTTACTCCCGCGTTCTCCGCCTCAATCCTGCCCCGCCGCCCCGGCCGCCGCGGGGAAGCGGGTGCCGGTCAGTTCCTCCGACACCCGCCACAGCCGACGGGCCGTCAGCGGGTCGCTGGCGGCGCGGGACCGGCCGACCAGGGTCGGGGCGCCGCGCAGTTCGGCGAAGCCGTCGGGGCCGACGTAGCTCGCCCCGGGCAGGTCCTGGGTGGCGGCGTAGAGCGTGGGCAGGGCGCCGGCCCGGTCGTCCTGGGCGAAGAGGCGGTTGCCGAGGCGCATGAGGGCGCGGGCCGCCGGGTTGGACGTGTGGCTCTGGAGGTTGGTGGCGGCGTAGCCGGGGTGGGCGGCCAGGGCCCGGACCGCGGAGCCCGACTCGGTCAGGCGGCGCTGGAGTTCCAGGGTGAACAGGAGGTTGGCCAGCTTGGACTGGGCGTAGGCGCGCTGGGGGGTGTAGCCCGAGGCGAGGTCCAGGTCGTCGAAGGCGATCCGCCCGCCGCCCCAGCGGTGGGCACCCGAGGAGACGGTGACGACCCGGTCGGTGACGTACGGCAGCAGCAGGTTGGTCAGGGCGAAGTGCCCGAGGTGGTTGGTGCCGAACTGCATCTCGAAGCCGTCCCTGGTGCGCTGCCGGGGCAGCATCATCACGCCGGCGTTGTTGACCAGCAGGTGCAGCGGCTCCCGCCAGCCCTCGGCGAAGGCCCGCACGGAGGACAGGTCGGCCAGGTCCAGCCGGCGCACCTCGGTGCTGCCCCGCACGGTGGCGGCCGCGGCCCGCCCGCGCTCCACGTCCCGCACGGCGAGCACGACGTGCGCCCCCGCCCGGGCGAGCGCGTCGGTCGCGGTCAGCCCGATGCCGCTGTTGGCGCCGGTGACGACGACGGTCCGCCCGGACAGGTCGGGCAGGCGGTCCGCGCTGAACGTCTCGTTGCTCTGGGTGTTCCGCTGATTGGCCATGCCCCCAAAGTAGACGGTGACAACAATGCTGTCAATGACAACAATGCTGACGACGTCAACAAAGATGGCGGCGACAACATCCGGCTACGATGGTGCGCATGCCAGCCAGCCGCCCCTACCACCACGGAGACCTGCGCTCCACCCTGCTCGCCGGGGCCGAGCGCACCCTGCGCGAGAAGGGTGCGGGCGCGCTCTCCCTGCGGGAACTGGCCCGCGAGGCCGGCGTGAGCCACGCCGCGCCCGGCCGCCACTTCAAGGACAAGCAGGCCCTGCTCCACGCCCTGGCGCTGAGCGGCTACGAGCGGCTGGGCCGCGCCCTGGAGGGCGCCGACGACCCCGCCCTGCCCCTGGAGCGGCGGCTCGCCGCCCTCGCGCGCGCCTATCTCGCCTTCTCGATCGACAACGCCGAGCTGCTGGAGCTCATGTACGCCCGCAAGCACGAGCCGGACGCCTCGGAGCAGCTGGCCGCGGCCGTCGACCGTACGGTGGGCTCGCTCGAACGGGTCATCGCCGACGCCCAGGAGCGCGGCGAGATCATCCCGGGCGACCCCGAGCGGCTCACCCTGCTGACCGGTGCCACCCTCCAGGGCATCGCGTCCTTCGCCGCGAGCGACGTGCTCGCCGCCGAGGCCGCCCTGGACGGCGTCGACGAGCTCGTCCACCTCCTGCTGCACGGCCTCAAGCCCCGCTGACGCTCCGACAGCGCCCCTCGCGCGGACCCGGGTTAGCCTTCACCCGGAGAACACCGGCGCGACCGCTCACCCGACCAGCCGTCAGAAACCGTTCGGAAAGGTGAGAAAGGCCGCAGGAGAGCACAACGACGAACCGCACACCAGGTTTCGCTCAGGCCTCATTGCCCGGCGTGACCTGCCGTGATACACAGAGTGACCATACGATCCTTCGTACGCCGTCCGGCGCCTCCCCTTAGGCTCCGAAGCGAAACGGTGGCAAGGTATTCGTACGAAACCCGCCAATCAATGACGCCAAGTCGACATACGACAGCGTCATCGTCGGCGACAATGAGGCCTGACCTCTGCACGACCGCAGAGGATGCGGAACTACCCAACAGGGGCGGTGACTTACATGCTCTTTGCGGCCGACAAGGGAGACATCAACACCATCATCGGCGGGATCGCTCCGGACTGGGGCCCCTTCGGCAGCCTGGGCAACGAGGCCAAGGTGATGATCGAAGTGGTCATGGCGGTCGCCATCCTGATCTGCCTCGGCATCGCCATCTGGGGCGCCGCCAAGCAGCGCATCGGCGCCACGGCCCTCCGGGACACCTTCAGCGCCGAGCAGGGCAAGGGCCTCATCATCGCCGGCCTCACCGGAGTCTTCATCATCGGCTCCCTCGGCACGCTCTTCACCATCGTGTACGGCATGGCCGTGTAGGCCGGGCCCCGTACGCCCCGGCCGGACACGCCCGGCTCCCCCTCCATCCCACCCGCCCGTCGTGCCCACCGGCTGAGGTTGCGTTTCCCTGATGTCGAGTCACCACACCGCGCCCGCGCGGGAACCAGCACGGCTACCGTCGTACGAGGAGTACGTGTATCCGTACGACGTCGAGGGGGCGTACGCGGCATGAGTCTCGGTGACGAGCGTGACACCTCCGGCGGCTACGGCGGCACGGGCCAGACCCGCACCCGCCTCCCCGACACCGACACGGACCCCTACGGCGCCCCGCGCCGCACCCCCCGCTCCTCGTCCCGCAGCCTGGTGACGGTGGTGGGAGTGGTGGTCCTCCTGATCGCAGCGATCGCCTTCGCGAACCGGGGGGACGGGGGCTCCGACAGCGGTGAACCGGGCGGCGACAAGGCCGAGAGCTCGGCGACCGCGCCCTCCGGGAAGCGTCCGGTGGCGTCGAAGGCGAGCGGGATTCCCACGGGATACTCCCAGGACGAGCAAGGCGCCCAGTCCGCAGCCACGAACTACGGCATCGCCCTCGGTTCGTCCGACATGTACAACACCAAGAAGCGTCACGCGATCGTCAGGACCGTGTACGCGCCCGATGTTGCGGCCACCCGCCTGTCAGCGTTCGATCAGGTGTACTCCCGCCCGAGCTTTCTCGAGAAGCTCGGGTTGGACAAGGACGGCGCCGCGCCGAGCGGCCAGACCTTCGTGTCGCGCGTCATCCCGGTCGGCACCAAGGTCACGTCCTTCAGCGGCAGCGCCGCCACCGTCGCCCTCTGGTACACCTCCCTGTTCGGCCTGTCGGGTGAGAGCTCCACGAACCCCGTGACCGAGAGTTGGTACACGACGACCTACCAGTTGAAGTGGGTCGCCGGTGACTGGAAGGTCACCGACTTCACCCAGCAGGACGGCCCGGTCCCCGTGGGGCGCGACCAGAGAGCCTCCACCGCTGAGGACATGACGAAGGCAGTCGAGGAGTACGGAGGTTTCACCTATGCCCGGTAGGCATCACGTACTCAATCTCGGCGTCGCGGTCGCGGTCGTGCAGACGGCCACGGTCCTGCTGGCCACCCGTGCATTCGCCGCACCCACGCCCACCCCGTCCCCCAGCAACAACGCGTGTGACCTGCTGAGGGGTGAGGCCAGGGACATCTGTGAAGGCGACACGGGCACCGGAAGCGGTACCGGCGGGGGCAACCCCTCCCTGAACCCCACCAACACCCTCGACCCCCTCTCCTCCCTCGCCAAGGGCTGTGCCGACGCCGCCGCCTGGACCGTCGACAAGCTCAGCGACGCCGTGAAGGAGACCGCCAACGTCGACTTCACCAACCCCAAGTTCCTCCAGCAGTACGCGGTCGTCTTCGCCGCCTCGACGATCCTCACGCTCCTGCTGTGGCTCCTGGCCGTCGCCAAGCGAGCCGTCCGCGGCGTGCCCCTGACCACCGCCCTGTCCGAAGCCATCGGCTTCCTCTGGCTGACCGTCCTGGCCTCCGCCTTCACCCCCCTGATCCTCTACACCGTCGTCTCCGCCACCGACGGCATCACCGAGGTCCTCGCCAAGGCCACCGGCGACCAGACCGACACCTTCTTCGGCACCTTCTCCGAGGCCCTCAAGAAGGGCGAGGACATCGGCGGCGGCCCGATCATGCTGATCGTCGTCTCCCTCGTCAGCATCCTCGCCGCCGGCGTGCTCTGGCTGGAACTCGTCATCCGCGCGGCCCTGCTCTACGTCGGCGCCCTCCTCGGCACCGTCGTCTACGCCGGCCTCGTCGACAAGAACCTGTGGGGCCACGTCCGCCGCTGGGCGGGCATCATGATCGCCGTCATCCTCATCAAGCCGGTCATCGTCATCGTGCTCGGCCTCGCCGGCGCGCTCTCCGCCGACGACGGTCCGGACGCCTTCTCCGCCGTCGTCTCCGGCCTCGCCATCATCCTGCT
Organism: Streptomyces sp. DT190; assembly: GCF_049846985.1. NCBI lineage: Bacteria > Bacillati > Actinomycetota > Actinomycetes > Kitasatosporales > Streptomycetaceae > Streptomyces > Streptomyces sp. DT190. The sequence continues at coordinate 9,363 of NZ_JBNCNM010000021.1, read as the reverse complement.
CGCCATCTTCGCCAGCGCGATGATCTACCGCTTCGTCCCCGGCTTCGGCGACGAGATCGCCGGCTCCCGCAACAACCGCATCATGCAGGGCGCCGAGAGCAAGGCCGCCGCCGTCATCAGCTCCCCGGCCTCCCTGGTCGCGCAGGGCATCAAGACCCACAGCACCCGCGCCGACCACAACGGCGGAGGCGGCCAGTCCTCCGCCCCCCGCCCGAGCAACCCCGCATCCGGCGGGGTCGCCGCGCACAGCGCGCGCACCTCGAACGGCGGCGGCGGATCTGTCCCCTCCGCCGCACCCGCACCCCGTTCGAGCAGCCCCGTCAACACTCCCCACGCCAGCAGCACCCGCAACAGCAGTACCAACCGCACGGGAGGTGAAGGGCGTTGACGACCGAGTCCCACCTGTCCCATCCGGTCACGCCCCGCCGGACATATCTGATCGGCCGCGCCCGGCCGAACGCGATCATCGGCCGCAACCGCGAGACCGGCGAGATCGCCCTGATCGTCGTGGGCGCGTTCCTCGGCATGATGTGCGGGCTCCTCGTCCCGGTGCTGTCCCTGCGCATCGTGCTGCTCGCCGGGTTCCCGATGCTGGCGCTGGCCGCGGTCTACGTGCCGTACAAGCACCGCACGTTCTACAAGTGGTTCGAGATCAACCGCAGCTACAAGCGCACCCTCAAGCGGGGCGCCACCTACCGCTCCACCGCCGTCGAGGCCGGCACCCGCATCGACGGCCGCGAGGTCGAGGTCGGCCCGCCCCCCGGTATCGGCCGCATCACCTGGCTCTCCGCGCCCTTCGGGCCCGACGAGATCGCCGTCCTGCTGCACGCCGACCGCAAGACCGTCACCGCCGCCATCGAGATCGAGGGCCCCGGCGTCGGCCTGCGCGACAGCGAGGACCAGGAGGCCCTGGTCGACCGCTTCGGCACGCTGCTCAAGCACGTGGCCAACGGCGACGGCTTCGTCACCCGCCTGCAGATGCTCGCCCGCACGCTGCCCGCCGACCCCGACGCCCACGCCAAGGACGTCGCCGTCCGCGGCGACGACAGGGCCCTGCCCTGGCTGCAGGAGTCCTACGACCAGCTCCAGTCGATGGTGTCGACCAGCAGCGAGCAGCACCGCGCGTACCTCGTCGCCTGCATGCACTACACCCGCGACCTCGCCGCCGAGGCCAACGCCATGGCCCGGGCCGCCCGCGCCCACGGCGGCAAGGTCGACCGCGACGCCGGACTCGCCGTCGTCATGGCCCGCGAGCTCACCGACATCTGCTCGCGCCTGCAGGAGGCCGACATCCGCGTCCGCCAGCCGCTCGGCCAGAGCCGGCTGTCCTCGCTGATCCACTCCATGTACGACCCGGACCACCCGATCGACCACATCCAGGCGATGACCAAGCGCAACGCCTGGCCGGCCGAGCTCGACGCCATGGAGCCCACCTACCTCCAGGCCAAGACCCGCGAGTCCTCCACCCGCGCCCCCTGGTGCCACGCCACCGCCTGGGTGAAGGAGTGGCCGATGACCCCCGTCGGCGTCAACTTCCTCGCCCCGCTGCTCGTCCACACCCCGGACGTCATCCGCACGGTCGCCGTCACCATGGACCTCGAACCCACCGAGGTCGCCATCGAGCGCATGCTCACCGAGAAGACCAACGACGAGGCCGAGGCCTCCCGCGCCGCCAAGATGAACCGCACCGTCGACCCGCGCGACGTGGCCGCCAACTCCCGGCTCGACCAGCGCGGCGAGGACCTCGCCAGCGGCGCCGCCGGCGTCAACCTCGTCGGCTACATCACCGTCAGCTCCCGCTCCCCCGACGCCCTGGCCCGCGACAAGCGCACGATAAGGGCCTCAGCCGGCAAGTCGTACCTCAAGCTGGAATGGTGCGACCGCGAGCACCACCGCGCCTTCGTGAACACCCTTCCCTTCGCCACCGGCATTCGGAGGTAGGACCTGATGCGGGATCCGCTGTCCGTCCTCACCGAGGCCTTCACGTCCTTCCTCTTCGGGAAGGTCGAGACGACCCGGCTCCCGGTGCGCACGTCCACGGGCCAGGCCCAGGCGGTCTACCTCCCGACCGCCGCCCCCGGCCTCGGCGACTCCGGCGTCATCATCGGCCGCGAGGTGTACTCCGGCAAGGGCTACATCTACGACCCCTTCCAGCTCTACGGCCAGCAGCTTCCCGCCCCCCACTGGCTGGTCCTCGGGGAGTCCGGCAACGGCAAGTCGGCGCTGGAGAAGACGTACGTCCTGCGCCAGCTCCGCTTCCGCGACCGCCAGGTCGTCGTCCTGGACGCCCAGGGCGAGGACGGCGTGGGCGAGTGGAACCTCATCGCGCAGGAGCTGGGCATAACCCCCATCCGCCTGGACCCGATGGCCGCCCTGGACATGGGGATCCGCCTCAACCCGCTCGACCCCGCGATCACGACGACCGGCCAGCTCGCGCTGCTGCGCACGATCATCGAGGTCGCGATGGGCCACGGCCTCGACGAGCGCTCCGGCTTCGCGCTCAAGGTCGCGCACGCCTACGTCAACGCGACGATCACCGACCGCCAGCCGGTCCTCACCGACATCGTCGAGCAGCTGCGCCACCCCGAGCCCGAGTCGGCCGAGGCGATGAACGTCGCCATAGACGACGTCCGCGCCTGGGGCCTGGACGTCGCCCTGGTCCTGGACCGCCTGGTCGACGGCGACCTGCGCGGCATGTTCGACGGCCCCACGACGGTCGGCATCGACCTCGACGCCCCGCTGATCGTCTTCGACCTCTCCCACATCGACCGCAACTCCATCGCCATGCCGATCCTCATGGCCATCGTCGGCGTGTGGCTGGAGCACACCTGGATCCGCCCCGACCGGAAGAAGCGCATCTTCCTGGTCGAGGAGGCCTGGCACATCATCAACAGCCCCTTCGTGGCGCAGCTGTTCCAGCGTCTGCTGAAGTTCGGCCGGCGCCTGGGCCTGTCCTTCGTCGCGGTCGTCCACCACCTCTCCGACGTCGTCGACGGCGCGGCCGCCAAGGAGGCCGCCGCGATCCTGAAGATGGCGTCGACCAGGACGATCTACGCCCAGAAGGCCGACGAGGCCAGAGCCACCGGCCGGGTCCTCGGCCTGCCCCGCTGGGCGGTCGAGATCATCCCGACCCTCACCCCCGGCATCGCCGTCTGGGACGTCAACGGCAACGTCCAGGTCGTCAAACACCTGGTCACGGAGACCGAACGCCCCCTGGTCTTCACCGACCGCGCGATGACGGAGTCCTCCGCCGACCTCGCCGACGACGCCCTGCGCGCCGCCGAGATCGAGGCGGAGGAGAGGGCGGCGGCCTTCGTGGAGCACCACATGGGCGACTCCGAATCGACGGTGGCGTAGGCGTACGCAGGGGAGGAACGCGTGAGACCGGACGATCGCCGCACCCCGCGGAACACCCAGGGAGGCATCCCCGACGGACTGCTCGTCGGCATACTCGCGTTCCTCCTCGGCATGACCGTGCTGGTGTGGACGGCCACGGGCCTGGCCGGCGTGTTCGCCCACGGCTCCTGGCCGTCCGGCGTCACCTTCGTCGCCACACCCCTGGCCATGCGCCACCTCATCGCCCAGCCCCACGACATCCCCGGCGCCTGGCCCGGCACACCCCCCGGCGACCTCTCCGGCTACGGCCTGTTCTGGGGGCTGTTCATCGGCCAGCTGATGGTCCTGCTCGTCCTCACGGTGTTCGTGCTGGGCACCGTGGCCCGCTGGCGCGCGGGCCGGGCGAGACGCCGTCTGGAGCAGGCGACGGCAGCGGAAGTCCGACAGCACGAAGCACCGGCCCGGCACCCGGCGCAGAGCCCGGTACAGCACGACGTCCCCGCCCCGGCGCCCTCCGCCTCACCTCAGCCCCACACCCCCCAGAGCCCGGCCCCGGCCCCCGCCCCGCACGACCTCCCCACCCCCCGCCGCGCCGCCCCCGAGCCCGGTCACCTCCCGGAGCCGACCGCGCCCCTGGCCCCCACCCCGGCGGCCCCGGCTTTCCTGTTCGGGCAGGAACGGGTGGGCGGGTGGGAGAAAATCCTCGTGGCCCCGAGGGAAACCCGCCAGATCACGGCAACCCAGGCCGTACGCGACGCGGAAGGCCCCACCCTCGTCGTCACCTCCAACCCCACCCTCTGGCAGGAGACCAAGGACGCCAGAGCCAAGCTCGGCCCCACCCACCTCTACGACCCCACCCACCTCTGCAACACCCCGTCCCGCCTCCACTGGTCCCCCACCACCGGCTGCGAGGACCCGCGGACCGCGGCGACGACCGCCACCGCCCTGCTCGCCCCCGTACGCCCGACCGCCAAACTCGACCAGGCGGTCACCGACACGGCCACCACGCTCCTGCGCAGCTACCTGCACGCCGCCGCCGTCGACGGACGCACCATCCGCCACGTGCACCGCTGGGCCCAGGGCACCCAGATCCAGGACGCCGTCCGCATCCTGCGCACCAACCCCAAGGCCGCCCCCGGCTCGGCGGGCGAACTCGAAGGCGCCCTCACCGCCCACCCCGAACGCCGCGACGTGGCCCAGCAACTGACCACCCGTGCCCTCGCCGCACTCTCCACGATCAACGTCCGCGAGGCCTGCACTCCCAACCGAAATGATGCCCTCGCCTTGGATTCCTTCATCGACGAAGGGGGCACGCTTTATGTGGTCGGTGAATCCATCGAGGACCCCAGGACCACCCCGGGCGCGATGCCCTTCCTGACGGCCCTCGTCTCCAGCGTGGTCGAGCGCGGCCGGCGCATGGCCGAACGGTCATCCTCCGGTCGCCTCGACCCACCACTGACCCTCGTCCTCGACGACGTCGCGGCCGTGGCCCCGCTCCCCCAGCTCCCGGAGCTGCTCGCCACCGGAGCGGACCGGGGTCTTTCGACCCTGGCCCTGCTCCGCTCCCGCGAACAGGGCCGCGCCCGCTGGCCGCACGACGAACTACCCGTCTGAGAGCGGCACCCCCGCACCGCCCCGCTCCAGCACGAACTCCAGCTCCCGCTCCCCGGCGTCCCCCAGCGGCACGACCAACCCGCTCGGCACGAACCCCACCCGCCGGTAGAACCGCTGCGCCCGCCCGTTCTCCTCGTGCACGAAGAGCCGCACCCGCTCCATTCCCCGCCCCCACGCCCACTCCAGCGCGGCGTCGAACAGCACCTCGGTCAGCCCGTTGCCCCGCTCCTCGGGCCGCACGAACACCCCGACCAGATGCCCCTGCTTCCGCTCCACCGCCAACCCGGCCCAGTCGGTCGTCCCGGGCTCCTCCACGAGCACCGTCACCGTCCCCACCCACCGCCCGTCCGGCCCCTCGGCGATGACCTGCTGCGCCTGGTCCGCCCCCTCGGCCGCCTTGGCCGTGCGCTCCCGCCAGTACGACTCCGGCCTCTCCACGGCCTGCTCGTACGTCTCCAGGAAGGCGAGGTGCGCCACCGGATCGCGCAGCGCCATGAGCCGCAACTCCTTCACGGCACCCCACTCATCAGCACGGACGGACCGGATCACATAGCTCATGCGGGCCACCGTAGTACCCCGGTACGACGCCCCTCACCCCGATAACCACCGCCGGTCCGACGCCCACCGTCGCCGCGCGCACGAGCATCGAACCATGCTGACCGCACACGAACTCACCAAACGCTACGGCGACCGGACCGTCGTCACGGACCTGTCCTTCACCGTCCGCCCCGGCACCGTCACCGGCTTCCTCGGCCCCAACGGCGCCGGCAAGTCCACGACCATGCGCATGCTCCTCGGCCTCGACGCCCCCACCCGCGGCCACGCCACCGTCGGCGGCCGCTCCTACGCCGCCCACCCCGCGCCCCTCACCGAGGTCGGCGCCCTGCTGGAGGCCCGCTCCGTCCACCCCGGCCGCACCGCCCACCACCACCTGCGCGTGCTCGCCCACACCCACGGCATCCCGCGCAGCCGCGTCGACCACGTCCTCGGCCTCACCGGCCTGACCGACGTGGCCCACCGCCGCGTCAAGGGCTTCTCCCTCGGCATGGGACAGCGCCTCGGCATCGCCGCCGCCCTCCTCGGCGACCCGGCCGTGCTCCTCCTCGACGAGCCGGTCAACGGCCTCGACCCGGAGGGCGTGCTGTGGATCCGCACCCTGCTCAAGTCCCTCGCCGCCGAGGGCCGCACGGTCTTCGTCTCCTCGCACCTGATGAGCGAGATGGCCCTCACCGCCGAGCACCTCGTGATCATCGGCCGCGGCCGTCTCCTCGCCGACACCACGGTCACCGACTTCGTCCGCGACTCCGGCGCCGGCACCACCAAGGTCGTCACCCCCCGCGCCCCCGACCTCGTACGCGTCCTCACCGCACCCGGTGTCGACATCACCACCGACACCCCCGGCACCCTTCAGGTCCGCGGCGCCGACGCCCCGCAGATCGGCCGCACGGCGGCCGCCCACGGCATCCCCCTCTACGAACTGACCCCCAACGCCGCCTCCCTGGAGGAGGCCTTCATGGACCTCACCCGCGACGCGCTGGAGTACCCGGCGACCCTCGAAGGAGCAGCGGCATGACCACGGCCACCCTCCCCTATCGCGTGACCCCCGCCCGCGTGCTGCGCTCCGAGTGGCACAAGCTGTGGACCCTGCGCTCCACCTGGATCAACCTCACCGTCACGACCCTCCTGACCGCCGCGATGGGCGCCGGCCTGGCCGCCGCCTACGACGGCTCCGGCGAAGGCGGCATGGACACCGTCATGTTCGTCCTGCTCGGCACCCAGTTCGCCACGATCAACCTCGGCGTGCTCGGCATCCTGGCCACCGCCGGCGAGTACTCCACCGGCCAGATCCGCGCGACGATGACCGCCGTCCCGCGCCGCCTGCCCGTCCTGTGGTCCAAGGCCGCCGTCCTGACGGCGATCGCCCTGCCCCTCACCCTCGCGACGAACCTGATCACCTTCCCCCTCGCCCAGCCCTTCCTCACCGGCACCGACCTGTCCGCCTCCCTCGGCGACCCCGGCGTCCTGCGCGCCCTCGCCGGCAACGCGGCCGGTCTCACGCTCCTCGCCGTCCTCGCCCTCGCCGTCGGTGCCCTGCTCCGCTCGGTGGCGACGGCCATCGGCGCCTTCATCGGCCTGATCATGGTCCTCCCGGAGGTCCTCGCGATGCTCCCCTACGACGCCGTCGACAGCGCCGTCCGCTACTTCCCGGGCAAGGCCCTGGAGGCCCTGAGCACGGCCCAGCCCATGCCCGGCACGGCCTCACCGGGCGGCGCCCTGCTCGCCCTGCTCCTGTGGGCGGCGGCGACCCTGACGGCGGCCGCCTGGGTCCTGCGCCGACGCGACGTCTGACGCCCGGCGCCGGATACCCGCACGATGGACCCCGTGACGGAAGACCGGGCGACCGAGCCCCTCACCGACTACGCCCAGCGCCTCACCCGCCGGGTGCGCGCCTTCGACCGCCGCCATCCGCTGCTGTGGGACCTGCACTTCACCGGCTTCTGGATGACGGCCGCCCTGATCGACCTCGTCGGCGGAGGCTGGGAACACAACGCCCACCGCCTGGACGTCCCCGGTCCGCTCCTCCTCACCCTCAGCCTGGGCCTGTCGGTCCCCCTGCTGTGGCGCCGCACCCACCCGGGGGCCGTCCTCGCCGCCATGGCCCCCTTCGCCCTCGTCAACGCCTGGACCGGCGCGGCCCTCCAGGCGGCCCTGCTCCAGCTGGTCCTCGTCTACCACCTGGCCCTGCGCCGCCCTCTGCATCACCTGTGGTGGGCCACCGCCCTGGTGATCGCCCCGGTCGTCGTCTCGGCCCTCCGCCACGGCGAGGGCAGCTGGGACCAGCAGCTCGGCTCCCAGCTGATGTCCGTCACGGTGGCCGCCCTCATCGGTGTCACCGTCCGCACCCGCCGGAACTACACCGAGGCCCTCGAGGACCGCGCCCGCCGCCTGGAGACCGAACGCGACCAGCAGGCCCAGCTCGCCACCGCCGCCGAACGCGCCCGCATCGCCCGCGAGATGCACGACATCATCGGCCACAACCTCTCCGTCATCACCGGCCTCGCCGACGGCGGCCGGTACGCCGCCGGCAAGTCCCCGGAGCGCGCCGCCCAGGCCCTCGACGCCATCGCCACGACCAGCCGCCAGGCCCTCACCGAACTCCGCCGCCTCCTGGACGTCCTGCGCGAGGAGGAGAGGCAGCAGGCCGAACTGACCCCTCAGCCGGGCCTCACGGACCTGGAGCAGCTCCTCGACGGCGTCCGCTCGGCGGGCCTCCCCGTCAGCACCAGGACCCACGGCACCCCCACCCTCCCCCCGGGCCGCCAGCTCACCGTCTACCGCGTGGTCCAGGAAGCCCTCACCAACACCCTCAAGCACGCCGGCCCGGACGCGACAGCGCAGATAGACCTGGCCTACGGCGACCGGGCCGCCGTCACGGTCACCATCACGGACACGGGCAGCCGCGGCCCGGCGGACACCCCGGCCGAAGGCCGCGGACTACCGGGAATGCGCGAGCGAACCGCCCTCTACGGCGGCACACTTGAGGCCGGCCCCCGCCCCCACCCGGAGCAGGGCTGGCGCGTCCGTCTCCACCTCCCGGAGGAAAGCCCGCAGTGACCACGGTCCTCATCGCCGACGACCAGCCCTTGCAACGCTTCGGCTCCCGCATGCTCCTGGAGAGCCAGGACGACATGACCGTCGTGGGCGAGGCGGCCAACGGCAGCGAAGCCGTCCGCATGGCGGCCGAGCTCCACCCCGACGTCGTCCTCATGGACATCCGCATGCCCGGCCTGGACGGCATCGAGGCGACCCGCCGCATCACCGCGTCCGGCGACCGCACCCGCATCCTGATCGTCACGACCTTCGACCTGGACGAGTACGCCTACGCCGGCCTGCGCGCCGGTGCCTCCGGCTTCCTCGTGAAGGACGCCCAGCCGGAGGAACTCCTGGCCGGCATCCGCGCGGTCGCCACGGGCGACGCGGTCGTGGCCCCCAGCCTGACCCGCCGCCTCCTGGACGCCTACGTCCACCACCTGCCGACCGACACCGCGGCGGCGACACCGACCGAGGATCCCCGCCTGGCCTCCCTCACGGACCGCGAACGCGAGATCCTCACGGTCATCGGCCAGGGCTGGACGAACACGGAGATAGCCGAGCGCCTGCACCTGGCCGAGTCGACGGTGAAGACCCACGTGGGCCGGATCCTCGCGAAGACCGGATCCCGTGACCGCATCCAGGCGGTCATCCTCGCGTACGACACGAAGCTGGTGCAGCCCTCGTAGGAATGGCCGGGAAACACAAAAAGGCCCACACCATAAGGTGTGGGCCTTTTTGAAGAATTGTTCGGCGGCGTCCTACTCTCCCACAGGGTCCCCCCTGCAGTACCATCGGCGCTGTAAGGCTTAGCTTCCGGGT
>NZ_JBNCNM010000020.1:0-163443 GCF_049846985.1 Streptomyces sp. DT190 | reverse complement strand
CGCTGTTGAGTTCTCAAGGAACGGTCGCTTCCTTTGTACTCACCCTCTCGGGCTTTCCTCCGGGCGCTTCCCTTCGGCCTTGCGTTTCCGACTCTATCAGATCCTTTTCCGATCCGATTCCCTGTCGGCGGGAATTGCCTTCCGGCCTGGGCTTTCGCCCGTCGGCCTTTCGACATTCACTACGTTAGCCGATTCGCTGTCCAACTCATAATCGAGTCTGTCGGCGTCGAATTCAGACGTGCGGGCACGCAGAATTCACCCCTGTTGAGGGGGTAGCTAGGTAGTGGTTTGGCCGCTTCCGGCTGCAGGCGAACGCCGTACCCGGTTCAGCGGCTCGGGATACATTACGCATCCCGCCTGCACGCGTCAACTTCGGCGGCGCCGCGGGACATGGGCCCTGTAGGGGCTGACCGTCGGGTCGTCGGCGACCCAGAAGCGCCAGGGGTGCACGGCCCCTTCGCCGGCGACTCCGGTGCGCGGACCGTTGCGTACCTGGTCGGAGGGCACGGGGGTGCCGGTCAGGATGCGCAGGGGGGTGTCCCCTGCGGTGCACGCGTCCGTGCCGTCGAGGGAGCGGTCCACGTCCAGGGCCGTGGCCAGCCGGGCCGGGCCTTTGGCCAGTTCCTTGTCGTTGCGGGCCGAGAGTCGACGGGTGCGGGCCAGTTCGGCGCCCTCGATGATCTCGCCGGCGCGCAGCAGGACCGCGCTCGCCCGGCCCTCGGGGCCGCACACGAGGTTCATGCAGAACCACATGCCATAGGTGAAGTAGACGTACACGTGTCCGGGTGGGCCGAACATCACCTCGTTGCGGGCCGTGCGACCGCGATACGCGTGGGAGCCGGGGTCGTCGGCGCCGTCGTAGGCCTCGACCTCGGTGAGGCGGAGGGCGATCGGACCGTCCGGGGTGGTGCGGACCAGGATGCGGCCGAGGAGGTCGGGCGCGACATCGAGGACGGGCCGGTCGAAGAACTCCCTGGGCAGGGGCGTACGGTCGGGGGTCGCGATCATGCCGTCCGAGGGTACTGGAGACGTGTGGTGCGGCGGGGTGGCCCGTGGGCGCCGGCCTTGCCAGGCTGAGGGAGTGGAACCGGCCACGGTCGGATCGCGTTTAGAGGGATCAGGGATCCACCCGTAGTGGGCGAGAGGGAGAGACATGGCGTTCAAGAAGCTGCTCGCGAGCCTGGGGGCCGGCGGGGCTTCGGTCGAGACGGTGCTGCACGAGGTCAACGTCGTGCCCGGCGGTGTCGTCCAGGGTGAGGTGCGGATCCAGGGCGGGTCCGTGAACCAGCAGATCGAGGGGCTCTCGGTCGGGCTGCAGGCCAAGGTCGAGGTGGAGAGCGGCGACCAGGAGTACAAGCAGGACATCGAGTTCACGAAGTCGCGCCTGGGTGGGGCGTTCGAGCTGCAGGCGAACGCGGTGCACGCGGTGCAGTTCGGGCTGGAGATCCCGTGGGAGACGCCGATCACGATGATCGACGGTCAGGCGCTGCGCGGCATGAACATCGGGGTGTCCACGGAGCTGGAGATCGCGCGGGCGGTGGACTCCAGTGACCTCGACCCGGTGAACGTGCATCCGCTGCCGGCGCAGAAGGCGATCCTCGACGCGTTCATCCAGCTGGGCTTCCGGTTCAAGAACGCGGACATGGAGCGGGGTGTGATCCGGGGCACGCGGCAGAAGCTGCCGTTCTACCAGGAGATCGAGTTCTTCCCGCCGCAGCAGTACCGGGGGCTGCACCAGGTGGAGCTGAGCTTCGTGGCCGACGAGCACGCCATGGACGTGGTGCTGGAGATGGACAAGAAGCCGGGGCTCTTCAGCGAGGGCAGCGACACCTTCCGCTCGTTCCAGGTGGGCCTGAACGACTACCAGGGCACGGACTGGACGGCGTACCTCAACCAGTGGCTCTCCGAGGTCGGCAGCAAGCGCAACTGGTTCTAGGACAGGCCCTAGGCTCGGGGTCGACTGCAAGAACCGATCAGGAGGTACCGAGGTGACCGAGCTCAAGCGGCGGCCGCTCCCCCACGACTTCCATCCGCCCGTGCCCTCGTTCACGGTGACGAGTGAGGACGTCAAGGAAGGGGCGACGCTCAAGGACGCTCAGGTCTACGCGGCCGGCAACACCTCGCCGCAGCTGCGGTGGGAGGGCTTCCCGCCCGAGACCAAGAGCTTCGCCGTGACCTGCTACGACCCCGATGCCCCGACGGGCAGCGGGTTCTGGCACTGGGTGCTGTTCGACATCCCGGCTTCGGTGACGGAGCTGCCGGTGGGTGCGGGCAGCGGCAAGTTCGAGGGGCTGCCGGAGGGCGCGATCCACGCCCGTAACGACTACGGCAGCAGGGACTTCGGCGGGGCGGCGCCGCCGGCCGGGGACGGGCCGCACCGGTATGTGTTCACCGTCTACGCGGTGGACCAGGAGAAGCTCGGTCCGGACGCGGACGCGTCGCCCGCGTTCGTGGGCTTCAACCTGCGGTTCCACACGATCGGGCGGGCTCAGCTGATCGGCGAGTACGAGGTGCCCGCCGAGAGCTGAGCCGGTCGCCCGCGCGATCCCGGAGTTCATGGAACGTTTGCCCGCTCCTGGTCTTGGAATTGATCAGGAGCGGGCATTTTTGTTGCCGGGGGTCGCGGGAGTCACCTCCCGTGGGAGCAGCAGATATTGCGTTGTCCATCTCGGCGTGCCCGGCCAGAGTTGATCCCAGCCCGCCAGGGGGTGGGCCGGTGCACACGGGAGGTGGGCTGGTATGCGGGACACGCTGGTACTCAACGCGAGCTTCGAGCCGCTGTCGACGGTGACGCTGAACCGAGCCGTCGTTCTGGTGCTTCAGGACAAGGCCGTCGTCGAGCAGGCCCACCCCGAACTGCGGATGCGGGGAGCCGCGGTCGACATACCGGCGCCGCGTGTGATCAGGCTCTGCCAGTACGTACGGGTGCCGTTCCGAAGACGAGCTCCGTGGTCGAGGCGGGGTGTGCTGGTCCGGGACCGGAACCGGTGCGCGTACTGCGGCAGGCGGGCGACGACCGTGGACCACGTGGTGCCGCGGTCGCAGGGTGGGCAGGACACGTGGCTGAACACGGTGGCCTCGTGCGCCGAGGACAATCACCGCAAGGCGAACCGGACTCCGGAGGAGGCCGGGATGCCGCTGCTGCGGCAGCCGTTCGAGCCGACTCCGGCGGACGCGATGCTGCTGGCGCTGGGGCAGGACGACTTCGACGCGCTGCCGGACTGGCTGGCCCAGCCGGCCGCCTGACCGGCCCGCGTGCCCGGCCCGCGTGAAGGGGGCCCGCTTCTCGGCGAAGCGGGCCCCCTTCATGTGCTGCCTGTGCGCGAGGTCAGTCGATGGACGGCTTCTCGCGGCGCTCCTGCGCGGGCACGTGGCCGCCGGACGCGCCGCCGTTGCCGCCTGAACCTCCGCCAATGCCGCCGAAGTTGCCCATCGCGCCGGACAGGCCCTTGAGGGCGTCGCCGATCTCGCTGGGGACGATCCAGAGCTTGTTGGCGTCGCCCTCGGCGATCTTCGGGAGCATCTGCAGGTACTGGTAGGAGAGGAGCTTCTGGTCCGGGTCGCCGGCGTGGATGGCCTCGAAGACCGTACGGACGGCCTGGGCCTCGCCCTCGGCGCGCAGGGCGGCCGCCTTGGCCTCACCTTCGGCGCGCAGGATCTGGGACTGCTTCTCGCCCTCGGCGCGCAGGATCTCGGACTGCCGGACACCTTCGGCCTGGAGGATCGCGGCGCGCTTGTCGCGGTCGGCGCGCATCTGCTTCTCCATCGAGTCCTGGATGGAGGTGGGCGGCTCGATCGCCTTGAGCTCGACGCGGTTGACGCGGATGCCCCACTTGCCGGTGGCCTCGTCGAGGACGCCGCGCAGGGCCGCGTTGATCTCCTCGCGGGAGGTCAGGGTCCGCTCCAGGTCCATGCCGCCGATGATGTTGCGCAGCGTGGTGACGGTGAGCTGCTCGATCGCCTGGATGTAGCTGGCGACCTCGTAGGTCGCGGCCCGCGCGTCGGTCACCTGGTAGTAGATGACGGTGTCGATGTTGACGACCAGGTTGTCCTGGGTGATCACCGGCTGCGGCGGGAACGGCACGACCTGTTCGCGCAGGTCGATGCGGTTGCGGATGGTGTCGATGAACGGGACGACGATGTTGAGGCCCGCGTTGAGCGTTCGCGTGTAGCGGCCGAACCGCTCCACGATGGCCGCGCTGGCCTGTGGGATGACTTGGATCGTCTTGATCAGGGCGATGAAGACCAACACCACCAGAATGATCAGGACGATGATGACCGGTTCCATCGTCGTTCCCCGTGTCCCTTCTCCGCTGCGGCGTCTTCGGCAGATCTTATGGTTGTCGAAGATCTTGCTGGTCGAGTCTGACAGACCGTCGCGTAGCTGGCGAGGAGTTCACTCCAGTTACGTCGTGCGAGGTCACATGACGATCGCGGTGGCTCCCTCGATGTCCACGACGTCCACTTCCTGGCCTGCTTCGTACGCGCGGTCGGTGTCGAGGGCGCGGGCCGACCAGACCTCCCCGGCCAGCTTGATCCGGCCGCCGGAGCCGTCGACGCGTTCCAGGACGACGGCTTGTCTGCCCTTCAACGCGTCCACGCCGGTGGCGAGTTGGGGGCGCTGGGAGCGATGCCGGTTCGCGATGGGCCGGACGACGGCGATGCCCGCGGTCGAGATCACGGCGAAGACGGCCACCTGGGCGACGGCTCCGCCGCCGAAGACGCCGGTGACCACCGCCGCGGCGATGGCGCCCACCGCGAGCATGCCCAGTTCCGGCATCGCGGTGATCACCAGTGCGATGCCGAGCGCAGTCGCGCCGATCAGCCACCACAGCCATGCGTCGATGTCCACGTGGTCATCGTAGGACCGAGTCCCCTGTCGCCGACAGGGCGCCCAGCGTGTGAAATGCCGTTGCGGCGGCGGGATTTGCGGGATGTGGGCCGGGTCAGGACAGCGGAAAGCCCTGGGCGGTCCAGCGCTCGCCCACCTGTTCGACGACGAGCGGGAGGCCGAAGCAGAGGGAGAGGTTGCGGGAGGTGAGTTCGAGCTCCAGCGGGCCGGCGGCGAGGACCTTGCCCTGGCGGATCATGAGGACGTGGGTGAAGCCCGGCGGGATCTCCTCGACGTGGTGCGTGACCATGAGCATCGAGGGGGCGATGGGGTCGCGGGCGAGGCGGCCGAGGCGGCGGACGAGGTCCTCGCGGCCGCCGAGGTCGAGACCGGCGGCGGGCTCGTCGAGCAGCAGCAGCTCGGGGTCGGTCATCAGGGCGCGGGCGATGAGGGTGCGCTTGCGCTCGCCCTCGGAGAGCGTGCCGAACCTGCGGTCCAGGTATTCGCTCATGCCGAGGCGGTCCAGGAAGGCGCGGGCGCGTCGCTCGTCGACCTCCTCGTAGTCCTCGTGCCAGGTGGCGGTCATGCCGTAGGCGGCGGTGAGGACCGTCTCCAGGACCGTCTGGCGCTTGGGGAGCTTCTCGCTCATGGCGATGCCCGCCATGCCGATGCGGGGGCGCAGTTCGAAGACGTCGGTGCCGGGGCGGCCGAGGGTCTCGCCGAGGATGGTGGTGGTGCCGGAGCTCGGGTAGAGGTAGGTGGAAGCGAGGTTCAGGAGGGTGGTCTTGCCGGCGCCGTTCGGGCCCAGGATGACCCAGCGCTCGCCCTCCTTGACCGACCAGGAGACCTGGTCCACCAGAGCCCGGCCCTCGCGGACCACGGATACGTCCTGAAGCTCCAGAACATCGCTCATGAGCGCGTTGTCTCCCCTTGCAGTGTGGCCGGTCTCGGCTGTCGCGTACGCCTGTGGCTCGGTCCGCCGCGCCGGTGGGCGCAGCCCTCCATGAAATCTACGCCACTGGTCGGCCCGGGCATTCCCTCGGTCCGGTCCTTGGAGGGTCCTAGGGTGGAAGCATGCTCACGGAACCGCGCGCTGGACGTCTCGCAGCTTGGGGAAATGCCCTTTTGGCCGGACTTGTCTCGCCGGATGACGCCGTGCTCGCCATCGTCGGCGAGGACGCGGTGCACCGGGTGGAGGGGCTGCCCGGTGAGCCGGGGCAGGTCGGGCTGACGCTGGCGCTGGGGCGGCTGCGGGCGCGCGGCGTGACCGGGCTGCGGGTGGCGCTGCCGGCGCCGGGGCATCCGCTGGGGCTGAGCGGGCCGCCGGAGTTCAACGCGCGGGCGCTGGAGGCCGAGGAGGCGGTGGTCTGTCACGGGGCCGCCCTCGGACTGGTGCCGGACGTGTACGAGGCCGGGCCCGAGCATGTGCGGGACGAGGTGGTGTGGCATGTGCTGCCCGTGCGGGAGGCGCCGCCGGCGGACGTGCCGTCGCTGAGTGAGGCGGAGCGGGAACTCGCGGAGGCCCTGCGGGACGCGACCGAGGTGCTGACCCGGCTGGACGTGGCCGGGTCGGGGCCGGTGGCGGAGGCGGCGGTCGACGCGTACCGGGCCCGGGCCGAACGGGGACGTGAGGTGCTGGCGCCGGGGTATCCGCCGCGGGCGGTGCGGGTGCTGGAGCTGGCGCAGCGGGTGGGGACGCTCATCACCGTGGCGACCGAGAGCGGCCATGGGGGTGCGGTGAGCGCGGCCGAGATCTCCGCGCGGCGGGAGGCGCTGCGGCCGGTGGAGCGAACGGCTCGGCGGGCGCAGGTCGCGGCGTACAACTCCGTTGTGGAGGAGCGGGAGCGGGGAGTGCGGTGAGGTTGCGCGGTGACGGGGGGTGAGTCGTGCCCGGCGTCGCGGCTGGGGTCACGGCGTTGCGCGACCCGGCGCTGCGGGGTGCTGCTGCGCCCACCCGTGCCGCCCTTGGCGGCACACATGCCCGCAGCTGAGCCGACCGGCCTCCCAGGTGTTACTGGGAGGCCGGTGTCACCTCCGGCTCGGAGACGGAGGCGGAGCGTCAGTGGTTGACGGCGAGGTTGCCGAAGGCCGGGTTCAGGATGCCCACGACGTTCACGCTGTTGCCGGAGACGTTGACCGGGACGTGCACCGGGGCCTGGATGACGTTGCCCGAGCCGACGCCCGGGGAGCCCGCGGCCTGGCCGTCGGCGTGCGCGCTGGTGGCGGAGGCCATGCCCGCGCCCGCGGCCAGCAGGCCACCGGTCACCATCGTCACGGCCGCCGCCTTCTTCAGGTTCTTCACTTCTGAGCCCTCCTTGCGATTGCCGCGGCAGGCGCCGCGGCACGCACTGGAGAACGGCGGAGATCCATCGAGGATGCGCCATATGGGGGACGTTCCCACGACAGTATGAATCTCTGTTTGGAACGCAACCTTCCGTGTTGCCGTGGGCCTGAGCGTGTCAGCCCGTCACGCCATGGCGAACGGCCCACAGGGCGGCCTGCGTCCGGTCGGCCAGGTCGAGCTTCATCAGGATGTTCGAGACGTGGGTCTTGACGGTCTTCTCGGAGAGGACGAGGGCGCGGGCGATCTCCCGGTTGGAGCGGCCGTCCGCTATCAGGCCGAGCACCTCGCGCTCCCGCTCGGTGAGGGAACCGCCTCGGCCGGAGCCGGAGTTGGACTCCTCCTGGGAGAGCAGCGCACCGGCGACCTCCGGCTGGAGCAGGATGTGCCCGGCGTGCACCGAGCGGATGGCTCCGGCGAGGGCGTCGGGGTCGACGTCCTTGTACACGTACCCGGCGGCGCCCGCGCGCAGGGCCGGGACCACCGTGCGCTGTTCGGTGAAGCTGGTGACGACCAGCACGCGCGCGGGGTTGTCCAGCTCGCGGAGTCTGCGCAGGGCGTCGACGCCGTCCATGCCCGGCATCTTGACGTCCATGAGGATGACGTCGGGCCGCAACTCCTCGGCGCGGTCGACTCCTTCGGCGCCGTCGGCGGCCTCGCCGACGACCTCGATGTCGTCCTGCACCTCCAGGAACGTGCGCAGGCCCCGGCGGACGACCTGGTGGTCGTCGACGAGCAGGACCTTGATCGCGTCAGCCACCGGGGACCTCCATCTCGATCGTGGTGCCCTTGCCGGGCGCCGATTCCACCGTCAGTGAGCCGCCGGCGCCGCTCGCCCGGTCCCGCATCGAGACCAGGCCGAGGTGGCGCCCGGCGTGCCGGACGGCCCGCGGGTCGAAGCCGCCGCCGTCGTCCGCGACCCGCAGGACGGCGCCTGCGCCGCGGCGCTCCAGGGTCACGTCGACGTGGTCGGCGCCGGAATGGCGCAGGGCGTTGTGCAGAGCCTCCTGGGCGACGCGCAGGACGGCTTCCTCCTGGGAGGCGGGCAGGGCCTTGACGCCGTGGGCGGTGAAGGTCACGCGGGCGCTGTGGGCGCGGTCGAGGACCTGGATCTGTGTGCGCAGGGTGGCGACCAGGCCGTCCTCGTCGAGTGCGGCCGGGCGCAACTCCACCACGGCCGCCCGCAGTTCGTCGGCGGCCTCGGCGGCGAGGAGCGCCACCTGCTGCAGTTCGCCCTTGGCGCGGGAGGGGTCGCGGTCCACCAGCCGGGCCGCCGCCTGGGCCGTCAGGCGCAGCGAGAACAGCTTCTGGCTGACGGCGTCGTGCAGTTCGTGGGCCAGGCGTGAGCGCTCCTCGGCGATGGTGAGTTCGCGGCTGCGCTCGTAGAGGCGGGCGTTGGTGAGGGCGATCGCGGCGTGCTGGGCGAGGATGCCGAGCAGTTCCTCGTCGTCCTCGGTGAAGCCGCAGCTGCCCTCGGGCTTCGTGCAGTTCTTGTTCGCGAGGAACAGGGCGCCGATCACCTCGTCGCCGTCCCGGATCGGCAGGCCCAGGAAGTCGACCAGGTCGGGGTGGGCCTTGGGCCAGCCCTCGAAGCGGGGGTCCTTGCGGACGTCGGCGAGGCGCTCGGCCCTGGCCTCGTGCAGCATCGCGGCGAGGATGCCGTGCTGGCGCGGGAGGGGGCCGATGGCCTTCCACTGCTCCTCGCTGACGCCGTCGACGACGAACTGGGCGAAGCCTCCGTGGTCGTCCGGGACGCCGAGCGCCGCGTACTGCGCGTCGAGCAGCTCACGGGCCGAGGCGACGATCGTCTTGAGGACGTCGCGCACCTCGAGGTGCCTGCTCATGGCCAGCAGCGCGGAACTCACCGCGGCGAGGCCGGACCGAGGACCGTGGCTCATGTCCTCACGGTACCGGCGGGCTGTGACACCGCGGATCGGACCGGTGGCCGCTGGTACCCGTCCGCTGGGCCTAGGTCGCGGGAAGGAGGCGCGGCGGGGACGGCCCAGGGCCCGGGTCCCAGGGCCGGGGGCGGGCCGTCTCCCGGCCTAGGCCCGGGGACGGTGGGCCGGTGGCGTAGGGCGAAGGGACCCGATGGGTTGCTCCCCGCGGCGGAGGCGGTCCGGGCGGCGGTGTTCCTACGTTGAGGGCACTTCGATCACGAGGAGGGAGCGATCATGCCGGTTGCGATCATCACCGGGGCCTCGAAGGGACTGGGCCGGGCGCTCGCCGAGGCCCTGGCGGAGCGGGGCTGGGACCTGGTGCTCGACGCGCGGGGGGCACAGGCCCTGGCGGAGACGGCGTGGGCCCTCTCCGCGCACGGCACGCGGGTGAGGGCCCTGCCGGGGGACGTCGCGGACGCCGCCCACCGGTCGGCGCTGGTCGAGGCGGCGTGGCGGCTGGGCGGGCTCGATCTGGTGGTGCACAACGCGAGTGCGCTGGGCATCGAGCCGCTGGTACGGCTGGAGGAGCTGCCCCTTCCGGGGCTGCGGCGGGCGCTGGAGGTGAATCTGGTGGCCTGCCTGGGCCTGGTGCAGGAGGGACTGGCGCTGCTGCGGGCCTCCGAGGCGGGCACGGTCGTCGTGGTCAGTTCGGACGCGGCGGCGGAGGCGTACGAGACGTGGGGCGGCTACGGGGCGTCGAAGGCGGCCCTGGACCAGCTCGCGGCGGTGCTCGCCGTGGAGGAGCCGGGGCTGCGGGTGTGGGCGGTGGACCCCGGGGACATGGACACGGACCTGTACGCGGCCGCCGTGCCGGAGGACCGGGAGCCGCGGCCCGCGCCGGAGACGGTGGTGCCGGGGTTCCTGCGGCTGCTGGACGAGCGTCCGGCGAGCGGTCGGTACGCGGCCGCGGCCCTGGTGGACGGCTCCGTGTGACGCTCGCGCAGGCGTGTGCCGGATGAGCTGTCGTCGGCAAGGGTGCCGGCCGGGCAGCGGGGACCCGGGCCGGAACCGGGACGCCGTACGGCTGCCGGTGTCACGGGGTACCGAGGTGGCCCGCGACCCGTGCGCGGAGCTGCCGCGGCTGTTGCGGGCCGGGGGTGCGCTCGTGGTCAGCACCCCGGTCACGTCGGCGGCGGCCGTCGACGGGTGGGCGGGGCACGCGCGCGTGGTGGTGTGCTTCTCCACGCGCGGGGACAGCGGCCGCTGGGCGGTGGAGCCGCGGGAGCCCGATAGGCCCGCACGCGCGCGTGCGGGCGGGCGAGCCCGCGGGGAGTGAGGTGTGCCTGCCCGCTGGTGTGCGGCTGATGCTGGAGGAGCCGCTCAGCGGGCGCGCAGTGAGCGGCTGTGGCGGGCTGTGGCGGGCTGTGGCGGGACGCAGTGAGCGGCCGTGGGGGGGCAGCGGGCGCAGTGAGTGGGCCGGGGGGAAGGCTCAGGGGGCGCAGTGGGCCGTGGGGAGGGCTCAGCGGGCGCGGTAAGCGGCCGTGGGGAGGGCTCAGCAGGCGCGGTAAGCGGCCGTGGGGAGGGCTCGGCAGGCGCAAAAGGCGGCCGTAAGGGGCGCGGGTACACCGGGCGGGGATACCGGGGCTGCTGCGCGAGCGCGGGCGGTCCCTTCGCTCCGCGTGCGCGGAGCGAAGGGACCAGCCGCTGTCCGTCCACCGGACGGTGTTCGCGCTGCCGTCGGCGGACGGGGCGGGCAGTGCGGAGACGCCGAGTGCGGCGCGGCCCTTCACGGCGCGGCTGGTCGCGGAGCTGGTGAGCCGGGGGGGTGTGCTTCGCGCCGGTCACGCTGCACACGGGGGTGGCGTCGGCGGAGGCGCACGAGCCGCCGTATCCGGAGCGGTTCGCGGTGCCGGAGGCGTCGGCGCGGCTGGTCGGCGCCGCGAAGACGGGCGGGGGCCGGGTGGTGGCGCTCGGGGCGACCACGTGCGGGCCGGAGGTCGGCGGTGGGGTCCGTCCATCCCGCACGCGCGCGTACGGGATGGACGGACGGACTTCGTCCTCATGCCGGAGCGCCGGGGGCGGGTGGTGGTCGGGCTGCTGGCCGGGGCTACGAGGCCGCGGCGCAAGGCCGCCACCTGTGGCACGAGTTCGGGGACCTGCCCCCCTCGTACGACCCTGAAAGGGCCTCACATAGAGCATCGCTTGTGCAACAAGCGGTGAGAACGCAGGAGCCCCGGTGTGAGCCCGCGCATAGGGCGCACGTCACGTACGAAAGTGCATAGGAGACAAAGGCTCCCCTATTGAGCGGCGCGGATCGTCCAATCTGCCCCTATTTGCCCCTCCCTGATCCACTATCTTCCTTCGTACGTCACACCTTTGCCACGCCATTTTGCGGCCGCTAAGAATTGCTCTCGTCGCTCAGCGCCGTGGGTTCTGCCCCGCGGCGTTCGTGTCGGAAACACACCGAGTCCAACGCCGGACGCCGAGCGACTCCCGCGCTATTCGAAGAGGTCCACACCAGCATGCCCAAGAACATCTTCAGCCGTGCTCAGAGTCGTAGCCTGACCCGTCACCACAAGATCGCCATGGCGGGTGTCGCCACCCTGGGTGCCGCCGCCATCGGCTTCTCCGCGGTGCCCAGCGGCGCGTCGACGACGACCACGACCGAGGCCGCTCAGCCGGCTGCGGTGGCGTTCAGCACCGAGCAGATCAAGGACGTCAAGGCGAGCGTCACCGACCAGATGGCCGGTGCGAGCGTGAAGGCGGAGCAGATAGCGGCCAAGAAGAAGGCCGAGGCCGCTGCCGCCGCCAAGAAGAAGGCCGCCGCCGAGGCGGCGAAGAAGGCCGAGGCCGAGCGCAAGGCCAAGGAGGCCGCGAGCCGCGCCGCCAAGCGCGCCGCCGCCAAGAAGAGCTACCCGAACAACCTCGACGGCTGGATCCGCGAGTCCCTCGACGTCATGAAGAAGCACGGGATCCCGGGCTCCTACGAGGGCATCAAGCGCAACATCATCCGCGAGTCCTCGGGCAACCCGCGCGCGATCAACAACTGGGACATCAACGCCATCAACGGCATCCCGTCGAAGGGCCTGCTGCAGGTCATCCCGCCGACCTTCAAGCACTGGCACGTCCCCGGCACCTCCTGGGACATCTACGACCCGGTAGCCAACATCACCGCCGCCTGCAACTACGCGGCCGACAAGTACGGCTCGATGGACAACGTCGACAGCGCGTACTGAGGCTGGCGCGGGCCTCTGCTTCGCTGAACGAACGCCGAAGGGCGGCACCCTCCTGACGGGGTGCCGCCCTTCGGGCGCGGTGAGGCGGAACCTACTTGCGCATGACCTCGGGCTCGTGGCGGCGCAGGAAGCGGGCCACGAAGAAGCCGCAGATCACACCGAGCACGAGCAGCGCGCCCATGTCCATGGCCCAGGCCCCGGCCGTGTGCTCCCACAGCGGGTCGGTGTCACCGGCCGTCTCGGGCGGGCTGATCTTGTTGAAGTCCAGCGTGGCGCCGGCCGCGGCGACCGCCCAGCGCGACGGCATCAGGAACGAGAACTGGTTGACGCCGATCGAGCCGTGCAGCGCGAACAGGCAGCCGGTGAAGACGACCTGGATGATCGCGAACATCACCAGCAGCGGCATGGTCTTCTCTGCGGTCTTCACCAGCGAGGAGATGATCAGGCCGAACATCATCGAGGTGAAGCCCAGGGCCATGATCGGCACGGACAGCTCCAGCAGCGTGGCGCTGCCGAAGATCAGGCCCTCCTCGGGGATCTCCCGGCTGGAGAAGCCGATGACGCCGACCAGCAGACCCTGCAGCACGGTGATCATGCCGAGCACGAACACCTTCGACATCAGGTACGCCGAGCGGGACAAGCCGGTGGCGCGCTCCCGTTCGTAGATGACCCGTTCCTTGATCAGCTCGCGGACCGAGTTCGCCGCGCCGGCGAAGCAGGCGCCGACCGCGAGGATCAGCAGGACCGTGGTGGCCGTGCCGTTCGGGATGATCCGGCCGGTCTGCGGGTTGGCCGGGTTCGGCAGCAGGCCCTTGTCCGCGTCGATGAGCAGGCTCACCGCGCCGAGCACGGCCGGCAGGATCACCATCAGGGCCAGGAAGCCCTTGTCGGACGCGATCACCGAGACGTAACGCCGGACGAGCGTGACGAACTGGGACATCCAGCCCTGTGGCTTCGGCGGCTTCATCGCCTGCATCTGCGGAACCTGTACGGACTGCGGCGCCACGGCGTCCAGGTCCGCGGCGTACATCTGGTAGTGCTGCGAGCCCTTCCAGCGGCCCGCCCAGTCGTAGTCGCGGTAGTTCTCGAAGGCGGAGAAGACGTCGGCCCAGGTGTCGTAGCCGAAGAAGTTCAGCGCCTCCTCGGGCGGGCCGAAGTACGCGACCGAGCCGCCGGGCGCCATCACAAGCAGCTTGTCGCAGATCGCCAGCTCGGCCACCGAGTGGGTGACGACGAGGACCGTACGGCCGTCGTCGGCCAGGCCGCGCAGCAGCTGCATGACGTCGCGGTCCATGCCCGGGTCGAGGCCGGAGGTCGGCTCGTCCAGGAAGATCAGCGACGGCTTGGTCAGCAGCTCCAGGGCGACCGAGACGCGCTTGCGCTGGCCGCCGGAGAGAGACGTGACCTTCTTGTCCTTGTGGATGTCGAGCTTGAGCTCGCGCAGCACCTCGTCGATGCGGGCCTCGCGCTCGGCCGCCGTGGTGTCGGCGGGGAAGCGCAGCTTGGCCGCGTACTTGAGGGCCTTCTTGACGGTCAGCTCCTTGTGCAGGATGTCGTCCTGCGGGACCAGACCGATGCGCTGGCGCAGCTCGGCGAACTGCTTGTAGAGGTTGCGGTTGTCGTAGAGGACCTCGCCCTGGTTGGCGGGCCGGTAGCCGGTGAGCGCCTTGAGCAGGGTCGACTTGCCGGAGCCGGACGGGCCGATGACCGCGATCAGCGACTTCTCCGGGACACCGAAGGAGACGTCCTTGAGGATCTGCTTGCCGCCGTCGACCGTGACGGTCAGGTGCCGGGCGGAGAAGGACACCTCACCGGTGTCGACGAACTCCTCGAGGCGGTCGCCGACGATCCGGAACGTCGAGTGGCCGACGCCGACGACGTCGGTCGGGCCGAGCAGCTGCGAGCCGCCCTTGGCGATCGGCTGGCCGTTGACGTACGTGCCGTTGTGCGAGCCGAGGTCACGGATCTCCATGCGCCCGTCGGGCGTGGCGTGGAACTCGGCGTGGTGCCGGGAGACCTGCAGGTCGGAGACGACCAGCTCGTTCTCCAGGGCACGGCCGATGCGCATCACACGGCCCAGCGAGAACTGGTGGAACGTGGTCGGGCTGCGGTCGCCGTAGACCGGCGGTGCCCCCGCGACACCACCGGGACCCTGCTGCTGCGGGATGTGCGCCGCCGCCTGCTGCGACTGCTGCCAGCCAACCTGCGGGGCCTGCTGCTGCGGCGGCGTCTGCGGGGCCGGGGCCTGCGGCGCCCAGCCCGGGTTCGCGCCCTGCGCCGCGTACGGCTGCTGCTGGGGCTGGGCCTGCGGCGCCGCGACGGAGGCCGCCGCGCCGGACAGGTTCAGGCGCGGGCCGTCGGTCGCGTTGCCCAGGTTGACCGCCGAACCGGGGCCGAGCTCCATGTGATGGATGCGCTGCCCCTGCACGAACGTGCCGTTGGTGCTGCCGTGGTCCTCGATGACCCAACTGCGGCCGTTGAAGCTGACCGTGGCGTGACGCCAGGAGACCCTGGCGTCGTCGAAGACGACGTCCCCCTGCGGATCGCGTCCGAGGGTGTATGACCTGGACGGATCGAGCGTCCAGGTACGTCCGTTTGATTCCAGTACGAGTTCCGGCACTCCATGCCCCACTGAGTTGTCCCCCGAGTTATCCCCCGACATGGGGAGTCTAGGGATGTCGAACATCGGGGGGAACTATTTCAGGAGCGGCCCCCTGACCGAAAGTCGGGCCTTGTGAAGAGGGCGCGCCGACGCATCAGCCGATTCCGTTGACGGGGTTGAAAACGGGCCGGAGAGTGGTATTTCGACGCGAGGGGGACATGCGCGGTGTTCCCGCCGCGGAGCGGATCGGGGGGTCTGCCATGGGTGCTGCGACCGGTGTGGAACCGGCGAGGAACGGTGCGCGCGTGCCGTGGGGGGACGTCGTGATGTCCGCCGTCGCCGCGGTGAGCTGGGCGTTGATCGGGATGGCGGGGACGGCGGCGCTGGGGCTGCGGCTGCTGGAGGCCGACGCGGCGGGCTCGTCGGGGCCGATGACCGCGGCGGTGGTGGCGCTCGCGGCGGGCGGGTCGGTCACGCCGTCCGGGGACGTGTCGGCGTTCGGCCTGTCGGGCGCGCAGGCGGATACGGCCATCGAGATCACGCCACTGGGGGTGAGCCTGGTCGGGGCGGTGCTGCTGTCGTGGTTCTTCCTGCGGTCCTTGCGCGCGGCGGGAGTTGTGGTCTCACCGGCCGAACTCGCCGCGCGGGCGGGTGCGATCGTCGCGCTGTTCGTGGCCATGCTGGGCGGGCTGGCGTGGGCGGGGCACGATGTCATCACGATCGACGGCGGGTCGCTGGGCCTGGACGACGTGCCCGGCGGGGGCGGGGGCGTCGAGGTCCCCGGGCTGGGGGACATCGGAGGGCTGCTGCCGGACCGGCTCGGCGAGCTGGTCGACGCGCAGGCGGCGGTCGGCTTCACGGTGGACACGGCACCGACCCTGCTCGGCGGGCTCGGCTGGTCGGCCGGGATCCTCCTCATCGCCCTGCTGGCCTCCCGCCGCACGCCGCTGCCGCCGGGCTGGGACGCCGTGCACCGGGTGGTCAGGCCGGCGGTGTCCGCGCTGGTGACGGTCCTGCTGGTGGCCGTGGCGGCGGGGCTCGCGGCGGCGGCGTACGCGGCGGTCGGCGACGAGCATCCGCGCCGGATCGCCGGAGCGGCGCTGCTCGGGGCGCCGAACGGGGTGTGGCTGGGTGTCCCGCTGGGCCTGTTCGTGCCGTGGGACGGCCGGGCCACGGGCGCACTGATCCGCTTCCTGCCCGACCCCCTGGACGACCTGCTCGGCGCCGGCACGGGCCGGCCGGTGACCTTGGGGCGGCTGGCCGAGCTGGACGGGCGCGTGTGGCTGCTGGCGGTGGCGGCAGGGCTGATGATGCTGCTGGCCGGGGTGCTGACGGCGGTCCGGACGCCGGTCGTGCCCGACGCCCCCGGCCGGCCGGGCGCCCTCGCCTTCGCGGGCCGCTGCGCGCTGCGGCTGGGGGCGGCGACCGCGCTCGCCCTGCCGCTGCTGGCCTGGCTGACGGACGTCTCCGTGACCGCGTCCCTGTCCATCCTCGGCTTCGACGCGTTCGGCGCGGCCATCGCCCTGCACGGCGACCTCGGCATGGCCCTGCTGCTGGGCGCGGTGTGGGGCGCCGGGGCCGGGGGCGCGGGGGCGCTGCTGGCGTGGGCGTGCGGGGTGCCGGGGCGCTCCGCGGCGGTGCGCGCACAGGGCGGGGCGGGCCGCGGGGCGGGGGTCTCGGGCGGCGTGTACGGGGCGGGCGCCGGGTTGACGGCGGGGCCCACGGCGGGGCCGGGAGCGGGTGGTCCGGGGTGGGCGTACGACGGGGGTGCCGGGGGCGGTGACGGAGACGCCGGGGGCGGCCGAAAGGACGGTGGGGACGCGAGTGTCCGTGGGGTTGCGCGTATCGGTGAGGGCGGAAGCCCGGGCGGTGGCGGGAGCGCCGGGCAGGTGGGGGCAGGGGGCGGGACGGTGAGGCCGGGGTACGACGGGAACGCCGGGTGGCCCGGACCGCAGCCGGGTCGGACAGGGCCGCCTGGGGTGTTTCCCTCGCCCTCGGGGCACGCCGAGGGTCCCGGGGCGTCCGGGCCGCACACCGTTGACGAGGCAAGGGGGCGGGCCCGGCCGGGAGCGGCCACCACGCCCCCGGGAGACGGCAGGAGTGCCGGGGCGTCCGGCCCGGAAGTCGCAGGTGAAGGAGCGGGGCGGGCGGGAACGGCCTCGTCGGGCTACGGCACCGGAGAGGCCGGGAGCCGGGGTGCTCACCGGGGTGAACAGGCATCGCCCGGCGAGGAATCCGGGCCGTACACGCCTGGCGTGCCGTACCGCCCACCGAACCCGGACACCAACCCGTACCTGCGGGTGCCGGACGGATTGCGGGAGCCGGAGGACGCCCGGCCCGGCGACGCTCGGCCCAGCGGCGCTCGGCCCAGCGGCGCTCGGCCCAGCGGCGCTCCGCCCAGCGACGGCTCCGACACCCCGGGCGACGGTGACATCTACGGCGCCCCCACCGTCGTCCGGCCCGTCGGACCCCCGCCGCGCGGCCCGCGCCAGTCTCCCGGGCCCGGGAACGGGAACGGTCCGCCCGCCCGGCCGGACGACGGGCCGCCACCACCGCCGCCGCCTCCCCCACCGCCACGGAAACCCCGCGGCGGAAGGTGAGGCCGCCCGGTCCTCGCCGCTCCCCCGGCCGCGGCCGCACCGGTCCCGGCCCCACCACCTGGGACGTAAGTTTCACGCCACTCACCCGACACCCACTGTTCCCTGTCCGCCAGACGGACCTCACGGGCGGTGGGCGCCGCCCGCCGGATACGGTGGAACCACCATGAGCGCTTCGCAGACCTCGACTTCCGATGTCCCTGCCGACGTCCCCACCCTGCTGGTCAAGATCTTCGGCAAGGACAGGCCCGGCATCACGGCCGGCCTCTTCGACACCCTCGCCGCCTACTCCGTCGACGTCGTCGACATCGAGCAGGTCGTCACCCGTGGCCGAATGGTGCTGTGCGCGCTCGTGACCGAGCCGCCTCCCGGCCTCGAAGGAGATCTGCGGGCGACCGTCCACAGCTGGGCCGAGTCGATGAAGATGCAGGCGGAGATCATCTCCGGGCTCGGCGACAACCGGCCGCGCGGCCTGGGCCGCTCCCTGGTCACCGTGCTCGGGCACCCGCTCACCGCCGAGGCCACCGCGGCGATCGCCGCGCGGATCACGAAGACCGGCGGCAACATCGACCGTATCTTCCGGCTCGCCAAGTACCCGGTCACGGCGGTGGAGTTCGCCGTCTCCGGCGTGGAGACCGAGCCGCTGCGCACCGCCCTGGTGACCGACGCGGCGAAGCTCGGCATCGACGTGGCGGTGGTCGGCGCCGGCCTCTACCGGCGCGCACAGCGCCTGGTGGTCATGGACGTCGACTCCACGCTCATCCAGGACGAGGTCATCGAGCTGTTCGCCGCGCACGCCGGCTGCGAGGACAAGGTGGCCGAGGTGACGGCCGCCGCGATGCGCGGGGAGCTGGACTTCGAGCAGTCCCTGCATGCGCGCGTGGCGCTGCTGGAGGGCCTGGACGCCTCCGTCGTGGACAAGGTGCGCAGCGAGGTGCGTCTGACGCCGGGCGCCCGCACGCTGATCCGCACGCTGAAGCGACTCGGCTACCAGGTGGGGGTCGTCTCGGGCGGTTTCACACAGGTCACGGACGACCTGAAGGAGCGGCTCGGGCTGGACTTCGCGCACGCCAACACGCTGGAGATCGTGGACGGCCGGCTGACGGGCCGGGTCACCGGCGAGATCGTCGACCGCGCGGGCAAGGCGCGGCTGCTGCGCCGGTTCGCCGCCGAGGCGGGTGTGCCGCTGTCGCAGACGGTGGCGATCGGTGACGGGGCGAACGACCTGGACATGCTGAACGCGGCCGGTCTGGGGGTGGCCTTCAACGCCAAGCCGGTGGTGCGCGAGGCGGCGCACACCGCGGTGAACTTCCCCTTCCTCGACACGGTCCTGTACCTGCTGGGCATCACGCGCGAAGAGGTCGAGGCGGCGGACACCGTCGAGACGGTCTGAGACGTCCCGCAGGCCCGGCACCCGGTTCCGGCACCCGGGCCCGGCACCCGCAAGGCCCGGCGCCGGACACGCCGGGCTCCTCGCGTGCGGAGTCACGCGACGCGGTCAGCCGCCCCGGCCCGGTCCGCTCACGCGGAGCGGGCGGAACGGGCAGAGCGGGTCACTCGGCCGGTGCCCAATAGTCCCGCAGCGTCGCCAGGCCGGGCTCCAGGCTCTTCCAGGAGCCCGTGAACGTCAGCACGGCGAAGGCGGCGGCCGGGAACCCGCGGCGGGCCATCCGCTCACGGGCGTCGCCCTCGGCGGAGCCCGCCAGGACGTCGGCGAGGCCCTGGATGCCCGGGTTGTGGCCGACCATGAGGAGGTTCCGCGCGTCGTCGGGGGTCTCGTTGAGCACGGCGATCAGCTCACCCGGCGAGGCCTCGTAGATCCGCTCCTCGTAGATGGTTTTCGGCCGCTGCGGGAACTCCTGGACGGCGAGCTTCCAGGTCTCCCGGGTCCGGACCGCGGTGGAGCACAGGGCCAGGTCGAAGGGGATGCCGGTGTCGGCGAGCCTGCGCCCGGCCTCCGCCGCGTCCATACGGCCCCGGTCCGCGAGCGGACGCTCGTGGTCGGTCACCTGCGGCCAGTCGGCTTTCGCATGGCGGAAGAGGACAATCCTGCGGAGTTCTGCGACGCTCATGAGATCCAGCTTCGCATGAAACACGCCACGGGGCGCAGGGAGTTGACCGGCGGCTGCGGCCGTGCTCAGCGGGCTGTCAGCTGCTGTATCCGCTCGAAGAGGTGGGTGATCGCGGGATCGCCCGCGGCCGCGTGGGCGTCGGACGGGTGCAGGATCAGCAGGAGCAGGGCGGTGAAGGCGAGCGCGGGCAGGGCGAGGGCCCACCAGGGCAGGCGGCTGTCGGCACCGGCCCGGGTCGCCGGGTGGGGCCGGGTGTGCACAGGAGCCGACATGTCTGCCTCCGCTCTTCGGGGGGTCGGTGACCCGCCTGGCGTGGTCACACCTCGAAGCTACGGAATGCGCGGGCGTCAACCCATCCGGTGATCCACCCACTTGACCCTGAGCCTCACCCCCTAGGGGACGGGGGGTTAGCCCCACCATGGGGGCTGCCGGTCCCACCGTGCGTGCCGGCCCCGTCGGGCACGCCGGTCCCACCGTGCGTGCCGGCCCGCCGGCCGCGCGGGCGCGGGTCAGGGCGAGGCGATGGTCGCGATGACGGCGATGACGATGAAGATCGCGAAGAAGGCGCCGAACACGAGCAGCATCTTCTTCTGACCGTGCTGGGGATTCGGGTCGAGCACTGGCATGGGGCAAGTGTCCCACCCGCCGCGCGCGCCGGGCGCCCCGGGGTCGCTTCGGGCGCGCCGGACACCCCGGCGTGGCACCGGGACACCCGGCACGGCGTCGAGCGACCCGGAGTGCCGCTCAGCCGCGCGCCTCGTCCTCCACCGTGCGGTCCCGGCCCGCCACGAACCCGACCACCATCTGCGGGACCATCAGGGCGCTCATCAGCGCGATCGGCAGCCCCCAGCCGCCGCTGTGCTGGTAGAGGACGCCGACCAGGAGCGGTCCCGGGATGGAGATGAGGTAACCGGTGCTCTGGGCGAACGCCGACAGCTGGGCCACGCCCGGGCCCGTCCTGGCCCGCATGCCGACCATGGTCAGGGCGAGCGGGAAGGCGCAGTTCGCGATGCCGAGCAGCACGGCCCAGGCCCAGGCGCCGGCGGCGGGCGCGAGGTACAGCCCGGCGTAGCCGGCGAGGCCGCAGACGCCCAGGGCGAGCACGATCGGGCCCTGGTGCGGCAGCCGCGTGGCCAGGCGGGGTATCACGAAGGCGAGGGGCACGCCCATGACCATGGTGACGGCCAGCAGCAGCCCCGCGGTGCCGGCGGGGACACCGGCGTCGCGGAAGATCTGCGCCATCCAGCCCATGGTGATGTAGGCGGCGGTGGCCTGGAGCCCGAAGAAGACGGCCAGGGCCCAGGCGGTGCGGCTGCGGGTGATCCGCAGCGGCGGGGCCGCCCCACGCGCGGGTTCCGCCACGCGGCTGCCGCGGGACTCGGCGGCGTCCGGTGCGGGCCCGTCGCCGTCGGTCCCGGGCTCCCCGGCCCGCTCCCCCGCTCGGCCCTCCGCCCCGGGCCCGGGTGCCGTGGCGCGTCCCCGGACGAACGGCAGCCACGGCAGGACCGCCGCGACCGCCGGCGCCGCCCACAGGGCCAGACCCGACTGCCAGTTGCCGCCGAGCGCGTCGGTCAGGGGCACGGTGACCGCCGCCGCGAGGGCGGTGCCCAGGGCGAGGGCCATGGAGTACAGGCCGGTCATGGAACCGACGCGGTCGGGGAACCAGTGCTTGACGATGACCGGCATCAGGACGTTGCTGACGGCGATGCCCATGAGCGCGAGGGCGCTGCCGGCCAGGAAGCCGGCCGTGCCCCCGGCGTACGGCCGCAGCAGCAGGCCGGTGGCGATGGCGGCCATGCCCGCGCAGACCACGGCGCCCGCGCCGAAGCGGCGGGCGAGCCGGGGGGCCATGACGCCGAAGACGGCGAAGCACAGCGGTGGCACGGAGGTGAGCAGCCCGGCCACGCTGCCGCTCATGCCGAGCCCGTCGCGCACCTCCTCCAGGAGGGCGCCGAGGCTGGTGATGGCCGGGCGGAGGTTCAGCGCGGACAGCACGATGCCCGCGACGAGCAGCCGCACCGTCCACGCGCGCGGGGACGCGCCGCCCGGGTCCCGCCCTTCCCGCCCGGCCGTCAGCCGGGTGTCCTGCCCGGCCGCACCGCGCGCGGCCGGGACCGCCGCCGTCCGGGTCTTCGTCGGGGTCTTCGTCCGGGTTTCCTCACGAGCCATGAGGCTCATCATAGAATCATGGGATGATTGACTGTCCATTCCTGTCCGGCCCCCGGACGCCCTCCGGGCCGCCGTTCGTGCGAAGGTGAGCCATGCCCCTGAGCCATCCCCGACGTTCGGCCCTCTCCGAGCAGGTCATCGCCGCGCTGCGGGCCCAGATCACCTCGGGCGAGTGGCCGGTCGGCTCCCGCATCCCGACCGAGCCGGAGCTGGTCGAGCAGCTCGGCGTCGCGCGCAACACCGTCCGTGAGGCCGTCCGCGCCCTCGCGCACAACGGCCTGCTGGACATCCGCCAGGGCTCCGGCACCTACGTCGTGGCGACGAGCGAGCTGGCGGGCGTGATGCAGCGGCGGTTCGCCGACGCCGACCCCCGGCACATCGCCGAGCTGCGTTCCACGCTGGAGTCCTCGGCCGCCCGGCTGGCCGCCGAGCGGCGCACGGAGAAGGACCTCAAGCAGCTCGACGCGCTGCTGCTGCGGCGCGAGGAGGCCTGGGAGTCGGGCGACGCGGAGGCCTTCGTGACCGCGGACTCGACCTTCCACCTGGCCGTGGTGTCCGCCTCGCACAACGACGTGATGACGGCTATGTACGCGGACCTGGGCGAGGTGCTGCGGGACTGGCTGCGCGAGGACGTCGGCGAGGAGCTGACACCGGAGACGTACATGGACCACGGACGGCTGCTCGACGCGATCCGGGCGGGAGACGCGGAGCGGGCCGCGGCGGAGGCCGCGCGCTATCCGTTCCTGTGCCGCCTGGGCGGGATCAGCTCTCCTTCCGGTGGCTGATCCACACCTCGTCGACCTCCTTCCAGCAGCGCCCGGTCAGCCGCACGGTCTGTGCGGGCGCGGTCGCCACCGGCGCGCTGTCGGTGTCGATGTCCCACCAGCGGGCGCACTCGACGTGCAGGCTCACGCGGTCGGGCTCCGGATAGGGGTTGTGGCAGTACGCGGTCACCGTGGAGCCGGTGACCCTGATGCGGCAGGCGGCCCCGAACGGCTCCGCCGGCTTCTGGTCGCCGGCGGGCACGCGCGCGTGGGACACCGCCTCGTACGCCGGGATCAGCACGAGAGCGACGGCGAGGGACAGTGAGGCCGTTCGGCGGGACAAGCGCACAAGGGGACCTCCTCGGCCGTGCTGGGGAGGGGCTCGCGAGGTGAACGCACATCCCACACTGCCCAGTTGCGGCCCGGCCCGCCCGGCCTGCTGAGCCGAACGGGTGACGCCCCGCTCCCCGCGCGTGCGGGGGACGGGGCGTCGGCGGCGTACGGGGAGGTCAGGCGCCGATGGCGTGCAGACCGCCGTCCACGTGGATGATCTCACCGGTGGTCTTCGGGAACCAGTCGCTCAGCAGGGCGACGACGCCGCGGCCGGCCGGCTCCGGGTCCTTCAGGTCCCACTCCAGCGGGGAGCGGGAGTCCCACACGGACGCCAGCTCGCTGAAGCCCGGGATGGACTTGGCGGCCATGGAGCCGAGCGGGCCGGCCGAGACCAGGTTGCAGCGGATGTTCTGCTTGCCCAGGTCACGGGCCATGTAGCGGCTGGTGGCCTCCAGGGCGGCCTTGGCCGGACCCATCCAGTCGTACTGCGGCCAGGCGAACTGCGCGTCGAAGGTCAGGCCGACGACCGAGCCGCCGTTCTGCATCAGCGGCAGGCAGGCCATGGTCAGCGACTTCAGGGAGTACGCCGAGACGTGCATGGCGGTGGCGACCGACTCGAACGGCGTGTTCAGGAAGTTGCCGCCGAGGGCGTCCTGCGGGGCGAAGCCGATGGAGTGCACGACACCGTCGAGGCCGCCGAGCTCCTCGCCGACGATGTCGGCCAGGCGGCCGAGGTGCTCGTCGTTGGTCACGTCGAGCTCGATGACCTTGACGGGCTTGGGGAGCTTCTTGGCGATGCGCTCGGTCAGCGTGGGCCGCGGGAACGCCGTGAGGATGACCTCGGCGCCCTGCTCCTGGGCCAGCTTGGCGGTGTGGAAGGCGATGGAGGCCTCCGTCAGCACACCGGTGATCAGGACGCGCTTGCCCTCGAGAATTCCGCTCATGGTGATCAGTGACCCATTCCCAGTCCGCCGTCAACCGGGATGACGGCTCCAGTGATGTACGAGGCGTCGTCCGAGGCGAGGAACCGCACGGCCGCGGCGATCTCCTCCGGCTGGGCGTACCGGCCGAGCGGCACCTGCGACACGATGGCGGAGCGCTGCTCGTCGGTGAGCACCTTGGTCATGTCGGTGTCGACGAAGCCGGGCGCGACGACGTTGAAGGTGATGTTGCGCGAACCCAGCTCCCGGGCGAGGGAACGCGCGAAGCCGACCAGGGCGGCCTTGGAGGCGGCGTAGTTGGCCTGCCCCGCGGAGCCGAGCAGCCCGACGACCGAGGAGATGAGCACGACGCGGCCCTTCTTGGCGCGCAGCATGCCGCGGTTGGCGCGCTTGACCACCCGGAAGGTGCCGGTGAGGTTCGTGTCGACGACCGAGGTGAAGTCCTCCTCGGACATGCGCATCAGGAGCTGGTCCTTGGTGATGCCGGCGTTGGCGACGAGGATCTCGACCGGGCCGTGGGCCTCCTCGATCTCCTTGTAGGCCTGCTCCACCTGCTCGGTGTCGGTGATGTCGCACTTGACGGCGAGGCAGCCCAGGTCGGTCAGGGCCGCCGGGGGCTCACCCGAGCGGTACGTGATGGCGACCTTGTCGCCGGCATCGGCGAATGCGCGGGCGATGGCGAGGCCGATGCCCCGGTTGCCTCCGGTGACGAGAACCGAGCGGCTCAACGGATCACCCTTTCCTTTGCGGTCTGATACTCCGCCCGGGCGCCTGACGACAGGCGGCGATGAGCAGGCGGCTTCCTCGAAAACCTATCGGTCCCGGCACGCCTGCGGACAATCGGGCACCGACAGTGGCGTAGGGGACTCACTGTCGGGTCTCTACAGAAGGCCGCGCTCTCCGCCCCGGAAAGTCGTGGCCCGCGCGCGGGATGGGCGACATGATCGGAGCAGTCACGAAGAACGGCAGCCACGGTCACCTCGACAGAAAGAGACGGCGGTGCCTCATACCATCGACGAGGCCTTCACGGCCCTCCCCCTACGCGCCCTCGCGGACGCGGCCCTCGCACGCGCGCGTGCCCTGGGCGCCGAGCACGCGGACTTCCGCTTCGAGCGGGTGCGCAGCGCCTCCTGGCGGTTCCGGGACGCCAGGCCCGCCGGGTCGTCGGACACGACCGACCTCGGGTACGCGGTGCGGGTGGTGCACGGCGGCACGTGGGGCTTCGCGTCCGGCGTCGACCTGACCATGGACGCCGCCGCCAGGGTCGCCGGGCAGGCGGTGGCCATGGCGAAGCTGTCCGCCCAGGTGATCAGGGCGGCCGGTTCGGACGAGCGTGTGGAGCTGGCCGACGAGCCGGTGCACGCGGACCGGACGTGGATCTCGTCGTACGAGATCGATCCGTTCACCGTGCCGGACGAGGAGAAGGCCGGGCTGATCGCCGAGTGGAGCGCGCGGCTGCTGGCGGCGCGCGGGGTCGACCACGTCGACGCCTCCCTGCTCACCGTCCACGAGAACAAGTTCTACGCGGACACGGCCGGGACGGTGACCACGCAGCAGCGGGTGCGGCTGCACCCGGTCCTCAACGCCGTGTCGGTGGACGAGTCGAGCGGCGAGTTCGACTCCATGCGCACCCTCGCGCCGCCGGTCGGACGCGGCTGGGAGTACCTGCGGGGCACCGGCTGGGACTGGGAGGGCGAGCTGGAGCGGATCCCGGAGCTGCTGGCCGAGAAGATGCGCGCCCCGAGCGTCGAGCCGGGCCTGTACGACCTGGTCGTCGACCCGTCCAACCTGTGGCTGACGATCCACGAGTCCATCGGCCACGCCACCGAACTCGACCGGGCGCTCGGCTACGAGGCGGCCTACGCCGGCACCTCCTTCGCCACCTTCGACCAGCTGGGCAGGCTGCGCTACGGCTCGGAGCTGATGAACGTCACCGGCGACCGCACCGCCGAGCACGGCCTGGCCACCATCGGCTACGACGACGAGGGCGTCGAGGGCCAGTCCTGGGACCTGGTGCGCGACGGCACGCTCGTCGGCTACCAGCTGGACCGGCGCATCGCGCGACTGACCGGTTTCGAGCGGTCCAACGGCTGCGCGTTCGCCGACTCCCCCGGCCATGTGCCGGTGCAGCGCATGGCCAACGTCTCGCTCCGGCCCGACCCGGCCGGCATGTCGACCGAGGACCTGATCGGGGGCGTGGAGCGCGGCATCTACGTCGTCGGGGACCGGTCCTGGTCGATCGACATGCAGCGCTACAACTTCCAGTTCACCGGTCAGCGCTTCTACCGCATCGAGAACGGGCGTCTCGCCGGGCAGCTGCGGGACGTGGCCTACCAGGCGACCACCACCGACTTCTGGGGCTCGATGGCCGCGGTGGGCGGCCCGCAGACCTATGTGCTGGGCGGCGCCTTCAACTGCGGCAAGGCCCAGCCGGGCCAGGTCGCCGCCGTGTCGCACGGCTGTCCCTCGGCGCTGTTCAAGGGCGTCAACATCCTCAACACCACGCAGGAGGCCGGTCGATGAGCGGGCGCACCAGCAAGCCCCACGAGGTCGTCGAGCGCGCCCTCGAACTGTCCCGGGCGGACGGCTGTGTCGTCATCGCCGACGAGCACTCCTCCGCCAACCTGCGCTGGGCGGGCAACGCCCTGACCACCAACGGCGTCACGCGCGGGCGCACCCTCACCGTCGTCGCCACGGTCGACGGCCAGGAGGGCACGGCCTCGGGGGTCGTGTCCCGGTCCGCCGTGACCGCCGACGAGCTGGAGCCCCTGGTGCGGGCCGCCGAGGCGGCCGCGCGCGGCGCCGGACCGGCGGAGGACGCGCAGCCGCTGGTCACGGGCGTGGAGCGGTCGCCGGAGTTCACGGAGGCACCCGCCGAGACCTCCTCGGCCGTGTTCGCCGACTTCGCCCCGGCGCTCGGTGAGGCCTTCGCACGCGCGCGTGCGGGCGGCCGCGAGCTGTACGGCTTCGCCCACCACCAGCTGGTCTCGTCCTACCTGGGCACGTCCACGGGGCTGCGGCTGCGGCACGACCAGCCGAACGGGACGCTGGAGCTGAACGCCAAGTCGCCCGACCGGACCCGGTCCGCGTGGGCCGGGCGCTCCACGCGGGACTTCAAGGACGTCGACCCGGCGGCCATGGACGCCGAGCTGGCCGTGCGGCTCGGCTGGGCCGAGCGGCGGGTGGAGCTGCCCGCCGGGCGGTACGAGACGCTGCTGCCGCCGACGGCCGTGGCGGACCTGCTGATCTACCAGCTGTGGTCGGCGTCGGGCCGGGACGCGGTCGAGGGCCGCACGGTCTTCTCCAAGCCGGGCGGGGGCACGCGCATCGGCGAGAAGCTCACCGACCTGCCGCTGACCCTGCGCAGCGACCCGCACGCGCCCGGCCTGCAGACGGCGCCCTTCGTGATCGCGCACTCCTCCGGGGGCGACCAGTCGGTGTTCGACAACGGGCTGCCGCTCGCGGCCACCGAATGGATGCGCGAGGGCGAGCTGCGGCACCTGACGACCAGCCGCCACAGCGCGGCCCTGACCGGGCTGCCGGTGGCGCCGGGCATCGAGAACCTGATCCTGGACGGCGGCGAGGACCGCTCCCTGGACGAGATGGTCGCGGCCACCGAGCGGGGGCTGCTGCTGACCTGCCTGTGGTACATCCGCGAGGTCGATCCGGCGACGCTGCTGCTGACGGGCCTGACCCGGGACGGCGTCTACCTGGTCGAGAACGGCGAGGTGACGGGCGAGGTGAACAACTTCCGGTTCAACGAGTCGCCGGTGGGCCTGCTGGGGCGGGCCACGGAGGCCGGGCGGACCGAGAAGACGCTGCCGCGGGAGTGGAGCGACTGGTTCACCAGGGCCGCGATGCCCGCCCTGCGGGTGCCCGATTTCAATATGAGCTCTGTCAGCCAGGGCGTATAACCTCGTACGCACCACAAGCCCAATCGAGGAGATACGAGAACCGTGACGGACATCGTCGACGAGCTGAAGTGGCGCGGGCTGTTCGCCCTGTCCACTGACGAGGACGCTTTGCGCAAGGCGCTCGCGGACGGTCCCGTCACGTTCTATTGCGGTTTCGACCCGACCGCGCCGTCGCTGCACGTGGGGCATCTGGTGCAGGTGCTCACCGTGCGCCGGCTCCAGCAGGCCGGTCACCGGCCGCTGGCGCTGGTCGGCGGTGCCACAGGCCTGATCGGCGACCCCCGCCCGACGGCGGAGCGCACGCTGAACGACCCGGAGACGGTCGGCGGCTGGGTCGACCGGCTGCGCGCCCAGATCGAGCCGTTCCTCGACTTCGAGGGCGAGAACGCGGCCGTCATGGTCAACAACCTCGACTGGACGCAGAACCTCTCCGCGATCGAGTTCCTGCGGGACATCGGCAAGCACTTCCGCGTCAACAAGATGCTGACGAAGGACTCCGTGGCCCGCCGCCTGGAGTCCTCCGAGGGCATCAGCTACACGGAGTTCAGCTACCAGCTCCTGCAGGGCATGGACTTCCTGCAGCTCTACCGGCGCCACGGCTGCACGCTCCAGCAGGGCGGCAGCGACCAGTGGGGCAACCTGACCGCGGGCCTGGACCTGATCCACCGCCTGGAGCCGGACGCCACCGTGCACGCGCTGGCGACGCCGCTGATGACGAAGGCGGACGGCACCAAGTTCGGCAAGACCGAGGGCGGCGCCGTCTGGCTCGACCCGGAGATGACGACGCCGTACGCGTTCTACCAGTTCTGGCTGAACGTGGACGACCGGGACATCTCGAAGTACATGCGCATCCTCTCCTTCCGGTCCCGCGAGGAGCTGGAGGAGCTGGAGCGGCAGACGCAGGAGCGTCCGCAGGCCCGGGCCGCGCAGCGCGCGCTGGCCGAGGAGCTGACGACGCTGGTGCACGGCGCCGACCAGACGGCCGCCGTGATCGCCGCCTCCAAGGCCCTCTTCGGGCAGGGCGAGCTGGCGGAGCTCGACGACCGGACGCTGGCCGCGGCCCTGTCGGAGGTCCCGCACGTCCGGGTCGCCGAGCTGGGCCCGGTCGTCGACCTGTTCGCCGAGGTCGGCCTGGTGGCCAGCAAGTCGGCCGCGCGCCGCACGGTCAAGGAGGGCGGCGCGTACGTGAACAACGTGAAGGTCACCGGTGAGGACGCCGTCCCCGCCGAGGAGGACCTGCTGCACGGCCGCTGGCTGGTGCTGCGCCGGGGCAAGAAGAACCTGGCCGCGGTCGAGGTCACGGGCGGCTGAGCGCCCGGCGCGGGAAGGGGGCGGTCTCCGAAGCCGGAGGCCGCCCCCTTCACCCGCCTTCTGTCATGCCCTGCGTCTGCTTCCCCTGGCCGCCGTCCAGGCTCGGTCGCCGAGACCCACGAGGATGAGCGCGGCGACCAGCTGGAAGATGTGCCGCCACCAGTCGATGCCGGCCGTCGCCTCGACACCGGCCGCCCGGGCGATGGCGTTGCCGGCGATACCGCCGATCATGCCCAGGATGACGGTCAGCCACAGCGGAATATGCTGTTTGCCCGGAATGATCGCCTTGGCGAGCAAACCGAGCACCAGTCCCACGATGATCGCCCACAACCAGCCCATCGGTGCCTCCTCGTCCGGCTCGACCTGAGCTCTACGGCCAGTGTCGGCCGAGCTGCGGTACGCCGCATGCCGACGCCGCCGTACGGGGTACGGCGCAGACGGACCGCACCGGCCGGACCCGCCCCGGTCTCGTAGGCGGCGCAGACGCGGCGTAACGTGGGAGGTGCCCTGGCCGGCCTCCCCCACCGCCCGGGCGGCTACGGGGCGGGGACGGCACGACACGGGCGGATGGTGGAATCCGATGCGGAAGCAGCATGGCGGTGGCAACGTCCAGGTTTTCCGGATCACCGGCGCCCGCACGGGGCTGCAGGAGGACGTGCGCGGGCGGCAGCGCAGGTACGTGATCTCGATGTCGGTGCGCACGCTCTCCGTGATCCTCGCGGCGACCCTGTGGAACGTCGAACGGCACGTGGCCGTCGTGGCGTTGGTGCTCGGGCTGGTGCTGCCGTACATCGCGGTGGTGATCGCGAACGCCGGGCGCGAGAACGCGCCGTCTCTGCCGTCGACGTTCGTGGCGCCGCCGGTGCGGCCGATGATCGGGCCGCCGGGCGCTCCGGACGGCCGGGCGCAGACCGCCCCGGAAGACGCCGTGTCGGGGACGGTGCCGGGGGCGCGGAGCGACACACCCGAACGGTAGGGGCTCCCCCCGGGCTTGCGGATTCCGCTCACAAACGGAAGTCGGCTTCCCGCCAAGCTCGGGAAAAGCTCAGATCAATCATGTTGTTCCGGTGCCGGGTCCGGGGTTACCCGTGACATACTTCGTACGCGCTCCGCATCCCCCGTCGGAGCGACGGACCGACGCCGGGCAGCTCCCCCCGTGGCTGCTCGGCGTCGCCTTTTCTGTGTGCAGTGGTGAGATGAACCTGTGAGTGACGAGACGCCCATCTGTTCCGCGAAGGGCTGCCGCGCCGATGCCGTGTGGGTGCTGGCGTGGAACAACCCGAAGATCCACACGCCTGAGCGGCGCAAGACGTGGCTGGCCTGCGAGGAGCACCGCGAGCATCTGTCGCAGTTCCTCGGGGTGCGGGGATTTCTGAAGGACGTCGTCCTGCTCGTCGAGTGGGAAGCGACGGCCTAGGCCCTCAGCCGCCGATCGCCGACATGGGGCGGTCCGGCTGCACGAACGTCGGGTCGTCCAGGCCCGCGCCCGCCTTCTTGCCCCACATCGCCAGGCGCCAGATGCGGGCGATCTCCTCGTCCGGGGCGTCCGAGCGCAGGGCGGCGCGCAGGTCCGTCTCCTCCCGGGCGAACAGGCAGGTGCGGATCTGGCCGTCGGCGGTGAGGCGGGTGCGGTCGCAGGCCGCGCAGAACGGGCGGGTGACGGAGGCGATCACACCGACCACGTGCGGGCCGCCGTCGACCAGCCAGCGCTCGGCCGGGGCCGAGCCGCGCTTCTCCTCGCCCTCGGGCGTCAGCTCGAAGCTCGTGCGCAGGGAGGCCAGGATGTCGCCTGCCGTGATCATGCCGTCGCGCTTCCAGCCGTGCTGGGCGTCCAGGGGCATCTGCTCGATGAACCGCAGCTCGTACTCGTGCTCCACGGCCCAGGCGAGGAGGTCGGGGGCCTCGTCCTCGTTGAGCCCGGGCATGAGGACCGAGTTGACCTTGACCGGGGTCAGGCCGGCGTCGCGGGCCGCGTCCAGGCCCTCCAGGACGTCCTTGTGGCGGTCGCGGCGGGTGAGGGTCTTGAAGACGTCCGGCCGGAGCGTGTCCAGCGAGACGTTGACCCGGTCCAGGCCCGCCGCCTTCAGGGCCGCCGCCGTGCGCTTGAGGCCGATGCCGTTGGTGGTCAGCGACATCTGGGGGCGGGGTTGCAGGGCCGCGACGCGCTCGACGATGCCGACCAGTCCGGGGCGCAGCAGGGGCTCGCCGCCGGTGAAGCGGACCTCCTCGATCCCGAGGGACGTGACCGCGATGTCGATCAGGCGGACGATCTCGTCGTCCGTCAGCAGGTCCGGCTTGGCCAGCCACTGCAGGCCCTCCTCGGGCATGCAGTACGTACAGCGCAGATTGCAGCGGTCGGTCAGCGAGACCCTCAGGTCGGTGGCCACTCGGCCGTAGGTGTCGATGAGCACGTGGGCCCCCTCCCTCGACGCGGATCGTGCCCGGAGCACGGTTGTCCGACACCTGTGAGCCTACGTGACCCCACCGACAACGCCACAGACCCGATCCCACGACGTGGACGGCGGCCGCGCCGCAGGGACCTGGAGGTTCCTACGACGCGGCCGCGTCTGGCCGTTCGTGCTCAGTGGGCGCCGGTGCCGGTCAGGGACCTGACCTCCAGCTCGGCGTACTTCTTGGCGTCGGGCTCCTCCTTGGACAGGACGGTGCCGAGCCAGCCCATGAGGAAACCGAACGGGATGGAGATGATGCCCGGGTTCTTCAGCGGGAACCAGGCGAAGTCGACGTCGGGGAACATCGCCTTGGGGTCACCGGAGACCACGGGCGAGAACAGCACCAGGCCGACGGCGACGATCAGACCGCCGTAGATCGACCACAGGGCGCCCTGGGTGGTGAACCGCTTCCAGAACAGGCTGTAGAGGATCGTCGGCAGGTTGGCGGAGGCCGCGACGGCGAAGGCGAGGGCGACCAGGCCGGCCACGTTCAGGTCGCGGGCCAGGGCGCCGAGGCCGATGGAGATCACGCCGATGAAGACGGTCGCCCAGCGGGCCGCGCGCACCTCCTCGGCGCCGGAGGCCTGCCCCTTGCGGATGACGTTGGCGTAGATGTCGTGCGCGAAGGAGGACGACGAGGCGAGGGTGAGGCCGGCGACCACGGCGAGGATCGTGGCGAAGGCGACCGCCGAGATCGTGGCGAGCAGGATCGCGCCCCAGGTGGAGTCGACACCGCCGAGGTGCAGGGCGAGCAGGGGTGCCGCCGTGTTGCCGGACGGGTTGGACGCGAGGATCTCCTCCTGCGAGATGAGCGCGGCGGCGCCGAAGCCGAGCGCGATGGTCATCAGGTAGAAGCCGCCGATGATGCCGATCGCCCAGTTCACCGACTTACGGGCGGCCTTGGCGTCGGGCACCGTGTAGAAGCGGATGAGGATGTGCGGCAGGCCGGCGGTGCCGAGCACCAGGGCGATGCCCAGGGAGATGAAGTCCAGCTTGGAGGTGCCGGTCGCGCCGTACTGGAGGCCCGGCTCCAGGAAGGCGGCCCCCTTGCCGCTGTTCTCGGCGGCCGTACCGAGCAGGTCGGAGATGTTGAAGTCGAACTTCAGCAGCACCAGGAAGGTGATCAGGAGGGTGCCGCCGATGAGCAGCACGGCCTTGACCATCTGCACCCAGGTGGTGCCCTTCATGCCGCCGATGGAGACGTAGACGATCATCAGCAGGCCGACCAGGGCGACGATGAGGATCTTGCCCGCGTCGGAGGTGATGCCGAGCAGCAGGGAGACGAGGACGCCGGCGCCGGCCATCTGGGCCAGCAGGTAGAAGATCGACACGACGATCGTGGAGGTGCCGGCGGCGGTGCGGACCGGGCGCTGGCGCATGCGGTAGGCGAGGACGTCGCCCATGGTGTAGCGGCCGGAGTTCCTGAGCGGCTCGGCCACCAGGAGCAGGGCGACCAGCCAGGCGACCAGGAAGCCGATGGAGTACAGGAAGCCGTCGTAGCCGAAGATGGCGATGGCGCCGGCGATGCCGAGGAAGGACGCGGCGGACATGTAGTCGCC
This sequence comes from Streptomyces sp. DT190, assembly GCF_049846985.1. NCBI lineage: Bacteria > Bacillati > Actinomycetota > Actinomycetes > Kitasatosporales > Streptomycetaceae > Streptomyces > Streptomyces sp. DT190. The sequence continues at coordinate 130,443 of NZ_JBNCNM010000020.1, read as the reverse complement.
GGAGACGGCCAGGCCGTTCTGGAAGGCGCTGAACTGGCGGCCGCCGGCGTAGAAGTCTGCGGCGTCCTTGGTCTGGCGGCCGGCCCAGACGGTGATGCCGAGCGTGGCGAGGACGAACAGCGCGAACAGGGTGATGATCAGCGGGCGGTGCTCGCTGGCCTCGTTCGCGGCGAGCAGGGTCTGCTGTGCGGTGCTCATGCGCCGCCCTCCATCCGGGACTTGATGGCCTCGGCCTTGGGGTCGAGCTTCGCGGCGGCGTGCTTGGAGTACCACCAGGCGATGAGGAACGTGGTGACGAACTGGGCGACGCCGAGGACGAAGGCGACGTTGATGTTGCCGAACAGCTTGGTGCCCATGAAGCCGCCCGCGTAGTTCGACAGCAGGACGTACAGCAGGTACCAGGCGATGAAGGCGACGGTCAGGGGGAAGGCGAAGGAGCGGTAGGAGCGGCGCAGTTCACCGAACTCCGCGCTCTGCTGCACCTCGGTGAACTCCTCGGGTGAGGGGAGTTTGTGTTGCTCTTTCGAGGGGGGCGGTGCGTCGGTGGCCACGGAGTCTCCTCGCAATGACGAAAGCGGTGGGTACGGGGACGGAGGCGAGTGTCCTCGCGCTCCTTGTCCAACGTCACGGCGGCACGCGAGGAGCGGTTCAACCGCGTCGTGTTCTTTCCGAAGTCGTTTCGGCAAAACGTTGCTGGCCAGCGAGAGGCCGGGATAGCTTCACCCTGCACCACCTCGTCATGTACCTGCCCGAGCACCACCTGTGCCTCGGGCCGGTTTCGTTTCCGGAGGATGTGGAGACCCCATGTCTCACTTGCGTTCCAGACGCCGGCTCGCTCTCGCCGTGCCCGTCGTGCTGTCGCTGACGGCCTCGCTCGGCTTCCTGCCCGCCGCCGCCTCGGCGGCCCCGCAGGCGGAGCAGGTCGCCCGGGCGGCTGACGCGCCGCAGCTGGCGTACGTCGTCAACACCAAGGTGGACCGGCACACGATCGCGTCGGTGAAGAAGGCGGTCGGGAAGGCCGGCGGCTCGGTCGTGGCGACGTACGAGCGGATCGGCGTCCTCGTCGTCCACTCCTCGAACCCCGACTTCGCCAAGAGCATCCGCACGGTGCGCGGAGTCCACTCCGCCGGTGCGACGCGCACGGCGCCGCTGACCGCCGCGGGGACGACGGAGGAGGGCGCCGCCCAGTACCTGACGGCCGCGCAGGCCGAGCGGGTCGAGGCCGCCTCCGCGAAGACGCCCGAGAGCGAGCCCCTCGAAGCCGACCAGTGGGACCTGCGCGCGATCGGCGCCGACCGGGCCGCGAAGATCAACCCGGGCAGCCGCAAGGTCACGGTCGCCGTGATCGACACCGGCGTGGACGACACCCACCCGGACATCGCCCCGAACTTCTCCGCCTCCCAGTCCGCCAACTGCGCCGGCGGCAAGCCCGACACCAGCGAGGGCGCCTGGCGGCCGTACACGCCCGAGGACTACCACGGCACCCACGTCGCCGGTGAGATAGCCGCCGCCCGCAACGGGATAGGCGTCGCCGGCGTCGCTCCCGGTGTGAAGGTGTCCAGCATCAACGTGACCGACCGGGCGAACGGCCTCTTCTACCCGGAGAGCGTCGTCTGCGCGTTCGTGTTCGCCGCCGACCACGGCGTCGAGATCACCAACAACAGCTATTACGTCGACCCGTGGCTGTACAACTGCATGGACGATCCCGACCAGCGGGCCGTCGTCACCGCGGTCAACCGGGCGCAGCTGTACGCCCAGAAGAAGGGCACGCTCAACGTCGCCGCGGCGGGCAACTCCAACCACGACCTGGACGCGGACGCGATCCTGGACGACTCGAGCCCGAACGACACCACGCCCGTCGAGCGGACCATCGACCCGCACGAGTGCTTCGACATCCCGACCCAGCTGCCGGGTGTCGTCACGGTCAGCGCGACCGGCGTCCAGAACGTCAAGTCGTACTACTCGACCTACGGCAAGGGCGTCGTGGACGTCGCCGCGCCGGGTGGCGACCGCCGCTACCAGATCCCGGACACGCCCTCCAAGGACGGCCGCATCCTGTCCACCATGCCGAACGGCGCGTGGGCCTTCCTGCAGGGCACCTCGATGGCCTCGCCGCACGCCTCGGGCGTCGCCGCGCTGCTGAAGTCCAAGCACCCCTGGGCCTCGCCGGCCCAGCTCCAGGCGATGCTCAAGGCGCAGGCCGACCGGACCGCCTGCCCCACGTCCTACGACCAGGACGGCGACGGCACCCAGGACGCGGTGTGCGAGGGCGGCGAGCGCGTCAACGGCTTCTACGGCCACGGCATCGTCAACGCGCTGCGCGCGGTCAGGTGACCCGCGTCCTGGGGACCACCCGCACAGCCCTCTCGTACCGCGAACGAACTGGAGACACCATGACCGCGCCGCACGCGCGTTACCGCCGCGCCGTCGCCATCCCGGCCGGAATGGCCATGGCCACGGCCCTGGCGTTCCTGCCGAACGTCACCGCCACGGCCGCCGAGGACACCCCCGCGGCGGTCTCGGCCGACGCGACCCCGCTCAGCTACGTCGTCAACGTCAAGCCGGGGCACGGCACTTCGGCGTACGTGAAGAAGGCCGTCGGCAAGGCCGGCGGGACGATCGTGACGTCGTACGACCAGATCGGCGTCATCGTCGTCCACTCCTCGAACCCCGACTTCGCCAAGAGCATCCGCACGGTGCGCGGCGTGCAGTCGGCCGGTGCCACCCGCACCGCGCCGCTGCCCGCGGCGTCGACGGGCGACCTGGGCGCGCCGAAGGTGCTGAGCGCGGCCGAGGTCGCGAAGGCCGAGGCGGCGGCCGGGCAGGACCCGCTGGAGTCCCTGCAGTGGGACCTGCCCGCCATCAAGGCGGACAAGGCGCACGAGAAGTCGCTGGGCAGCGACAAGGTCACGGTCGCCGTGATCGACACCGGTGTGGACGACACCCACCCCGACATCGCGCCCAACTTCGACCGCAAGGCGTCGGTCAACTGCGTGACGGGCAAGCCGGACACGTCCGACGGGGCCTGGCGGCCGAGCGCAGCGGAGAGCCCGCACGGGACGCACGTGGCCGGTGAGATCGCCGCGGCCAAGAACGGCGTCGGCATGACGGGTGTCGCGCCCGGCGTGAAGGTCTCCGGCATCAAGGTGTCCACCACGGCCGGCTTCTTCTACACGGAGGCCGTGGTCTGCGGCTTCGTGTGGGCGGCCGAGCACGGGGTCGACGTGACGAACAACAGCTATTACACCGACCCGTGGTACTTCAACTGCAAGAACGACCCGGACCAGAAGGCGCTCGTGGAGGCCGTCACGCGCGCCTCGCGGTACGCGGAGAAGAAGGGCGCGGTCAACGTCGCGGCGGCGGGCAACGAGAACTACGACCTCGCCTCCGACGAGATCACCGACCCGTCCTCCCCGAACGACACCACGCCGGGCGAGCGGGTCGTCGACCCCTCGGAGTGCCTCGACATACCGACCCAGCTGCCGGGTGTCGTCACGGTCGCGTCGACGGGGGCGAAGGGCATCAAGTCGTCCTTCTCCAACTACGGTCTGGGCGTGGCCGACATCGCCGCGCCGGGCGGTGACTCGACGGCCTACCAGAAGCCGGAGCCGCCGGCCACCAGCGGTCTGATCCTGGGCACGCTGCCGGGCGGCAAGTGGGGCTACATGGCCGGTACGTCGATGGCGTCCCCGCACGTCGCGGGCGTCGCCGCGCTCATCAAGTCGACGCACCCGTACGCCTCCCCGGCCCTGGTGAAGGCCCTGCTGTACGCGCAGGCCGACGCCAAGGCGTGCACGGACCCGTACGACATCGACGCCGACGGCAAGGTCGACGCGGTGTGCGAGGGTCCGAAGAACCGCAACGGCTTCTACGGCTGGGGCATCACGGACGCGCTGGACGCGGTGACCAAGTAGCACACGGGTCAGGCGAGCCGGGCCGGGCGGGGACACCCGCCCGGCCCGTTCCGCGTCCGGGAGGTGCGCCCCGTCCGGTCTTCCGACTTGCCCGGCCCTGTGGAGGTTGGTGAAGATCCTGGGGTGACCTTGACAAGATCTGCGCCCGGGGCGACCGGGGCGAGGGAGCGCGTCGGTGCCGGGCGGGCGGCCGCCGTCCTGGTGCTCGTGGCGCTGGCCGCGCTCATACCGCTGCTCGGCCCGTCCGCCGCGCTGCACGGCACCGGGGAGGCCGAGGCGCCCGGCGCCGGGGGCATAGCCCTGCTGCGCACGGTGCTGTTCGCGGCGCTGTGCATACCGGTCGGCGAGGTGTTCGTGAACCGGCTGGCGCGGTCCGTGCCGGGGGCGGGGGCCGCTTCCCCGGGAGTGCCCCGCAGCTGGTCGCCCGGGGCGGCCGCCGCCGGTTTCCTCGCCGCCCTCGGTCTCGCCTCGGTCGTCGCCACGGGCAATCTCGTGCCGGGCGGCCTGTCGGACATCGACGTCGGCGGCCTCTACGCCACCCGGGACGGCAAGCTCGCCCTGCTGGAGGTGAACGCGTTCCTGCTGGCGGGCCTGTGCGCGGTGTCCCGGCGCCCGGCCACACAGCTGCTGCCGCTGGCCGCCGTGATCGTCGCCGAGGCCCTGCGCGCCCATCCCACGACCGAGCTCAGTCCCCTGACCGGCTCCGGGCTGACGCTCGTGCACCTGACCTGTGCGGCGCTGTGGGTGGGCGGTCTGCTGCACGCCCTGCGCGTCCTGCGGCTGCGGCGCGACCCGGCGGGCGCGGCCCTGCTGGGCCGCTACGCGCGCGTGGCGGCCGTCCTGCTCGCCGCCATCACCGCGACGGGGGTGTGCAGTTCGCTGCGGCGGATGCCGCCCGGGACGATCCTGGAGCAGCTGACGGCGACGGCGTACGGGCGCGCGCTGCTGGCCAAGGTGCTGCTGGTGGCCGTCGTCGCCGCGCTCGCCCTGTGGGCCCGGCGACGGCTGCGCCGGGCGGCCGATCCGCTGACCGCCTGCGCGCCGGCCCGGGCGGAGGTCGTCGTGCTCGGCCTGGTGGTCGCGGCGTCCGGGCTGCTGACGGCGCTGCCGGTCCCCATCCGCTGGTAGGCCGGCTCCCCCGCCGCCGCGCCCGCCCGGGGCCGTACCGGTCTCAGGCCGTCCGCATCTCGCCGTAGGTCGCGGCCGGGGCGCGGCGCGCGTCGATCGCCCCGACGGCGCCGCCGGCCAGCAGGGCCTGCGCGGCGATGTAGGTGAGCATGACCCAGAAGTCGGGCCGCGGCGGCTGCGGCCAGTTCGCGACGCCGGTCGCGATGAGCGTGTCGGAGAGCAGGAAGAGCGCCCCGCCGAGGCCGGTGAACAGGCCGAGCCGGACGCCGGCCCCGTACGCCATGGCCGTGAGCAGGAGGCTGTACCCGGCGACCGGTCCGCGCAGTTGCGCGGGCAGGTCCGGCCACAGCAGCACGACGGTCGTGACGAGCGCGACGGCGTACCCCAGGGCCAGGAGTCCGGCCCGCGCACGCGGTACGGCGTAGCGGCTGCCGTGCGTGCGGAAGAGCACGAGGTAGCAGACGTGTCCCGCGGCGAAGGAGGCCATGCCGGCGAGGAAGGCAGGCTCGGCGTCGGACAGCAGCAGGACGTCCCCGCCCCAGCCGAACAGCAGGGCGGCCGGCAGCGGCCGGGGCGCCCGGCGCAGGGCGGCCCAGAGCACCAGCAGCGGCATCAGCAGGGGCTTGGCCACGGTGTGCCCGGCGTCGAAGCCGGCCGCGAGACTGGCGAGGTCGACGGCCGCGGTGAACCCGAAGGCGGCCAGGACGAGGCGCGAACGGTTCACGCCGGCGGGGTCTTCCCGGCCGGAGTCGAGGCAGGGGCCGTCGGGGCGCCCGCCGGGGAAGCCGCAGCCGTCGTGGAGACCGTCGGCGATGCCGCAGCCGTCGGGGCGGCCGTCGCCGACGGGGAAGCCGGGGCGGAGGCCGACGGGGAAGCCGGGGCGGCGGTCCGGGCCGGTCCCCAGCCCGGACCGCGGAACACCCGGCCCGCGCGCTCGCTCCAACTGCGCGCCGCCCGCAGGTCCCTGGCGATCGCCACGTACTCGTGGGTGGCCACCTTCAGCAGGTTGTACGTGTCGATGTTCTTGGTCAGCCCGTAGCGGGGCCGCTCGGTCTCCGCGACGAACGAGCCGAACAGCCGGTCCCAGACGATGAGGATGCCGCCGAAGTTGCGGTCCAGGTAACCGCCCTGGGAGGCGTGGTGCACGCGGTGGTGCGAGGGCGTGTTGAAGACGAACTCGAACCAGCGGGGCATCCGGTCGATCCGCTCGGTGTGGATCCAGAACTGGTAGACGAGGTTGGCCGAGGAGCAGAACGCGAGGGCGGCCGGGTGCACGCCGAGGAGGACGAGCGGCACGTAGAACGGCCACACCGTCAGGGACGTCCAGGGCTGGCGCAGCGCGGTGGTGAGGTTGAACTTCCGGCTGGAGTGGTGGACCACGTGACAGGCCCACAGGATGCGGATGACGTGGTGGCCGCGGTGGGACCAGTAGTAGAAGAAGTCCTGCCCGAGCAGCATCAGCGGGATGGTCCACCACAGCACGGGCACGCGCAGCGGCGTGAGTTCGTACAGGGCCGTGTAGACGGCGAGGATCGGGATCTTCCACAGGAAGTCGAAGGCGAGGCTGCCGAGCCCCATGCCGACGCTCGTCGCGGCGTCCCTCGCCTCGTACCCCGCGGCGTCCTCGTCGGGGTGGAGGCGGTAGCTCACCATCTCGACCACGGTGAGCAGCACGAAGGCGGGTATCGACCACAGCACGACATCGGGCAGGTTCGGCATGCAAGCACCGTAGGACCGCTGTCCCGGCCCCACCAGACGTTGTTACCGACAAGTATTACCGACGGTACGCGCTTGCTTCTTGGCGATCTCCGCCAAACCGACCCCGATCGAGCAGACGTACGCCCCGCGAACGGACAGACCGGACAACCCACCTGAGGGGGCATCGGAAAGACCGCGCGAGCGCACCTGGCGGACGGCGGTGTCAGTCGGGGCCCGTATCCTCAGGAACCATGCTCGAAGACCTGACGACCGCAGCGTTCTCCGCCACGGCGTGGCCGGCCGCGTATCCCCAGGGATACGCGGTCGTTGACGTGGAGACCACGGGCCTGGCCCGGGACGACCGCATCATCTCCGCGGCCGTCTACCGGCTGGACGCGCGCGGCGAGGTCGAGGACCACTGGTACACGACGGTCAACCCCGAGCGCGACCCGGGCCCGGTGTGGATCCACGGACTGACGAGCGAGGCGCTGGAGGGCGCTCCCCTGTTCCAGGACATCGCCGAGGAGTTCGCGGCCCGGCTGTCCGGGCGGGTCCTGGTCGCGCACAACGCGGTCTTCGACTGGCAGATGATCGCCCGGGAGTACGCGCGCGCCCGGCGCGAGGCGCCGGTACGGCAGCGGCTGTGCACCATCGCGCTCTCCAAGGAGCTGGGGCTGCCACTGCCCAACCACAAGCTGGAGTCCCTCGCCGCGCACTTCGGCGTCGTGCAGCAGCGGGCGCACCACGCGCTGGACGACGCGCGCGTACTGGCGGAGGCGTTCCGCCCCAGCCTGCGGGCCGCCGCCGCGAACAACGTACGGCTGCCGCTGCACGAGTGCCGGCCGCTGACGGAGTGGTCGGACCGCCCCGCCACGCCCCGCATCGGGCAGCAGGCCGGCTACGGCGGCTACCGGCCGACCAGTTGGCGCCCCTCGCGCAAGCGCCCCGCCTGTCCCTACCCCAACCCCGGGCGCTACGAGCCGGGCGGGCGACTGAAGCAGGGCATGCGGATCGCCTTCTCGGGTGACACCTCGACCGAGCGGGAGCTGCTGGAGGACCGCGCGACCGAGGCCGGGCTGCACGTGGCCACGAGCCTGTCCCGGCTGACGAGCCTGCTCGTCACGAACGACCCGGACTCGGGCACCTCCAAGGTGGTCAAGGCCCGCCAGTTCGGCACGCCGGTCGTGGACGAGGCGGCCTTCGGCCAGCTCCTCGCGGATGTGGAGCCGGCGTCCGAGGGCTGAGCGCGGGGCGACCGTACGGACGGGTGATTGCCGGGCGACTCGCCCGGCGGCCGCTGGCCCGGCCCCGGGCCACGGCCCACCCTGTGGCCCATGGCGACCTGTGAGGTTTGTGGCAATCAGTACGGAATGACCTTCGAGGTGCACGCGCAGGGCGCGGTGCACGTCTTCGACTGCTTCGCCTGCGCGATCCACCGCATGGCTCCCCTGTGCGAGCACTGCCGGGTGCAGATCATCGGGCAGGGCGTGGAGGTCGAGGGGCACTGGTACTGCGGCGCCCACTGCGCCCGCGCGGAGGGAAAGGTGGGAATTGTCGACAAGGTCTGAACCCGTACCCGCCTGAATGCACCCCACGACCGAGTTGTACGGTCGTGGGGTGTACCGCTTCCTGATGTCCCGGCAGTGGGTGATCCTCTCGCTGATCGCCCTGCTCCTCATCCCCACGATGATCAGACTGGGCATCTGGCAGATGCACCGCTACGAGGAGCGCACCGCCCGGAACCAGCTGGTCACCGACGCGCTGGCCGCCGACCCCGTGCCCGTGGAGCGGCTGACCGCGCCCGGCGACACCGTGACCAGCCGGGAGCGGTACCGGACCGTGACCGCGACGGGCCGCTTCGACGCGGGTGACGAGGTGGTCGTCCGCCGCCGCACCAACTCCGACGACGAGGTCGGCTACCACGTGCTGACCCCGTTCGTCCTGAAGGACGGCAAGGTGCTGCTGGTCAACCGGGGCTGGGTGCCCTCCGGCCCGACCCAGACCACGTTCCCGAAGGTCCCCGCGCCGCCCGCCGGCGAGATCACCGTCCGCGGGCGGCTGATGCCCAGCGAGACGACCGCGGCGAGCGGCATCAAGAACCTGAGCGACCTGCCGGACCGGCAGATCATGCTGATCAACAGCGAGCAGCAGGCCCGCCGCCTGGACGCCCGGGTGCTGGGCGGCTACATCGCCCTGACGGCGCCCGAGCCCACGGGCGACACCCCGCAGCTGCTGGGCAATCCCGGCAAGGAGGACGCGGCGCTGAACTACGCGTACGCCGTCCAGTGGTGGCTGTTCTCGGCGGCCGTCCCGGTCGGCTGGGTGATCCTGGCCCGCCGCGAGGCCCGCGAGCGCGCCCAGGCGGCGGCCGCGAAGCAGGACGCCGACGAGGCGGAACCGGCGGCGGTCTGACCCGGCCGTAGGCGGCCCGGCCGGGGCCGCCGACGGAATGTCACTCCCCCGGCCCCCGCCCTGATTGCGGGGCCGACTTGCCGGGAACCCGCACTGCGTGCACCCCACCATCGAGGACTACGCGATCATCGGCGACGAACAGACCGCGGCCCTGGTCGGCACGGACGGATCGGTGGACTGGCTGTGCCTGCCCCGCTTCGACTCCGCTGCCTGCTTCGCCAAGCTGCTCGGTGACGAGGACAACGGCTACTGGCGCATCGCCCCCGTGGGAGCGGACCGGTGCACCCGGCGCGCCTACCGCCGCGACACCCTCGTCCTGGACACCGAGTGGGAGACCGGGCAGGGGGCGGTGCGGGTCACCGACCTGATGCCCCAGCGCGACGAGGCGCCCGACCTGGTCCGCATCGTCGAGGGCCTGGACGGCGAGGTGACGCTGCACAGCGTCCTCAAGCTGCGTTTCGACTACGGCTCGATCGTCCCGTGGATGCGCCGCTCCGACGGCCACCGGGTCGCCGTCGCCGGGCCGGACTCCACCTGGCTGCGCAGCGAGCCGGAAGTGAACAGCTGGGGCGAGGACTTCGGCACGCACGCGGAGTTCACGGTGAAGAAGGGGGAGAAGGTCGCGTTCGTCCTGACCTGGCACCCCTCCCACGAGCCGCGCCCGCCGCTCGTCGACCCCTACGAGTCGCTGCGGCACAGCGTGGAGGACTGGCAGGCCTGGGCGGCGCGCTGCCGTTACGACGGGCCGTACCGGGACGAGGTCGTCCGCTCCCTGATCACCCTCAAGGCCCTCACCTACGCGCCGACCGGCGGCATCGTCGCCGCCGCCACCACCTCGCTGCCCGAGGAGCCGGGCGGCGTGCGCAACTGGGACTACCGCTACTGCTGGCTGCGCGACTCCACCCTCACCCTGGGCGCGCTGCTCGCCGCGGGCTACCAGGAGGAGGCCGAGGCCTGGCGGAACTGGCTGCTGCGGGCGGTCGCGGGCGACCCCGCCGACCTGCAGATCATGTACGGCCTGGCCGGCGAGCGGCGGCTGCCCGAGTTCGAGCTGCCCTGGCTGGCCGGCTTCGACGAGTCCACGCCCGTCCGCATCGGCAACGACGCCGTCAACCAGCTCCAGCTGGACGTCTACGGCGAGGTCATGGACTCCCTGTCGCTGGCCCGCGAGTCGGGCCTGTCGCCGCAGCCGGACGTGTGGGCACTGCAGACGGCCCTGATGGACTTCCTGCGGACCAACTGGCAGCAGCCCGACGAGGGGCTGTGGGAGGTGCGCGGCGGCCGGCGCCAGTTCGTGCACTCCAAGGTGATGGTGTGGGTGGCGGCCGACCGCGCCGTGCGCACCCTGGAGCACCACCCGGAGCTGCACGGCGACCTGGACGCCTGGCGCGCGCTGCGCGACGAGGTGCACCGCGAGGTGTGCGAGAAGGGCTACGACGCCGAGCGCAACACCTTCACGCAGTCCTACGGCTCGCGGGAGCTGGACGCCGCGCTGCTGCTCATCCCGCGCGTCGGCTTCCTGCCCCCGGACGACCCCCGGGTGGTCGGCACGATCGACGCGGTCCGCGCGGAACTGGACCACGGCGGCCTGCTGCGGCGCTACAGCACCACCCCGTCGGAGGTCCCGGACGTCGACGGGCTGCCCGGCAGCGAGGGCACCTTCCTGGTGTGCTCGTTCTGGCTCGCGGACGCCCTGTACATGACGGGCCGCGCGAAGGAGGCCCGCGAGCTGTTCGAACGGCTGGTGGGGCTGGCGAACGACGTCGGCCTGCTGTCCGAGGAGTACGACCCGGTGGCCGGCCGGCAGCTCGGCAACTTCCCGCAGGCGTTCAGCCACATCGGCCTGGTGAACACCGCCCTCGCCCTGTTCGGCGAGGACGGGGCAGGATAGGGCCATGGATCTTGGACTGAAGGACCGGGTGTACGTCGTGACCGGGGCCACGCGGGGCCTCGGCAACGCCTCCGCGCGCGAGCTGGTCGCGGACGGGGCGAAGGTGGTCGTCTCGGGGCGGGACGAGGAGGGTGTCGCCGAGGCGGCCGCCGCGCTGGGCCCGAACGCGGTCGGGGTGGCCGTCGACAACGCGGACCCGGACGCGGCGGCCCGGCTGATCGGCGCCGCCCGGGAGCACTTCGGGCGCTTCGACGGTGTCCTCGTCAGCGTGGGCGGACCGCCGGCCGGGTTCGTCGCCGACAACACCGACGAGCAGTGGCAGACGGCGTTCGAGGCGGTGTTCCTCGGCGCGGTGCGGCTGGCGCGCGCCGCGGCGGCCGAGCTGGACGCCGGGGGCGTCATCGGGTTTGTGCTGTCCGGCTCGGTGTACGAGCCGATCCCCGGCCTGACCATCTCCAACGGGCTGCGGCCCGGCCTGGCCGGGTTCGCCAAGTCGCTCTCCGCCGAGCTCGGGCCGCGCGGCGTCCGGGTGGTCGGGGTGCTGCCCGGGCGGATCGACACCGACCGGGTGCGCGAGCTGGACTCGCTGTCGGCCGACCCGGGGGCCACCCGGGCCGCTTCCGAGTCGCGGATCCCGCTGCGGCGGTACGGGGCGCCCGAGGAGTTCGGACGGGTGGCCGCGTTCCTGCTGTCGCCGGCCGCGTCCTATCTGACCGGGGTCATGGTGCCGGTGGACGGCGGGGCGCGGCACGGCTTCTGAGCGCCCCGCTCAACTGACCCGTTCGGCGCCGTGCTTGACCCCGCGCAGGCGCACCTCCGCCGGGAGCGAGGCCAGCCCGGCCGAGGTCCTGGCGTGGGTCAGGGCACCGGTCGTGAACTCGTCCAGGGCGGTACCCGGGGCCACGTGCGGCTCCAGGGCGAGGCGCACGTGGGCCTCCGGGGCGGTGCGGCGGCCCCGGAGATGGGCCCGGGACCGGTCGACGCCGTCGATCCGCGCCGCCTCCTCGGTGAGGACCTGCTCCAGGGCCCGGCCGCGCAGCAGCGCGCCCTCGCCGTCGCCGGTGTCGACCAGGACCTCGGCGAGGCGGCGCCTGCGCAGGACCGCGACCAGCCACCACAGGGCGAGCAGCAGCAGGACCGCGAGGGCGGCGATGACGACCGGCCACCACCAGCCGGAGTCCCGCCAGCGGGTGCGCTCGGCGTCGCTGAGCAGCACGTCGCGCTCGCTGTCGTGGATCCACCAGGACGGCAGCGACACGCCGAGGCCGGCGGCCAGGACCGAGCCGCCCAGCACCAGCAGCACCAGGCCCACGACGCCGAGCACCACGCGGTTGACTCCTCTGAGCATCCCCGTCACCCCTTCCGGCCCGGGCGCCGCACCCGCACCGACAGCGAGGGCGGCCGGGACAGTCCCAGGCCGTGCACCGCGTCGGCGAGCACGGCGTCCAAGTCGGTGCGCACCTCGTCCACTTCCCGGAAGTGCGACACGGCGCGGACCTTCGCCCGGCGCCGGCGCACCTTGACCCGTGCCGACTGCACACCGGCCACCTCCATGGCCCGGTCGCGCAGCGCGCTCGCGGCGGCGTCCCGGTCGAGCCCCGCGCGGACCCCGGCGTGCGTGCGGCGCATCGGCAGCACGTGCCGCAGACCGGGGGTGAGGGCCAGCAGGAGCAGCCAGAGGCCGAGCGCCGCGGCGACCCCGGCGCCGACCAGCACCCAGGTGTCGTCCAGGGGCCGTTCGGCGAGCTCCCGGGCCAGGTCCCGGCGCCAGCCCATGCCGGGCCGGCCGACGCGCACCGAGACGATGTCGTAGAGGAACAGTCCCGCCAGGCCCAGGAGCAGCAGCGCGACGATGCCCGCGGGGATGCGGCGCGCCGACCAGAAGCGGCCCGTGCGGCCGCCGCCCTCTCCTTCGGCCGGCGGCGCGGGCCGGCCGGCTCCGGCAGCCTCGTCGGGCTCCGGCTTCTGCAGGACGGGCAGGCGCTGTGTGGTGCCCTCGGGTTCCGTGCCCCCGGGTTCGCTCATCGCGTCCTCCGCTGTCCGGCGCCGGGCGTCCCCGGCAGATGCAGCCCTTCGACCTGGACCACGACCTCCGGCACCTGCATGCCCACCAGAGTGCCCACCCGCTCGACGACCCGGCGGCGCACGCGGCTGCAGCGGTCGCCGATGTCGCAGGGGTAGTCGAGTTCCACGTGCACACGGACGTGGACGACGTCGTGGTGGACGGTGACGCTCGCCGACGGCCGGTCGACGTCGGGCGGCAGCGTCCCGACGGCCTCGCGGGCCGCCTGCGAGGCGATCTTCGCCACGACCCGGTCGGCGATGCTGGTCGCACCCCGCTCGCCCGGCGCGACGACGCCCCGTGCTGTGTCGAGCTCACCGGCCCGCGTGCTCACGGGCGTCACCGCCGCCGTTCGTCACGACGGCTGCGGAAGAAGTCGCCGAAGTCCATGTCCCCCTCGAGGAACCGGCCGACGCCGAAGCCTACGGCGCCCAGCGCCGCCACCAGCAGAAACGCCCCGAACCCGCCGAAGTATCCGGCGAAGGCCAGCGCCATGCCGGCGATCATCCCGGCCACGCCCATGCTCATGCGCTCCTCAGCTCCTCATCCGCTGTGCCGTGCCCTGGCCCGTGCCTCACTGGATCCGGCGCTCCGGTTCCTCTTCCTCCTCGTCCGGCAGTTTCACGTCGCTCACCGCGATGTTGACCTCGACGACCTCGAGCCCAGTCATCCGCTCGACGGCCGTGATGACGTTCTCCCGCACGTCCCGGGCCACGTCCGCGATCGACACGCCGTACACGACGACGATCTCCAGGTCGAGGGCGGCCTGCACCTCGCCCACCTCGGCCTTCACCCCGCGGGTCACCCCGGACTTCTGCCCGCCGGGCACCCGGTCGCGTACGGCTCCGAAGGTGCGGGACAGCCCGCTGCCCATGGCGTGCACGCCGTCCACGTCCCGTGCGGCCAGCCCGGCGATCTTCTCCACGACGCCGTCCGCGATGGTCGTCCGGCCCCGGGAGCCCGGGTCTCCCCCGCCGCCGCGCTTGGCCAGGGGGCTTCTGCGCGTCGCCGCCGTCTCGCTCTCCCCGCCCCGGTTCTCGGTCATGTCAGTCATCGCCGCACGTCCCTTTCGGTCGTCGTCCTGCGACCACGGTAAGCACGGTTACGCGGAAGCGCGCCTCTGATGCGGCAGGCTGGAGGAATGACGGCCGACCGATGGACGCAAGCAGTGAGACATCAGCTGGGTCTGGGCAGGCTTCTGCCGCTGGGTGAGGCGCGGGACGGCGCCTGGATCACCGAGCGGGCGGTGGAGGCGGTGCTGAGGCGCGCGGCGCGGGAGACTCCGGGGGTGCGCCTGGACGCGCTGCGGATCGCGCCGGCGGACGCCGCGGACACGCGCGAGCCGGCCGTGCCGGCGCCCCCGAGCGCCCTGCCGCCGGGGCCGCTGCGGGTGACGGCGCAGTTCGCGGCCACGGCCGCGCAGCCGCTGCCGGCGACGGCGGCGCTGCTGCGGGAGGCGCTGGCGAGCGCGGCGACGCGGCAGGTCGGCCTGGCGGTGACCGAGGTGGACCTGAAGGTGACGGGCCTGCTGGAGAAGGACGCGGCAGCGGCGGCCGAGGCGGCGCCCGCCGAACTGCCGCGGGCGGAGCGGGTGGCGGACGGCGACGAGGGCCGCGTGGCCGCCGCCGCGCTTGAGGTGCCGGGCGTGCTCCGGCTGACCGGGGCGCTGGGCCATCCGGTGCACATCGAGGAGGTGCCCGCCGAGGCCGCGCTGACACACCGCCACGTCCGGCTGGAGGTGGCGGTGTCGACCGGCCACCGGGCCGGTGACGTGGCCCGCGCGGTCCGCGCGGCGGTCGGGGCGGCCCTGCCGGACCACCCCACGGTGGCGGTCGTGGTGAGCGCGCTCGGCTGAGCGCGCTCCCGGCCGGGGCGGCGGTCTCAGTCGCCGACGCCGGCGAGGTCCCGCAGCCTGCGGGCCTGGGACTGGCGCTCCGCGCGCCGCTGCTCCTCGTAGGTGCGGTCCTGGGCACCGCGCAGCAGGGCCTTGGTCTCGATGACGGCGTCGCGGGGCGCCGCGAGGACGGCCGCGGTGAGGTCGCGCACCGTGTCGTCGAGCTGATCGGCGGGCACGGCCACGTTGGCGAGCCCGGTGTGCACGGCCTCCTCGGCCGTGACGAAGCGCCCGGTCACGCAGATCTCCAGCGCGCGGGCGTATCCGACGAGTCCGACCAGGGGATGCGTGCCCGTCAGGTCGGGCACGAGTCCGAGGCTGGTCTCACGCATGGCGAACTGCACGTCGTCGGCGACGACGCGCAGGTCGCAGGCGAGGGCGAGCTGGAATCCCGCCCCGATGGCATGCCCCTGGACGGCGGCGACGGAGACGATGTCGCTGCGCCGCCACCAGGTGAACGCCTCCTGGTATCCGGCGATGGTCGCGTCCAACTCGGCGTCGCCGCCGCGCGCGAGGTCGATGAACGACGGTTCCCCGTCGAAGCCCTCGGGCGTGAACGCCTGCCGGTCGAGTCCGGCCGAGAAGGACTTGCCCTCGGCCCGCAGCACCACGACACGGACGGAGCCCGGCAGCTGCCGCCCGGCCTCGGTCAGCGCCCGCCACAGAGCGGGGCTCTGCGCGTTGCGCTTGGCCGGGTTGGTCAGCGTCACCGTGGCGATCGCGTCGTCGACGGTGAGCCGTACGCCGTCCTTGTCGAGTACGGGAACGAGGTCCTTGTCGGGCGAAGCCATGGGACGCCTCCGATGCGTGCGGTCGTCTTCCATGCCGTACGCCGGCTGGTGCACCGGAGCACGACACAGCTAAGTGACTGCACAGTAACCACCCGGTCGATCAGGCGAACGACCGGGTGGCCACCATCGAAGCCGAGGGGCCACCCGGGGTCAGGCCGTGGCCTTCTTGCCCCGGGTCGCCCCGCCACGCCCTCGCAGCGTGACGCCCGACTCACTGAGCATGCGGTGCACAAAGCCATACGAGCGGCCGGTCTCCTCGGCCAACGCCCGGATGCTCGCACCGGCGTCGTACTTCTTCTTCAGGTCTGCCGCGAGCTTGTCGCGCGCGGCGCCGGTCACCCGGCTGCCCTTCTTCAGAGTCTCGGCCACCCGTGCCTCCTCATGGGAAGTGCGCTCTGGTCTCCTCATGATCACCCCTCCGGGCCCTGATGGCCACCCATTCGGCAAGGTCCGTGAGACAAGGTTGTGACGACGGGAGCACATCCCCACAAGCGGAATTGATGATTCCGAAGAACGCCGCGCCGGCGGCCCGCTGTAGCGCCCCGGGAAATGCCAGGTCAGAAAGACGTCGCGGCCGAGCCCGGAAGGATCAGGGGCTCGGCCGCGAAATCGATGTAGGACACACCTCGGTACGAGGAGATCTCACACAGATGATGGATCACCGATGGGCCGAATGATCCATACGCTGTTGATCACGTATTCGATCAAGTGGTGCTGACGCTCACGCCAGCGCGACGAGATCCGCGTAGTCCGCGCCCCACAGGTCCTCGACGCCGTCCGGCAGCAGGATGATGCGCTCCGGCTGGAGCGCCTCGACCGCGCCCTCGTCGTGCGTGACCAGGACGACGGCGCCCTTGTAGGTGCGCAGCGCGCCGAGGATCTCCTCGCGGCTGGCCGGGTCGAGGTTGTTGGTCGGCTCGTCCAGCAGCAGCACGTTCGCCGAGGACACCACGAGGGTGGCGAGGGCCAGACGCGTCTTCTCGCCGCCGGAGAGGACCCCGGCCGGCTTGTCGACGTCGTCGCCGGAGAACAGGAACGAGCCGAGCACCTTGCGGACCTCGACGAGGTCCATGTCGGGCGCGGCGGAGCGCATGTTCTCCAGGACCGTGCGGTCCGGGTCGAGGGTCTCGTGCTCCTGGGCGTAGTAGCCCAGCTTGAGGCCGTGGCCGGGGACGACCATGCCGGTGTCGGGCTGCTCCACGCCGCCCAGCAGCCGCAGCAGGGTGGTCTTGCCGGCGCCGTTGAGGCCGAGGATGACGACGCGGCTGCCCTTGTCGATGGCCAGGTCGACGTCGGTGAAGATCTCCAGCGAGCCGTACGACTTCGACAGGCCCTCGGCCATCAGCGGGGTCTTGCCGCACGGCGCGGGCTCGGGGAAGCGGAGCTTGGCGACCTTGTCGGACTGACGGACCGCCTCCAGGCCGGAGAGCAGCTTGTCGGCACGGCGGGCCATGTTCTGCGCGGCGACGGTCTTGGTGGCCTTGGCGCGCATCTTGTCGGCCTGCGAGTGCAGCGCGGCGGCCTTCTTCTCGGCGTTGGCGCGCTCGCGCCTGCGGCGCTTCTCGTCGGCCTCGCGCTGCTGCTGGTAGAGCTTCCAGCCCATGTTGTAGACGTCGATCTGGGCGCGGTTGGCGTCCAGGTAGAACACCTTGTTCACGACCGTCTCGACCAGGTCGACGTCGTGGGAGATCACGATGAAGCCGCCGCGGTAGGTCTTGAGGTAGTCGCGCAGCCAGACGATCGAGTCGGCGTCGAGGTGGTTGGTCGGCTCGTCGAGCAGCAGCGTGTCCGCGTCGGAGAACAGGATCCGGGCCAGCTCGATACGGCGCCGCTGACCGCCGGAGAGGGTGTGCAGGGGCTGGCCGAGCACGCGGTCGGGCAGGTTGAGCGCGGCGGCGATGGTGGCGGCCTCGGCCTCGGCGGCGTACCCGCCCTTGGTGAGGAACTCCGTCTCCTGGCGCTCGTACTGCTTGAGCGCCTTCTCGCGGGTGGCTCCCTGCCCGTTGGCGATGCGCTGCTCGTTCTCGCGCATCTTGCGGATCAGGACGTCCAGGCCGCGGGCGGAGAGGATGCGGTCGCGCGCCAGGATGTCGAGGTCCCCGGTGCGCGGGTCCTGCGGGAGGTAGCCGACCTCGCCGGATCGGGTGATGGTGCCGCCGGCGGGCATGCCCTCGCCGGCCAGGCACTTGGTGAGGGTGGTCTTGCCCGCGCCGTTGCGGCCGACCAGGCCGATGCGGTCGCCCTTGGCGACGCGGAAGGAGGCGTTTTCGATGAGGACGCGGGCACCGGCGCGCAGCTCGATACCGGAGGCGGAGATCACGGACAGACTCCAGGGCGGATGCGGGGGCGGGAAGGGCGGCTGAGGACGTTCCCGCCGTCTAATGCGCGAGGAGAATGGCCATGGGGGACATTCTAACGGGGCCGTGCAAGCACTTTTTCTGTGTGCGGGTGTTCGGTTCGTCTCGACGGGTCGTCGCCGGTGCCCGCTGCCAGACTGGACGAGGCATCCGGATCGTCGAGACCTGCGACGACCGGGCACGAGGGAGTGATCGGTATGGCAGGCACGTCCGGCGGGCGCCCCAGCATCTACCCGACGCTGCTCTACGGGGACGCGAAGGCGGCGATCCGCCAGCTCACGGAGGCCCTCGGCTTCACGGAGCTGTCGGTGTACGAGGGCGAGGACGGCTCGGTGCTGCACGCCGAGCTGGTGCAGGGCAACGGCGCGGTGATGATCGGCACCCGCGGCACCGGCAGCGTCTTCGACCGGGCCATGAAGGGCGCCGGCACCACGGGGGTGTACGTGGTGGTGGACGACGTCGACGCGCACCACCGCCGCGCCGTGGAGCACGGCGTGGAGATCCTGATGCCCCCGACGGACCAGGACTACGGCTCCCGGGACTACATGGCCCGGGACGTCGAGGGCAATGTGTGGAGCTTCGGCACGTACGCGCCCGAGACGGGCGGCTAGCTGCCGCCCGTGTGCACCTGGAAGGCGGCCCGGCGCACGGCCTTGGCCAGGGCCGGGTCGGGGTGGGCGGCGGCGAGCGCGACCAGCACCTGCACGGTGCGCGGATGCCCCACGGCCCGTACCTCGTCCAGCAGCATCGGCACGGTCGGCTGCACGGCGGACTCCAGGTGCCGCACCAGCAGCGGGGCCTCCCCGTGGTCGGCGACGGCGGCGGCGGTGTCCACCCACAGCCACGTCGCCTCCTGCCGGGTGAGGACCTCGTGGGCGTCCTCCGGGTCGGCGCCGTCGTGCTCGGCCAGCCACAGCAGCGCGTACGGCCTCAGCGTGGGCTCGTCGAGCACGGCGCGGACGTCCGGCTCGGCGGGGGCGCCGACCACGCGCAGCGCCTCGAAGGCGAGGCCGCGCAGCAGGGCGTCCTCGCCGCGGGCGGCGTCGAGGAGCTCGGTGACGGCGCTGCCGACGGTGCGGGCGGCGAGCCAGGCGCGGTACTCGGCGCGGGCCGCGTTCGGGCGCAGCTGGGCGCAGCCGCGGAGCATGTCCTCGGCGCCCTGCTCGATGTTCCCCGCGGGGCTCTGCGCGGCGACGCAGATCTGCTCCAGCTTGACCCAGACGGCCCAACTGCCGAGCGGGGTGAGCGTGGCCTGGCCGTCGCCGTAGGTGAGGGCGCCGACGGAGGCCAGGGCGCGCAGGGCCCAGTCGAGCAGGGGCGCGAGCGGGGCGTCGGTGGGTGCCGGCTCGGCCACGGGCTCGGGCTGGGGGCCGTAGGGGATCTCGCAGCGCTCGGTGCGCAGTTCGGTGACGCGCTGCTCCAGCAGGTCGAGGAGCTGCTCGACCGGGACGGGACCGGCGGACAGCTGGAGGAAGGAGAGCACCTGCGGCATGGCCGAGACGACCTCGGCGACGGCCGCGGGCTCGTGCTCCTGGGGTTCCGGGCTGGCCAGCGACCAGGCGTCGAAGAGGGCGACCCAGCCGCGCAGGACGGCGCTGTCGTCGCGGTTCCAGGCGCGCAGCCGCCAGCCGGGGCGGGCGCTGTCGCCGTGCACCTCGATGAGGCCGGCGAGCCGGGCGGTGTCCCAGTCGGCTCTGACCTGAGCCGGGGTCAGGCCGAGATCGCGAGCCGCCCGTTCGGCGGTCGCCTCGGAGAGGGTGGCCTTGCCGTCGGCGGTGGCGCTGTCCCCTCCGGGGCCGAGGGCGGCGTCGGCCCAGCGGGCGACGCGGGCCGCGTCGGCCAGACCTGAGCGTGCCATTCTGGCCAGCTCCGCCGGTGCCGGGGTGCCCTCCGGGGGGCGCGGGGCGGGTCGGCGCGAGCGCTGCTGGTTCATCGCTCGGGGGGCGGCGGCCAGGGGTCGCGGGCGGACGAGTCGGAGCCTGGAGTCGCGCGGGATACGGGACGTCACGGGGGCAGTCTTCCGGTTGACGGTCCGAAAACCCAAACGGAATGTCACGGCGGGCGACGGGGAAGGCCAAGGCACCGGTTCCCGGGAACGGTCGAGGGCCGGGAACCGGCCAGTGGTACGGCGCTAAACGGAATCCTCGCGACCGGTCGGTGAAGGGCGGGGCCGGGACGTGGTTGCGAGGGGGCGAAGGGGGCGTGAACCGGGGGTGCGTCCGGCCGTGGCGCGGTGGGCGGCGGGAGGCCGGGTCACATGAGCGGGGTGAGGAAGCGCCTCAGGGCCTCTTCGTAGCCTTGGGGGTCGGCGTTCCACATGGCGCCGTGCGGGGCGTTGCCGACGGTGTGCAGGGAGACCATGTCGGGGCGGGCGTCGGCGAGCCGCCGGGAGAGCCGCCAGGGGGCGACCGTGTCGCCGGGGCCGTGGAAGAGCAGGGCCGGCACGCGGAGGCCGTCGGAGGCGACGGGGGCCGTGCGGCGGTCGCCGGACAGGCCGGTGCGGCCCTGGGCGGCGCGCACGGCGAGGGGCAGCAGCGCGCCCGGGGTGCGCCGGGCCGCGGCCAGGGCGCGCAGGGTGGTCTCCCAGCTGAGCACCGGGGAGTCCAGGACCAGTCCGGAGACACGCTCGCGCAGTCCGGAGCGCTCGGCGGCGCGCAGGGCCATGGTGGCGCCGGTGGACCAGCCGTGCAGGACGACCTGCCGGGCCCCGTAGCGCACGGCGTAGCGGATCGCGGCGTCCAGGTCGCGCCACTCGGTCTCGCCGAGGTGGTTCAGGCCGTCGGGCGGGCGCGGGGCGCCGAGGTCGCCGCGGTAGGCGAGGGCGAGCACCGGGAAGCGGCTGCGGTGCAGGAAGCCCAGGACGTTGAGCGCGAGCTCGCGGGTGGCGCCCAGGCCGTGCACGGCGATCACCCAGGTGTCCCGGGCGCCGGGGACGAACCACGCGGGCAGGGCGCCGAGTTCACCGGGTACGTCGACGTCGGCGTGTTCGAGTCCGAGGGCGGAGCCGGGGTCGCCGACGTGCACGTTCGGGGTGAGCCAGGCCTTGTCGCCGGGCTTCAGCGTGCCGTGCGTGACGCTCTCCAGGCGGCGTACGACGGTGTCCGCGGTGTGCGGGGCGCCGGCCAGCACGGGGCCGACGATCGCGTGGGAGCCGTCGCCGGACAGGCCGTAGCGGCCGGGCCGCAGGGCGGCCAGGTCCCGGGTGAGGGTGATCTGCCCGGCGGCCGTGCCGTGCACGGTGAGCCGGGGCTCGGTCGGCAGGGGCCGGCCGGGGGGCGCCTTGAGCGCGGCGTCGCTGGCGAGCCGGCCGGCGGCCACCGCCGCGGCACCGGCCCCCAGCACGGCGGTGACGGCAGCGGCCGTCGCTCTGGCAGTGCGCACGGCTCCAGTGTCCCGGCGCGGTCCCCGGGCGACCAGTGGAGCGCGGCGGCGGGGTGACTCCGCGCGGGGTCAGCGGCGCTGGCCGTAGCCGCGCAGCCGCTCCTGCACCTGCGCGAGCTGCTGCCCGGACAGCAGGCTCGGGGTGCGGCCCGGCACCGACGCGGCGGTGAGCCACAGGCGGCACATCCACTCCAGCTGCGCCGTGCGGTCGTAGGCCTGGTCGAGGGTGGCGCCGTGGGTGACGGTGCCGTGGTTCTGCAGCAGGCAGCCGGAGCGGCCGGCGAGGGCGCGCAGCATGTTCTCGGCCAACTCGTCGGTGCCGTACGTGGCGTAGGGCGCGACCCGGACCGGTCCGCCGAGCGCGGCGGCCATGTAGTGGATCAGCGGCAGCTCGGTCACGAGCGTGGACACGGCCGTGGCGTGCACGGCGTGGGTGTGCACGACGGCACGGGCGTCGGTCGTGCGGTACACGGCGAGGTGCATGGGCAGCTCGCTGGTGGGGACGAGCGTGCCGAGGACCTGTCGGCCGTCGAGGCCGACGCCGGTCACGTCGCCGGGCGTGAGGCGGTCGTAGGGGACGCCGGAGGGCGTGACGAGGACGGTGTCCCCGACCCGAACCGAGACGTTGCCGGACGTGCCGACGACGAGCCCCTCGGCGACCGTGCGGCGGGCGGTCGCGACGAGGTCCTCCCAGGCACGTGCCTCCTCGGGGCGGGCGCTCCCGCGCCGCTCCTGTCCCGCCTGCGGTCCGCCGCCCCGGACGCCCCGCGTGTCGCGTTCGCCGTCTCGCTGCTCAGCCATGCCGCGATCCTGCCAGGCGGCGGTCCGGCGCACCGGCGTACGGGTCGTATGCGATGCGGCTGCGGTGCGGACGGGCGGCTCCGGTGCCGCGCGGCGGTGACGGAGCGTCCTCGGCGGGTCACTCGATCGGCTGAAGAGGGGCGCGCCGGGAGCCTAGGTCGCGGGGGTGCGGGGAGCCTGACGGCAGGGCGGAACGTCGAACCCCCGTTGTGGACACCCATGCGCCCCTCCCAGTTCATCTTCCGTTCACTCGGGTTACTTACGTTCGTCCAGCCAATGACCTCGAACGATTGCCTGGGTAAATGGAAAGCTTCTCGCTGATCCTCGCGATTGTGGTGGTAACCGCACTCGCGTTCGATTTCACGAACGGTTTCCACGACACCGCGAACGCGATGGCCACGACCATTTCCACGGGCGCCATGCGACCGAAGGTCGCGGTCGCCATGTCCGCGGTCCTGAACCTGGTCGGCGCCTTCCTGTCCGTCGAAGTCGCCAACACGATCTCCAAGGGCCTCGTCGACGAGGCCGGCATCCGTCCCGAAGTCATCTTCGCCGCCCTGGTCGGCGCGATCCTGTGGAACCTGCTGACGTGGCTGGTCGGCCTGCCGTCCAGCTCCTCGCACGCCCTGATGGGCGGCCTGATCGGCGCCACGATCGCCTCGGCGGGCGTCGGCGCGGTGCACGGCGACGTGCTGGTGACCAAGGTGCTGATCCCGGCGATCGCCGCCCCGCTGGTCGCGGGCCTCGCGGCGATGCTGGCCACGCGCCTGACCTACTCCTTGGGCCGCAAGGCCGACGGCAAGGCGTCCGAGAAGGGCTACCGGGCCGGTCAGATCGCCTCGGCGGGCCTGGTCTCCCTGGCACACGGCACCAACGACGCGCAGAAGACGATGGGTGTCATCACCCTGGCCCTGGTCGCCGGCGGCGCCGTCGCCCCCGACTCCGACCCGCCCATGTGGGTCATCCTCTCCGCGGGCGTCGCGATCGCGCTCGGCACCTACCTGGGCGGCTGGCGCATCATCCGCACCATGGGCAAGGGCCTGACCGACCTCCAGCCGCAGCAGGGCTTCGCCGCCCAGACCAGCGCGGCCACGGTCATCCTGGCCTCCTCGCACCTCGGCTTCTCCCTCTCCACAACCCACTCCGTCTCCGGCGCCGTGATGGGCGCGGGCCTCGGCCGCAAGGGCGGTGTCGTGCGCTGGTCCACGGCGACGCGGATGTTCGTCGCCTGGGGCCTGACCCTGCCGGCGGCCGCCCTGGTGGGCGCGCTCGCCGAGTACGTCACCGGCTTCGGGAGCTGGGGCACCGCCGTGGTGGCCGTCTTCCTCGTCGCCTCCTCGGCGGCGATCTGGAAGCTCTCCCGCCGCGAGGTCGTCGACCACACCAACGTCAACGACACCGGCGACGCGGAGCCGGCCGGCGTGGTGACCACGGCGATGGCCGCGGTGACGCCCCCGCCGGCGGGCGACGTACCGCCGTTCCCGGCCCAGGCGACCGCCGAGCGGACGCATTCCACGACCACCACGGTCTGACCCCGCCCACCGCTCGACAAGGAAGAAGCAGAGATGAAGATCGACTGGGCGGCCCTCGGCTCCGTCTTCGGGGTGAGCCTCGTGGTCACCGTGGCCCTCGTGGGTCTGTTCACCCTCGGCATCACCGGCCTGTCGCGCCGCGAGCGCGCGGTGGCCCAGGGCGGGTCCGCGGGCCTCGCCGTCACGGGCGCCTACGCGTGCTTCGCGGCGTGCGCCGCGGCCGTCGGGTACGGCATCTACCTGATCGTGGCCTGACGGCCCGACCGCACATCGTGTCCGCCGGGCGGCACGGGACCTCGGTCCCGTGCCGCCCGGTCGTCGTGTGCGCCAGGGGGCCGGTGTGGGGTTCTCCACACTCTCCCCTCGCAGGTCAAGGGCAAGTTGACGGCGGTTCGCGGCCGTGGTGGACTTCCGGGGCCAGTACGGCGGCAGGAGAGGAAGCCGGTGTGAGTCCGGCGCGGTCCCGCCACTGTCACCGGGGTAGCCATCCCCCGGGAGCCAGGAACTCTCACCGCCGGTCACGTCGAACCAGGGCGCGGACACCCTGAGTGAGGACACGTATCGCCATGCGCGGCTGCCGATCGAGGTTCAGCACCCCACCCCTGCCTGCCCCGTTGGGCGGCTGACCCCATGGGTGCCGGTCGCGTCTTCGCGTACGGTGCCGCCGCCGGCCTGATCGGTGACCTGCTGCTCGGCGATCCCCGCCGGGGGCATCCGGTCGCCGCGTTCGGGCGGGCCGCGGCTGCCGTGGAACGGGTGCTGTGGCGGGACCACCGCGGGTGGGGCGCGCTGCACACCCTCGTCTGCGTGTCGGGAGCCGTCGCCCTCGGAGCCGCCGCCGAGCGTGCGGTGCGAAGCTCCGCCGTCGCCTCCGTCGCCCTGACCGGAGCCGCCACCTGGGCGGTCGTCGGGGGCACTTCGCTCGCCCGGGAGGCCGAGGCCGTCGGGCGTGCCCTGGAGGCGGGCGACATCGAGGCGGCCCGGGCGCGGTTGCCGCATCTGTGCGGACGCGACCCGCAGGCCCTGGACGCCGACGGCATCGCCCGGGCCGTGGTCGAGTCCGTCGCCGAGAACACCTCCGACGCGGTCGTGGGGGCGCTGGTGTGGGGGGCCGTCGCCGGGGTGCCGGGGCTGCTCGGGTTCCGCGCCGTCAACACCCTCGACGCCATGGTCGGGCACAAGTCCGCCCGCTACCGGCGCTACGGGTGGGCCTCCGCGCGTCTCGACGACCTCGCGGGGTGGCCGGGGGCGCGGCTGACCGCCGTCCTCGCGGTGCCGGCCGGACCGGACCCGCGCGGAGCCGTGCGCGCCTGGCGGGCGGACGCGGCGCGGCATCCGAGTCCCAACGCCGGGCCCGTGGAGGCCGCGTTCGCGGGGGCGCTCGGCGTGCGCCTGGGCGGGACGCTCTCCTACGGCGGGCGGGTGGAGCACCGGCCCGTGCTGAACTCCGGGGGGCGTGCCGTCGCCCGGCGCGACGTCCAACGGGCCGTGCGGCTCTCGCGCCGCGTCACCTGGCTGGCGCTCGGCGTGTGCGCCGGAGCGCGGTTGCTGAAGAGGGGGAAGTGAGCATGAGCGGTGGGCTTCTCGTCGCCGGGACCACCTCCGACGCGGGCAAGAGCGTCGTGACGGCCGGGATCTGCCGGTGGCTGGTGCGCCAGGGCGTCAAGGTCGCGCCCTTCAAGGCGCAGAACATGTCCCTGAACTCCTTCGTGACGCGGGAGGGCGCCGAGATCGGGCGGGCGCAGGCCATGCAGGCCCAGGCCTGCCGGGTCGAGCCGACCGCGCTGATGAACCCCGTGCTGCTCAAGCCCGGGGGCGAGCAGAGCAGTCAGGTCGTGCTGCTGGGCAAGCCGGTGGGTGAGCTGAGCGCGCGCGGCTACCACGGCGGGCGGCAGCAGAAGCTGCTCGGGACGGTGCTGGACTGCCTGGAGCAGTTGCGGGGCACGTATGACGCGGTGATCTGTGAGGGGGCCGGTTCTCCCGCCGAGATCAACCTGCGGCGGACCGACATCGTCAACATGGGCATCGCCCGCAACGCCGGGTTGCCGGTGCTCGTCGTCGGCGACATCGACCGGGGCGGGGTGTTCGCCTCGTTCTTCGGGACGGTGGCGCTGCTGTCCCCCGAGGACCAGGCGTGCGTCGCCGGGTTCCTGGTCAACAAGTTCCGTGGGGACGTCTCCCTGCTGGAACCGGGCCTGGACATGCTGCACGGGCTGACGGGCCGGAAGACGTACGGCGTGCTGCCGTTCCGGCACGGGCTGGGGATCGACGAGGAGGACGGACTGCGCGTGTCCCTGCGGGGTGCGGTGCGCGAGTCCGTCGTCGCGCCGCCCGTCGGTCAGGACGTGCTGCGCGTCGCCGTGTGCGCGGTCCCCCTCATGTCCAACTTCACGGACGTCGACGCGCTGGCCGCCGAACCGGGCGTCGTGGTGCGGTTCGTGGACCGGCCCGAGGAGCTGGCCGACGCCGACCTCGCCGTCGTGCCCGGCACCCGGGGGACGGTCCGGGCGCTGGACTGGCTGCACGAGCGGGGGCTCGCCGACGCCCTGGCCCGCAGGGCCGCCGAACAGCGGCCCGTGCTCGGGGTCTGCGGCGGCTTCCAGATCCTCGGCGAGCACATCGAGGACGACGTCGAGAGCCGCCGGGGCCGGGTCGACGGGCTCGGGATCCTGCCCGTGCGGGTGCGGTTCGCCCGCGAGAAGACCCTCACCCGGCCGGAGGGCGAGGCCCTCGGCGAGCGGGTGGAGGGCTACGAGATCCACCACGGGGTCGCCGACGTCACCGGCGGCGAACCCTTCCTCGACGGCTGCCGGGTCGGCCAGACCTGGGGCACGCACTGGCACGGCTCGCTGGAGTCGGACGGCTTCCGGCGGGCGTTCCTGCGCGAGGTGGCGGCCGCCGCGGGCCGCCGTTTCGTGCCGGCTCCGGACACCTCGTTCGCCGCGCTGCGCGAGGAGCAGCTCGACCGGCTCGGCGACCTGATCGAACAGCACGCGGACACGGACGCGCTGTGGCGGCTCATCGAGTCCGGCGCGCCGCAAGGACTGCCCTTCATTCCACCGGGAGCACCCGCATGAGCACAGTGTTGTTGTTGTCGACCGCCGACACGGACCTGCTGGCGGCCCGGGCCGCCTCCGGTGCCGACTACCGGATCGGCAATCCGACCCGCGTGGACGTGCGCGAGGAGCTGCCGGCGCTGCTGGACGGTGCCGACCTCGCCGTCGTGCGGCTGCTCGGCGGGAAGCGGGCCTGGGAGGACGGGCTCGCCGCGCTGAGGGCCGCCGGGATCCCCACCGTGCTGCTGGGCGGCGAGGCGGTGCCCGACGCGGAGCTGATGGCCGAGTCGTCCGTGCCCGCCGGGGTCGTCGCCGAGGCGCTGAAGTACCTCGTGGAGGGCGGGCCGGAGAACCTCACCGAGCTGGCCCGGTTCCTGTCCGACACCGTGCTGCTCACCGGTGAGGGCTTCGCCGCGCCGCGCAAGATGCCCGAGTACGGCGTCCACGGCGAGCGGGCGCACCACGCCGGCCGCCCCACCGTCGGCGTGCTCTTCTACCGGGCCCACGAACTGAGCGGCAACACCGCCTTCGTGGACACCCTGTGCGACGCGATCGAGGCGCACGGCGCCAACGCCCTGCCCGTGTACTGCGGTTCGCTGCGCGGCGCCGACGAGGGGCTGTACGAGATCCTGGGCCGGGCGGACGCCCTGGTCGCCACCGTCCTGGCGGCCGGCGGCACGCACGCCTCGCAGGCCTCGGCGGGCGGGGACGAGGAGGCCTGGGACATCGGCGCGCTGGCCGAGATGAACGTGCCCGTGCTGCAGGGCCTGTGCCTGACCTCCTCGCGGCAGGCCTGGCAGGAGTCGGACGCCGCCCTCTCCCCCATGGACGCCGCGATGCAGGTGGCGATCCCGGAGTTCGACGGGCGGCTGATCACCGTGCCGTTCTCCTTCAAGGAGCAGGGCCCGGACGACGTGCCCGTGTACGTGGCCGACCCGGAGCGGGCCGCGCGCGTCGCCGGTGTCGCCGTGCGGCACGCCCGGCTGAAGCACAAGGACAACGCGGAGAAGAAGCTCGCGCTGGTCTTCACCGCCTATCCGACCAAGCACTCGCGGGTCGGCAACGCGGTCGGGCTGGACACCCCGGCCTCGGCGGTGCGGGTGCTGGACGCGCTGCGGGACGCCGGGTACGCCGTCGAGGGCCACCCGGACGAGGGCGACGAGCTGATCCACCGGCTCATCAGCGCCGGCGGGCACGACGTGGAGTGGCTGACCGAGGAGCAACTGGCCGCCGCGCCCGCGCGGGTGCCGCTGGCGGACTACCGGGCCTGGTTCGACAAGCTCGACCCGGAGCTCAAGGACGCCATGACCGAGGCGTGGGGTGAGCCGCCGGGCAGCCTCTACGTCGACGGGGACGACATCGTGCTGGCGTCCCTGCAGTTCGGGAACGTCGTGGTGATGATCCAGCCGCCGCGCGGCTTCGGCGAGAACCCGATCGCGATCTACCACGACCCGGACATGCCGCCGTCGCACCACTACATGGCGGCCTACCGCTGGCTGGAGGCTGCGACATCGGAGGGGGGCTTCGGCGCCGACGCCATCGTCCACATGGGCAAGCACGGCACCATGGAGTGGCTGCCGGGCAAGGGCCTCGGGCTCAGCGGCGGCTGCGCCCCGGACGCGGTCCTCGGCGACCTGCCGCTGATCTACCCGTTCATCGTCAACGACCCGGGCGAGGGCACCCAGGCCAAGCGCCGCGGCCACGCCACGGTCGTCGACCACCTGGTGCCGCCGATGGCGCGCGCCGACACCTACGGCGACCTGGCCAAGCTGGAGCAGCTCCTCGACGAGTACGCGCTCGTCTCCGACCTGGACCCGGCCAAGGCCCCGGCCGTGCGGGCGCAGATCTGGACGCTGGTGAAGGCGGCCGAGCTCCACCACGACCTGCACGTCGACGAGCAGCCGGACGACGAGGCGTTCGACGAGTTCGTCATGCACATCGACGGCTATCTGTGCGAGATCAAGGACGTGCAGATCCGCGACGGCCTGCACATCCTGGGCGGCGGGCCGGTCGGCGAGCCGCGCGTGAACCTCGTGCTGGCCGTGCTGCGCGCCTCGCAGGTGTGGGGCGGGCAGGCCAACGCGCTGCCGGGCCTGCGGGCGTCGCTGGCTCAGCACTTCGGGCTGGTGGAGAAGGAACTGCTGGCCGAGCCGGGCGCGGCGGTGAAGGTGCCCGTCGAGCTGACGGAGCTGGTGGACGGCCCGGCTCGCAGCGCCGCCGACGCGATCGACCTGCTGGAACAGCTGTGCCGGCGGATCGCGGAGGGCATGGAGGAGCGCGGCTGGGCGGTCGAGGAGAGCGCGCCGCTGGTGCGGGAGGTCCTCGGCGGCGAACTGCCCGAGGCGGTCGCCGTGCTGGAGTTCGCCTGCACCGAGGTCGTGCCCCGGCTGGAGCGGACCACCGACGAGATCGGGCACATCCTGCGCGCCCTGGACGGCGGTTACGTCCCGGCCGGCCCCTCCGGCTCGCCCACGCGCGGTCTGGTCAACGTCCTGCCGACGGGCCGCAACTTCTACTCCGTCGACCCCAAGGCGATCCCGTCCCGGCTCAGCTGGGAAGTCGGGCAGTCGCTCGCGGACTCGCTGGTGCAGCGCTACCTCCAGGACACCGGCGCGTACCCGGAGTCCGTCGGCCTGACGGTGTGGGGCACCTCGGCGATGCGCACCCAGGGCGACGACATCGCCGAGATCCTGGCGCTGCTGGGCTGCCGGCCGGTGTGGGACGACGCCTCGCGGCGCGTGACCGGGTTCGAGGTGGTTCCGCTCGCGGAGCTCGGCCGGCCGCGCATCGACGTCACGGTCCGCATCTCCGGGTTCTTCCGGGACGCCTTCCCGCACGTGGTGGGGCTGATCGACGACGCCGTGCGCACGGTGGCCGAGCTGGACGAGCCGGCCGAGTCCAACTACGTCCGGGCGCACGCCGACGAGGACACCGCCGAGCACGGTGACCGGCGCCGGGCCACCGCCCGGATCTTCGGCTCCAAGCCGGGCGCCTACGGGGCCGGTCTGCTGCCGCTGATCGACGCCCGCAACTGGCGCTCCGACGCGGACCTCGCCGAGGTGTACGCGGTGTGGGGCGGTTACGCCTACGGGCGGGGGCTCGACGGGCGGGCCGCGCGCGGGGACATGGAGACGGCGTTCCGGCGGATCGCGGTCGCCGCGAAGAACGTCGACACCCGCGAGCACGACCTGGTCGACGCCGACGACTACTTCCAGTACCACGGCGGCATGGTCGCCATGGTCCGCCATCTGACGGGCACGAGCCCCGAGGCGTACGTCGGCGACTCGGCCACGCCGGACCAGGTGAAGACGCGCACCCTGGGCGAGGAGACGCACCGTGTCTTCCGGGCCCGGGTGGTCAACCCGCGCTGGATGGCGGCCATGCGGCGGCACGGCTACAAGGGCGCCTTCGAGATGGCGGCCACCGTCGACTACCTGTTCGGGTACGACGCCACGGCCGGGGTCGTGGACGACTGGATGTACGAGAAGCTCAGCGCCGAGTACGTCTTCGACCCGGAGAACCGGGACTTCATGAAGAAGTCCAACCCGTGGGCGCTGCGCGGCATCACCGAGCGGCTGCTGGAGGCCGCGGAGCGCGGGCTGTGGGCGGAGCCGGACGCCGAGACGCTGGAGCGGCTGCGCGCCACCTACCTGGAGCTCGAAGGCGACCTGGAGGGCGACGACAAGTGACCACCCCGTTTCCGTTCACGGCCGTCGTCGGCCAGGACGACCTGCGGCTCGCGCTGCTGCTGAACGCCGTCTCGCCGGCGGTCGGCGGTGTGCTGGTGCGCGGCGAGAAGGGCACCGCCAAGTCGACGGCGGTGCGGGCGCTGTCGGCGCTGCTGCCGGCGGTCTCCGTCGTTCCCGGGTGCCGTTTCTCCTGCGACCCGGCAGCCCCCGACCCGGGCTGCCCGGATGGCCCGCACGAGCCGGGCGCCGGGGCCGAACGGCCCGCCCGCATGGTCGAGCTGCCCGTCGGCGCCTCCGAGGACCGGCTGGTGGGCGCGCTGGACATCGAGCGGGCGCTGTCGGAGGGCGTGAAGGCCTTCGAGCCGGGCCTGCTCGCCGACGCGCACCGCGGGATCCTCTACGTCGACGAGGTCAACCTCCTCCACGACCACCTGGTCGACCTGCTGCTGGACGCGGCCGCGATGGGCGCCTCCTACGTCGAGCGCGAGGGCGTCTCGGTACGGCACGCCGCGCGGTTCCTGCTCGTCGGCACCATGAACCCCGAAGAGGGCGAACTGCGGCCGCAGTTGCTGGACCGGTTCGGGCTGACCGTCGAGGTCGCGGCCTCCCGGGAGCCGGACCAGCGGGTCGAGGTCGTGCGCCGGCGGCTGGCCTACGACGACGACCCGGCCGCCTTCGCGGCCCGCTGGGCCGAGGAGGAGGCCGCCGTACGGGCGCGGATCGTGGCGGCGCGGGAGCTGCTGCCGTCGGTGCGGCTGGGTGACGGGGCGCTGCGGCAGATCGCGGCGACCTGCGCGGCCTTCGAGGTGGACGGCATGCGCGCCGACATCGTGATGGCCCGCACCGCGACCGCGCTGGCGGCCTGGGCCGGGCGGACGGACGTGCTCGCGGAGGACGTCCGGCAGGCGGCGCTGCTGGCGCTGCCGCACCGGCGGCGGCGCAACCCCTTCGACGCTCCCGGGCTGGACGAGGACAAGCTCGACGAGACGCTGGAGGAGTTCGGCGGCTCCGAGGACGACGACCCGGACCCGGGGCCGGACGGGCCCGGCGGGGGCGGCGGGCAGCCGGACCCCGGCGAGGGCCCCGAGGGCGGTGACACCGGCGCGCGGCCCGAGGCCGGGGAGGGCGGGCAGCCGCAGCCGTCGGGAGGCGGCGAGCAGGCGGCCGCACGGCCCTCCGAGCCGTTCCGCACCAAGGTGCTGAGCGTGCCCGGCATCGGCGAGGGCGCGGCCGGGCGGCGCTCGCGGGCGCGGACCGAGCACGGGCGCACCACCGGGGCGCGGCGCCCGCGCGGCGCGCTCACCAAGCTGCACCTGGCGGCGACCGTGCAGGCCGCCGCCCCGCACCAGCGGGCGCGTGGGCGGTCCGGGCCGGGCCTGGTGGTGCGCCGGGACGATCTGCGGCAGGCCACCCGCGAGGGCCGCGAGGGCAACCTCGTGCTGTTCGTCGTGGACGCCTCCGGTTCGATGGCGGCCCGGCAGCGGATGAGCGCCGTGAAGGGCGCGGTGCTGTCGCTGCTGCTGGACGCCTACCAGCGGCGGGACAAGGTGGGGCTGGTGACCTTCCGGGGCACCGGCGCGGACGTCGCGCTGCCGCCGACCTCGTCGGTGGACGCGGCGGCGGCCCGGCTGGAGTCGCTGCCGACCGGTGGGCGGACGCCGCTCGCGGCGGGGCTGCTGCGCGCGCACGACGTGCTGCGGGTGGAGCGGCTGCGGGATCCGGCGCGGCGGGCGCTGGTCGTGGTGGTGACGGACGGGCGGGCCACCGGCGGCCCCGAGCCGGTCGCCCTGGCCGGGCGCGCGGCGCGGCTGTTCGCGGCCGACGGGGTCGCCTCCGTGGTCGTGGACTGCGAGTCGGGACCCGTGCGGCTGGGGCTGGCCGGGCAGCTCGCGGGCGAGCTGGGCGGTACGGCCGTGACGCTGGACGAGCTGCGGGCGGACAGCATCGCAGGGCTGGTGAAGGACGTGCAGAGGAGGGCCGCGTAATGCCGCAGGGACAGCCGAGTGTGGTGCCCGACGACGGACTGACGACCCGGCAGCGGCGCAACCGGCCGCTGGTCGTGGTGCACACGGGCGTCGGCAAGGGCAAGTCCACCGCCGCGTTCGGGCTCGCGCTGCGGGCCTGGAACCAGGGGTGGCCGATCGGGGTGTTCCAGTTCGTCAAGTCGGCGAAGTGGAAGGTCGGCGAGGAGAACGCGCTGCGGGTGCTGGGGGCGTCCGGGGAGGGCGGGTCCGTCGACTGGCACAAGATGGGCGAGGGCTGGTCCTGGGTGCAGCGCGACGCGCAGATGGACAACGAGGAGAAGGCCCGGGAGGGCTGGGAGCAGGTCAAGCGGGACCTGGCGAACGAGACGTACCGGCTGTACGTGCTCGACGAGTTCGCGTACCCGATGCACTGGGGCTGGGTCGACACCGACGAGGTCGTCGACGTCCTGCGGAACCGGCCGGGCACCCAGCATGTGGTGATCACCGGGCGGAACGCGCCCGAGAGGCTCGTGGACTTCGCCGACCTGGTGACCGACATGTCCAAGGTGAAGCACCCCATGGACGTCGGGCAGAAGGGGCAGAGGGGCATCGAGTGGTGAGTTCCTCCGTCCCCCGGCTGGTCGTCGCCGCGCCCTCCTCGGGCAGCGGCAAGACCACCGTCGCCACGGGGCTGATGGCCGCGTTCGCCGCGCGGGGGCTCGCCGTGTCCCCGCACAAGGTCGGGCCGGACTACATCGACCCCGGGTACCACGCGCTCGCCACCGGGCGGGTGGGGCGGAACCTCGACGCGTACCTGTGCGGACCCGGCCTGGTCGGGCCGCTGTTCCTGCACGGGGCGCGGGGCTGCGACCTGGCCGTCGTGGAGGGCGTGATGGGGCTGTACGACGGGGCGGCCGGGGAGGGGGAGCTGGCCTCCACCGCGCAGGTGGCGAAGGTGCTGCGGGCGCCGGTGGTGCTGGTCGTCGACGCGTCGTCGCAGTCGCGGTCGGTGGCGGCGCTGGTGCACGGGTTCGCGTCCTGGGACCCCGAGGTGCGGATCGGGGGCGTGATCCTGAACAAGGTCGGCTCCGACCGGCACGAGGAGCTGCTGCGGGAGGCGCTGGACTCGGCCGGGGTGCCCGTGCTGGGCGTGTTGCGGCGCGTGGGGCAGGTGGAGACGCCGTCGCGGCATCTGGGTCTGGTGCCGGTCGCCGAGCGGCGGGCCGCGGCGGTGGAGGCCGTGGCGGCGATGGCCGCGCAGGTCGCCGCCGGGTGCGACCTCGACGCTTTGGCGGGCCTGGCACGGAGTGCGGGTGCGTTGCCGTGTGCGCCATGGGACGCGGCCGAGGCCGTTGCCTCGCCCCGGCCGCCTCGTCCGCAAGCGCCGGACCGGCCGGTCGTCGCCGTCGCCGGGGGTGAGGCCTTCACCTTCTCCTACGCCGAGCACGCCGAGCTGCTCGCCGCCGCCGGGGCCGACGTGGTGCGGTTCGATCCGCTGCGGGACGGGGAACTGCCCGAGGGGACGCGCGGGCTGGTGATCGGGGGCGGCTTCCCCGAGGTGTACGCCGCCGAGCTGTCCGCCAACGAACCGCTGCGCAAGGCCGTCGCCGAGCTGGCGCGCGCCGGTGCTCCCGTGGCCGCCGAGTGCGCCGGGCTGCTGTACCTGTGCCGGGAGCTGGACGGGCTGCCGATGTGCGGGGTGCTGGACGCCGGGGCGCGGATGAGCGAGCGGCTCACGCTGGGCTACCGGGACGCCGTCGCGGTCGGCGACAGTGTGCTCGCGGCGGCCGGGACGCGGATGCGCGGGCACGAGTTCCACCGCACCGTCGTGGAGCCCGGCTCCGGGGCGGAGCCCGCCTGGGGCGTCCGCACCCCCCGGCCGCGGGTCGAGGGTTTCGTACAGCGTGGTGTGCACGCGAGCTATCTGCACACGCACTGGGCGTCCGAGCCCGGTGTCGCCCGTCGGTTCGTGGAGAGGTGCCGGACGTCATGAGCAGCAGGCTGGTCGGGATCGGGGTCGGGCCCGGTGATCCGGAGCTGGTGACCGTCAAGGGCGTCAACGCCCTGCGCGCGGCGGACGTGGTCGTCGTGCCCGTGATGGACACCGGGGAGCGCGGGCGGGCCGAGGCGACCGTGGTGCACTACGTGCCCGAGGAGAAGGTCGTCCGGGTCGTGTTCGCGCTGAACGAGCGGAGCGACCGGGGCCGGCGTGAGGCCGCCTGGGACGCGGCCGGGGCGCGCGTCGCCGAACTGCTGCGCGAGCACGCCGCGGTGGCCTTCGCGACCATCGGCGACCCCAACGTGTACTCGACCTTCACCTACCTCGCGCAGACCATCGCCGAGCTGGTGCCCGGCACCGTCGTCGAGACCGTGCCCGGCATCACCGCCATGCAGGACCTCGCCGCGCGGTCGGGTGCCGTGCTGACGGAGGGGACCGAGCCGCTCACGCTGGTGCCCGTCACCGCGGGGGCGACCGTGCTGAAGGAGGCCCTCGCCGGGCCCGGCACGGTCGTCGCCTACAAGTTCGGCCGGCAGGCGCACGAGGTCGCCGAGGCGCTGCGCGAGACCGGGCGGATCGAGGACGCGGTGTGGGGCTCGGCGCTGGGCCTGGCGCAGGAGTCGATCCGCCCGGCCGCCGACCTCGACGGCGCTCCCCTGCCCTATCTGTCGACGCTCATCGCGCCCGCCCGGCGTGAGGGCGGCCGGGGCGGAAAGCTCTGACGCCGCCCGCCCGTTCGTCACCGACCCACCCCCTGTACGAGAGGACCCACCCCATGGCCGACGCCCCCGCCGGCAAAGTGACCTTCGTCGGTGCCGGCCCCGGCGCCGCCGACCTGCTGACGTTCCGCGCCGCGCGCGCCATCGCCGAGGCCGACGTCGTGATCTGGGCGGCCAGCCTGGTCCAGGCCGAGGTCCTCGACCACGCGCGCGAGGACGCGGAGATCCTCGACTCGGCGACCATGTCCCTGGAGGACGTCGTCGCCGTGTACGAGCGGGCCCGCGGCGAGGGCCTGAAGGTGGCCCGCATCCACTCGGGCGACCCCGCCCTGTGGGGCGGTACGCAGGAGCAGCTCGACCGGTGTGCCGAGCTGGGCATCGCGACCGAGATCGTGCCCGGTGTCTCCTCCTTCTCCGCCGTGGCGGCGCTGGCGCAGCGCGAGCTGACGATCCCCGAGGTCGCCCAGTCCGTGGTGCTGACCCGGCTCGGCGGCGGCAAGACGCCCATGCCGCCCGGTGAGGAGGTCCGCGAGTTCGCCAAGCACGGCACGACCATGGCGGTGTTCCTGTCCGCCGCCCGCAGCGGGCAGCTGGTGCGGGAGCTGCTGGAGGGCGGCTACCCGACGACGACCCCGGTCGTGGTGGCGTACCAGGCGACCTGGCCGGAGGAGCTGGTCGTGAAGTGCACGATCGGCACGCTGGAGGAGACGGTCAAGGAGCACAAGCTCTGGAAGCACACGCTGTTCCTGGTCGGCCCGGCCCTCGACGCGCACGGCACCCGTTCGCACCTGTACCACCCGGGGCACTTCCACGGCTACCGCAAGGCCGACCCCGAGGCGCGCCGGGCGCTGCGTGAACGGGGGGCGAGTACGTGATCACGGTGGTCGGCACGGGCACGGGGACGGCGCCCGGCGACGCCGTCCTCGCGGGTGCCGAGCTGGTCGTGGGCGGGCGGCGGCATCTGGACGCCGTACGGCTGCCCGACGGGGTGGAGCGGATCGTGCTCGGGCCGCTCGCCCCGGCCCTCGACACCATCGGGGAGTACGTCGCGAAGGACCGCCCGGTGCTGGTGCTGGCCTCCGGGGACCCCGGGTTCTTCGGGATCGCGCGGGTGCTGGCCGAGCGGTTCGGGCCGGAGCGGCTGGACGTGCGGCCCGGGGTGTCGTCCGTCGCCGCCGCCTTCGCGCGGACCGGGCTGCCGTGGGACGACGCCGTGGTGGTGAGCGCCCACGGACGGGATCTGCGGACGGCCGTCCAGGTGTGCCGGGCGCGGCCGAAGACGGCCGTGCTGACCGGCCCCGGCGCCGGCCCGGCCGAGCTGGGTGCCGCGCTGGCGGGCGAGGACCGGGTGCTGATCGTCGCGTCGGGGCTCGGCTCGCGGCACGAACGCGTGGAGCGGGTGACGCCCGCCGAGGCAGCCGCCCGGGACTGGGGCACGGCGGTGAACGTGGTGCTGTGCCTGGACGAGAGCCGGGCGCTCGGGCCCGTGCGGACGATCGCGGGACCTGGGGAGCGGCCGGCCGGCTGGGCCCTGGCCGAGGCGGAGTTCGCGCACCGCGACTCGATGATCACCAAGTTCGAGGTGCGGGCGCTGGCCCTGGCCCGGCTCGGTCCCCGGCTGGGCGACCTGGTGTGGGACGTGGGC
This sequence comes from Streptomyces sp. DT190, assembly GCF_049846985.1. Classification (NCBI taxonomy): domain Bacteria; kingdom Bacillati; phylum Actinomycetota; class Actinomycetes; order Kitasatosporales; family Streptomycetaceae; genus Streptomyces; species Streptomyces sp. DT190. The sequence continues at coordinate 93,510 of NZ_JBNCNM010000020.1, read as the reverse complement.
GCGGGGTCCGGCTCGGTGGCCGTGGAGTGCGCGCGGCTCGGCGCGGCGGTCGTCGCCGTGGAGAAGGCGCCCGACGGCGTGGAGCGCATCCGCGCGAACGCCGCCGCGCACGGCGTGGACGTGCGCGTGGTGCACGGCGCCGCGCCGGCCGCGCTGGCGGAGCTCGCCGACGACCCGGACGCCGTGTTCGTCGGGGGCGGCGGGCGGGAGCTGCCCGGCATCGTCGCCGCGTGCGCCCGGCGGGCCCGGCGCGCGGTGGTCGTCGCGATGGCCGCGCTCGACCGGGTGCCGGCCGCGCGCGAGGCCCTGACCAGCTCCGGGTTCTCCTGCGACGGGGTGCTGTTGCAGTCGTCCCGGCTCGCGCCGCTGCCGGGTGACGTGACCCGGCTGGCGGCGACCAATCCGGTTTTCCTGTTGTGGGGCGTCCGTGAGCCCCTGGATCGTGAGGGAGTTGCCCAGTGATCGGCCTCATTTCCGCCACCGCGGCGGGGGCGGCGGCGCGGGACCGGCTGGCCGCGGCGTGGCCGGACCGCACCCGCGTGTACGAAGGGCCCGTGGGGGACGCCGTCCGCCGGGCGTTCGCGGAGTGCGAGCAGCTCGTGTGCTTCCTGGCGACCGGCGCGGTCGTGCGGATCGTCGCCCCGCTGCTGGCGGACAAGGCGAGCGACCCGGGCGTGGTCTGCGTCGACGAGGGCGGGCGGTTCGCCGTGTCCCTGGCCGGCGGGCACGGCGGCGGCGCCAACGCACTGGCCCGCGAGGTCGGTGAGGTGCTGGGCGCCGAACCCGTCGTGACCACCGCGACCGACGCGGTGGGTCTGCCCGGCCTCGACACGCTCGGGCTCCCCGTGGAGGGCGATGTCGCCGTGGTCTCGCGGGCCCTGCTCGACGGCGAACCGGTGGCGCTGCGGGCCGAGGTGGCCTGGCCGCTGCCGCCGCTGCCGGTGGCCGCCGAGGGCGCGTACGCGATCCGGCTGACCGACCGGCTCGTCCCGCCGGTGCCGGGCGAAGTCGTGCTGCGGCCCCCGTCCCTCGTCGTCGGCGTGGGTGCGTCCTCGGGCGTGCCCGCCGAAGAGGTGCTGGAGCTGATCGGGACGGCGCTGCGGGAGGCGGGGCTGTCGGCCCGCAGCCTCGCCGAGCTCACCACGGTCGACGCCAAGGCCGAGGAGCCCGGCATCGTCGAGGCCGCGCGGCACCTGGGCGTGCCGCTGGTGACGTACCCGGCGGAGGACCTGTCCGCGGTCGACGTGCCCAACCCGTCCGACGCGCCCCTGGCCGCGGTCGGCACGCCCTCCGTCGCGGAGGCCTCCGCGCTGCTGCGCGGCGGTGAACTGCTCGTGCCCAAGCGGAAGTCGCGGCGCGCCGACGGGACCGCGGCGATGGCGACCTGCGCCGTCGTACGCCGGCCCGGGCGCGGGCGGCTCGCCGTGGTCGGGCTCGGGCCGGGCGCCCGGGACCTGCTGACGCCGCGCGCGAAGGCCGAACTGCGGCGCGCCGCGGTGCTCGTCGGGCTCGACCAGTACGTCGACCAGATCCGGGACCTGCTGCGGCCCGGCACCCGGGTGCTGGAGTCGGGGCTCGGGGCCGAGGAGGAGCGGGCCCGCACCGCCGTCGAGGAGGCCCGCAAGGGTCAGGCCGTCGCGCTGATCGGCAGCGGCGACGCGGGCGTGTACGCCATGGCCTCCCCCGCGCTCGCCGAGGCCTCCGACGACATCGACGTGGTCGGTGTGCCCGGGGTGACGGCGGCCCTCGCGGCGGCCGCGATCCTCGGTGCGCCGCTCGGCCACGACCACGTGTCGATCAGCCTGTCCGACCTCCACACGCCGTGGGAGGTCATCGAGCGCCGGGTGCGCGCGGCGGCCGAGGCGGACCTCGTGGTCACCTTCTACAACCCGCGCTCCCGCGGCCGGGACTGGCAGCTGCCGAAGGCCCTGGCGATCCTCGCCGGGCACCGCGCGCCCGGGACGCCGGTCGGTGTCGTCCGCAACGCCTCGCGGCCGGACGAGTCCGCCCGGCTCACCACGCTGGAGGCCCTCGACCCGGCGACGGTCGACATGATGACGGTCGTGACCGTGGGCAACACGGCGACCCGGGACATCGCGGGGCGCATGGTCACGCCGCGCGGCTACCGCTGGCAGACCGGGCGGGAGGGCGCCGAGTGAACCGCGTCGTGCATCCCATCGAGGTGGAGTCCTACCGGCGGCTGCGTGCCCGGCTGGACACCTCGCACTTCCCGCCGCTGACCCGGGCGGTCGTGGAGCGGGTCATCCACTCCGCCGCCGACCTCGACTACGCCACCGACCTCGTCATGGCCGAGGCCGACCTGGAGAAGGCGCACGCCGCTCTGCACGCCGGGGCGCCCGTCGTCGTGGACGTGGAGATGGTCGGGGCCGGCATCACCCGCCGCGAGACCGTCTGCCGGCTGCGGGACGCCGAGGCCGGACCCGGGCTGACCCGGTCCGCGCACGCCATCAGGCTCGCCTACGAGCAGGTCGGCCCGGGCGCCCTGTGGGTGATCGGCAACGCCCCCACCGCGCTGGAGGAACTGCTGACCCTGGACGCCGACCCGGCGCTCGTCATCGGCCTGCCCGTCGGGTTCGTCGGCGCCGTCGAATCGAAGGCCGCGCTGCGCGAGAGCGGGCTGCCCGCCGTGAGCAACGTGTCCGAGAAGGGCGGTTCGGCGGTCGCCGCCGCCGCGCTCAACGCCCTGCTGTACCACCCCACTTCCGCCGAGGAGAAACTGTGACCACCCCGCCCGCCCTGCTCATCGCCGGCCACGGCACCCGGGACGACGCCGGAGCCGAGGCGTTCCGCGACTTCGTACGGGAACTGGGGGCCCGCCACCCCGAGCTGCCCGTCGCGGGCGGCTTCATCGAGCTGTCCCCGCCGCCGCTGGGCGAGGCCGTGACCGCGCTCGTGGAGCAGGGCGTCCGGCGCTTCGCCGCGGTGCCGCTGATGCTGGTGTCGGCCGGGCACGCCAAGGGCGACATCCCGGCCGCGCTGGCCCGCGAGAAGGAGCGGCACCCGGGCATCTCCTACACCTACGGGCGCCCGCTGGGCCCGCACCCGGCGCTGCTGAGCGTGCTGGAGCGGCGGCTGGAGGAGGCGCTGGGCGCCGGCTCCGGGCGCACGCCCGGGGACCGCTCGGACGTGACGGTGCTGCTGGTGGGGCGCGGGTCGACGGACCCGGACGCCAACGCCGAGGTGCACAAGGCGGCGCGGCTGCTGTGGGAGGGGCGCGGCTACGCGGGGGTCGAGACGGCGTTCGTGTCGCTGGCGGCGCCGGACGTGCCGAGCGGCCTCGACCGGTGCGTGCGGCTGGGCGCGCGCCGGATCGTGGTGCTGCCCTACTTCCTGTTCACGGGCATCCTGCCGGACCGGGTGCGGCAGCAGACGGAGGGCTGGGCGGCGGCACACCCGGAGGTCGAGGTGCGCTCGGCCGACGTCATCGGGCCGGAGCCGGAGCTGCTCGACCTGGTGTGGGAGCGGTACGAGGAGGCCGTCAAGGGTGACCTGCGGATGAACTGCGACTCGTGCGTGTACCGCATCGCGCTGCCGGGCTTCGAGGACAAGGTGGGGATGCCGCAGCAGCCGCACTTCCACCCGGACGACGACGACCACCACCACGGGCACGGGCACGGGCACCACCACGGCGCGCACTCGCATGCGCACTGAGACCGGGCACGACCTGCGCCACCACGGGGACGCGGAGGTCCGGGACGACGGCGACTCGCTGGTCGACCTGGCCGTGAACGTCCGCGCGGACACGCCGCCGGCGTGGCTGCGCGAGCACATCGCGGCGTCGCTGGGCGGGCTCGCGGCCTACCCGGACGGGCGGGCCGCCCGCGCTGCGGTCGCCGCCCGGCACGGTCTGCCGGTGGAGCGGGTGCTGCTGACGGCGGGCGCGGCGGAGGCGTTCGTGCTGCTCGCCCGGGCGCTGAAGGTGCGGCGGCCGGTCGTGGTGCATCCGCAGTTCACGGAGCCGGAGGCGGCGCTGCGGGACGCGGGGCACACGGTCGGGCGGGTGCTGCTGCGGGAGGAGGACGGCTTCCGGCTGGACCCGGCGGCCGTCCCCGAGGACGCGGACCTGGTGGTGATCGGCAACCCCACGAACCCGACGTCGGTGCTGCACCCGGCGGACGCCGTCGCCTCCCTCGCGCGGCCCGGGCGGGTGCTGGTGGTGGACGAGGCGTTCATGGACGCCGTGCCCGGTGAGCGGGAGTCCCTGGCCGGGCGGGCCGACGTGCCCGGTCTCGTGGTGCTGCGCAGCCTGACCAAGACCTGGGGGCTGGCGGGGCTGCGCATCGGGTACGTGCTGGCTGCGCCGGAGACCGTGGAGGACCTGGAGCGGGCCCAGCCGCTGTGGCCGGTGTCGACGCCGGCGCTGGCCGCGGCCGAGGCGTGCGTGGGGCCCCGAGCGCTGGCCGAGGCTGCGCAGGTGGCGCACCGTGTCGCTGCGGACCGCGCGCACCTGCTGGCGGGTCTCGCCCGCTTCGCCCCGGCCGGGCTGCGGGTGGCCGGGCCCGCGCAGGGCCCGTTCCTCCTGATCCGCCTGCCGCGGGCGGCTGTCGTGCGCCGACGCCTGCGCGACCTCGGCTACGCCGTGCGCCGCGGGGACACCTTCCCCGGCCTCGACGAGGACTGGCTGCGCCTGGCGGTGCGGGACCGGGCGACCGCGGACGGCTTCCTGGAGGCCCTGGAGCGCGCCCTGGAGCACTGACGGACCGCCGCCCCGGTCGCGTCCCGCATACCGCCGGGCCCACATGCCACCGGACCGGCGGACAGCGGTCCCGCATACCGCCGGGCCCACATGCCACCGGACCGGCGGACAGCCCCGGGCCGACGGGCAGCCCCGAGCTGGCATGGCAGCCTCAGGGCGACGGGCTGCCCCGGGCTGGCGGGCTGCCCAGGGCCGTGACCGGTTGGGCGCTCACCCGCCGCCTGCGGACACTCCGGGGCGACGCGTGACCGGCCCCCACTGCCCCGCCCGTCGACCGGAGGAAGGCGGCCCCGCGTCCCGGAGACGGCCGGGCTCCCGCGGGACCTCACCATGGCGCCGTCCCGCCGCCCCGGGCCGTGACCGGCCCGGCGCTCACCCGCCGCATCCCGACACCCCGGGGCGACGCGGGACCGGCCCCCACTGCCCCGCCCGACGACCGAAGAGAGACGGCCCCGCGTCCCGGAGACGGCCGGGCTCCCGCGGGACCTCGCCATGGCGCCGTCCCGCCGCCCCGGGCCGTGACCGGCCCGGCGCTCACCCGCCGCATCCCGACACCCCGAGCCGCGCGGGACCGGCCCCCACTGCCCCGCCCGACGACCGAAGGGAGACGGCCCCGCGTCCCGGAGAGGGACGGGCTCCCGCGGGACCTCACCGTGCCTGGGCCCGTCCCGCCGCCCCGGGCCGTGACCGGCCTGGCGCTCACCCGCCGCCTGCGGACACCCCGGGGCGACGCGGGACCGGTCCCCACTGCCCCGCCCGACGACCGGAGGGAGACGGCCCCGCGTCCACGAGAGGGACGGGCTCCCGCGGGACCTCGCCGTGCCTGGGCCCGTCCCGCCGCCCGGGCCCTCTCGGTCAGCCGCGGCGCCGGGTCAGGAGCACCGCTCCCCCACCCCCGGCCAGCAGGGCCACAGCGCCGCCCACGAGATAGGGGGTGGCCGAACTGCCGCCCGTCTCGGCCAGGTTGGCCTCGGCGGGGGCGCCCTGGGGTTCGACGCCGGCGGGCGGGGCGGAGGTTTCCGTCGCGGGGACGGGTGTCCTGCACGTCGCCTCGGCCAGGGTGAGCGTGCCGTCGACCTCGGCGACGTTCAGCTTCAACGGGTCGACCGACACCTTCAGTTCGAGGGCGGTGGCGGCGGCCGAGCGGGCCGTGGTCCGGGTGTTCGACAGGTCCAGGCGCACCTCGCCGACGCCCGGCACCGTGACGACGGTCGGGCCGCCCGCGGTGAGGTTCACGCGCTTGCCGAGCACGGTGACCGAGCCGGGCAGGTCGGTCGTGGCGACCGGCTTCCTGCCCACCTCGCAGGTGGCCGTGGAGGTGACCTGCTCGACCTCGATCAGCGACAGCAGCGGCAGGCCCGGGACGTGCAGGCGGGCGTGGGCCAGGGTGGTGCTCCCCTCGGCCTTCGTGGCGGTCGTGGTGGCCGTCGCGCGGGCCACGTCCGCGCGCAGCACGCTGAAGGGCCGGCCGCCGTCCACCGCGTCCAGCCGGGCCGTCAGCGTGGTCTTCTCGGCGCTGCCCGGGGCCTCGACCTGGTTGAGCGAGACGGCGAGCGGGACCTCGACCGTCTTGTTCAGCAGCGAGACGTCGAGGCCGGTGCGCAGGACGACGGCGCTCGCACGCCCGTGGTCGCCGGTGGCGTGCGCCGGGCTCGCGCCGGCGAGGACCGCGGGCCCGGCGGCGAGGGCCGCCGCCATGGCGACGGCCGCCGGACGGCGTGCGGGCATGCGGAAGGAAGGGCTGTTCACGGTGGGGACTCCCAGAAGAGACAGGCTCGGGACCCGGAAAGAATCGCCCCGCCGCGCGCCCCCCGTCAGCGATCCGACGCCTCTTCACCCCAACGTGGCGGAATCGCCGCTGTATTCGAATCCCCCGGCACAGGCGTTCCCCGGCGTCACCCTCACGCCCCGCCCACCACACGCCCGTTGAGCACCACGCGGCGCGGCGCCGCCAGGACGCGCACGTCCGCGCGCGGGTCCTCGTCGTAGACGACGAGGTCGGCCGGGGCGCCCTCGTCCAGGCCGGGCCGGCCGAGCCAGGCGCGCGCCCTCCAGGTGCCGGCGGCCAGGGCCTCGACGGGCGGGATGCCCGCGGTGACGAGTTCGGCGACCTCGGCCGCCGCGAGGCCGTGGGCGAGCCCGCCGCCGGCGTCGGTGCCGACGAAGACGGGGATGCCGGCGTCGTAGGCGCCCCGGACCGTGTCGTAGCGGCGGGCGTGGAGCCGCCGCATATGGGCCGACCAGCGCGGGAACTTCTCCTCGCCGCCGTCGGCGAGCTGAGGGAAGGTCGCAATGTTGACGAGGGTCGGCACGATGGCGACGCCCCGTTCGGCGAAGAGCGGGACGAGGTCCTCGGTCAGTCCCGTCGCGTGTTCGATGCAGTCGATGCCGGCCTCGACGAGGTCCCGCAGGGAGCTCTCGGCGAAGCAGTGCGCGGTGACGCGGGCGCCCAGGCGGTGCGCCTCCGCGATGGCCGCCTCCACCGCGCCGCGCGGCCAGCAGGCCGACAGGTCGCCGAGGTCGCGGTCGATCCAGTCGCCGACGAGCTTGACCCAGCCGTCGCCGCGCCGGGCCTCCTGGGCGACGTAGGCGACCAGGTCGTCCGGTTCGATCTCCCAGGCGTAGTTGCGGATGTAGCGGCGGGTGCGGGCGATGTGCCGCCCCGCGCGGATGATCTTGGGCAGGTCCTCGCGGTCGTCGACCCAGCGGGTGTCGGACGGCGAGCCCGCGTCACGGATCAGCAGGGTGCCCGCGTCCCGGTCGGTCAGCGCCTGCTTCTCGGCGACGTCCCGCGGCACCGCGCCGTGCCGGTCGAGTCCGACGTGGCAGTGCGCGTCGACGAGGCCGGGCAGGGCCCAGCCCTCGACCGTGCGGACGTCGCGGGCGCCGGTGGGGCGGTCGTAGGAGACACGGCCGTCGACGACCCACAGTTCGTCCCGGACGTCCTCGGGCCCGACGAGCACCCGTCCCTTCACGTGCAGCACCGCGTGATCGCTCATGCACCGCACCTTAGTGAGCCGCGGGCGGCGTCTCGAAGGGGGCCGGTCGCCCCGGGCCGCGCGTACGGGGGCCGCGGGACCCGCCGGTTACCCTCGTTGCCGTCGAACCTGTGAGTGAAGAGAGCATTGCTGTGACGCATCCGTTTCTGGACCTGGCCCCGCTCGGCGCGGACCGCTTCGCCGCGATCGAGGACCGTGTGGCGCGGCTGCTGAACACCGAGCAGGACGTCGTGATCATGCAGGGGGAGGCGCTGCTGCCGCTGGAGGGCGCGATCCGCGCCGCTGCCGGTCCGGGGACGACGGCGCTGAACGTCATCACGGGTCCCTACGGGCAGACCTTCGGCGACTGGCTGCGGGACTGCGGCGCGACGGTCGTCGACCTGGCCGTGCCCTTCCACACGGCGGTGAGGGCCGAGCAGATCCGGGAGGCCTTCGCCGCGCACCCGGAGATCGACTTCGTGTCGCTGGTGCACGCGGAGGCCGCGACCGGCAACACCAATCCGGTCGCGGAGATCGGCGAGGTGGTGCGGGCGCACGGGGCGCTGTTCTACCTGGACGCGGTGGCGTCGATCGGCGCCGAGCCGGTGCTGCCGGACGCGTGGGGCGTCGACCTGTGCGTGATCGGCGCGCAGAAGGCGATGGGCGGGCCGGCCGGGGTGTCGGCGGTGTCGGTGAGCGAGCGGGCCTGGGCCCGGATGGCGGCGAACCCGCGGGCGCCGCGGCGGTCGTACCTGTCGCTGCTCGACTGGAAGGAGCGCTGGATCGACGGCGGCCGCAAGGCGCTGCTGCACGCGCCGGCGCAGCTGGAGATGCTCGCGCTGGAGGCGTGCGTGCAGCGGATCGAGGCGGTCGGTCCGGACGCGGTGATGGCGCGGCACGCGGCGGCCGCGGCGGCGACCCGCGCCGGGGCGGTCGCGCTCGGCGGCGGCCTGGAGCCGTACGTGCGCGACGCCCGGGACGCGGCCCCGGTCGCCACGACCCTGCGCGTCCCGGCCGGGGTGGTGGCCTCGCAGCTGGTGGCGCGGGCCCTGGCGGCGGATCCGGCGCTGCCGGTCGCCGCGGGCGGCGGCGCGCTGGCCGGGGAGATGATCCGGGTCAACCACTACGGCCCCGACGCGACACCGGGCGCCGTCCGCGCGAGCCTGGCGGCGCTCGGCGCGGCCCTGTCGGAGCAGGGCCTGCCGGTGAACGTGGAGGCGGCACTCCGCTCCGCCGAGGAGGCGTGGCGCTGACCACCGCCCGATCCCGCCCGGGCCTCGCGCGGCACGACGGTCACGCCGAGGTCCCGCGGGAACGTGTCGGCGGGATGACCGGGGCCTGAATTCCATGCGCTTTTCGAATTGTCCCACATGTAAGCCGGAACACAATTAAGAATTCTTTCAAGAACAGCTTCCCGTATTCTTCTGCCCGCTTTTCCTGGTCCTAAACGCGCAGATTTCGAGGACCTTCCGCGAGGTAATTCTGGCGGATCTCGTGGGGGTTACCTGCCTGTGACGCGTTACACACAGTGACCATTTTGCCCGGTAATACCCGGACAATACAGGGCATCCCGCCGCCAGGGTGCCCCACGTCTCGCGCTCGCGTGATAACACAGGCCGAGCCCATATGTAACCCCGATCGGCGATGCAATTTTGAATTTCGCTGGGTAAGTTCAATTCGCATGACCGCCGTACAAGCAGATCCGCAAATCGACCGACCCACGGTGGCCGACGGAGCCGCACTGTGGCGGATGGCGAAGGACTCGAAGGTTCTCGACGTGAACTCGTCCTACAGCTATCTGCTGTGGTGCCGCGACTTCGCCGCCACGTCGGCCGTCGCGCGTGACGAGCGCGGCGAGCCGATGGGCTTCATCACCGGGTACGTACGACCGGACAGCCCGCGCACCCTGCTGGTGTGGCAGGTCGCGGTGGACGAGGCGCACCGCGGCCGCGGTCTGGCCGCGGCGCTGCTCGACGGCCTGGTCGCGCGGACCGTCGCCGAGCGCGCGGTGACGACGGTGGAGACGACCATCACTCCGGGCAACGCCGCCTCGGAGCGCCTGTTCACGTCCTTCGCCGAGCGGCACGGCGCGCCGCTGGAGCGCGAGGTGCTGTTCGACACGGGCCTGTTCCCCGACGGGCCGCACGACCCGGAGGTCCTGTACCGCATCGGCCCTCTGCCCCGCTGAGACCTCCCGCCCGACCCCGCAGACTTCACAGACTTCGCAGACTTCCCCCACGCACCGAGGAGCGATTCGTCGTGACCATCACCCAGCCCGACCTGAGCGTCTTCGAGACCCTGGAGTCCGAGGTGCGCAGCTACTGCCGCGGCTGGCCCACCGTCTTCGACCGTGCGGTGGGCAGCCGCATGTACGACGAGGACGGCCACGAGTACCTCGACTTCTTCGCCGGAGCCGGGTCACTGAACTACGGGCACAACAACCCGGTCCTCAAACGCGCGCTGATCGACTACCTGGAGCGGGACGGCGTCACGCACGGCCTCGACATGTCGACCACCGCCAAGCGCCGCTTCCTGGAGACCTTCCAGAACCTGCTGCTGCGCCCGCGCGACCTGCCGTACAAGGTCATGTTCCCGGGCCCGACCGGCACCAACGCCGTGGAGTCCGCGCTGAAGCTGGCGCGGAAGGTGAAGGGGCGCGAGGCGATCGTGTCGTTCACCAACGCCTTCCACGGCATGTCGCTGGGTTCGCTGGCCGTCACCGGCAACGCCTTCAAGCGCGCCGGCGCCGGCATCCCGCTGGTGCACGGCACGCCGATGCCGTTCGACAACTACTTCGACGGCCAGGTCCCGGACTTCCTGTGGTTCGAGCGGCTCCTGGAGGATCAGGGCTCCGGCCTGAACAAGCCGGCCGCCGTGATCGTGGAGACCGTGCAGGGCGAGGGCGGCATCAACGTGGCCCGGCCCGAGTGGCTGCGCGCCCTGGCCGACCTGTGCGAGCGGCAGGACATGCTGCTGATCGTCGACGACATCCAGATGGGCTGCGGCCGTACCGGCGCGTTCTTCTCCTTCGAGGAGGCGGGCATCACGCCGGACATCGTCACCGTCTCCAAGTCCATCAGCGGCTACGGCCTGCCCATGTCGCTGTGCCTGTTCAAGCCCGAGCTCGACGTCTGGGAGCCCGGCGAGCACAACGGCACCTTCCGCGGCAACAACCCCGCCTTCGTCACGGCGACCGCGGCCCTGGAGACGTACTGGGCCGACGGCTCCGCGATGGAGAAGCAGACCCGCACGCGCGGCGAGCAGGTCGAGCAGGCGCTGATCTCCATCACCGAGGAGAACCTGGCCGACGTGAAGGAGTACCGGGGCCGCGGCCTGGTGTGGGGCATGGAGTTCCACGACAAGGCCCGCGCGGGGATGATCGCCAAGCGCGCCTTCGAACTCGGGCTGCTCATCGAGACGTCCGGCCCGGAGAGCGAGGTCGTGAAGCTGCTTCCCGCCCTCACCATCACGCCCGAGGAGCTGGACGAGGGCCTCAGCACGCTGGCCCGCGCCGTCCGCGAGACCGCCTGACCACACAGCACCACCCACCTAGGAGGCATCGCAGCACCGTGATTGTCCGTTCGTTCAAGGAGATCGAAGGTACCGACCGGCACGTGAAGGCGGCGTCCGGCACGTGGGAGAGCAAACGCATCGTCCTCGCCAAGGAGAAGGTCGGCTTCTCCCTGCACGAGACGATCCTGTACGCGGGTACGGAGACGTCGATGTGGTACGCGAACCACATCGAGGCCGTCGTCTGCGTCGAGGGCGAGGCCGAGCTGACCGACCACGAGACCGGGCAGAAGCACATCATCACGCCCGGCACCATGTACCTCCTGGACGGGCACGAGAGGCACACGCTGCGGGTCAAGCAGGACTTCCGCTGCCTCTGCGTGTTCAACCCGCCCGTGACCGGACGGGAGGACCACGACGAGAACGGCGTCTACCCGCTGCTCACCGAGGAGGTGTGACGTTTCCATGACCGCCACGACCGACACGACCACCACCACCGGCATCCCGGACCTCTATCCGACGCGCGGGGCCACCGAGGTGCTCACCCCGCGCCAGGACCCGGTCGTCTGGGGCGCGCCCGACGCGCCCGGGCCGATCGTCCCGGCCGACCTGCTGTCCTTCGAGCGCGACGGCTTCCTCGCCATCGACCAGCTCATCGAGGACGACGAGGTCGCCGTCTACCGCGACGAGCTGAACCGGCTGGTGAACGACCCGGACATCCGTGCCGACGAGCGGTCGATCGTCGAGCCGAAGTCCAAGGAGATCCGCTCGGTCTTCGAGGTGCACAAGATCAGCGAGGTCTTCGCCCGGCTGGTCCGTGACGAGCGGGTCGTGGGCCGGGCGCGGCAGATCCTCGGCTCGGACGTCTACGTCCACCAGTCGCGGATCAACGTCAAGCCCGGGTTCGGCGCCAGCGGCTTCTACTGGCACTCGGACTTCGAGACGTGGCACGCCGAGGACGGTCTGCCGCGGATGCGCACGGTGTCGGTCTCGATCGCGCTGACCGAGAACCACGACACCAACGGCGGTCTCATGATCATGCCGGGGTCGCACAAGACGTTCCTCGGGTGCGCGGGGGCCACGCCGAAGGACAACTACAAGAAGTCGCTGCAGATGCAGGACGCGGGCACGCCCTCGGACGAGGCGCTGACCGGGTTCGCCGCCCAGCACGGCATCAAGTTGTTCACGGGCAAGGCCGGTTCGGCGACCTGGTTCGACTGCAACTGCATGCACGGCTCCGGCGACAACATCACGCCGTTCCCGCGCAGCAACGTGTTCATCGTGTTCAACAGCGTCGAGAACACGGCGGTGGAACCGTTCGCGGCACCGGTGCGACGCCCGGAGTTCATCGGGGCGCGGGACTTCACGCCGGTGAAGTGAGCGCGGGTCGCGGTGCACTGGCCGTGTGAACGAGCTGCCGGGTGGGGCCTCCTCGTGTGGGACGGGAGGCCCCACCCGGTTTTTCCACGCCCTCACCCCTTGAGGGCGTCCAGCAGCCGGTCGACGTCCGCCGCCGTGTTGTAGAGGTGGAACGCGGCGCGCAGGTTCCCCGCCCGGTCGGACACCTCGATGCCCGCCGCGCTCAGCTCCCGCTGCCGGTGGCCGAGACCGGGAACGGACACGATCGCCGAGCCCGGCGCGGGCACCGGCCGGTGTCCCAGCTCGGCGAGCCCCGCCCGGAAGCGGTCCGCGAGCCCGACGTCGTGGGCGTGCAGGACGTCGACGCCGATCTCCTCGACGAGGGCGAGGGAGGCGCGCAGCCCGGCGTGGCTGAACAGGGACGGACTGACGTCGAACCGCCGCGCGGAGCGGGCGTGTTCCTGCACCGGTCCGTAACAGCTGTCCCAGGGCACCTCGCCGGCGACCCAGCCGGCGAGCAGCGGGGTGAGGCCGCCGAGGTCCCGGGGGGCGACGAAGAACGCGGCGCCGTGCGGCCCGAGGAGCCACTTGAAGCCGACGCAGGCGAGGAAGTCGTCGGCGTCGCCGTCCATCGGCAGCCAGCCGGCGGACTGGGAGACGTCGACGTAGGTGCGCGCCCCGTGGGTCCGGGCCGCGTCGCGCACCGCGGGCAGGTCCGCGAGCCGGCCGTCGGCGGACTGGACGCTGCTGACCGCGACCAGCGCGGTGCCGGGCCGGACGGACTCGGCGAGCCGCTCCAGGGGCACGGCCCGCAGCTTGAGGTCGCCGCGCTCGTGGAACGGGTTGACCAGGGAGGCGAAGTCGCCCTCGGCGGTGAGGACTTCGGCCCCGGCGGGCAGCGAGGCGGCGATCAGGGCGCCGTACTCGGCGACCGAGGTCCCGGTCGCGACCCGCTCGGCGGGCACACCGGCGAGCCGGGCGAAGGAGGCGCGGGCGGCCTCCACGTCCTCGTACAGGGGACCCAGGGGTGTGCCCTCGGCCCGCATCCGCACCGCCTGCTGCACGGCGGTGACGGTACGGGCGGGCAGGAGCCCGTTGCTCGCGGTGTTCAGGTAGGTGTGCTTCGGGGTGAACTCGGCACGGACGAGGTTCTCGAAGGTCTCCATGGGACCACTCTGCGACCCCCGGATCCCCCCGTCCATTGCCGATTTCTGCGTGATATGGCCAAGAAACGCTTATGGAACCGCTCCGAGCTGGGCGTTTCAGCGCTGGGGCACGGCGCATCCAACCGGGCCGCAGGCACCGTCGGCGTCCGCTCCGCCGACGATCTCCAGCGGCGCGGGCTCGCCGTAGGCCTGGGCGAGGGCCCGGGCGAAGACCTCGGCGGGCTGGGCGCCGGAGACGCCGTACTTGCGGTCGAGGACGAAGAACGGCACCCCGTTCGCGCCGAGCTGCGCGGCCTCCCGCTCGTCGGCGCGGACGTCGTCGGCGTACGCGCCGGGGTCGGCGAGCACCGCCCGCACGCCCTCCTCCGGAAGGCCCGCGGCGAGGGCGAGCTCCACCAGCCGCTCGTCGTCGGCGAAGACGGAGCGCTCCTCGGCGAAGTTGGCCCGGTACAGCAGGTCGAGCAGCCGCTCCTGGCGGCCCTGCTCCTTGGCGAAGTGGAGCAGGCGGTGCATGTCGAAGGTGCTGCCGTGGTCGCGGCCGCGCGTGCGGTAGTCGAGCCCCTCGGCGGCGGCCTGGGCGCCCAGGTTGTCCTCACCGGCCTCGGCCTGCGCGGGGCTCATCCCGTACTTGCTGGTGAGCATGTCGATCACGGGCTGGACATCGTCCTTGGCGCGCCCCGGGTCCAGCTCGAAGGAGCGGTGCACCACCTCGACCCGGTCGCGGTACGGGAACTCCCGCAGCGCCTTGTCGAAGCGGGCCTTGCCCACGTAGCACCAGGGGCAGGCGATGTCGCTCCAGATCTCGACGCGCATGACTTCGGCTCTCTCCAGCTCTCGGGGTACGGAGGCTCCCTCCGCCGGGTACATGAACGTTCAAGCAGGACGTTTCATTCCCCGCCCAGGACCAACCGCATCCGCAGGTGGTGGTCCCCCGGCTCCGCCGGTTCGGGCACCCAGCCCTGCCGCCGGTAGAAGCCCTGCGCCCGCCGGTTGTCCACGTGCACGTCGAGCACGGCGGTGTGTCTGCGGTCGGCCTGCCACTCCTCGACGCAGGCGGCGTGCAGCGCGCTGCCCACGCCCCGGCGCCAGTGGCCGGGGTCGACGTGGAACTGGAAGAGCTTCACCGTGTCCGGCGGGGCGTCCTCGGGGGTGCGGAAGGACGCCAGGCCGACGATGCGCCCCTCCTGCACGACGCACAGCACCCGCCCGTCCGGCCGGGTGAGGGCGCTGCGCCAGGAGGCGTGCCAGTCGGTGCCGTCCTGCGGCGCCCCGCCGGGGTAGTACGTCGCCCGGGCCCGGGCGTGCAGCGCGACGACGTGCTCCACCTCGGAGGGCAGCACCGTGCGGATCACGCGGCCGGAGGTCACTCTGTCCCTGATCATGGAACGAAGGACGTACCCGGCCGGGAGGGCGGTTCCCCGCCCGGCCTCAGCTGCCGTCCCGCAGGTCGTCCGGCCAGTGCGGCCTGAACTCGATGTGGTCGTAGGTCACCACGCAGCCCGCCCCCATCGGCGACTGCGTCATGAAGCCGGCCAGGGCGGCGGCCGTCTCCTTCTCGTCGCCCAGGGTGAACAGGCGGACGAAGGTCCAGCGCTCCCCGTCGCGTGAGGCGTGGAAGGCGAAGGCCCGGCCGGTGCGGCTCACCCGGAGCCAGACGGAACTGCCCTCCACCGTGAAGGAGTTGGCGTCGTCCGAGTGGCCGCGGGTGACCACCGTGCAGACGGTGGGGACGTCCGGGGAGTACTCCAGGCAGAGCTTGGCCCAGGCACGCTCGCCCACGTGGACGTAGAGCACCCCCGCGTCGAAGGCCGCCGCGAACCCGACCGTGACCCTGGCGATCAGCTGGAAGTCCCCGCCGGGCGCCCCCAGCAGCCGCGGCGCGTCGGAGGCCGGGTCCAGCCCCTCCCCGGTGGGCGGCACGAACCGGTCCTGCCGCGCCCCGGCCCACCCGGTGAGCACGCCGTCCTCGTAGGACCAGTGCGCCTCGGGCCCGTAGGAGCGCAGCGGGAACGGCAGTTCGGGAAGTTCGAGATCCATTCGGCCCACTCTTCCAGACGCGCCCTTCGGGGGCGCGGGGAACTGCGCGAACGGCCACGGCGCACCGGCAGCCCGCGCTCCACCCGCACCCCCGCCGAGCTCAGCGCTCCAGCCGCCCGTTGAACCGCCGCGGCAGCCCCAGCGGGTTCTCGTCCCGCAGCTCCGCCGGGAGCAGCGCCTGCGGGGCGTTCTGGTAGGCGACCGGCCGCAGCCACCGCTCGATCGCCGTGCCGCCCACCGACGTGGACGTCGACGTCGTCGCCGGGTACGGCCCGCCGTGGTGCTGCGCGGGCGCGACCGCGACCCCCGTCGGCCAGCCGTTCACCAGCACCCGCCCGGCCAGCGGCGTCAGTTCCTGCAGCAGCTCGGCGCCGCGGCCCTGGCCGGCGGCCTCCTCCTCGGACAGCTGCACCGTGGCGGTCAGGTTGCCCGGCAGCCGCGACAGCACGGCCTTGACCTCGTCCTCGTCCTCGTAGCGGGCCACCACGGTGACCGGTCCGAAGCACTCCTCCAGCAGCAGGTCGTGCTCGCCCTCCCGGGCCAGCCTGCTGGCGGGGACGGTGAGGAAGCCCGCACTGACGGTGTGCTCGCCGCCCGCTCCGGGCGTGACCGGCGACTCGACGTCGGGCAGCTCGGCCCGTTCGGCGACACCGGCGACGAAGTTGTCGCGCATGCGGTGGTCGAGCAGGACCCCGGCGTCGGTGTCGCTGACGGCGTCGGTCAGCGACTTGAGCAGGGCGTCTCCGGCGGCGCCGGACGGCGCGAGGACGAGGCCGGGCTTCACACAGAACTGGCCGACGCCCAGCGTCATCGAACCGGCGAGGCCGGAGCCGATGGCCTCGGCGCGCTCGGCGGCCGCGGCCTCGGTGACGACGACCGGGTTGAGCGAACCCAGCTCGCCGTGGAACGGGATCGGCACGGGGCGGGCGGCCGCCGCGTCGAACAGGGCCCGGCCGCCTCGCACGGAGCCGGTGAAGCCGGCCGCCGCGACCAGCGGGTGCCTGATGAGTTCGACGCCGGCCTCGAAGCCGTGGACCAGGCCCACGACGCCCTCGGGGATGTCGTGCCGGGCGGCGGCGCGGCGCAGCACCTTGGCGACGTACTCGGACAGGGCCGGGTGGTCCGGGTGGGCCTTGACGACGACGGGGCAGCCGGCCGCGAGGGCGCTCGCGGTGTCGCCGCCGGCGACGGAGAAGGCGAAGGGGAAGTTCGAGGCCGAGTAGACGGCGACGACGCCGAGGGGCACCTTGTAGCGGCGCAGGTCCGGGATCGGCGGGGTGGCGGTGTCGTCGGGGTGGTTGATGACGACGTCGAGGAAGGCGCCCTCGTCGACGATGTCGGCGAAGGCCCGCAGCTGGTAGCGGGTGCGCGCGAGCTCGCCGGTCAGCCGGACCGGGCCGAGCGCGGTCTCGGCGTCGGCGGTCTCGACGAGGCCGTCCTCGGCCGCCTGGAGCTCCTCGGCGGCGCTGCGCAGGAAGGCCGCGCGGACGGCGCGGTCCGCGAGCGAGCCGCGCGCCTCGTGCGCGGCCCGGACGGCGGCGTCCACCTCCTGGGCTGTGGCCTCCACCGCAACCTGCTCGCGCTGCTTCCCGGTTCGGGGGTCGACACTCCAGACTGGTGCTGCTGCCACCGCGGGTCCCTCCACACATGTAATGCCGCAGTACTGGGTCACCCACCAGGGGCGTTCGATATACTGAACGCTGTCTCCGATGGTGAATATGCTGGGGAGACTATTTCCCGTCGAACGAAGGGGTCAAGGGCGATGTCGGCTGGCGAGACGGGCGGCGGGGCGCAGGTCAAGTCCGCGGTACGCACGGTTGAACTGCTCGAATACTTCGCCGGGCGTCCCGGTATGCACTCGCTCGCGGCGGTCCAGGAGGCCGTCGGCTACCCCAAGTCCAGCCTCTACATGCTGCTGCGCACGCTCGTCGAACTGGGCTGGGTGGAGACGGACGCGACGGGCACGCGCTACGGCATCGGCGTGCGGGCCCTGCTGGTGGGCACGTCCTACATCGACGGCGACGAGGTCGTCGCGGCGGCCCGCCCGACCCTGGACCGGCTCTCGGACGACACGACCGAGACGATCCACCTCGCCCGCCTCGACGGCACCAACGTCGTCTACCTGGCCACCCGCCAGTCGCAGCACTACCTGCGGCCCTTCACCCGGGTCGGCCGCCGGCTGCCCGCGCACTCCACGTCCCTCGGCAAGGCCCTGCTGAGCACGTACTCCGACGAGCAGGTCCGCAAGATGCTCCCGGAGACGCTGCCCGCGCTGACCGAGAACACGATCACCGACCGGGAGAAGCTCATCGAGGAGCTGCACCAGGTGCGCGAGCAGGGCTTCGCCGTGGACCGCGAGGAGAACACGCTCGGGCTGCGCTGCTTCGGCGTGGCGATCCCGTACCGCACGCCTGCGCGGGACGCGATCAGCTGCTCGGTGCCGGTGGCCCGGCTGACGCCGGCGCACGAGCAGCTCGTCAAGGACGCGCTGTTCGACGCCCGGGACCGGCTCACCCTGGCCACCCGTAGGCTCTGAGGCATGAATGTCGAGCTGCGCGCGGTCCACGACAGCGATCTGCCGGTCTTCTTCCGGCAGATGAACGACCCCGAGGCGCTCCACATGGCGGCCTTCACCCCGGCGGATCCGTCCGACCGGGACGCCTTCGACGCCCACTGGGCCCGGATCCGCTCCTCCTCGGACGTGGTCCGCACGGTGCTGGCCGACGGCGACGTGGTCGGCAGCGCCGCGGTGTACGGGGTGCCGGGCGAGCGCGAGGTGACGTACTGGATCGACCGCGCGTACTGGGGCAAGGGCCTCGCCACGGCCGCTCTGCGGGCCCTGCTGGCTCAGGTGCCGGAGCGTCCCCTGTACGCCAGGGCGGCCGCCGACAACGTGGGGTCGCTGCGGGTGCTGGAGAAGTGCGGGTTCCGCGTGGTGGCCGCGGCCAGCGGGTACGCGCACGCCCGGGGCGCCGAGATCGACGAGACCGTGCTGCTCCTGGAGGCCTGAGCGCGGGCAGACACCGCCCGGCCCCGGGGGGCTGAGGACCCCTCCCCCGTCCGGCGGAGGCGGATCGTCGCCGCGCAGGAGGTGCCGCCCGGTCCCGCCGCGGGAGCCTGGGCGCATGCCCCCGTCGCCCGCTCCCCGCACCGCCGCCGGCCTCAGCCGCCCCCGGCGGTTCCTCCGTGCCGTCGCCGTCCTGTCCTGCCTGCCCTACCTCGGGCTCAAGACCGCCTGGATCGCGGGGAGTCACCTTTGGATCCCGCGGGGCAGCGCGCTGCTGGACGACCGCCTCGCCGTGGCCGTCATCAACGGCGTCTCCGTGCTGCTGGACAGCGCGGTGATCGTGCTGGCGCTGGCGCTGACCCGGCCGTGGGGCCTGCGGGTGCCGCGGTCCGGCTGGTGGCGCGCAGCGACAGCCTGCTGTTCCCCGCGGCCGTGCGCGCCCTGGCCACCGAGCACGCCCGCGCGCACCCGGCCCCGCCCGCCTGGGTGGCGAGGCTCACCACGCGTGAGGCGGAGGTGCGGCGGTGATCGCGGCGTACGAGGCGGGCTTTCTGAACGGCGGATGAGAAAACGGACGGACGGGAACGATCCGTCCCGCGCGGCTCGTCCTTATGTGCGGCATGAACAAGACGATCAGGCGCGCATCGGTCTTCACGCTGCTGCTGGTGTTGGCCCTGCTGGGCAGGGCGACCTGGGTGCAGTTCTACGAGGGCCGGGCGCTCGCAGACGACAAGGACAACCGGCGGAACGCGATTCTGACGTACTCGGCGCCGCTCGGGAACATCATCGTGGGCGGCCGCTCGGTCACCGGCTCCGCGCCGACGAAGACGGGCGACCTCAGGTACAAGCGCACGTACACGGACGGCGAGCTGTACGCGGCGGTGACGGGATACGCGTCGCAGGCCTACGCGCCGACCCAGCTGGAGGGCATCTACACCGACCTGCTCAACGGCACGGACACCCGGCTGAAGTCGGTGCTGGACACCCTCACCGGCGAGCGGGCCGATCCGGGCGACGTGGTGACGACGATCGACCCGGACGTGCAGAAGGCGGCGTACGAGGCGCTCGGCGACAAGAAGGGCGGGGCCGTCGCCGTCGACCCGGCGACCGGGCGGATCCTGGCGGTCGTGTCGACGCCGTCGTACGACCCCTCGGCGCTGACCGACGCCAACACGGCCGGGGCCGCCTGGAAGAAGCTCAACGCGGACCCGGACAAGCCGCTGACCAACCGGGCCCTGCGGCAGCCGCTGCCGCCCGGCTCGACCTTCAAGCTGGTCGTGGCCGCGGCGGCGCTGGAGGACGGGCTGTACACGTCGGTGGACGAACCGACCGACAGCCCGGACCCGTACACGCTGCCGGGCACCTCGCGGCAGCTGACCAACGAGAACCCCGCCGCGCCCTGCACCGACGCCACGATCCGCACGGCGCTGGAGTACTCGTGCAACAACGTCTTCGCGAAGATGGCGGTGAAGCTCGGCCAGGACAAGGTCAGGGCGATGGCCGAGAAGTTCGGCTTCAACGACGACGCGCAGGACGTGCCGGTCCGGGCGTACACGAGCGTCTACCCCTCCGGCATGTACCCGTCGGAGACGGCCCTGACGGGCATCGGCCAGTTCGACGTCACCGCGACGCCGCTGCAGATGGCCATGGTGTCGGCGGCCATTGCCAACGGCGGCAAGCTGGTCTCGCCGCACATGGTGTCGCAGATCACCGGCAGCGACGGCGCGGTGCTGCAGGACTACGACGACGAGGCGGGCACCCGGCAGATCCTCTCCTCCTCGACCGCCGAGCAGCTGCGGTCGGCGATGCGCACGGTCGTGGAGAAGGGCACGGGCACCAACGCCCGGGTCCCGGGCGCGACGGTGGGCGGCAAGACCGGTACGGCGCAGCACGGCGAGAACAACAGCCAGGTGCCGTACGCCTGGTTCACGTCCTACGGCACGTCCGCGTCGTCGGGCCAGCAGGTCGCGGTCGCGGTGGTCGTGGAGCAGTCGGACGCGGCCCGCTCGGAGGTCAGCGGCAACGGCCTCGCGGCACCGGTCGCCAAGGCGATGATGGAAGCGGCGCTGCGGGACTGAACCCCGGCGGCGTGAAAGCCGTCTGTACGTACGACGGGCCGCCCCCTTCCCCCCGGGGGCGGCCCGTCGTACGTCACTTCGCTCCCAGGAGCTGCTCGATCGGGTCGATGGCGAAGTACACGAGGAACAGCGCCGAGGTCGCCCACAGCAGCCAGTGCACCTCCCTGGCCCTGCCGAGGACGGACGTGATGACGACGTAGGCGAGGAAGCCGGCGCCGATGCCGTTGGTGATGGAGTAGGTGAACGGCATCACGGCGATGGTGAGGAACGCGGGGATCGCGATGTCGTAGCGGTCCCAGTCGATGTGCTTGACCTGGGTCATCATCAGGAAGCCGACGGCGACCAGGGCCGGGGCGGCCGCCTGCAGCGGGACGATGGTGAGCAGTGGCGTCAGGAACAGCGCGAGGCCGAACAGGCCGCCGGTGACGAGGTTGGAGAAGCCGGTGCGCGCGCCCTCGCCGACGCCGGCCGCGGACTCGATGTAGGAGGTCGCGGAGGAGGCGGAGGCGGCTCCGCCCGCGACGGCCGCGGCACCGTCGATGAGCAGCACCCGGCCGAGGTGGGGGACCTTGCCGTCCTCGTCCAGCAGTCCGGCCTCGGCGCTGACGCCGACGACGGTGCCCATGGTGTCGAAGAAGTCGGACAGGATCAGGGTGAAGACCAGCAGGACGACGGTGACGACGCCGACGCCGGGGGCGCTGAACGCGCCGAACAGGTCGAAGTCGCCGAGGAGTCCGAAGTCGGGGGTGTCGACGACGCTGTCGGGCCAGGAGGGTGTGGTCAGGCCCCAGGTCTTGACGTCGGCCACGGAGTTGATCACCAGCGCCACGGCCGTCATGGCGACGATGCTGATCAGGATGGCGCCCTTGACCTTGCGGGCGAGCAGGCCGACCGTCAGCAGCACGCCGAGGCAGAAGACGAGGATGGGCCAGCCGGTGAGGGCGCCGGTGCCGCCCAGCTGGACGGGCACGGTGGTGTTCGCGGCGTCCGGGATGCGGCTGACGAACCCGGCGTCGACGAAGCCGATGAAGGCGATGAACAGGCCGATGCCGACGCTGATCGCCTGCTTGAGCGGCTGGGGTATGGCGTGCATGACGGCCTCGCGCAGCCCGGTCACCACCAGCACGCAGATCAGCAGGCCTTCGAGGACGATCAGGCCCATCGCGTCGTCCCAGCTCATCAGGGGGGCGATCTGGAAGGCGACCACGGCGTTCAGGCCGAGTCCGGCGGCGAGCGCGAGGGGGAGGTTGCCGGCGACGCCCATGATGATCGTCATGACCGCGGCCACCAGGGCGGTGGCGGTGGTGAGTTGCACGGCGTCCAGCTGGTGCCCGAACTTGTCCTTCGCGCTGCCCAGGATGATGGGGTTCAGGACGAGGATGTAGGCCATCGTGAAGAAGGTGGCGAAGCCGCCGCGTATCTCCCGGCCGAGGGTGGAGCCCCGCTCGGTTATCCGGAAGAAGCGGTCGACGCCGTGCGCCGGGGGTGGGCCGGCGGCCGGCCGGCCGGTGACCTGCTGCGGTTCGGACATGGTGCGTGCTCCTCGGTGCCGGGTGATCGGTGTGCGGATGCTGGCCGGATTGTGCCCGTGTCGAACCCGGTTCAGGTTTTCTCCGTGTTACGGAATGGAAGTCCGGCCCGTCACACGCCGTTCGAAGCTCCGTACGAACCATCCCGGGAACGCTGCTACGCTTCCGGATCTCGTCCGGACCACCTCCGGATGATCACATGTCATCTACATGACACTCACAGGGCGCCCCCGTCCGGGAGTGCCCGCGCCGCTGCGAGGAGAGGTCGCCCGTGGGCACAGTCGTCGACGACGCCGCCTCCGTGGAGTTCCACGCCTTCTTCGAGCGCCACTACGCCGAACTGGCCCGGCTGGCCTCCCTGCTGACGGGCGAACCGGACATCGCCGACGACCTGGCGGCGGACGCGTTGCTGGCGCTGTGGCACCGCTGGGACCGGGTGCGCGCGGCCGACCATCCGGCGGCGTACGCGCGCGGGGTGGTGGCCAACCTGGCCCGCACCCGCATCCGCAGCGCGGTGCGCGAGCGGCGGCGGGTCGCGCTGTTCTGGTCGCAGCGCGAGGAGAACACCGAGAACCCGGACGTCGCGGGCGTCGTCGACGTCCGGGAGGCCCTGCGCAGGCTGCCGTTCCGCAAACGGGCCTGCGTGGTGCTGCGCCACGCCTTCGACCTCTCGGAGAAGGACACCGCGCTCGCCCTCGGCGTCTCGGTGGGTACGGTGAAGAGCCAGACCTCCAAGGGGATGGCCGAACTCCAGCGGTTGCTGGGTACGCGGGGGGTACCGCAGCGGATGCACGCGGCGCTGGGCGCTCCCCGCTCGCCCGCCGTGGAAGGCTTGCGCACCGGCGAGGGCGGAGGAAGGGACCGATGACGATGCGGCGGGACGTGCACGAGGAGCTGCGCGCCCGGCTGCACGAGGCGGCCGGGGAACACGAGCCGGACCGGGAGCGGATGCTGGCCCGGGTCGAGCGCGGGATGGCCGCGGGGGCCGGTTCCGGCCACCGGGCGGTGCGGGGGCCGGTGTTCGGCTGGGTGCGGGTGGCGGGCGCGACGGCCGCGGTGGCGGGTGTGCTCGCGGTCGGCGGGTACGCGGTCGCGTCCGCGGTGCAGGAGGAGGCCGCCCCGCGCGAGCGGGAGGTGGCCACGTCGCCCACACCCACGCCCACGCCGTCGCCGGACGCGACGAGCCGGGCGCCCGCGCCGCCGGTGGACCCGGCGCCGAGCAGCCCGCCCGAGGAGCGCGGGTCGAGCAGCCCGCCGCCCTCGCGCACGCCGAGCGCCTCCACCGCGCAACGGCCGCCGGGCGCCGCCACCGAGGACGGACCGCTGTGGTCGGACGGCTCGGTCGACCCGCACAGCAACGACTTCTGGGCGCAGAGCAACGTCACCGTGAAGAACCGCGAGCGGCTGACCGCGCTGACCGTGCGGCTGCGGATCGCGCAGACCGGCGGTGTCTCCGAGGCGGGCGCCTGGCGCTCCCTGCCCGAGGCCGACTTCGGGCTCACGGTGGCCGAGGAGGACGGCTTCCTCGTCTACACCTGGACGCTCAGGAAGGGCCGTACGGTCCCGGCGGGCGAGTGGGTGTTCGCGGGGCAGTACGACCACGAGCGCGGGGGCCGGGACGCGGGTGCGGACCGCTACACGGTGACGGCCTCGAACGGTTCCCTGCAGCTGTCCGTGGGCGGCGGTTTCGCCGCCGTGGACGACGGCGACGGCGACTCGTGAAAAAGATCGGAAGACGCGGCAACCCTTTCCGCACCGGTGGCGACCACTTCGCGCAAGAGTCACCACCCATCTGAGGAATCGGTACATGACTGCACCAGCAGAACAGCGCGTCCGCCATCGCCGCCGGGTCTCCAAGCGGCGCGCGGTGATCGCCGGCGTCTCGGCGCTCGGCATCACGGGAGCGGCGATCATCACGACGTCGATGCTGTCGACGGCGGGCGCCGCGTCCTCCTGGCCCACGGACAAGGGCAAGACGCCCGTGTCGAAGACCATCGCGGTCTCCGGTGTCCGCGACGGCGGGATGAAGATGTTCTACGGCACCGGCGCGCTCGGCGGGGACAGCCAGGACGAGGGCCAGGACCCGCTCTTCGAGCTCGCCGACGGTGCGGTCCTGAAGAACGTCATCATCGGCACCCCGGCCGCCGACGGCGTGCACTGCAAGGGCAGTTGCACACTGCAGAACGTGTGGTGGACGGATGTCGGCGAGGACGCGGCCAGCTTCAAGGGCAAGTCCTCCTCGGCGGTGTACAGGGTGATCGGCGGCGGCGCGCGGAACGCCGACGACAAGGTGCTGCAGTTCAACGGCGCCGGCACCCTGAACGTCTCGGGCTTCCAGGTGCAGGACGCCGGCAAGCTGGTCCGCTCCTGCGGCAACTGCAAGACGCAGTACAAGCGCACGATCGTGCTGGACGACATCGACGTGACGGCCCCGATGAACTCGATCGTCGGTGTGAACGCCAACTACGGCGACACGGCCACGCTGTCGAGGATCCGCATCCACGGCGACAGCAAGAAGAAGATCAAGACGTGCGTGCGCTTCGAGGGCAACAACACCGGCAAGGAGCCCAAGGAGCTGAAGCCGGCCGGTCCGGACGGCAAGACCTGCAAGTTCACCGCCTCGGACGTGAGCTACCAGTAGCGCCCGTCCCGTTGTGACCCCGGCCGGCCGCGGTCCCCCCTGGGCCGAGCCGGACGCCGGGTGCCCGGCCCCCCAGCCGGCCGCCCCGGCACCACGACCCTCCGGAGCCCCCCTCCGGACGGTCGGACGGCACCGGTCGAGCCCCCCTCGGCCGGTTCGCGTGACGCCCCCGCCGGTTCGCACCCGGCGGGGGCGTCGTCGTGTGCGCGGGCCGCGAGGGCCTTTCGAAATTTTCGGAACCTCCGGCCCCCGGCACACCCGTTGACGCCCTGCCCCCCTGCGGTGAGACTCCGAGGGCCGCCATCCAACAGAATCCCCCATACTCCGACAGGAAGTGTCATGCGCCCCCGCATCGCCCGCACGCTCCTGCTCCCGTTCCTCGCCCTGGCCGGCCTCCTGCTGACCCTCCTCACCGCACCCCACAGCACCGCCGACCCCGGAGCCCCACCCGTGCAGCACTCCCCTTACGCCGGCTACCTCTTCGCCTACTTCACCGGCGAGGGCACCGCCGACGGCGAGCAGATCCGCTACGCCCTCAGCCGGGGCAACGACCCGCTGCACTGGCGCGAACTGAACGCCGGCAAGCCGGTGCTGACCTCCACGATCGGCGAGAAGGGCCTGCGCGACCCGTTCGTCATCCGCTCCCCCGGGGGCGACAGGTTCTACCTGATCGCCACCGACCTGCGGATGTACCGGAACTCCAGCGGCAGCTGGGACCAGGTCCAGCGGCACGGCAGCAAGTCGATCATGGTGTGGGAGTCCACCGACCTGGTCCACTGGACCGACCAGCGCCTGGTGCGGGTCTCCCCGGACAGCGCGGGCAACACCTGGGCGCCGGAGGCCTACTGGGACGACGAGCTCGATGCCTACGTCGTCTTCTGGGCGTCGAAGCTGTACGCCGACGACGACCCGGAGCACAAGGGCGACACGTACAACAAGATGCTGTACGCGACCACGAAGGACTTCCGCACCTTCAGCGAGCCGAAGGTCTGGAACGACCCGGGCTACTCGGTGATCGACTCCACGGTCGTGAAGGACGAGGGCACGTACTACCGCTATACCAAGGACGAGCGGGACCCCGGTTCGGCCGGCCCTTGCTCGAAGTTCATCACCGGGGAGAGGTCGACGTCCCTGACGTCGACGGCGTACGAGTTCGTGGCCGACTGCATCGGCAAGGGCGCGATGGACCGCGGCGAGGGCCCGACGGTGTTCAAGTCGAACACCGAGGAGAAGTGGTACCTGTTCATCGACGAGTACGGCGGCCGCGGTTACCTCCCGTTCGAGACCACCGACCTCGCCTCCGGCAAGTGGACCCCGTCGACCGGCTACCGGCTGCCGGCGAGCCCCCGGCACGGCACGGTCCTGCCGGTGACGCAGGAGGAGTACGACCGCCTGCTGGCCGCGTACCCGTCGACGCCCACCTCGGTGGTGGACGCGACGGCGCGGCACCAGAAGGGCTATGCGATCGTCACGGACAGCGCCTCCAAGGTCGTCCTGCCGATGGAGCCCGGGACCGATCTGCGGCGCCTCGCCCCGAAGCTGTGGGTCGGTGAGGGCGCCACGCTGAGCCCGAGGTCCGGTACCCGCCGCGACTTCCGCACGCCGCAGAGGTACACGGTGACGGCGGCCGACGGCACCGAGCGGACCTGGACGGTCGAGGCGGTCCGCACCCGCAGCCCCGTGCTGCCGGGCCTGAACGCCGACCCCGACGTGCACTTTCTCGACGGCCGGTACTGGATCTACCCGACGACGGACGGCTTCCAGGGCTGGAGCGGCACCACGTTCAAGGCGTACTCGTCGAAGGACCTGGTCCACTGGAAGGACCACGGCGAGATCCTGGACCTCGGGCCCGACGTGAGCTGGGCCGACACGTACGCCTGGGCGCCCGCGATCGCCGAGCGCAACGGCAGGTACTACTTCTACTTCTGCGCCGAGCAGCAGATCGGCGTGGCGGTGGCGGACTCCCCCGCGGGCCCGTTCAGGGACGCGCTCGGCAAGCCGCTGGTCCCCAAGGGCGGTTCGCTGCCGGGCCAGATGATCGACCCGGCCGTCTTCACGGACGACGACGGCCAGGCCTACCTGTACTGGGGCAACGGCCGTGGGTACGTGGTGCCGCTGAACGACGACATGGTGTCGTACGACGCGTCGAAGGTGCGGGACATCACCCCGGACGACTTCCGCGAGGGCTCCTTCGTGATCAAGCGGAAGGGCACGTACTACTTCATGTGGTCCGAGGACGACACGCGCAGCGAGAACTACCACGTGGCGTACGCGACCGGACCCTCCCCGCTCGGCCCGTGGACCAGGCGCGGGACGATCCTGCAGAAGCGGCCCGAGTACGGCATCCTCGGCACCGGTCACCACTCGGTGGTGAACGCCCCCGGCACCGACGACTGGTACGCCGTCTACCACCGCTTCGCCCTCGACGGCCCCGGCCGCCCGGGCGGCGACGGCATGCACCGTGAGACGACCGTCGACCGCATGGAGTTCGCGGCCGACGGCACCATCAAGCCGGTGACACCGACGCTGGAGGGGATCGGGCCGGTACGGCGGTGAGCCTCACAGGACGTCGTCGAGCCAGTCGAAGACCTCGTCCTGCATCGGGGCGGTGAAGACGTGGCCGAGCTCCGGCCACGTCTTCGTCCGCAGCCGGTCCTCGGCGTGGTGTGCCCGCCAGACGGCGCGCAGCTTGTCCCGGGCGACGCGCACGCCCTCGGCCGGGAACAGCGTGTCCAGCCCGCCGTGGAAGAACAGCGTCGGCTTGGGGGCGGCGATGCCCGCCACGTCCGGGATGTCGAGATGCCGGGCGAGCCCGGGGTGCAGCATGTAGTACGCCGACTGGCCGCGCAGCGTGTTGTTGCCGGGCACCATCATCTCCTTCAGCCCGGTCATCCAGCAGACGCTCGCCGCGGCCGCCACGTGGTCGCTGAGGGCGGCGGTCTGCCAGGCCCGGTAGCCGCCCATGGAGAAGCCGGCGGCCGCGACCCGCCGGGCGTCGACCCGGTCGAGCCCGGCCAGGAAGGCGGCGGCGCGCTGGTCCTCCCGGGCCATCAGCCCGGCGAGCGAGGAGCCGAGGTTGAGGAAGTTGGCCGCCAGGGCCTGCTGCTGCTCGTAGGCGAGGGGCCCCCGGTCGCCCCAGCCCAGCGCGTCCAGGCACAGCACCACATAGCCCCGCCGGGCCAGTTCGTCGCCGACGAACCGCCCGCTGAAGTACGTGTCCGCCCAAGCGGCGGCGGAGGCGAGGCGGGTGTCGTCGTACCAGGGCCGGACGAGCTTCTCCTTGCCGATGTCGAACCGGGCGCCGTGGTCGTGCAGGAGCAGCACGGCCGGGAAGGGCCCGCGGCCGTGCGGGGTGAGCAGGGCGCCGCGCACGCGTTCGTAGCGGGTGAGGGAGACGGTCACCAGCTCGCGGTCGTAACCGCCGCCCGGGGCGCGGCCGGTGAACACGGGGGCGAACGGCACCCCGTCCTGCCGCTCGACGAGCAGGTGCTCCTCGACGGTCGCGCGGGCGGCCCGCCGCCAGGCGCGGGGGTCGCGGACCGGGGACCGGCCCCAGGCCAGCGGGAAGGTCAGGGCGTCCTTGAGCGCCGGGTGGAAGTCGGGCAGCGGACCGTCCACGACGGCCGCCTCCGCCCCGCTCACCGCCGCACCGCCGAGCAGCGCCGTGCCGGCGCCGACCACGAACGTCCGCCGCCCCAGGCGCTCACGGGCGTCCATCCGGCCTCCCCGCTCCGGCGTTCCGCCCGGCCGCACCCGGCGCGGCGGGCCGCCAGTCGCCGAGGTGGCTCCGCACGGTGTGCGAGCGGGCCTGGTCCCGGGTGAGCAGGGGCCGGTTCTCCGGCACGGGGACGGCGGCCCCCGGCCCGGTGTTGCGGTACTCGGCGAACCGCATGCTCTGCCAGGGGTGGGTGTCGCGCATGTTCGCGTAGGGCGCGAGGGCGTCGATGCCCGGGCCGAGCCAGGTGTCCCGCACGGTGAGCATGGGCCGGGCGGTGGGGTCGGAGCTGGGCACCCAGGGCCGGGCGAGCTTGTAGAAGCCGTCGGGGGCCTCGCTGCTGACGCGGCTGCGCGTGACGAGGTAGCCGTGCGGATTCGCCGCGGCGGTCGAGGGCGCGAAGACGAACCCCCACGGGGCTCCGGCCAGGTCGGTCCGCGCCAGGGTGCGGAAGTGGCACCGCTCGAACACGGCCGTGGCGCGCCCGAAGACGAAGTCGACGTCTCCCTCGGCGTAGCAGTGGGCGAAGTACTGGCGGGCGACGGTGCCGAGCGCCATGGAGTCGGCGTACAGGGTGTCCTGGTGGCCGAGGAACCGGCAGTGGAAGAAGGCGGACCGGTCGCCCTGGACCTTCAGGGCGACGGCCTGGGTGCCGGTCACACCGGGGTGGTCGGCGCGCAGCCAGTCGTTGGCGAAGGTGATCGCGTGAGCGGTGAACCCGTCGGCCTGCACGGTGGCGGTGGCGGAGCCGCTGGTGCCGTAGGTGCCACCGTCCGGCTTGGGCGTCCCGGCCGCGTTGTCGTGGACGATGACGACGTCGCGGGGGTCCTCGCTCGCCCCGATCCAGGTCATCCCGGTGCGGGACGGGTCGACGGCCACCGTCTGCCGGTAGACGCCGGGGGCGATGACGAGGGTGTGACCGCTGCCGTCCGCGGCGGCCACCGCGTCGCGCACGGTGGTGACGTCGCCGGCGCCGCCCGGGTGGACGTACAGGGTCCTGGGGTGCAGGCGGGCGGCCGGTGAGCCGTACCGGCCGAAGGGGCGCGGACGGGTGGCGGCCCGCGCCGGGCCGGGGGCGAGGCCGAGGGCGGCGCCGGCCGCGGCGCTCGCGGCGAGGAACCCCCGGCGGGAGACGGGACGATGAGGCTGCGCGGGCATGCGGCTGCTCCTGACGCGGTGCGGCGGGTCGGGGAGGAAGGGCCGGGGCGGGGACGCGGTGCGCGCCCGCCCCGGCCGGTGCGGGTGGGGCGGTTCAGCAGACGCGTCCGGCGCCCGCGCGGGCGCCGACGATGCCCGGTACGGCCTTGGCGGGATCGACCCGGGTGCGCAGCGTCGGCGTCCAGCCGGCGTCCGGCTGGAGCGTCTCGGCGGGGATCTCCGCGTTGTGCACCGCGATCAGGTCGACGGTCCTGCCGTTGACGACGTTGCCGTTCGCGGTGACCGGCGCCTCGCTCCACTTCTTGAGGATCTTCGCCGGGCTCAGGCCCTGCGCCAGCGTGAACGCGTTGTGCTCGGCGACGAGCCGGGACTCCTTGCCGATGCCGTACACGTAGCCCCACTTCTGGTCCTTGGTGACGACGAAGTGGTTGTTGTACGAGTCGACCTGCCCGAACCGCACCCGCGGGGCCCGCTCGACGATCCCCTCGAAGCGGTTGTGGTGGAGGGTGACCTTCAGCTTGCCGGCGTCGTCGGCGGTGGCGCTGTCGCTGTTGCCGATCAGCATGGTCTTGTCGTGGTCGCGGAACGAGTTCCAGGACACGGTCACGTGGTCGGAGCCGCGCACGACGTCGAGCAGCCCGTCGTGCTGCTGGTAGGTCTTGCCGAAGTACGACGGCAGGGAGCTGTCGGGGTGGCGGCCGTCGGTGAGCGTGTTGTGGTCGATCCACACATGGGTGGAGCCGTGGACGACGACGCCGTCGTACTCGGAGTTCCAGGCACCGGTCTTGTTGTCGTCGGTCGGGTCCCACTGCGGGAAGCAGTCGACCGGCGCCTCGAAGGTGAGGTTGCGGACGATGACGTTGTCGACGCCCTTGATCTGCAGGCTGCCGCCGAGGATGCCCGCGCCCTTGCCGACCCCGATGATCGTGGTGTTGGCCGGGACGTTCGCCTTGACGGCCCGGTCCTGGCTCGCCGCGGACGCCGCCCGCAGGTCCTCCTGCTCGCCGCTGACCGGCTGGTCGTGGCCCCAGACGGCGGGGTCGTAGGCGGCGAGGTACTTCTGCAGGTCGTACCCCTCGGCCGCGAACGCCTCGCAGCCCTGGGAGACGGCGTCGATCATCCCCTTCACCTTGATGATCCTGGGCGCCGTGCCGCCCTCCTGCAGGGCGGCCCGGAACTGCTCCCAGGTGGTGACGGTGTGGACGCGCGCGGCGTCGGCGGCGGCCCCGCCCGTGGTGCCCGTGCCGTAGGAGCCCCAGCCGTCGCCGGCCCCCAGGGTCTGGCGTGCCGGGTCCCGGGGCTGGGCCTGCGCGCCGGTGCCGGTCAGGGCGAGGACGAGCGCGGTGCAGCCGGTCAGCACCAGCGCTCTCCCCATGGCATGATCATGACACTTCCGCATGTTCATGGTGCGGCTCTCTTCCTTCGTGGTCGGGGGTGTTACGCGGTGGGTTCCGGCCAGCCGATCCAGGACTCGGGGACCGGCTCGTCCAGCCGCCGCACGTCCCGGGGGCCGAGCACCCGGCGGCGCAGCGCCTCGCGCGCCACGAGCCGTGCGACGGCGATGGCTCCCGGTGGGTCGAAGTGCGTGTTGTCCTGCTCGGTGGCGGTCCAGTTGAAGTACTTCTTCGTCTCCTCGGGCCCCAGCTCCTGCCACAGGGCCAGGGACAGCGCCTGGAGGTCCAGCAGCGCGACCCCCTCCCGCCCGGCGAGCGCCCGCATTGCCGCCGGGTACTCCCCGTGCGTCGGCTGGGCCGTCCCGCTCGCGTCGAACCTGCGCCGCTCCACGGACGTGGCCAGCACCGGCCGCGCTCCCCGGGCCCGGGCCCCGTCGACATACAGCCGCAGATACTCCTGATACGTCGACCAGGGCTCGGTGTGACGGGCGGGATCCGCCGTCTTGGAATCGTTGTGCCCGAACTGGATGAAGAGGAGATCGCCGGGCCGTGTCGCGGAGAGCAGGGCGTCGAGGCGCCCCTCGTCGGCGAAGCTCTTGGAACTCCGCCCGTTGACGGCGTGGTTGGCGACCACCAGGTCCTTGCGGAGGAAGAACGGCAGCGCCATCCCCCACCCGGTCTCGGGTGCGGCGTCGGCGTACTTCTGTGCGGCGGTGGAGTCGCCGGCGATATGGAGGGTGCGGCGGCCATGCGCCTGCGCGCCACCGCCGAACGCCAGCGCGAGAGGAACAGCGGCCATTCCGGCGGCAGCCACTCGTCTACGGCTGAGAGACACGCGAGTTCCTTTCGAAAGGGGTGAGGTCCACGCCCGAGGGGCGCGGGGAACTGCGCCATCGGCCAGGGGCGGCCCGCGCCGTGCAGACGCACGGGCCGCCCCGCGGCGGAACCCGGCAGCCACTCACCCGTTCTGCTGGTTCCACTCCTCCTGCGCGGTGTTCAGCTGCTCCGCCATCGTGTCCAGGAAGTCCTTCGCGCTCATCTTCCCGAGCAGCACCTTCTGGAAGTTCGGCTCGTTGTCGGCCTTGGAGATCGTGTTCCAGTCCGGCAGGTAGTACGGCAGCTGCACGATCGTCGTGGAACCGTCCGACAGCGCGCCCGCGGCCAGCTTCGTCGGCTCCGCCTTCGAGATCCACTCGTCCTGCGCCGCGTCGGTGTTCGAGGGCACCTGCCCCGCCGCCTCGTTGAACTTCGAGTTCTCCGCCTTGGAGGTGGCGAACTCGATGAACTTCCAGGCGGCCTCCTTGTTCTTGCCGCTCTTGAACAGCCCCAGCCCGTCCACCGGGTTGGACACCTGCACCCGCTTGCCACCGGGCCCGGTCGGCTGCGGGATGCCGCGGAACTTGTCGACCCCGAGCGCCTTCACGTGGTCCTGGTACGACCCGAGGTTGTGGTTCAGCATCCCGATGGTGCCGGAGTCCCACTGCGCGACCATCTTCGTGAAGTCGTTGTTGAGGTCGGCGGCCGGTGTGACCTTCTTGTACAGCGCCGCGTACTTCTCCAGCGCCTCGACGTTCTTCGGGTCGTTGAGCGTGGTCTTCTCACCGCTGGAGTCCCAGAACGAGGTGATCCCGGACTGCCCGTACATCGCGTCCAGCGCCTGGGCGATCGAGCCGGCACCACCGCGGATGGTGTAGCCGAACTCGTTCTTGCCCCTGTCGGTCAGCTTGTCCGCGGCCTCGTAGAACCGGTCCCAGGTCGTGGGCTCCTCCAGCCCGGCCTTCTCGAACAGGTCGGTGCGGTAGTACAGCACGCCGTTGTTCGCGGAGGTCGGGATCGAGTACAGCTTGTCGTCGCCGCCGCCGGCCGCCTTCAGCGACTCGACCATGTCCTTGTTCAGCTTGCCGTCCAGGGACGACTCGGCCAGCCGCTCGTCGAGCGGCTCCAGCGCGCCCTGCGCGGCGAAACCGGCGATCATCGCCGATCCCACGCCGCCGACGTCCGGCAGGCCGCCGCCCTGGAGCGCGGTGTCGACCTTCGACTGGTACTCGGTGGAGGCGATCCCGACGTACTCGACGTCGATGTCCGGGTTGGCCTTCTCGAAGTCGGCGATGATCTCCTTCCAGATCTCGGTGCGGACACCGCCGTTGTTGTCCCAGAAGACGATCTTGCCCTTGCCGCTTCCCTCGGCGCCCTTGTCGCCGCCCGCCCCGCTGCCGTCGTCGCCACAGGCGGTCGCGGTCAGCGCGAGCACGGCCCCCAGGGCGACGGCCGTGGCGGCGCGCCTGCTTCTGCGATTGCTGATCTTCATTGGTCGGCTCTCTTCTTCTTCTGGATCCAGCGGAACTCGGAAGGTGTGGGGGGTCAGTGGTGGGCGTGGGGTGCCCGGTCGTCCGTGCCCTTCGGGCAGGCGGCGGTGACGACCTTGCCGCCCGCCCCGCCGGAGGTGCCGCCGGCGAGGGAGGCGAAGCCGTGCGGCCGGTCGCTCCAGCGGTCCGCCACGGGCGCGGTCCGCCGCGCCTCGGCCGCCCGGGCGTCCCCGATCGCCCCGAGGCCCAGCGCGGCGACGAGACCGAACACGGCGGCCACGACCGTGCCGGGCCGCCCCGGTCCGGACCAGCGCTTGCTACGGAAGTGCGTCATTGCGGCTCCCAACAGGCTGACGGACGTGGTGACTTACGAGGGCGTGACGCTGAACCGTGTGAAGGTCGCGGCACCGGCGTGCCCGGGTCCGGCGGGCGCGAGGGCGACGAGGCCGAGCAGGGCGCCGACCCAGCGCCACGGGGTGGCGGCGAAGACGGGACCTGAGGGCCGGAAGCCGTCGCCGGTGTCGGCCGAGAAGCGGCAGCGGGCGCCCGCGCCGATCTCGACGCGCAGCCGGGCCCGTCCGCCGGGGGCGAGCCGCGGGTGGGCGGCGTCCCGCTCGGCCTCCGCGACGCCCTCGGCGAACCGGTGCACCAGGTGCACGGTGCCGTCCGTGCCCCGTTGCAGGCCGATCCAGGAGAACGCGTCGCCGAGCACCGCGAGTCCGGCCCGCGCCCCGGGCTCCTCGCTGTCGAGACGCAGCTCCACCTCGGCCGCGCAGGGCTTGCCGGGCAGCCGCTGGGTGAGCACATGAGGCAGTTTCCGCAGGTCGTGGGCGTCGGCCGAGCGGACGCAGGTCAGCCGCAGCCCGTCGCCGGAGTGCTGGGTGGCCCAGCCCTCGCCCGGGTTGGCCGTCCACTGCCACTGGCGCCCGAACCGTCCGCCGGGGAAGTCGTCGCCGGTGGCCGGGGCGGCGGGCGGCTGGGGCGGCAGGGCGGGGCGGCGGTGCACGGCGACGGGGGCGCCGTCGTCCCCGAGCACCGGCCAGCCGTCCTGCCCCCAGGACATCGGCTGCAGGTGCACGACCCGGCCGTAGGGGCCGCGCTGCTGGAAGTGCAGGAACCAGTCCTCGCCGGACGGGGTGCGCACCCAGCCGCCCTGGTGGGGCCCGTTGACGTCGGTGTCCTTCTGCTCCAGGACGATCCGCTCCTCGTACGGCCCGAAGAAGCCGCGCGAGCGGAAGGCGCCCTGCCAGCCGGTCTCCACTCCCCCGGCGGGGGCGAGGATCCAGAACCAGCCGTCGTGCCGGTAGAGCTTGGGGCCTTCGAGGGTGAACCAGCCGGGTATGCGGTCGCCGTCGACGATCACCTTGCCCTCGTCGAGGAGTCCGGTGCCGTCCGGGCGCATCCGGTGGCCGGTGAGGCGGTTCTTGACCCCGGAGCGGGACTTGGCCCAGGCGTGCACCAGATAGGCCTCGCCGGTCTCCTCGTCCCACAGCGGGCAGGCGTCGATCAGGCCCTGGCCCGCCTTCAGCAGGTGGGGACGGCTCCAGGGGCCCCTGATCGAAGGGGCGTTGATCTGGAAGACGCCCTGGTCGGGGTCGCCCCAGAAGATCCAGAAGCGTTCGTCGTGATGGCGCAGGGACGGGGCCCACACTCCGCAGTCGTGCCGGGGCGTGGCGAACGCCGCCGCCGGTTCCAGCCGTTCCAGGGCGTGCCCGACCAGGGTCCAGTTGACCAGGTCGCGGGAGTGCAGCAGAGGCAGCCCGGGGACGCGGCCGAAGCTGGAGGCGGTCAGGTAGAAGTCGTCGCCGACGCGGACGACGTCCGGGTCGGACCAGTCGGCGTCGAGGACGGGGTTGGTGTAGGTCTCTTCGGCCGTCCCGGCGGTCACGGGCTCACCGCCTTGCGGACGAGGGACGCCGCGGTGTCCCGGCCGAGGCGGCCGTCGGCGACGACGGTCACGATCCGGCGGACGACGGTCTCGCCCGGCGGGACCGGCAGCCGTTCGCCGTACGCCAGCGAGGAGCCGACACCGGGGTACTCCCCGGTCCGCACGAACCACCGGTCGCGCCGGGTCCGTTCGGTGGCCCCGGCGAAGACCAGCGTCCAGCCGGCCCCGGCCAGCGCGAGCCAGTCGGCGCGCTCGCCGTGCACCGCCGCCTCGCCCTCGCCGTCGGCGGTGAAGACCTCCGGCGCGGCGGCCTCCTTGCGGGCCCGCCAGAAGAAGCCGCCGTAGGCCGCGCCCGGGCGGCCGTTGGTCGCCGGGCTGCCGATGGACAGCGGGGCCTTGGTGACGTTGGTGAGCGAGAAGGTGAGGTCCAGCGCCCAGGCCCGGTCGGTGAGTGCGGTGGCCGCGACCGTGCGGCGCTCGCGCAGCAGCTCGCCGCCCGCGGCGACCCAGCGCAGCTCCTCCACGAAGCCGTCGGGGTCGCGCAGCTGGAAGGCGACGTGCCGTTGGGAGCCGTGGTTGTCCAGCTCGGTCGGGCCCTGGTCGCGGACGTAGGTGCGCCCGCCCCAGAAGTTGAACCCCTCGACGTCGGGAACGGCGACACCGACGCCGAGGTGGTGTGCGTGGTCGGCGGGGCTCAGCTCGGTGACCGCCGTGCCGGCCAGGGTGGTGACGGGATGCAGATAGGGGCGCGGGGAGAGCCGGGCGGGCAGCTCGGGCCGGGTGACGTACCGGCCGACCGGCCGGCCCGCGACACGCAGGACGGCGGTGTCGTTGCTGGTCATCGGGTGCTCACCTCTTTCGACAGGTGCTCCGCCGCCGCAGCCCAGGGGGCGCCCAGCTCGGAGTAGAGGGAGAGGGTGTCGGCGGCGGCCGCGACGAGGCCGTCGATGCCGGGCACCACCCGGCGGTTCTCGGCGGGGACGCGGTGCCAGGCGGTGTCGGGCAGCGGTACCGGGTCGGGAGCGGTGCGGACGGCCTCCACGACCCGCATGAAGGCGCCGGTCTCGTCCGGTGGGACCAGCAGGGCCGCGCCGGTGGTGAGGTGCTCGACGAGGTTCTCCAGCAGGTCGGTGCGGCCGTGCTCGAACTCCTGCGGGCCGTGCCCCGCGCGCTGCAGCAGCACGCGGTCCTGCTTGTACCAGAAGGTGATGCGGCCGCTGCTGCCGTGCACCAGGACGTACGGTTCGTCCGCCCGCTCGGCGCACAGGGTCGCCGCGACGGTGACCGGGTGGCCCTGGGCGGTGGTGATCCGGACGCAGGAGGTGTCGTCGGACTCGATGGCGTTGGCGCGCAGCAGCTCGGTCTCGATGGCGAGGACGTCCTCGGCGCGGGTGCTGCCGCCGAGGGCGAGGGCCGTGGCGACGGCGTGCGCGAGGGGGTTGGTCAGCGCCCCGTCGATGACGTCGGCGCCGTTCAGCCGCCGCTTGCCCGACCAGGGCGCCCGGCGGAAGTAGTCCTCGTCCCGCACCCAGGCACCGGCCCCGCCGAGCCCGACCAGCGTGCCGATCGCGCCCTCGGCGATCAGCGCGCGGACGGCGGGCAGGGCGTGCGAGCCCAGCGACTGGAAGCCGATCTGGCAGACGACCCCGGCGGCGGCGACCCCGTCGGCCATCCGGCGGAACTCCGCGTAGGAGGGGGCCGGGGGCTTCTCCAGCAGCAGGTGCACACCGCGCTCGGCCGCCGTGAGCGCCAGGTCGGTGTGGGTGGGGATCGGCGTGCAGATCACCGCGGCCCGGGCGCCGGTGGCGTCCAGCAGGGCGCCGAAGTCGGCGGACTGCTCGGGGGCGCCCAGGCCGCCGAGTTCGTCCGCGGTCAGCGGGGTCAGCTCGCAGACGCCGGCCAGCCGGACGAGGCCCTGCCGCTGCAGGCGGCGGATGTTCTCCAGGTGCCAGCGGCCGTGACCGCGGGCGCCGGCGAGGACGAGGGGCACAGGTGTCGTCATGGCGTCGATCATGCGGCCGGTCACGGGATCCTCCCCGCTCCCGCACCGCGGGCCACCGCCCGGTCGGCCGCGGCCGCGCCGTCCACCGGCCCGTACAGGGTGTCGCGGCCGGTGTCCCGGCCCTCCGCGTGCGCGGGGAGGCGCAGCGCCCCCGGCGGGCCGGCCGCGACGGCCGGTCGTCCCGTTCTCATCCCTTCACCGCCCCCGCGCTGAAGCCGGTGATCAGCCACTTCTGGATGAAGGCGAAGACGATCACGACCGGCACGGCCGCGATGATGCCGCCCGCGGCGAGCGCGCCCAGATCGACGCTGTCGGC
Organism: Streptomyces sp. DT190; assembly: GCF_049846985.1. Classification (NCBI taxonomy): domain Bacteria; kingdom Bacillati; phylum Actinomycetota; class Actinomycetes; order Kitasatosporales; family Streptomycetaceae; genus Streptomyces; species Streptomyces sp. DT190. Next base: position 55,709 of record NZ_JBNCNM010000020.1, on the reverse strand, counting down.
GCTCATCAGCGAGTTCAGGCCGACCGGGATCGTCTGCTTGTCCTGGGCGTTGAGGAACATCAGGGCGAACAGGAAGTGGTTCCAGGAGTGTACGAAGGCGAAGGAGCCGACGGCGATCAGGCCGGGCCGCAGCAGGGGCAGCACCACGATCCGGAAGGCCGTCATGCGGCCGCAGCCGTCCACCCAGGCCGCCTCCTCCAGGGAGTACGGCACGTTCTTGATGAAGTTGCTGATCAGGATCATCGACAGCGGCAGCTGGAAGACCGTCTCGGCGAGGATGACGCTGCCGAGCGAGTTGATCATCTGCAGTTCGGCGAAGATCTCGAACAGCGGCACCAGCAGCAGCGCCCCGGGCACGAACTGGGAGCACAGCAGCGCGAGCATGAACGCCCGCTTGATCTTGAAGTCGAACCGGGCGAGGGCGTAGCCGCCGGCCAGGGCGACGAGGGTCGTCATGACCAGGGTGGCGATGCCGACGAGGACGCTGTTGGCGAAGTAGGTGCCGAAGCTGCGGTCCGTCCAGACCTTCTCGAAGTGGTCGAAGGTGATCGGCCAGGGCACGAGCGAGGTCGAGCCGGCCGGGCGCAGCGAGAACAGCAGGATCCAGTAGAAGGGGATGAGGGTGAAGAGCAGGTAGATGCCCAGGGGCAGGTAGATCTGCCAGCGGGGTGCCTCGTCCCAGGCGCGCTTCCTCTGCGCGGGCCGGGGCGGTTCGGGGGTGGCGCGCACGGGGGCGGGCGCCGTCTTGGTCGCTTCCTTGACGCTCACTTGCTCTCGCCTCCGAACTTGCTCAGCCGCAGGTAGACCATCGAGCAGAAGAGCAGGATCACGAACGCCACCGTGGTCAGGGCCGACGCGTAGCCGAAGTTGTGGGCGTCGACGGATGTGTTGGCGATGTACAGCGGCAGGGTGGTGGTCTCGCCCGCGGGTCCGCCGCCGGTCAGGGTGTAGAGCAGGTCGACGTTGTTGAACTCCCACACCGCGCGCAGCAGCGTGGACAGGATGATGGCGTCCTTCAGGTGCGGCAGCGTGATGTGCCAGAACTGCTTGATGCGGCTGGCGCCGTCGACCTCGGCGGCCTCGTACAGGTCCTTGGAGACGGACTGGAGGTCGGCGAGGATGAGGATCGCGAAGAAGGGCACGCCCCGCCACAGGTCGGCCACGACCGCCGCCGGGAAGACGGTGGAGGTGTCGGAGAGCCAGCTGGTGCCGTAGGAGCCGATGCCGATGTCCGCGAGGTAACGGGTGATGCCCGTCTGGGAGTTGTAGAGCAGCACCCAGATCGCGGAGGTGAGCACGCCGGAGACGGCCCACGGGGAGAAGACCAGGGCGCGTCCCAGGCCCCGGCCCACGAAGGTCTGGTTGACGATGAGGGCCAGCGCGAGACCGAACAGCAGCTGGAGTCCGACCTCGACGAAGACCCACTTGGCGCTGAAGACCAGGGTGTCCCAGAAGACGGGGTCCTCGGTGAAGGCGTGGACGAAGTTGTCGAGGCCCGCGAACCCGTTCCGCCACGGCTTGGTGGGGTTGTAGTTCTGCAGGCTGTAGTAGAAGACGCTGATGACCGGGTAGGCGATGAAGCCCAGCATGAGCAGGGCGGCCGGGGCGATCAGCAGGTACGGGAGTCTGCGCGGGGTGGCGGAGGCACGGCGCCGCCGGGGTGGCGCGGGCGGTTTCGCCACGGCTGCGGCTTGGGCCATGACAGGGTCTCCGATCTCGGTACGGCTTGCGTGCGTGGTGCAGAAAGCGCTTTCTCGCGGTGCGTGCGTGCGTGTTGAGGTTGCGTGGCGACTGCGGGCTCGCTGTGGCTCGTCGCGCAGTTCCCCGCGCCCCTGGGTGGGGCCGGTCAGCTTGCGTAGGGATCCGGAGTCTTGCCCGGCCTTGCCAGGAACTCGAAGTCGCAGCCTGTGTCCGCCTGCGTGATCTGGTCGTTGTACAGCGCGCCGTAGCCTCGCTCGTAGCGGGTGGGAGGGGGCGTCCAGGCCTTGCGGCGGCTCTCCAACTCCTCATCGCTCACGTTGAGTTGCAAGGTCCTGGCCTCGACGTCCAGGGTGATCGAGTCACCGCTGCGCACCAGGGCGAGCGGTCCGCCGACGTACGACTCGGGGGCGACGTGCAGCACGCACGCGCCGTAACTGGTGCCGCTCATCCGGGCGTCGGAGATGCGCACCATGTCGCGCACGCCCTGCTTGAGCAGGTGGTCGGGCAGCGGCAGCATGCCGTACTCGGGCATCCCCGGGCCGCCCTTGGGGCCCGCGCCCCGCAGCACCAGCACGTGGTCGGGGGTGATGCCGAGCGCCGGGTCGTTGATGGTGCGCTGCATGGTCCGGTAGTCGTCGAAGACGACGGCGGGACCGGTGTGCTTGAGCAGGTGCGGCTCGGCGGCGATGTGCTTGATGACGGCGCCGTCGGGGCAGAGGTTGCCGCGCAGCACGGCCACCCCGCCCTCGGCGGCGACCGGGTTCTCGCGGGTGCGGATCACGTCGTCGTCGTGGACGACGGCGCCCGCGATCTGCTCTCCCAGGGTGCCGTTGACGGTGGGCCGGTCCAGGTGGAGCAGGTCGGTGATCCGCGAGAGGAAGGCGGGCAGACCGCCGGCGAAGTGGAAGTCCTCCATGAGGTACGTCCGTCCGCCGGGCCGGACGTTGGCGAGCACCGGTACGGTGCGGGCGGTGCGGTCGAAGTCGTCGAGGGTGAGGTCGACCCCGCAGCGGCCCGCCATCGCGATCAGGTGGATGACGGCGTTGGTGGAGCCGCCGAGCCCGAGCACCGTGGTGACGGCGTCCTCGAAGGCCGCGCGGGTGAGGATCCGGGACGGCTTGAGCGCGGTCCAGGCGAGCTCCACGGCGCGGCGCCCGGAGGCGGCGGCCATCCGCTCGTGCCCGGAGTCCACGGCCGGGATCGAGGAGGCGCCCGGCAGCGTCATGCCGAGGGCCTCGGCCGCCGCGGTCATGGTCGACGCGGTCCCCATGGTCATGCAGTGCCCGGGGGACCGGGCCAGCCCGCCCTGCAGCTCCCGCAGTTCGCAGTCGGTCAGGTTGCCCGCGCGGTGCTCGTCCCAGTACTTCCACATGTCGGTGCCCGAGCCGAGGGTCTCACCGCGCCAGTGGCCCGGCAGCATCGGCCCGGCGGGCACGAAGAGGGCCGGTACGTCGGCCGAGGCCGCGCCCATGAGCAGCGCGGGCGTCGACTTGTCGCAGCCGCCGAGCAGCACCGCCGCGTCGACCGGGTACGACCGCAGCAGCTCCTCCGTCTCCATCGCGAGCAGGTTGCGGTAGAGCATCGGGGTGGGTTTCTGGTACGTCTCGGAGAGCGTGGCGACCGGGAACTCCAGCGGGAAGCCGCCGGCCTGCCACACCCCCCGCTTGACCGCCTCGGCCCGCTCGCGCAGATGGACGTGGCAGGGGTTGATGTCGGACCAGGTGTTCAGGACGGCGATCACCGGGCGGCCCCGGTACTCCTCCGCCTCGTAACCGAGCTGGCGCATCCGGGCGTTGTGCGACCAGGTGCGCAACTGGCCCTCGACGCCGTACCACTGGTGGCTCCTGAGCTCCTCGGGGCGCAGCCGGCCGGTCATATCGACCACCCCGCGGCGATCGCGGCGACCTCGGCGCGCTCGCCCTCCGGCAGCGGCTTGCTCGGCGGACGGACCTCGCGGCGGCACAGGCCGAGCGAGGCGAGGGCCTCCTTGACGACGGTGACGTTGTTCGCGGAGCCGTTGGCCGCGCGCAGTTCCTCGAAGCGGCGGATCTGCTCCCAGACCTTCATGGCGGCCGGGTAGTCGCCCGAGCGCAGCGCCTCGATCATGTTCAGGGAGACGGCCGGGGCGACGTTCACCAGACCGGAGGTGAAGCCGGTGGCGCCCGCGGAGAAGTAGGAGGGCGCGTACGGCTCGGCGAGTCCGGCGACCCACACGAACCGCTCCAGGCCCGCGTCCCGGGCGAAGGCGGCGAACCTGGCGGCGTCCGGCACGGCGTACTTCACGCCGATGACGTTCGGGCAGGCGTCGGCGAGTTCGGCGAGACGGGCTCCGGTGAGCTGCGCGTTGCGGATGTAGGGCACGACGCCCAGCTCGGGCACGGCCTCGGCGACGGCCCGGTGGTAGTCGACCCAGCCGGCCTGGGAGACGTACGGGTGGACGGGCTGGTGGACCATCACCATCTGCGCGCCGAGCTCCCGGGCGTGCCGGGCGGAGGCGACGGCGGTGGGGATGTCGTGCCCGACTCCGACCAGGACGGCGCCCCGCTCCCCGGCCTCCTCGATCGTCAGCTCCGTGACGAGCCGGCGCTCCTCGGGGGTGAGGGCGTAGAACTCGCCGGTGTTGCCGTTCGGGGTGAGGGTCGTGATGCCGCCGTCGAGGAGGCGGCGCAGCAGGGTCCGGTAGGTGTCCCGTGCGACGGAGCCGTCCTCGGCGAACGGGGTCACCGGGATCGCCACCACGTCGGCCAGGGCCGCCCGTTGGGTCTCGAACGCCACACTGCTCATTCCTGGCCTTCCTGTTCCAGTGCCGCCTCGGGGAAGGCACGCTGCACGAAGGACGCGATGTGGGAGTGGAGGGCGCGGGCCGCGCCGTCGGCGTCGCCGTCGAGGGCGAGCCGCAGGATCTCGCGGTGCTCGCCGGCCTCCCGCTCCCAGGAGGGCGAGGCGGCCCAGGCGACGGCGGAGACCAAGGCGGCCTGGTCGCGCACCTCGTCGAGCATCCGGCCGAGCAGCGGGTTGCCGCACGGCAGGTACAGGGCGCGGTGGAACTCCCGGTTGGCCAGGGAGCGTTCGGCCGTGTCGATGGCGTCGTCGGCCCGGGTCAGCGCGGAGCGGGCGGCGTCCAGGGAGGCGCCGCGCTGCACCGCACGCCGCAGCGCCTCGGGCTCCAGCAGCAGCCGGACGTCGTAGACCTCGCGCGCCATGTCCGCGTCCACCATGCGTACCGTGACGCCCTTGTACTGGCTCATCACGACCAGCCCGGTCCCCGCGAGGGTCTTGAGCGCCTCCCGCACGGGGGTCTTGGACACCCCGAACTGCGCGGCGAGCTCGGTCTCGACCAGGGCCTGCCCCGGCGTCAGCTGCCCGGTCAGGATGCGGTGTTTGATCCCCTCCAGCACGTACTGCGTGCGGGAGGGGATCGGCGTGGGCACAGAGGTCATGCGCGCCTCTCGGATCTCGCGGTCCCGGTGGATCGCGTATCGGATCTCTCGTATCGCGTCTCATATATGACGTACGAAGTACGACGCGATGACGGTAGGAGGGCGCGTTTGTTTCGTCAATGCTTCTGACGCAAGAAACGGCAATCGCTTTCTACGACCTGGGGCTCCACCCCGGATCCCGCCCGCTCAGCCCCACCGTCCGGTCCAGCAGCGGTGCCTCGGGCCCGACGGGGACGACGGGTCCGAAGATCTCGCCCCGGCCCGGGTCGTCCACGCTCGCGGCGAGGAAGTCGTGGCAGACCCGGAGCGCCGCCGGGTCGGGGGCGTAGGGCCGGCCGGTCGCGCGGGCCAGGTCCCAGCCGTGGACGACCAGTTCGTCGGTGGCGACGAGCCCCGCGACCTCGCCCGGCAGGTCCACGCCGCCGGCCCGTGTCATGCCGGTCCAGGCGGCCGGGTCGCGCCAGGCCTCGGCCAGCTCCGCGAGGACCTCGGGCAGTTCCTCGCGCCAGCCGGGGGCGAGGTCCGGGAGCGCGGCGTCCGGGCTGGTGTCGGTCGTGACGCCCAGGTCCTTGCGGCCGGCGTCGCGGAAGGCGACGGCCAGCCCGGCGAGGTGCCCCAGCAGGTGGCGCACCGCGTACCGCGGGCAGGGCGTGGGGTCCTCCAGTTGCTCGTCGGTGACGCCCTCGGCGAGACGCGCCAGGGCCGCCGTCTGCGGTCCGAGGTCGAGGGTCGGGCTGGTGTCGGTCATCCGCGGTTCCTCCGGGTTCCGTGTCCTGGGAGGTAGACCGAGGGCGCCCGCGGAACTCATCGCCGGCGGGCCGGTTTCCTTGGGCATCTGACCGATCCCGGCCACCGGGCCTCAGCACCACGATGACCCAGCATGATGACCATGACGACCTGGCCCGTGGCGCGTGTCCTGCGCGACCGCGACGCCGGGCTCTACCTCTCCGGCGTGGTGGTGTCGGGATTCGGCACCTCCGCGCTGTGGCTGGCGTCCGGGGTGTGGGTCAAGGACCTCACCGGCTCGGACGGCCTGGCCGCGCTGTGCGTGCTCGCCCTGTGGCTGCCGGCCCTGGCCGGACCGCTGCTGGGCACCCTGGCCGACCGGGGCCGCCGCAAACCGCTGCTGATCGGCCTCGATGTGCTCCTGGGCGGTCTGCTGCTCACCCTCGTCGGCGTCGACTCGCCGGGCGAGCTGTGGCTGCTGTACGCGGTGCTGCTCGTGTACGGCGCGGCGGGCGTGGTCCACGACGCGGCCGAGTCGGCGCTCGTCGCCACCGCCGTCGAACCGGCCCTGCTGGGCGACTTCAACGGCCTGCGCATGACGGCCACGGAGAGCATGAAGCTGCTGGCCCCGCTGGTGGGCGCGGGCCTGTACGCGGCGTACGGCGGTGCGGGTGTCGTCCTGCTGGACGCGGCCACGTTCGCGCTGGCCGCGGGCCTGTGCGCGCTGCTGCGGGTCCGGGAGGAGAAGCCCGCGCCACCCCGCGGCGGCACCCGGCGGCGCACCGCCGAGGGAGCCCGCCACCTGTGGGCGCACCCCGTGCTGCGCCCCCTGGTCCTGGCGGGTGGCGCCACCATGCTGGGCGCCGGCCTGAACGGCGCGATGATCTACGCCGTCGTCGACGACCTCGGCCGCTCCCCCGCGTACGCCGGTGTGCTGTACGCCGTACAGGGCGCCGGGTCGGTCGCGGTCGGGCTGCTGTCCGGCCCCGCCCTGCGCCGGCTGGGGGCGCGGCGCTTCGCGGCGTACGGCATCGCCCTGCTGGCGCTCGGGGTGGCCCTGCGCGCGGTGCCGTCCGCCCCGGTGGCGCTGGTGTGCAGCGCGGCGGTCGGGGCGGGGCTGCCCGCCGTGCTGATCGCCGCGCTGACGTCCGTGCAGCGCGAGACGCCGGGCCCGCTGCTGGGCCGGGTCACCGCCACGGCCCACACGCTGGTGCACGCGCCGAACGTGGCCGGGCTGGCCGCCGGCGCGGCCCTGGTCGAGCTGGTGCACCACCGGCCGGTGCTGGTGCTTCTGGGCGTGGCCCTGCTGCTGACGGCCCTGCCGCTGTTCCGCCCCGGCCCGAGGCGGCCCCACGCCGATGACACCCCCGCCGACGGCGCCCCGGCCGGTGCCTGAGCCGACACGCGGAGGGGTGCCGGCCACGCAGACCGCCCTGCCGGCGGCGGTCACACCGCCCCGGACCGGGGCGGACACCCCGAGGAACAACCGCCCGCCACGGAGCCCGGCGCCGCCACTGTTCCCTTCCCGGCCCGGGCCTGAACCGTCCCGCGCAGGGCGCGGCACCCACGCCCCGGGGACCGCCCTGCCGACGGAGGTGAGACCGCAACGCCTCCGGCCGGGCGGCTGCAAGGCGGGACGGCCACCCGTCCCAGGACCGAAGCCGTCCCGCGCAGGGTGCGGCGCCCACGCCCCGGGGACCGCCCCCGGGCATCACCCTGCAGACGTCGGCCACACCGCAGCGCCCCCGGCCGGGCGGCTGCAAGGCGGGACGGCCACCCGTCCCAGAACCCGGCGTCACCGCCGTTCCCTCCCAGGACCGAAGCCGTCCCGCGCAGGGTGCGGCACCCACGCCCCGGGGACCGCCCCGGGCATCACCCTGCAGACGTCGGCCACACCGCAGCGCCCCCGGCCCGGGCGGATGTCCCGCCCGAGGGACAACCGCCCGCCGCAGAACCCGGCGCTACCCCCGTTCCCTCCCCATGCCGAAGCCACCCCGCCGATGGCACCCACCGGCCGCCTCCCGGCCCGGGCCTGAGCCATCTCGGGCAGGGAGCGGCCGCCCACGCTTCGGGAACCGCCCCCGACACCGCCCTGCCGACGGCGGTGAGACCGCAACGCCTCCGGCGGGCAGATGCCCCCGGGACAACCGCCCGCCGCCCGGCCCGGGCCTGAACGGTCCGCGCAGGGTGCGGCGCCCACGCCCCCGGGAAGCGCCCTGCCGACGGCGGTGCGGCCGCAGCGCTCCAGAGCCCGGGCAGGTGCCCCACGGGACAACCGCCCGGCTCAGAGCCCGGCGAGGGCCGTGCGGATCGTGGACAGGTCGGTGTCGGATGCCAGTCCGGCGTGGTAGAGCCGCAGTTCGGTGGCGCCGAGGCGGCGGGCCTCGGCCGCGTCCTCGGCGAGGGTGCCGGGGCTGCCGCCCATGCCGGAGACGACCGTGAAGTTGGCGGCGACGACCGCGTCCGCCCGGCCCTGGCGCGCGAACGGCGTGAGCGTGCCGGTGCCGCCCGCGCAGGGCACGACCACGCCGTCGGCGACGGACAGGATGTGCGCGGGGTCGACCCCGGCGTTGGCGCCGACGTGGTAGGAGACCGGGTCCGCGTGCAGCAGCACCTGGAAGCCCTCGGGCGCGGCGGCCCGGACCGCCGCGACGGTCTGCTCCTGGAGCGTGCGGGCGGTTTCGTCGCGGTACGCGCGCGTGGCCCGCGCGAGGCCCTCGCCGAGGAGCTTCTCCACGCCGGTCCAGCCCCCGTCGGACGGCGCCCCGCGCCAGACCGGCTCCAGCGCGGCGCGCACGGCGGCCGCCAGCTGACCGGCGTCCAGGCCGTGGCGGCCGTAGCCCTCCCGGCAGGACGGGCAGAAGCAGAGCGCCATCAGGTACTGCCCGGCGTCCCCGAGGCCGACGCCGCCGGTCTTGTCGTGGGCGTGCAGGTGCTGCAGCCCGTACCAGCCGAGGGACTCCAGCTCGGTGCCGCGCGCCCCGGGCCGGACGGCCGCTTCGGCCGCCAGGTCGGTCAGGTACGCGCGCGTGGCGGGCTGCGCGATACAGGGCGCCCAGGGGTAGCGGTCGCCGTAGGCGTTGACGACCGAGGTGTCCGGGTGCTCGGCGCCCATACGGGAGTTGTGGGCGAGGACGACCCAGGTGTGCACCTCCAGGCCCGCGCCGGCGAGCGCGGCGGCGGCCTCACCGAACGCGTCCCCGGGCGCCCAGTCGCCGGCCGCGTACGGGCGCAGTTCCCGGCCGTGCCAGCGGCCGTCCGCCGGGTACAGCACGGCGGCGTGCTCGGCGGTGACGACGCGGTGGCGCGGGTGGCGGGGCGTGAGCGCGCGGGTGGAATGGTAGGCGGCGGCGAGCGTGACCTGCGGCACGCCGAGTGCCGCGATCCGCGCGGGCGCCTCCGGGTCGCCGTTGACGTCCCAGGGGTAGACGAATGCCGACGCCTTCACGTGGTCTCCTCCAGCAACGCGTAGCCGTGCTCGATCAGTTCGGCGAGCCGCTTCACATGATCCTCGGCCGGTTCGTGCAGCGGGGGCCGCACCTCGCCGACGTCGAGTCCGCGCAGCCGCACACCGGCCTTGACGAGGGCGACGGCGTAGCCGCGGCCCCGGGCGCGCAGCTCGACGAACGGGCGGTAGAAGCCGTCCAGGAGCCTGGCCACCACATCGTCGTCGCCGGTGTTCAGCGCCCGGTGGAAGGCGAGGGCGATCTCGGGCGCGAAGCAGAACACGGCGGAGGAGTAGAGCGTGACGCCCAGGGCGCGGTAGGCGAGCTGGGTCTGTTCGGCGGTCGGCAGACCGTTGAAGTAGAGGAAGTCGCCGGGGGCCTCGGTGCGCACGGCGCTGACGATCCGCTGCATCAGGTCGAGGTCGCCGAGGCCGTCCTTCAGGCCGATGACGCCCTCCGTGCGGGCCAGTTCGACCACGGTCCCCGGCGTGAAGACGGCGTTGTCCCGCTGGTAGACGATGACCGGCAGGGCGGTCGCCGCGGCCACCTCCCGGTAGTGCCGCAGCAGCCCCTCCTGCGCGGCGACGACGAGGTACGGCGGCATCGCCAGGAGACCGTCCGCTCCGGCCCTCTCCGCGAGGCGGGCGTAGCGCACGGCGAGCGCGGTGCCGTACCCGGCGCCCGCGACGACCGGCACACGCCCCTCGGCCGCCTCGACGGCGGCCCGTACGCACGCCTCGAACTCCTCGGGGGTGAGCGCGTGGAACTCGCCGGTGCCGCAGCAGGCGAACACGGCGGCGGCTCCGGCCTCGACGCCGCCGCGCACGTGGGCGCGGTAGGCGTCGAGGTCCACGGAACCGTCGGGGGCGTAGGCGGTGACCGGGAAGAACAGCGGCCCGCTGGGGATGGTGAGTCGAGCGGCGAGAGGGGCTGACGTCACAAGCTCTCCCGGTTCCATATTCATGATTGGCGTCTATATCTCTGAACCACTTCACGCTAAGGCGCCGCCGCGGCGCGGGTCAAGCGCACGCAGCCGCGTCACACCAGCGGATTCCCCGCTTCCGCCGCCCCCTTGACGGGCTCCGCGATGGCTTCATAGCGTGTCCACGCATATGAATGCCGTGCGCGCATGTGCACGATCGGCGATTCAAGGAGAACCGAGGATGCCCGCTCCCCGCACCGTCCTGCTCACCGGCGCCGCCGGTGGCCTCGGCACCCTGATGCGGGACCTGCTCCCGGACTACGGCTACGACCTGCGCCTGCTCGACCTGCGCCCGGTCGAGGGCGCCCCCGACGCGATCACCGCCGACCTGGCCGACCGGGACGCCGTGCGCGAGGCGGTCCGGGGCGTCGACGCGATCATCCACCTCGCCGGCATCTCCCTGGAAGCCCCCTTCGAGAAGATCCTCAAGGCGAACATCGAGGGCACCTACCACCTCTACGAGGCCGCCCGCGAGGAGGGCGTGGGCCGGATCGTCTTCGCCTCCTCCAACCACGCCGTCGGCTACACCCCCCGCCCCCAGGGCGGCGACCCGCTCATCCCCGTGGACACCCCGCGCCGCCCGGACACCTTCTACGGCCTGTCCAAGTGCTTCGGCGAGGACCTGGCGCAGCTCTACTGGGACAAGCACGGCCTGGAGACGGTGTCGGTGCGGATCGGGTCCTGCTTCCCGGAGCCGACCAGCGTGCGCATGCTCTCGGTGTGGATGAGCCCCGCCGACGGCGCCCGCCTCTTCCACGCGGCCCTGACCGCCGAGCAGGTCGGCCACACCGTCGTCCACGGCTCCTCCGCCAACACCCGCCTGTGGTGGGACCTCACTTCCGCCCGGGCGCTGGGCTACGAACCGCAGGACGACTCCGAGCCCTGGGCCGCGAAGCTCATCGCCGAGCAGGGCGAGCTGGAGCCGGGGAACGAGGCGCACGCCTACCTCGGCGGCCACTTCGTGACCGACCCGCCGATCTGGCCGTACTGACCGGAAAAAGTCGGCGCACAGGGGCGGGCGGGCAGAGAACGGGCCTGCCCGCTCGGGCATTCGGGCACGGCCCGTACCCGGCCCGGCCCCACTCGCCGCTCTGCGGGAACTCGCGTGACCTGCGACGACACCTCCGCGAGCCACCCCGGCCCGCCCCCGTCGGCGCACACCTGACCAAGACCGAACGGGCACACCCGGGCACGATCCCGCCCGCAACAGACCTGGCCATCGGTGATACACCCGCTGTAGAACTTCCCCCATGACCCACCGAGGGTCCGAACGGGCAGTGCGGCAGGAAGGCGGGTGACGGCCGTGAACAGGACCGCGGAAGAGCGACAGCGCGAGATCGTGCTGGCCGCACGGCGTGACGGCTCGGTCGACGTCACCGTCCTCGCCGCCGAACTGGGCGTGGCCAAGGAGACGGTGCGGCGGGACCTGCGCGTCCTGGAGGACCACGGCCTGCTCCGCCGCACCCACGGCGGCGCCTACCCCGTGGAGAGCGCCGGGTTCGAGACGACCCTCGCCTTCCGCGCCACCAGCCACGTCCCCGAGAAGCGCCGGATCGCGGCCGCCGCGGCCGACCTGCTCGGGGACGCCGAGACGGTCTTCGTCGACGAGGGCTACACCCCGCAGCTCATCGCCGAGGCTCTCCCCCGGGACCGGCCGCTGACCGTGGTCACCGCCTCCCTGCCGGTCGCGGGCGCCCTCGCCGAGTCCGACAGCGTCTCCGTGCTGCTGCTCGGCGGGCGGGTCCGCTCCGGCACCCTCGCGACCGTCGACCACTGGACGACGAAGATGCTGGCCGGCTTCGTCGTCGACCTGGCGTACATCGGCGCCAACGGCATCTCCCGCGAGCACGGCCTCACCACCCCCGACCCGGCCGTCAGCGAGGTCAAGGCCCAGGCGATCCGGGCCGCCCGGCGCACCGTGTTCGCCGGGGTGCACACCAAGTTCGGAGCGGTCAGCTTCTGCCGGTTCGCCGAGGTCGGCACCCTGGAGACGATCGTGACGAGCACCCTGCTGCCGACGGCCGAGGCCCACCGGTACTCCCTGCTCGGACCGCAGGTCATCCGCGTCTGAGCCACTGCCCCTCCGTCCCCCTACCGGGTGCAGTCACACCCCGTGCTGCCCCTTATCTCCCCATTCATTCCAGGAGCGATCCATGCGAACCCAGAGCCGACGACGGCCTCCGCGAGCCACGCTCGCCTTGGCCGCCGCAGGGACGCTGCTCGCCCCGCTGCTCTCCGGCTGCTGGGTCGGGGCGGGCGGGGCCGGATCCGGCGGCGACGCCATCAACGTCCTGATGGTGAACAACCCGCAGATGGTCGAGCTGCAGAAGCTGACCCGCGCCCACTTCACCAAGGAGACGGGCATCAAGGTCAACTTCACCGTCCTGCCGGAGAACGACGTCCGCGACAAGATCAGCCAGGACTTCGCCAACCAGGCCGGCCAGTACGACGTCGCCACGCTGTCCAACTACGAGATACCGATCTACGCCCGCAACGGCTGGCTGCACGAGATGAACGGCTACGTGGCGAAGGACCCGGGCTACGACGAGCAGGACGTGCTCAAGCCCATGCGCCAGTCCCTCACCGGGGAGGACGGCAAGCTCTACGGCCAGCCGTTCTACGGCGAGTCGTCGTTCCTGATGTACCGCAAGGACGTGTTCGACAAGCAGGGCCTGACGATGCCCGCGCGCCCCACCTGGCAGCAGGTGGCCGACCTCGCGGCGAAGACGGACGGCGCCGAGCCCGGCATGAAGGGCATCTGCCTGCGCGGACTGCCCGGCTGGGGCGAGGTGATGGCCCCCCTGACCACCGTCGTGAACACCTTCGGCGGCACCTGGTTCGACAAGGACTGGAAGGCGCGGCTCGATTCCCCCGAGTTCGAGAAGGCGACGAAGTTCTATGTCGACCTGGTGCGCGAGCACGGCGAGTCCGGCGCCGCCCAGTCCGGCTTCGCCGAGTGCCTGAACAACATGACCCAGGGCAAGGTCGCCATGTGGTACGACGCCACCTCGGCGGCCGGATCCCTGGAGGCGGACGGCTCCCCCGTCAAGGGCAAGGTCGGCTACGCGCCCGCCCCGGTCGAGCGGACGGAGTCCTCCGGCTGGCTCTACACCTGGGCCTGGGGCATCCAGCAGGCCTCCCGCAACCCCTCCGACGCCTGGAAGTTCGTCTCCTGGGCGTCGAGCAAGGAGTACGAGCAACTGGTCGGCGACCAGATCGGCTGGTCCAACGTCCCGGCCGGCAAGCGGGCGTCCACCTACGCCAACCCCGCCTACCGCGCCGAGGCCGCCGCCTTCCAGGAGATGACCAGGAAGGCCATCGAGCAGGCCCGGCCCGACGACCCCGGCGTGCAGCCGCGGCCCGCGCCCGGCATCCAGTTCGTCGGCATCCCCGAGTTCACCGACCTCGGTACCAAGGTCTCCCAGGAGATCAGCGCGGCCATCGCCGGACGCCAGTCCGTCGAGTCGGCCCTGAAGAAGTCGCAGGCGCTCGCCGAGAAGATCTCCGAGGAGTACGAGGGACGATGACCGCCACGACCACGGCCCCCGTGGCCGCTCCCGAGACACGTACCCCGGTCCGCCGGCCCTCCGCCCGCCTGCGTGCCTGGGCCACCCGCGCCCCGCTGCTCCCCGCCCTGATCTTCATGATCGCCGTGACCCAGCTGCCCTTCGTGGCCACGCTGGTGATCTCCTTCTTCGACTGGAACAGCCTCTACCCCGACGCCCGGCACTTCGCGGGCCTCGACAACTACCAGGAGGTCCTCACCGACCCGGACCTGCGCCACTCGGTGTGGACGACCGTGCTGCTGACGGTCGCCGTGGTGCTGGCCAGCCTGGTGCTGGGGCTCGTCCTGGCGCTGCTGCTGGACCGGCGGTTCCGCGGCCGGGGCATCGTGCGGACGCTGCTGATCGCGCCCTTCCTGGTGGTGCCTGTCGCCGCGGCCCTGCTCTGGAAGCATGTGCTCTACAACCCTGAATACGGCCTGTTCAACGGGTTGTTGCACTATGTGGGCGGCCCACAGCCCGACTGGATCTCGAACACCCCGCTGCTGGCCGTCGAGGCTTCGCTCATCTGGCAGTGGACCCCGTTCATGATGCTGATCCTGCTCGCCGGGCTGCAGAGCCGCGACCACGAGCAGATCGAGGCGGCCCGGGTCGACGGCGCGAGCGACTGGCAGATCTTCGTGCACCTGACGCTCCCGCACCTGCGCCGCTACCTCGAACTGGGCGCCCTGCTGGGCTCGATCTACATCGTCCAGAACTTCGACGCGGTCTTCACGATCACGTCCGGCGGCCTCGGCACCGCCAACCTCCCCTACACCGTGTACCAGAGCTTCTACCAGGCCCACGAGAACGGCCTCGCCTCGGCCGCGGGCGTCCTGGTCGTCATCGGCTCCATCGTCATCGCGACCTTCGCCCTGCGCGTGGTGTCGTCCCTGTTCCGCGAGGAGGTGTCCCGCGCATGAGCACGACCGCCCTGCGTGCCCGCCGTGTCCGTGGCAAGGGAGCGGGCCTGGGCCTGCTGGCCTGGCTGCTCGGCATCGCGTTCTTCCTGCCCATCGCGTGGATGGCGCTGACGTCCTTCCACTCCGAGACGGACGCGGCGACCAACCCGCCGTCCTTCGCGGCCGCCCTGACCCTGGACGGCTACCGCGAGTTCTTCGGCGCGGGCGGCGGCGCGAGCCCCTGGCCGGCGCTGATCAACTCCATGGTGGCGTCCGTCGCGTCGACCCTGCTGGTGCTGCTGCTGGCCTTCCCTGCGGCCTACGCGCTGTCCATCAACCGCGTCCGCAAGTGGACGGACGTCCTGTTCTTCTTCCTCTCCACGAAGATGCTGCCGGCCGTGGCGGGCCTGCTGCCGATCTACCTGTTCGCCAAGAACGCCGGGATGCTCGACAACATCTGGCTGCTGGTCATCCTCTACACCTCCATGAACCTGCCGATCGCGGTGTGGATGATGCAGTCCTTCCTCGCCGAGATCCCGGTCGCGGTGATCGAGGCGGCCCGGGTGGACGGGGCCCGGCTGCCGACGGTGCTCGGGCGGGTGGTGGCCCCGATCGCCCTCCCGGGCATCGCGGCGACGGCCCTGATCTGCTTCATCTTCAGCTGGAACGAACTGCTCTTCGCCCGGGTGCTGACGGGTGTGGTCGCCGAGACCGCCCCCGTCTTCCTGACCGGCTTCATCACCAGCCAGGGCCTGTTCCTGGCGAAGGTGTGCGCCGCGTCGCTCGTCATCTCCCTGCCGGTGCTCGCCGCGGGGTTCGCCGCCCAGGACAAGCTGGTCCAGGGCCTGTCGTTGGGAGCCGTGAAATGAAGGCCGCCGTCATCGAGTCCGTGGGCAAGGCCGTCGTCGCCGAGGTCCCGGACCCGACGCCAGGGCCGCGCGAGGTCGTCGTCGAGGTCGCGGCCTGCGGGCTGTGCGGCACGGACCTGCACATTCTCCAGGGCGAGTTCGCCCCGAAGCTGCCGATCGTGCCCGGGCACGAGTTCGCCGGCGAGGTCGTCGGCGTCGGCACCCAGGTCACCGAGGTGGCGGTCGGCGACCGGGTCGCGGTCGACCCGTCGCTGTACTGCCACGAGTGCCGCTACTGCCGTACGGGCCACAACAACCTCTGCGAGCGCTGGGCGGCGATCGGCGTGACGACGGCCGGCGGCGCGGCGAAGTACGCCCTCGCCCCGGTGGCGAACTGCGTGAAGCTGCCCGAGCACGTCCGCACGCAGGACGCGGCCCTCGTGGAGCCGCTGTCCTGCGCGGTGCGCGGCTACGACGTCCTGCAGTCCCGCCTCGGCGCGCACGTGCTGATCTACGGCTCCGGCACGATGGGCCTGATGATGCTGGAGCTGGCCAAGCGCACGGGCGCGGCGAGCGTGGACGTCGTCGACGTGAACCCCACCCGCCTGGAGACGGCCCGCCGACTCGGCGTCTCGGGAGCGGCGGCGAACCCGGACGAGCTGGACCGCCCGCAGGGCTGGGACCTGGTCGTCGACGCCACCGGCAACGCGGCGGCGATCCAGGACGGCCTGGACCGGGTGTCGAAGGCCGGCACGTTCCTGCAGTTCGGCGTCGCCGACTACGCGACCCGCGTGACGATCGACCCGTACCGCATCTACAACCAGGAGATCACCATCACCGGCTCGATGGCGGTGCTGCACAGCTTCGAGCGGGCGGCGGAACTCTTCGCGAACGGCGTCCTCGACCCGGATGTCTTCATCAGCGACCGCATCCCGCTGGAGCGCTACCCCGAGGCGCTGGAGCAGTTCGCGGCCGGGGTCGGCCGCAAGATCGTGGTCGTGCCGTAGGGCTGCGGACCGCCGCGGGCGGGGACGGGAGCGCGCGAAATCCGCTGGGCTCCCGCCCCCGCCCGCCCTACGCTCACGGCATGCCACGACCCCACGGATTCACCTACGAGCGGCACGCCGGCGGAACCGTCCGCATCAGCCACCACGGCCGCCCCGCCACCACCCTGAACGGGCCGCGCGCCGCGCGGTTCCTCGCCGAGGTCGAGGGCTCCGACCCGCAGCTCGTCATGGCCCGCTGGACCGGCAACTACAAGCGCGGCAACGAACGCGCCGCCCGCGCCCACCCGCGCAACCGCCGCTGACCCGATTGGCCGCAGGGTAAGGGAACGGCAAAACCGCCTCGCTCGTTCACGGGGCATGACAGCTATGACCCCCGGCTCGAACATCCCCCTGTCCGCCGCCCGCGTGACGGTGGACGTCGCCGCCCCGGTGCGGCTCGACGTATCGGGCCTGCTGCTCACCGCCGACGGCAAGGTGCGCTCCGACGACGACTTCATCTTCTACAACCAGCCGTCGGGCCCCGGCGTGACGTACCGCTCGGGCGGCGGCAGCGCGCCCGACGCGATCGTGGTCGACACCTCGGCCCTCCCCCCGGGCATCGAGAAGATCGTCGTCACGGCCAGCCCGGACGCCGCGGGCCAGACCTTCCAGGGCATCGAACCGACGGCCACGATCCGCAACGCGGACGACAGCTCCGTCCTGGCCACGTTCACGCCCCCGCAGCTCGGCGGCGAGACGGCCCTGGTGGTCGTGGAGATCTACCAGCGCAACGGCCAGTGGAAGGCCCGCGCCGTCGGCCAGGGCTACGCCAACGGCCTGGCGGGCATCGCCACGGACTTCGGCGTGACGGTCGAGGAACCGGCCGCCGCCGCCCCGGCCCAGCCGGTGACGCCGCCGCCGGCCCCGGTGCAGCCGCCGGCCCCGCCCGTCGCCGCGCCCGCCGCTCCCCCGGCCGCCCCGGCCACGCCCCCGCCGCCCGCCCCCGGCGCCGGGAAGATCAACCTCGACAAGGGCCGGGTCAGCCTTCAGAAGAACCAGACGGTCTCCCTGATCAAGGGCGGCCGCCCCTTGCTCTCCCAGGTCAAGATGGGCCTCGGCTGGGAGCCCGCCTACCGCGGCAAGGACATCGACCTGGACGCCTCGGTCATCGCCTACGGGCCGCAGCGCAACCACATCGACAGCTGCTACTTCGGCAAGCTGCAGATCGTCGGCGGCGCGATCCGGCACTCCGGCGACAACCTCACGGGCGAGGGCGGCGGTGACGACGAGGTCATCACGGTCGACCTGGGCCGTCTGCCCCAGGAGGTCACCGGCCTGGTCTTCACGGTCAACTCCTTCTCCGGCCAGAAGTTCACGGAGGTCGCCAAGGCCTACTGCCGCCTCCTGGACGGCACGACCGGTGAGGAGCTGGTCCGCTTCGACCTCACCAGCGCCGAGGCCCAGACCGGCGTGATGATGGCCAAGCTGATCCGCCAGTTCTCCGGCGAGTGGGACATGACGGCGATGGGCGACTTCGTGAAGTCCCGCACGGTGAGGGGCATGGTGAAGCCGGCGGCACAGGCACTGTGACGCCCGCGCCCCACGACCGACGTCCCGGACGCCCCCTGCCCGGGGGCGTCCGACGCCGGTCCGGTGGGCGTCCCACGCCGGGGGCTGGGGCGTCCCACGCCGGGGCTGGGGGCGTCCCACGCCGGGGCTGGGGGCGTCCCACGCCAGGGCTGGGGGCGTCCGACGCCCGCACGTGGCCCGGCCGAGGCACGTGCCGGTACGCACGCCGGTCCCCCGGTCCCCGGTCCCCCTGGTTCCCCGGTCCTCCGGTTCCCCGGTCCCTCGGTCCCCTGATCCCTGGTCCCCCGGTCCCCCGGTTCCCCGAACCCCCGGCCCCCGGTCCTCCGGTTCCCCGATCAACCGGCCCCCGGGTCCCCGAGCCCTCGGCCTCCGGCCCCCGGTCCCCCGGTTCCCGAACCCCCGGTCCCTCGGTCCCCTGATCCCGGTCCCCCGGTTCCCCGGTTCCCCGAACCCCTGGTCCTCCGGTTCCCCGGTCCCCCGGCCCCCGGGTCCCCGATTCCCCGAACCCCCGGCCCCCGGGTCCCCGGTTCCCCGAACCCCCGGTCCCCGGGTCTCCCCGCGTCAGCGCTCCCGCGGCCGCAGCCCCTCCGTCAACAGGGCGAGATACCGCCGGATGTGACGCCCCTGCCCGTCGGCCAGTTCCGAGGCCGTCGCCACGCCGTGGGCCAGCCGCAGGACGTCCATCGGTTCCACGTCCGGCCGCAACGCGCCCTCCTCCCGCGCCGCCCGGACCAGCCGACCCGCCGCGCTCCGCAGGCAGTCGCCGCAGGCGGTGGCCGCCGCCGAGTCGCCCTCGGTGACGGCCGGGCCGAGGAGCGCCCGCAGGCCGCGCATGCGGATCATCCCGGTGCCGAGTTCGTGCAGCCACTCCAGCAGCGCCTCGCCCGGCGGCAGTTCCGCGGCGAGCGCGTCCGCGCGGGCCGCGAGCGCCTCGATCCGGTCCAGGTACGCGGCCTCCAGCAGGGCGTGCCGCGTCGGGAAGTGCCGGTACAGCGTCCCGGAGCCGACCCCGGCCCGCTTGGCGATGTCGTCGAGCGACGCCCTTTCGCCGTGCTCGGCGAACGCCTCGGCGGCCACCCGCAGCAACCGCTCGTAGTTGCGCCGGGCGTCCGCCCGCATGGGCTTGACCTGCGCCACGCGACCACTCCTCACCGACCGGGGACTCCCCCGCACCCTACCGAGACCGGGCGACCGCACCTCCCGGTCCGGTCCGGCGGGGGGGGGGCGGCTCAGGCCGAGGCGCGCACCACCAGTTCCGGCGTCACCCAGGCCTCCGCGCCCCGCAGGGGCTCCTGGCCCGCGCGCAGCCGGGCCACCTGTTCCACGGCCAGCCGGCCCAGCTGCCGCTTGTCGATGTGCAGGGTGGTCAGGGCGGGTTCCACCAACTCGCCCAGGGACAGGCCGTCGAAGCCCAGCACGGCCAGCTCGTCGGGGATCCGGCGCCCGTGACGGCGGGCGGTGCGCATCGCGCCGAGCGCGATCAGGTCGTTGAAGCCGAAGACCGCCGTGATCCCGGGCCGCTCCCGCAGCAGCCGCTCCATGCCGGTCTCGCCGCCCGTCACGCTGTGCTCGGGGCACGTGACGATCCAGTCCTCACCGACCGGCAGGCCGAGCCGCCGGGCCTGCTCCAGGAAGGCCGCCCGGCGGGGGCCGGGGCCGTGCACGCCGTCGAGCATGCCGATCCTGCGGTGGCCCCGGCGGTACAGATGGCGCATGCCCTGCTCGACACCGGTCGCGGCGTCGATGCCGACGGCCGCGAACCGGGTCTGGCGCGGGCCGCGCTCCAGCAGCACCAGCGGGACGCCCCCGAGGTGCCGGGTGAGGACGTCGTCGGAGTCCCTGAAGTAGCCCACGACGGCGTCCGCCTGGTGGGACAGCACGTCGAGCGCCTGCCGTTCCCGGGCCCCGTCGATCCGCGAGTCCCACACGACGACCTGCCAGCCGCGCTGCTCGGCGGCCTCCAGCACCCCGGCGGCCACCTCGGGGAAGAAGGGGTTGCGCAGGTCCGGGATGACCAGGCCGGCCGTGACCGCGCCCTTCTGGACGAGGCCGCGCGCGAACCGGCTCGGCCGGTAGTCCAGGAGCCGTACCGCCTCCAGGACCCGCTCCTTGGTGGCCGGGTCGATCTCCCCCTTGTCGTTGACCGCCCGGGAGACCGTCTGGCGTGACACCCCGGCCAGGCGGGCGACGTCGTGGATCGTGGCCCGGCGCCGCGCACCGTCGGGGCGCTCGGCTCCCGGTTCCGCGCGCTGCTCGTCCGTCCGCACGCCCAGCACCTTATCCGGCGCCGGACACGGCCCGGCAGGGCGGACGGCAGGGCCCGGCGCCCCGGGCCGCGGGGGGTGGCGGCCGGGCCGCGGGGGGTGGCGGCCGGGCCGGGGCCGCTTCAGTCGCCGAGCTCGGTGAAGAGCGTCAGCTGCAGGGCGCCCGGGGCTTCGAGCCGGGAGTTCAGCGAGTTCCAGGGGGTGCGGGTCGGCTCGGCGACGACCTCGGCCCCGGCCGCGGCGAGCTGGGCGGTGGTGGCGGCGGAGTCGTCGACCTGGAAGGCGACCCGGATGTGCCCGGCCACCCGCCGCCCCACCTCGACCTCGTCGATGAACGCGGCATGGTTCGGATCGGTCAGCTCCAGAGTGGCCCGCCCGGCCTCCAGGATCGTCACCCGTCCGTCCTCGGAGGCGAAGGCGCCCCGCTCGGGCAGACCGAGCACGTCCCGGTAGAAGTGCAGCGCCGCGTCGTAGTCGTCGGCGGTCACGACCAGGCGCAGTTCGCGGACGGCTGGTTCGTCGGACATGGCGGCTCCTCATGACGTCGGATACCGCCTGACAACCCGTCGGCCGGGCGGTTGATTCCCGGCCGGGGCGGCGGTCGCCGGGCCCGCCGAAAACCGGGCGACAACCCGGGGCGGGGCGCGCTACCGTCCGTCGGCATGGCCCCCTCACTCGAACGTCCCCCGTTCCAGGCCGACGAGCGCACCACGCTCCTGGGATGGCTGGAACTCCAGCGGCGGATCCTGCGGTGGAAGTGCGAGGGCCTCAGCGAGGCGGACGCGCACCGCTCCGTGGTCCCGACCTCGCCGGCGATGACGATGGCCGGGCTGATCACCCACATGCGCTGGGTCGAGCACACCTGGCTCGAGGTGCTGTTCCTCGGGGGCGACGAGAAGGAGAACCCGTCCTTCGACGAGACGGACGAGGACGCCGACTGGCGCACCGATTCGATCACCCTGCGGCAGGCGCTCGCCGCGTACGAGGCCCAGTGCGCGCGCAGCGACGAGATCGTGGCCGCGGCATGCCTGGACGACGTCGGCCGCCACCCCGGGTACCGCTCCGCCAAGGCCAGCCTCCGCTGGATGCTCATCCACCTCGTCGAGGAGACCGGACGGCACGCCGGGCACGCGGACATCGTGCGGGAGCTGCTGGACGGGACGAAGGGCTACTCCTAGGCGGGTTCTCCCGGCCGGGGCGGGTGCCTGGCGCGATGCCGGCGGGAGGCCCGTCGTCCCCACCGGCCACGTCGCCGGCCCGGCCTAGAACAGCGCGCTGTAGGCGTTCAGCGCCGGCTGGCCGCCCAGGTGGGCGTAGAGCACCGTGGAGTCCCGGCCGATCTCGCCCCGGGACACCAGGTCGACCATCCCGGCCATCGACTTGCCCTCGTAGACGGGGTCCGTGACCATCCCCTCCGTGCGGGCCGCGAGGCGCATGGCCGCCAGGGTGGTCTCGTCGGGGACGCCGTAGGTGCCGGCGTGGTAGCGCTCGTCGAGCTCGACGTCCGCCTCGGTCAGCTCCCGCCCGACGCCGATGAGCTGCCCGGTGCGGTGCGCGATGCGGGCGATCTGGGTCCGGGTGGCGGCCGGTTTCGCGGAGGCGTCGATGCCGAGCACCCGCCGGGGCCGCCCGCCCGCCTCCTCCAGGGCGGCGAACCCCGCGACCATGCCGGCCTGGGTCGACCCGGTCACCGAGCACACCACGACGGTGTCGAAGAAGACGTCCAGCTCCTGTTCCTGCCGCGCCACCTCCTGCGCCCAGCCGGCGAAGCCGAGACCGCCGAGCGGGTGGTCGGAGGCCCCGGCCGGGATGGCGTACGGCTTGCCGCCGGACTCCTCGACCTCCCGCAAGGCCTGCTCCCAGCTCTCCTTGAACCCGATCCCGAACCCGGCCCTCACCAGCCGGACGTCGGCCCCGGCGAGGCGGCTGATCAGGATGTTGCCGACCTTGTCGTACACGGCGTCCGGCCAGTCCACCCAGCTCTCCTGCACGAGGACGCACCGCAGTCCGGCCCGGGCGGCGACGGCGGCGACCTGGCGGGTGTGGTTGGACTGCACGCCGCCGATCGACACGAGCGTGTCGCAGCCCTGGGCGAGCGCGTCGGCGACCAGGTACTCCAGCTTGCGGGTCTTGTTCCCGCCGTAGGCGATGCCGGAGTTGCAGTCCTCCCGCTTCGCCCACAGGGAGGCGCCGCCGAGGTGTGCGCTCAGGCGCTCCAGGGGGTGCACGGGCGAGGGGCCGAAGAGCAGTGGGTAACGCGCGTACGAGGAAAGGGACATGGTTCCTCCCGGGTGGGTGTGGGTCCGCCTCAGTCGGCGAGCTCTTCGAGGCCCCGCCAGATCTCCGCCGTGACGCGGACCGCCCCGGCCGTGTCGCCGGCCGCGCAGGCGTCGATCAGCCGGTCGTGCAGTCCGGCCGAACGGCAGCTGCCGCCCTCGCCGAAGCGCCGGCGCTCCAGTCGGCGGATGAGCGGGGTGTAGCGGGCGACGGTCGCGGCGGCCGCGCGGTTGCCGCCGGCCCGGACGAGGACCTCGTGCAGGTCGTCGTCGGCGCGCAGCGCGGCGTCGACGTCACCGGCCCGCACGGCCGCGGCGAACCGCTCGTTGGCGGCGCGCATCACCGCGAGGTCAGCGGCGGCCAGCCGGGGCACGGCGACCCGGGTCACCAGTTCGTGCATGGCGCCGACCACCGCGGCGGCGTCCCGGACGTCGGCGGCCACGAGCGGGGTCACCCGGGTGTAGCTCTGCGGCTTGCTCTCCAGCAGCCCTTCGTCCACGAGCCGGGAGAACGCCTCTCTGACCGGGGCCCGGGACAGCCCGAGGCGCTCGGCGAGATCGGCGTCGCGCACCACCGCGCCGGGTTCGATCTCCCCGGCCACGATGGCGTCCCGGATCGCCGCGTAGGCCCGGTCCCTGAGCAGGGTGCGGGGCACGGGCCGGATGGCTTCCATGAACTGAAATGTTAGATGTCAGTGCTCTGCACAGCAAGGGCGGCGCAGGCATGAGCGCACGACCGTCCCGGAACGCAGCAGTAAGGTCACATGTCCTCGGCCGGGGCGGACCCGCCTCCGACCACGATGCCGTTGGCAACGTAGAGCCGGGACGGCACCACCTCGACGCAGTAGGTCCGTCTGTCCCGGTGGGACGGCGTGAGCCCGCACGGTCGCGAACGGCCCACTGGCAGTCGGCCGTTGCCTCCAGCACGCGCCCGGATGCGAGGGCCACAGCGAAGACTGGTTGCCGTCCGGAAGCCGGATCCGGGTGCCCTCCGCCAAGCCCCCACGGCGAACCGGTCCTCCTACCGCTTCTGCCGCTTCCACGGACCGGTGATGGCGAGCAGGATTCCGGGCGTCTGGATGCTCGCGAAGAGGGTGCGGCCGTCGGGCGAGAAGGTGACACCGGCGAACTCGCTGTACTCGGGTTCCTCCGCGCTGCCGATGTTGAGTTCGTTGCGGGCGATCGGGTACGTGCGTCCGCTGTCGGTGGCCCCGAACAGGTGCTGCACGCCCTCGCCGTCCTCGGCGATGACGAGCCCGCCGTACGGGGAGACGGTGATGTTGTCGGGGCCGTCGAGGGCGCCGTCGCGGGACGGGTCGGGGTTCACGCCGAGCAGGACCTTCAGCGTCAGGGTCCGGCGCCGGGGGTCGTAGAACCAGACCTGCCCGTCGTGCCGGACCGGGCTCTCGTCCCGGGCGTACGAGGAGACGATGTAGGCGCCGCCGTCGCCCCACCACATGCCCTCCAGCTTGCGGGCGCGGGTGACCTCGCCGGCCCCGAACTGCTTGCGCACGGGGGTGGTGCGGGCGTCGCGGTCGGGCACGTCGACCCAGTCGACGCCGTAGACGGTGCCGATCCGCGTGGCGCGGGACAGGTCGTCGACGAACCGGCCGCCGGAGTCGTAGCACTTGGGTGCCTGGAGGGCACCGGCGTCGTCGGCGAGCGTCCGGAACGCGCCGGGGCCGTGTGTGAAGCCCTCGGGCGGGGTCCAGCGGAAGAAGAGGCCGTTGGGGTTCGCGGCGTCCTCGGTGAGGTAGGCGTGACCGCGCCGCCGGTCGACGACGACGGCCTCGTGGTCGTACCGGCCGAAGAACTTCAGCGGCTTGGGGTCGCGGTTGGCACGCCGGTCGACGGGGTCGACCTCGAAGACGTAGCCGTGGTCCTTGGTCATGCCGTTGGTGCCGGCCCGGTCGGAGTTCTCCTCGCAGGTGAGCCAGGTGTCCCACGGGGTGCGGCCGCCCGCGCAGTTGGTGGAGGTGCCGGCGATGCCCACCCATTCGGCGACCCGTCCGTCGGGGCGGATCTCGACGACCGTGCAGCCACCGGAGGCGGCGGGGTCGTAGACGAGGCCCTCGGTGAGCGGGACGGGGTGCTCCCAGTTGGCGCGGGGGCCCTTCAGCTCGTGGTTGTTGACGAGCAGGGTGGTGCCGCGCGGGCCGTCGAAGGTGGCGGTGCCGTCGTGGTTGGACGGCGTGAACTCGCCCGTCTCCAGCTTCGTTTTGCCGCTGTAGGTGATGATCCGGTACGAGAACCCGGCCGGCAGGGCGAGGATGCCCCGGGGGTCGGGCACGAGGGGCCCGTAGCCGACCCCGTGCCGGGCGTCCGCCGTGTCCTGCGCGCTGTCGGTGTCGGTGTCGTAGGACGCGAGGGCGTTCGGAGCGCTGGCGAGGGCGCCGACGCTGCCGGCCAGCGCGACACCGGCACCGGTGATCGCGGAGGTTCTGGCGAAGTCCCTGCGGGTGAGCGACATGGAGTCTCCTGTGACGGGGGATGCCGTGGAGGGTGGCGGACCTCGTACGGCGAAACCGTCCCGCTCACATGTGAACGCCGGTTGAACAACACCCCGGAGGCGCGGAGAACGACGCGCCAAGCAACCGCCGCGCCGCTCCCCGCGAGCCGGTCAGCCGGCCTGCTGCGACCGCGCCTTGAACGCCGCCTTCCGTGCTTCCTTCGCCACCTTCTTGTCGGGGTGCAGCCGCCCCATCGCCTCCAGCACGTCCGCGGTCGCGGGATGGTCGACCCGCCACACCGCCGTGAAGAACCCGCTGTGCTGCTGCGCCAGTCCCGCGACCAGCGCGCGCAGTTCCTCGGAGTTCCCCTCCGCGGCGAGCTGCGCGGCCACCGTGTCGATGGTCAGCCAGTACACCATCGCCTCGGACGGCGCGGGCACGTCCGCCGCCCCGTGCTCGGTCAGCCAGACCCGGGCGAGGCCGCCCAGCTCGGCGTCGTCGAGGACCTCGCGCAACGCGGGCTCGGCCGAGGCCCCCACCAGCGACAGCGCCTGCTGGCACCGCAGCCGCCGCAACGGCGCCCCGGCGTCGGAGCCCCGCGCCGCCGCCAGCAGTTCCCGCGCCGCCGCGAGGGAGTCCCGCCGCTGCAGCCACTGCTCGGTCTCGGCCTGCGCCGCGGCCGGCGGGAACGCCGCGGTGCCGTCGAGCAGCGCGTCGGCCCCCTTGTCCGCCAGGTCCCCGACGGCCGGCGCCTCGAAGCCGGCCTCCAGCAGGCGTGCGCGCATGCCGTACAGGCCGAGCGGGGTGAGCCGGACCATGCCGTACCGGGAGACGTCGGTGTCGTCGACGGGCGCAGCGGGCTCCTCGTCGGCGTCGGCCAGGAGCGCCTCGTCGACGGGCTGGTACTCCACGAGACCGACCGGCTCCAGCATCCGGAACTGGTCGTCCAGGCGCATCATCGCGTCGGAGACCTGCTCCAGGACGTCGTTGGTGGGTTCGCCCATGTCGCCGGGGACGATCACCGAGGCGGCCAGCGCCGGCAGCGGCACCGGGGCCTGGCCGGGGGCCTGCTCGCCGGCGGTCAGCAGGTAGAGGTTGCCGAGCACGCCGTCGAGGAACTCGGCCTCGGCCTCCGGGTCCCAGTCGAGGCCGGACAGGTCGACCTCGCCGTCCTCGTCCAGCAGCCCGTCGAGGTCGGGCACGCTCGCGTCGGCGAGCACGGTCTCCAGGGCGGCGAGCCACACGGCGAGCACGTCGTGCGGCGTACCGCCGGTGAGCAGCGCGAGGTCCTCGCCCGCGCGGACGGTGCCCTCCTCCTCGTCCACGATCTCGACGAGCCCGGAGTCCACCGCGACCCGCCACGCCTCGCTGGCGTCGGCTGCGGCCTCGTCCCCGCCGAGCCCGAGCGCCTCGGCGGCCGCGGGCAGCTGCTCGTCGACGAGCCCGCCCCCGGCGTCGACGCGGGTGTCCGGCCCGGCCCAGCGGGCGAGCCGGGCGGCCCTCGACAGCAACGGTGTGGACAGCGCGTCGCGCGCCAGCTCCGCTTCGGTGTGCAGCCGCACCGGCGGCAGGGGGGAGCTGTCTGACATCGGCTGTTTCTCCTAGCGCGCCTTCAGGTGACTCAACCGCTCAGCCTAGACGGATTTCCACCCATGCCGCCCGCTTCATCTCCCCGTCGACTGCCGTACATGGCCGAAACCTTGACAAGTGACGTGGCCAGGCTGGAGATTGACGCGCGTAGAAGTCGGCGGACACTTGTTCACCGGACCTGCCCCACCAGGTGCCCCGCCCTCGTCGTCTACGCGCGTCACACCGCCCGCCCCACAGAGGCGGCGGACAGTCCGAGCACCACCCTCGTCCCGGCGCCCTGTCACGTCCCCGGAGGGAATCCCGTTGCCCAGCAAGTCGTCCGCGCGCCTCGCCGCGCTCACCGTCGCCGCCGCGTGCTCCGCGGCGTCCTCGATCGTCCTCACCACCCCCGCGCACGCGGAATCGGTCCGTATCCACGACATCCAGGGCAGCACCCGGATATCCCCGTACGCCGGCCGGCAGGTCACGGACGTGACCGGAATCGTCACCGGCGTCCGGACCTACGGCTCGTCCCGCGGCTTCTGGATCCAGGACACCGCCCCGGACGCCGACCCGGCGACCAGTGAGGGCGTCTTCGTCTTCACCAGCTCCACCCCCAAGGGCGTCGCCGTCGGCGACTCCGTCAAGGTCAGCGGCACGGTCTCGGAGTACGTCCCCGGCGGCACCGGCTCCGGCAACCAGGCCCTGACGGAGATCACCAAGCCCACGACCACGGTCCTGTCCAGCGGCAACGAACTGCCCGCCGCCACGCCCGTCACGGCACGCTCGGTCCCCGCCGCCTACACCCCCGCCGGCGACACGGCGGCGGGCGGCTCGATCAACGCCCTGCCCCTGCAGCCCGCGAAGTACGCCCTGGACTACTACGAGTCGCTGGAGGGCATGACCGTCCAGGTCGCCGACACCCGCGTGGTCGGCGCCACCGACCCGTACACCGAACTCTGGGTGACGGTGAAGCCGCACGAGAACCGCACCGGCCACGGCGGCACCGTCTACGGCTCCTACGACGCCCAGAACACGGGCCGGCTGCAGATCCAGTCCCTCGGCGCGACGGCGGACTTCCCGAAGGCGAACGTGGGCGACACCCTCGCCGGCACCACCACGGGCCCCCTGGACTACAACCAGTTCGGCGGCTACACCCTGGTCGCGAGCGACCTCGGCACGCTGAAGAGCGGGGGTCTGGAGCGCGAGACCACCCGCAAGCAGCGCTCCTCGGAGCTGGCGGTCGCGACCTACAACGTCGAGAACCTCGACCCGGCGGACGAGACCTTCGCCGCGCACGCCTCCGCGATCGTGAACAACCTGCAGTCGCCGGACATCGTGTCCCTGGAGGAGATCCAGGACAACAACGGCGCGAAGAACGACGGCACGGTCGCGGCCGACCAGACCCTGACGAAGCT
This sequence comes from Streptomyces sp. DT190, assembly GCF_049846985.1. Classification (NCBI taxonomy): domain Bacteria; kingdom Bacillati; phylum Actinomycetota; class Actinomycetes; order Kitasatosporales; family Streptomycetaceae; genus Streptomyces; species Streptomyces sp. DT190. The sequence goes on along the minus strand of NZ_JBNCNM010000020.1, from coordinate 27,569 downwards.
GATCGACGCGATCGTCGCCGCCGGCGGCCCGCGCTACGACTGGCGCTCGATCGACCCGGCCGACGGCACCGACGGCGGCGAGCCCGGCGGCAACATCCGCCAGGCGTTCCTGTTCAACCCCGAGCGGGTCTCCTTCGCCGACCGCGCCGGCGGTGACGCCACGACGGCCACCGGCGTGACGAAGATCCGCGGCAAGGCGCACCTGACGCTCAGCCCGGGCCGCATCGCCCCCGCCGACGAGGCGTGGAAGAACAGCCGCAAGCCCCTGGCCGGCGAGTTCGTCTTCCGCGGCCGCTCGGTCTTCGTGATCGCCAACCACTTCAACTCCAAGGGCGGCGACCAGGGCCTCACCTCCCAGTACCAGCCGCCGGCCCGCAGCTCCGAGACGCAGCGCCACCAGCAGGCCACCCTGGTGAACGCCTTCGTCAAGGACATCCTCGACACCCAGAAGAACGCGGACGTCGTCACCCTCGGCGACATCAACGACTTCGAGTTCTCCCGGACCGCCGAGCTGCTGGAGGGCCGGGGCGAACTCTGGTCGGCGATCAAGTCGCTGCCGCGCGGCGAGCGTTACTCGTACGTCTACCAGGGCAACAGCCAGGTCCTCGACCAGATCCTGATCAGCCCGTCGATCCGCCGCGGCTGCGACTTCGAGTACGACAGCGTGCACGTCAACGCGGAGTTCCACGACCAGATCAGCGACCACGACCCGCAGATCCTGCGGTTCCGCCCGTAGCGCGGGCCGGGCCGGCCGGACACGGTGTCCGGCCGGCCTCAGGGCACCAGCCCGAGCACGTGGTCGTACCGCCTGACGGAGCCGCCCTCCGACAGCCCGGGCCAGTTCTGCACCCGCTTCCACTGCTCGGTGGCCGAGCCGACACCGTCCCCCGGCGCGGCCAGGGCGTCGATGTGCGCCTGGGCGCTTTCCCACTCGGCGTAGTTGAGCACGCGGGTGCCGTCCGTACCGAGGTGGAAGTGGGCGGAGATCCCACCGGGATGCTGTTCCGGATCGCTCTCCAACGCCTCGAACACCGCGTCGACCCAGGCACGCTGCCGGTCCGCGTCGGGCCCGTCGAACCGGACGTCGACGATCACGACGCACCCCGGCACGGCCCCGCCCTCCCGCCGGGCGCTGCGGTAGTGGCGGTACCGCCCGAGCCACACCCGCTCGATCCCCGGCACGGCCGTGTCGATCTCGTCGACGCGTTCCTGCCGGTGGGTCTTCACGAACGCCTCGTAGGCCTGCTCGCTGCGCCACTGCGAGTAGTGCAGCAGGGTGTCCCCGTCGTGTCCGGCGTACACGTGGTACCCCAGCAGGTCCTTGGTCGGCCAGGGCCGCCGCTCCCACGCCCGCGCGATCGCCTCCACGGCCTGCCGCTGCCGCTCGGGGGTTCCCACCCGCCAGGTACTGAAGAACGGGGCACCGATCCGGGGGTCGGTGAGATCCGGGTGCTGTTCGGTCCGCCGGGCCATGGAGAACTCCAGTCGTGTACGCCGATTCGCTACAACCAGACCTTCTGCCCTCAACCGGACTTGAGGTCAAGAGGGCTCCGGATGCCCGGCGTCGCGAGGACGGACATTCCCCGCCGGGGTCCCGCCCCACCGGAAACCGTCAGGCGAAGACCCGCGCCCCCACTCGGGAGGCACGGGCCGCCGCCTGCACCGACACACCGCCGAACGCTCACCGATGCCCGTGCGCATACCTCCACCGCACGACACCGACCGCCACCACGGCCCCCGCCGCCCCGGCCATCAGCACCGGCTTCGGATGACGCATCCCGGCCTGCACCACGTTCCGCACCGGCCGGGGCCCCACCTGCGCGGCCCGGTCCTGCACGGAGTGCCCGGCCTGCGCCGCGCTGCTGCGCAACTGCACCGTCATCGCCCCGGCCTTGTCCCGGAGGTCGGCGGCCCGCGCCCGCGCGCGCCCCTTCACATCGGCCTTCCCGGCCAACTCCTCGACGGTGTTGCCGAGTTCACCGCGCGTCCGCTCGATCTGCCGGCGCAGCTCGTCGGGCCCCTTCGCCCCACCGGTCGGCTCCGTCATCGATGCGCCCTTTCCTTGATCTCCTCGACGTCCGCCTTCACGCTGCCGATCGCCCGCTCGGGCGTCGGGGGCGCGGCCTGCCGCAACTGCCCGCGCCCCACCACGGCCAGCACCGCAGCGATCACGAACAGCACGCCTGTCACGATCAGCGCGGCGGCCCACACGGGCAGCACCAGCGAGAGCGCGGCGGCACCCGTGCCGGCCAGCGCGAGGAACCCGGCGTAGGCGACGGCACCCGCCGCACCGAGCAGTCCCCCGCCCCGCCCTGCGCGCCGCCCCTTCTCGGCCAGCTCTTCCTTCGCGAGCGCCACTTCCTGCCGCACGAGCCGAGAGAGCTGCTCCGCGGCCTGCCCGACGAGCTCGCCGACGGAGTGGTGCTCGTCGCGCACGGCCCGATGTTCCATCGTCCCGGTCACGGTTCCGCCTCCTCTCGAAGTAGGGACCCCCGAGTACCCAGGCGCCCTGCGGCTACCCCCGCACGCGCCCGGCTGCGGCCCCCACTCAAATCAGAAGCATCACTTAAAGATACTGCACACAGAAATTAACTAGAGCTACACGATCAGCGACCCGAGACTACTCGCATGACCCCACCCTTCGGCCGCACCCTGTGCGCGATGATCACCCCGTTCACCCGGTCCGGCGCCCTGGACCTGGACGGCGCCCGGCACCTCGCCGCCCACCTGGTCGCCGGCGGCTGCGACGGCCTGGTCCTCTCCGGCACGACGGGCGAGTCCCCGACCACCACGGACGCCGAGAAGTCCGCCCTGATCGCAGCCGTCCGCGAGGCCGTGGCCGACAGGGCGTCGATCGTCGCGGGCATCGGCACCGCCGACACCCGGCACACCGCCGAACTGGCCCGGGAGGCCGAGAAGGCCGGGGCGGACGGCCTGCTGGTGGTGGCGCCGTACTACAGCCGGCCCCCGCAGGACGCCGTGGAGGCCCACTTCCGCGAGATCGCCGGCGCCACCGGCCTCCCGCTGATGCTCTACGACATCCCGGCCCGCACCGGCGTCCGCGTCGAGCCCGAGACGCTCCTGCGCCTCGCCGACCACCCCGGCATCGTCGCGGTCAAGGACTGCTCCTCGGACTTCCTGGCCGCCCAGAAGGTCATGGCCCGCACCGGCCTGGCCTACTACGCGGGCTGCGACGAACACGACCTCGCGCTGTACGCCGTGGGCGGCGCCGGGTACGTCAGCACGGTCGCCAATGTCGTCCCGCGCCATCTGCGTGCCGTACTGGACGCGTTCGACGCGGGCGACACGGCCCGGGCCGCCCGCCTCCAGCAGCGCGCCATCCCCCTCATCGAGGCGATGATGTCGGCGGGCCTGCCGGGGGCCGTCACGGCGAAGTCGCTCCTGAACGGCCTGGCCCTCCCCGCGGGCCCGGTCCGGGCGCCCCTGAGACCCGCCGACCGCGCCACGGCCGACGGGCTGCTCTCCCTCCACGAGAACCTGCTCGGCACGCGATGACGACCCGGCACCGCACGACCACGGGCCCCCGTGCCCCCGGCCCGCACGACGGCGGACGTCCGCCCGGTCACCGCGCGGCGAACACCGGCTCCCACCGCCCCGCTCGGTTCGCGTCTCGGCCACTTCGGACGCCAGCGGCTCACCTGCTGCCGGTACAGGACCTGCCGGACGTAGGCCTCGGGTTCCTCGATGCGGTGCCAGCGGTCCGCCGCCTTGATCAGCGCGTTCTGGAGCAGGTCCTCGGCGGCGTGCCGGTCGCCCCCGCTGAGCAGCACCGCCGTCCTCGGCAGAGCCGACGACCGGTTCGCCACGAACTCCCGGAAGCTCTCCTGCGCTTCGGCATCCATCGTCACCTTCGCTCTCCCCGGGGCGGACCCTGCGCCCGCTGCGCGTACTCCCTGTGACGCGCGCGGGTGTGTCGCGCTGTGCCACCCGCCCGGAGGAAGAACGCGACGGCCCGTGCCGCAGGTGTCTGCGGCACGGGCCGTGCACGTCGGTGCGGGATCCCGCCCCGGGTTCAGTTCCAGGCGTAGCCGTCCCCGAACAGCAGCGTGTGCTCCAGGACGTCCTCCGCCGGGTCGTCGATCTGACCGACGTTGACGTTGATCAGCCCGACCCGGTGGCCGTTGTGCGAGTCCCTGTTGGTCTCGTCGGCGTGCGCGGCGCCCGCCGGCAGCCAGCACACCGCCAGCGCCGCGACGGTCCCCGCCAGCAGGCGCACCACGCCCCGCCCCCGCTCGTTCCTCATGCCCCGGCCCCTTTTCGTCGGTTCGGCTTCTGATCGGACACTGCGTCCACCCGTTCATCTGCCGAAACCACCATGAGGTCACGCCGGGTACCTCGTACGAGTCGTCAGTTGTGGCTGTGCAGGATCTCGTTCAGCCCGCCCCACACCGCGTTGTTCGGCCGGGCCTCGACGGCGCCGGTGACCGAGTTGCGGCGGAAGAGGATGTTGGAGGCGCCGGACAGCTCGCGGGCCTTGACGATCTGGCCGTCGGGCATGGTGATGCGGGTGCCCGCGGTGACGTAGAGGCCGGCCTCGACGACGCACTCGTCGCCGAGGGCGATGCCCACGCCCGCCTCGGCGCCGATCAGGCAGCGCTCGCCGACGGAGATGATGACGTTGCCGCCGCCGGACAGGGTGCCCATGGTGGAGGCGCCGCCGCCGATGTCCGAGCCGTCGCCGATGACGACGCCGGCGGAGATGCGGCCCTCGACCATCGACGTGCCGAGCGTGCCGGCGTTGAAGTTGACGAAGCCCTCGTGCATGACGGTGGTGCCCTCGGCGAGGTGCGCGCCGAGGCGGACCCGGTCGGCGTCGGCGATGCGGACGCCCTTGGGGGCCACGTAGTCGGTCATACGCGGGAACTTGTCCACCGAGGTGACCTGGAGGTGCAGGCCCTCGGCGCGGGCGTTCAGCCGGACCTTCTCCAGGTCGTCGACGGCGACCGGGCCGAGCGAGGTCCAGGCGACGTTGGCGAGGTGCCCGAAGATGCCGTCCAGGCTCTGGCCGTGCGGCTTGACCAGGCGGTGCGAGAGCAGGTGCAGGCGCAGGTAGACGTCGTGCGCGTCGAGCGGCTTCTCGTCGAGCGAGGCGATGACCGTGCGGACCGCGACCACCTCGACGCCCCGTCGGGCGTCGGGGCCGATCGCCGCGGTGGCGCCGCCGCCGAGCAGCTCCGCGGCGCGCTCGGCGGACAGCCGCTCGGTGCCGGACGGGCCGGGCGCGTCGGCCAGCTCGGGCGCGGGGAACCAGGTGTCGAGAACGGTGCCGTCGGCGGCGATCGTGGCGAGGCCGGCGGCCACGGCGCCGGTGGTGCGAGGAGCAGTCGTGTCGGTCATGAGGGCAACCTAACCGGCGGACGCGGGTCGATGCGAACCGGTGCGCGGACGTCTCACGAGCCGGTCGGTATCGGCCCGTGCGGAACGCCCCTCAGCAGCACGGATCCCCTGGCGCCGTGCCTGGGAGCCCGCGCGTTCTCACCGTCCCGGAACACCCCGCCCCTGTGCCGTCACCGTGCCCCGGCCGCCCCGGCCAGCACCCGCCCCAGCACCTCCCGCGCGTACGCCTCGTCGTACGGCACCCCGGTGAGCAGCACCTGCAGGCAGATGCCGTCGACGACCGCCACCAGGGCGCGCGCGGTGACGGGATCCGTGCGCCGGGAGAGCTGCTCGGCGACGTCCTCGGCCCACTCGGCGGCGACGGGCCGCAGGGCGGGCCGGCGCAGGGCGGCCAGGTACAGCTCGTACTCCAGCTCCACCCCCGTGCGGTCACCGGCGAGCCACTGCCCGATCCACCCGGCGAGTTCGGCGGCCAGATCGGTGCGCGGGTCGTCGATGCCGCCGCACGAGGCGATGACCTTGGCGAAGCCCTCGTTGGTCTGCCGCAGTGCGGCCACCAGCAGTTCGTCGAGGGTCGTGAAGTGGTAGGTCGTGGAGCCGAGCGGCACGTCGGCCTCGGCGGCGACGGTGCGGTGGCTCAGTCCGGCGATGCCCTGGGAGCCGACGACCCGGATCGCCGCGTCGATGATCCGCTGCCGGCGCTCGGGGTCGTGGCGCCGGGGCATCAGTGGGCACCCCCCAGGTTGAGCACGACGACCCCGACGATGATCAGCGCGATCCCGGCGGCCTTGGCGGCGGTCATGCCCTCCCCGAGGAAGACGATGCCGATGGTGGCGACGGCGGCGGTGCCGACCCCGGCCCAGATGGCGTAGGCCGTGCCGACGGAGACGGTCTTCAGCGTCTGCGCGAGCAGCCCGAAGGAGAGCACGTAGCCGAGGAGGGTGAGCAGCGAGGGCCCGAGCCTGCTGAACCCGTCGCTGTACTTCATGGCGGTGGTCGCGACCACTTCGGCGGTGATGGCACCGGCCAGCAGCAGATAACCCATGTGTACGAGCGTACACAATATGTGTACGGGCGTACACAACAGTGGTACGGACCAGCGGACAACGGCTTGATCTCGCGCAGAAACCGCTCTCAGCAAACGGGCCACAGGGGTCTCGCGGGTCCACTACGGTGACTCCCCGATCACACACCGGGGCACCACAACTGCGCCGCCGTCACGGGCGCCCCGCCGGAGGAATCGCGCATGGCAGAAGAGAAGTCCCGTCCGCCCCAGGACCGCCCCTGGGAGAGCGGCTGGGCCCCGGACACCACCCGGGCACCGGGAACGCGACGGCTCTGGCTGGCGGGCGCGCTGGCCCTGGCCGCGATCACCGCGTGCGTCGCGGCCGTCGCCGTGATGGAGAAGGAGTCCGGGGAGCCGGCGCACCGGGCGGCGGAGCCGACCACCCTCGGCAGCTCGGCCCCGGGCGGCCTGATCTCCTTCGCGACCCCCTCCAAGGGCGCCCGCACCGCCCCGGCCGCCGACCGCGGCCGCCCCTCCCCCACCCCGGCCACGAGCGCGCCCACGGGCTCCGCCCCCGCACCCGAGCCGCAGCGCAAGGCGCCGAGTCCGCCGGAGACGGGCAGCCCCGCGAAGCCCTCGAAACGGCCGGCCTCCCCCGGCACCTCCATACGCTCGGTCAGCCACCCCGACCGCCACTGGCGGGTCAGCGACGGCTCCGTGCGCCTGGAGCGGGTCGGCTCCGGACCGGAGCAGCGCGAGGACGCCACCTTCCGGCGGGTGCCCGGCCTCGCCGACCCCTCCTGCTCCTCCTTCGCCACGGCGGACGGGCGCCTTCTGCGCCACCGCGGCTTCGTCCTGGTGGCGGACGCCGACGACGGCTCGTCCCTGTTCCGCGCGGACGCCACGTTCTGCCCCCGCCCCGCGGCCTCCTCGGGCGCGGTCATGCTGGAGTCGGTCAACTACCCGGGCCGGTTCCTGCGCCACCGGGACTTCCGGATCCGCCTGGACCCGTACGACCACAGCGCCCTGTTCCGCGCGGACTCGGCGTTCCGGCTGGTGGCCGGGCTGGGCTGAGCGGGCACGCGGAAGGGGCGGCACCCCGGAGGGTGCCGCCCCTGGTACCGCCAGGTGATCTCAGACGTTGAACCCGAGCGCCCGCAGCTGCTCACGGCCGTCGTCCGTGATCTTGTCGGGGCCCCACGGCGGCATCCAGACCCAGTTGATGCGCAACTCGTTGACGAGGCCGTCCGTGGCGGACTTGGCCTGGTCCTCGATGACGTCCGTCAGGGGGCAGGCCGCCGACGTCAGCGTCATGTCGACCGTGGCCACGTTCGAGTCGTCGATGTGGATGCCGTAGATCAGGCCCAGGTTGACGACGTCGATGCCCAGCTCGGGGTCGACGACGTCCATCAGGGCCTCACGGAGTTCCTCCTCCGAGGCCGGCTTCATCTCCACGGTCTCACTCATGCCGTCGTCTCCTTCTCGGCGTCGGCTCCGCCCAGTACCTGGGCCGTCGCGTCCTTCCAGGCCATCCAGCTCAGCAGGGCGCACTTGACCCGGGCCGGGTACTTCGACACCCCGGCGAACGCGACCGCGTCCTCCAGGATGTCCTCCATCGCGTCGTCGGGCTCGAGCTTCCCCTTGGACTGCATCAGCTCCAGGAAGGTCTCCTGGATCTTCCGCGCGTCGGAGAGCTCCTTGCCGACGAGGAGGTCGTTCAGCACGGACGCGCTGGCCTGGCTGATCGAACAGCCCTGGCCCTCGTACGAGACGTCCTCGATCGTCGTGCCGTCGTACTTCACGCGCAGCGTGATCTCGTCGCCGCACGTCGGGTTGACGTGGTGCACCTCGGCGTCGCCGTCCCGCAAGCCCCGCCCGTGCGGGTTCTTGTAGTGGTCCAGGATGACTTCCTGGTACATGGAGTCCAGCTTCACGGTCTCAGCTCACGCCCTTCAGCCGAAGAAGTTCCGAACGTGCTCCAGGCCGTCGACCAGCGCGTCGATCTCGGCCGGCGTGGAGTACAGATAGAACGACGCTCGCGTGGTCGCAGGAATTCCGTACCGCAGGCAGACCGGCCTGGCGCAGTGGTGTCCGACCCGGACCGCGATGCCCTGCTCGTCGAGGACCTGGCCCACGTCGTGCGGGTGGATGTCGCCGAGCGTGAAGGAGATCGCCGCGCCGCGCTCCTCGGCCGTGGTGGGGCCGATGATGCGCAGGTCGGGGACCTCCAGCAGCCGCTTGACCGCGTACTCGGTCAGCGCGTGCTCGTGGGCGAGGATCTTGTCCATGCCGATCGAGTTGAGGTAGTCGATCGCCGCGCCGAGCCCGACCGCCTGGGCGATCGGGGGCGTGCCCGCCTCGAACTTGTGCGGAGCCGGGGCGTACGTCGACGAGTGCATCGACACCGTCTCGATCATCTCGCCGCCGCCGAGGAACGGCGGCAGGTCCTCCAGCAGTTCCTGGCGGCCCCACAGGACGCCGATGCCGGTCGGGCCGCACATCTTGTGGCCGGTGAAGGCCACGAAGTCGGCCTGCAGGGCCTGCACGTCCAGCGGCATGTGCGGCGCGGCCTGGGAGGCGTCGACGCAGACCAGCGCACCGACCTCCTGGGCGCGGCGCACGATCGCCTCGACCGGGTTCTGGGTGCCGAGGATGTTGGAGACCAGCACGAAGGAGACGATCTTCGTCTTCTCGGTGATGATCTCGTCGATGTTCGACAGGTCCAGGCGGCCGTCGTCGGTGAGGCCGAACCACTTCAGCTTCGCGCCCGTGCGCTGCGCGAGCAGCTGCCACGGCACGATGTTGGAGTGGTGCTCCATCTCCGTGATGACGATCTCGGTCTCGGCGTCCACGCGGTAGGGCTCGTCGGCCCAGCCCAGCATGTTCGCCACGAGGTTGAGCGACTCGGAGGCGTTCTTGGTGAAGATCACCTCGTTGCGCGAGGGCGCGTTGATGAAGTCCGCGACCTTGTCGCGCGCGCCCTCGTACAGCGCCGTGGCCTCCTCGGCGAGCACATGCACACCGCGGTGGACGTTGGCGTTGTAGCGCTCGTAGTACTCACTGAGTGCGTCCAGCACCTGGCGCGGCTTCTGGCTGGTCGCCGCGTTGTCCAGGTACACGAGCTTCTGGCCGTCGTGGACCTGGCGGTCCAGGATGGGGAAGTCCTTGCGGATCGCCTCGGTGTCGAGGAGGCCCGGCAGCTGTGTCACGCGGATGCGCCACCCTTCGTGTAAACCTCGTAGCCCTCGTTCTCCAGCTTGTCGGCGAGCTCGGCGCCGCCGGACTCGACGATCCGGCCGCCGGAGAAGACGTGCACGTGGTCGGGCTTGATGTAGCGCAGGATGCGCGTGTAGTGCGTGATCAGCAGCGTGCCGACCTCGCCCGTCTCGCGGACGCGGTTCACGCCCTCGGAGACGACGCGCAGGGCGTCGACGTCCAGGCCGGAGTCGGTCTCGTCGAGGATGGCGACCTTCGGCCGGAGCAGCTCCAGCTGGAGGATCTCGTGGCGCTTCTTCTCACCGCCGGAGAAGCCCTCGTTGACGTTGCGCTCGGCGAAGGCGGGGTCCATGTTGAGGCGCTCCATGGCCTCCTTGACCTCCTTCACCCAGGTGCGCAGCTTGGGGGCCTCGCCGCGGACGGCGGTGGCGGAGGTGCGCAGGAAGTTGGAGACGGAGACGCCGGGGACCTCGACCGGGTACTGCATGGCGAGGAACAGGCCGGCGCGGGCGCGCTCGTCGACGGACATCTCCAGGACGTCCTCGCCGTCGAGGGTGACGGTGCCGCCGGTGATCGTGTACTTCGGGTGACCCGCGAGGGAGTAGGCGAGGGTCGACTTGCCCGAGCCGTTGGGGCCCATGATGGCGTGCGTCTCGCCCTGCTTCACGGTGAGGTCGACACCCTTGAGGATTTCCTTCGTGCCGTTCTCGACCTCGACGGTGACGTGCAGGTCTCGGATTTCAAGCGTAGCCATGGGTGCCTCAGGACTCCTGGGTGAGGGAGACGAGCACGTCGTCCCCTTCGATCTTTACGGGGTAAACGGGGACGGGACGCGTCGCCGGAAGGGCGTCGGGCTTGCCGGAGCGGAGGTCGAAGCGCGAGCCGTGCAGCCAGCACTCGATGTGGCAGTCGTCGACCTCGCCCTCCGACAGCGAGACGTTCGCGTGCGAGCAGATGTCGTGGATCGCGAACACCTCGCCCTCGGTCTGCACGATGGACAGGGGCGTGCCGTCGAGTTCCACCCGCTTGGGGGTGTCCTCCTCCAGCTCGCCCAGTCCACAGGCGCGTACGAAGGTCATGCGACGGCCGCCTCCAGCTCCTCCTCGATCTTGGCGATCAGGCGCTCCTCGATGTCGGGGAGGCCGATCTGCTGGACCAGCTCGGCGAAGAAGCCGCGGACCACCAGCCGGCGGGCCTCGTGCTCCGGGATGCCGCGGGCCATCAGGTAGAACAGCTGCTCGTCGTCGAAGCGGCCGGTCGCCGAGGCGTGGCCGGCGCCGACGATCTCGCCGGTCTCGATCTCCAGGTTGGGTACGGAGTCGACGCGCGCCCCGTCCGTGAGGACCAGGTTGCGGTTCATCTCGTACGTGTCGGTGCCCTCGGCCTTGGCCTCGATGAGCACGTCGCCGATCCACACGGCGTGCGCCTGCTCGCCCTGGAGCGCGCCCTTGTAGACGACGTTGGACTTGCAGTGCGGGACGTTGTGGTCGACCAGGAGACGGTGCTCCTGGTGCTGGCCCCGGTCGGTGAAGTACAGGCCGAACAGCTCGGCCTCGCCGCCGGGCCCGGCGTACCGCACGCGCGGGTGCAGCCGGACGACGTCGCCGCCGAAGGTGACGACGACCGACTTGAAGGAGGCGTCGCGGCCGACGAGCGCGTTGTGCTGCGCGACGTGCACGGCCTTCTCGTCCCAGTCCTGCACGGAGACGACGGTGAGCTTGGCGCCGTCGCCCAGCAGGTAGTCCACGTTGGCGGCGAGCACCGCGTCACCGGTGTGGTCGATGACCACGACGGCCTCGGCGAAGGCGCCCAGCTCGATCACCTGGTGGCCGAAGGCGGTGCCGCCCTCGCCGTGCACCGTGATGCGGACGGGCTCGGTGAGGACGGTCTCCTTGGGGACGGTCACGACCGAGGCCTTCTCGAAGGCCGAGTAGGCCTGCGCGGCGATCCGGTCCACCGGGGTGCCGGCCTTGCCGAGCCGCGCGTCGTCGCGGCCCACGGCCTCGACGGTGACGCCCTCGGGGGCCTGGACGTCGACCTTCACGCCGTTGCCGGTGGCGACGGCGGTGCCGTCGTGCAGGCCGCGCAGGCGCTCCAGCGGGGTGAACCGCCACTCCTCCTCGCGGCCGTGCGGGACGGGGAAGTCCGCGACGTCGAAGGACGGCGGCGCGCTCATGCGCGTGGCGACGGTCGACTCCGCGGCGACCGCGATCGAGCCCGCGGTGGTGGATCCCACGGGTGGGGGTCCCCCCGCTCGAGCGGAGCCGAGAGTGGGGGAGTTCTGGGCCTCAGCCATGGCTGTCGTAGTGCTCGCTTTCCTGAATGGGACGTCTGCTGTCGCGGGGGCGGGTCAGCCGACCGCGCCTTCCATCTGCAGCTCGATCAGCCGGTTGAGCTCCAGCGCGTACTCCATGGGGAGCTCCTTGGCGATGGGCTCGACGAAGCCGCGCACGATCATCGCCATGGCCTCGTCCTCGCTCAGGCCGCGGCTCATCAGGTAGAAGAGCTGGTCCTCGGAGACCTTGGAGACGGTGGCCTCGTGGCCCATGGACACGTCGTCCTCGCGGACGTCCACGTAGGGGTAGGTGTCCGAGCGGGAGATGGTGTCCACCAGCAGCGCGTCGCAGAGCACGTTGGACTTGGAGCCCGGGGCGCCCTCGCCGATCTCGATGAGACCGCGGTAGGAGGTGCGGCCGCCGCCGCGCGCCACCGACTTGGAGACGATGTTCGACGAGGTGTTCGGGGCCATGTGGACCATCTTGGCGCCCGCGTCCTGGTGCTGGCCCTCGCCGGCGAAGGCGATGGACAGCGTCTCGCCCTTGGCGTGCTCGCCCATGAGGTAGACGGCCGGGTACTTCATCGTCACCTTGGAGCCGATGTTGCCGTCGATCCACTCCATGGTCGCGCCCTCGTACGCCACGGCGCGCTTGGTGACCAGGTTGTAGACGTTGTTCGACCAGTTCTGGATGGTCGTGTAGCGGCAGCGGGCGTTCTTCTTGACGATGATCTCGACGACCGCGGAGTGCAGCGAGTCCGACTTGTAGATCGGGGCGGTGCAGCCCTCGACGTAGTGCACGTAGGCACCCTCGTCGACGATGATCAGGGTCCGCTCGAACTGGCCCATGTTCTCCGTGTTGATGCGGAAGTAGGCCTGGAGCGGGATCTCCACGTGGACGCCCGGCGGCACGTAGATGAAGGAGCCGCCCGACCACACGGCGGTGTTGAGCGCGGCGAACTTGTTGTCACCGGCGGGGATGACCGTGCCGAAGTACTCCTTGAAGAGCTCCGGGTGCTCCTTCAGCGCGGTGTCGGTGTCGAGGAAGATGACGCCCTGCTCCTCCAGGTCCTCGCGGATCTGGTGGTAGACGACCTCCGACTCGTACTGCGCGGCGACACCGGCGACGAGGCGCTGCTTCTCCGCCTCGGGGATGCCGAGCTTGTCGTACGTGTTCTTGATGTCCTCGGGCAGGTCCTCCCAGGACTCCGCCTGCTTCTCCGTGGAGCGCACGAAGTACTTGATGTTGTCGAAGTCGATGCCCGACAGGTCCGAGCCCCAGTTCGGCATGGGCTTCTTCTCGAACAGGCGCAGGCCCTTGAGCCGGAGCTTGGTCATCCACTCCGGCTCGCTCTTCTTCGAGGAGATGTCCCGGACGACGTCCTCGTTGATGCCGCGCTTGGCAGAGGCGCCGGCCGTGTCGGAGTCGGCCCAGCCGTATTCGTACTTGCCCAGGCCCTCGAGCTCAGGGTGGGCAGTCTCCGTGGGGAGAGTCATGCGGGGTTCCTCCCGGCCGTGCTTGCAGATGCGTTGTGGGAAATCTTGGGGATGAACGTCGTGCAGACGCCGTCGCCGTGCGCGATGGTGGCGAGCCGCTGTACGTGCGTACCGAGCAGCTCCGCGAAAAATTCCGTCTCCGCCTCGCACAGCTGCGGGAACTGCTCGGCGACGTGGGCGACCGGGCAGTGGTGCTGGCAGAGCTGCTCACCCTTCTGCGGGTGGGGCGCGCTGCGCGCGGTAGCAGCGTACCCGTCCGCGCTCAGGGCCTTGGCCAGCGCTTCGGTCCGCTTCTCGGGCGGGGCGGCCTCGACCGCGCGGCGGTAGGCGCCCGCCTGCGCCGCGATCCGGGCGCGGGCGAAGGCGGCGATCGCCTCGCCGCCGCCCTCGCGGTCGGCGATCCAGCGCAGCGCGTCCGCCGCGAGCTTGTCGTAGGACTGGTCGAAGGCGTCCCGGCCGCAGTCCGTCAGGGCGAACACCTTGGCCGGCCGGCCGCGGGTGCGCGCACCGTAGACCCGCTGCTCGCGGGCCTCGACGACACCGTCGCCCGCGAGGGCGTCGAGGTGCCGGCGCACGGCCGCCTGGGTGAGGCCCAGCCGCTCGGCGAGCTCGGCGACGGTCGACGGGCCGTGGTCCAGGATGGACCGCGCGACCCGGTTGCGGGTGGACCGCTCACCGGTCGCGAGCTCCTCCTGCGGGGTCCCCGTGGGGGCCTCCCGAGCCTCGCCGACGTTTTTCACAACGCCATTGTTGCGTAATTCTTCAGGAGCGGGCAAGCCGCGTCCGCTCCGGCCGACGGTGCCCTGCGTCACTTAGGTATACCTAATCTGACCTGCGGAAACGATCTCTGATCGATCAAAGAGGTGGCATGGGGCAGCCGCTTCGGGGAGACTCCCCCACCATGGCCACACCCCCTCCCACCGGCCCACTTGTCACCCGGGACACCCTGCGCGCCCAGCTGCGCGAGCTCGGTGTGCGCCCCGGCGAGACCCTCCTCGCGCACTCGTCGCTCAGCGCCCTCGGCTGGGTCAACGGCGGCGCCGTCGCGGTGGTGCGGGCACTGCTCGACGTGCTCGGCCCGCAGGGCACGCTGGTGGTTCCGACGCAGACCGGCGACCTGTCCGACCCGGCCCTGTGGAGCAACCCGCCGGTGCCCCCGCAGTGGTGGGCGGACATCCGCGCCACCATGCCCGCCTACGACCCGCGCATCACGCCCAGCCGCGGCGTCGGCGTCGTCCCGGAGACCGTGCGCACCTGGCCCGGCGCCGTGCGCAGCGCGCATCCGCAGACCTCGTTCGCGGCGGTCGGCCCGCGCGCGGCGGAGCTCCTCGACGGGCACGCTCCCGACTGCCGGCTCGGCGAGCGCAGCCCGCTCGCCAAGCTGGAGGCGACGGGCGCCCGGGTCCTGCTGCTCGGCGCCGGATACGCCTCCTGCACCAGCTTCCACCTCGCCGAGTACCGGATCCCCTCCCCGCGCGTGGCCGTAGGCCGCCCCGGCCCGAAGGGCTGGGAGACCGTGACCGAGGTGTCGATCAGCTCGGACCGTTTCGACGAGCTCGGCTACGACTTCGAGCGGGACCGCCCCGTCGTGCGCGGCAAGGTCGGCGCTGCCGAGGCACGGCTGTTCCCGGTGAAGGACGCGGTGGACTACGCCGAACGGTGGCTCGCGGTGCACCGGCCGCGCGAGGAGGAGTAGCCGCACCCCCTGCTCCGGACCCCCGGGCGCGAACCTAGACTCTGGAGTCATGCGAAGCGAGCCCGTGGTCCAGGTCCAGGCCCTGGTGAAGCGGTACGGCCCGAAGACCGCGGTGGACGGGCTCGACCTGGTGGCCCGCCAGGGCGTGACCGCCGTCCTCGGCCCCAACGGGGCGGGCAAGACGACCACGGTCGAGACCTGCGAGGGGTACCGCAGGCCGGACTCCGGCACGGTGCGCGTCCTGGGCCTCGACCCCGTCGCCGACTCCGCGGCCCTGCGGCCCCGCATCGGCGTGATGCTCCAGTCCGGCGGCGTCTACTCGGGCTCCCGCGCCGACGAGATGCTCCGGCACGTGGCCCGGCTGCACGCCCACCCCCTGGACGTGGACGCGCTCGTCGAGCGCCTCGGCCTGGGCTCCTGCGGCCGCACGACCTACCGCCGGCTGTCGGGCGGGCAGCAGCAGCGGCTCGCCCTCGCCATGGCCGTGGTGGGGCGGCCCGAGCTGGTGTTCCTGGACGAGCCGACCGCCGGCCTCGACCCGCAGGCCCGCCGCGCCACTTGGGAGCTGGTGCGGGACCTGCGCGCCGACGGCGTCTCCGTGATCCTGACCACGCACTACATGGACGAGGCCGAGCAGCTCGCCGACGACGTGGCGATCATCGACGCCGGCCGGGTCATCGCCCAGGGTTCCCCCGAGGAGCTGTGCCGGGGCGGCGCCGAGAACACCCTGCGCTTCGGCGGCCGGCCCGGCCTCGACGTGGGGTCGTTGCTGAAGGCCCTGCCCGCCGACTGCTCGGCCGCCGAGCTGACGCCGGGCTCCTACCGGGTCACCGGCAAGGTCGACCCCCAGCTGCTCGCGACGGTCACCTCCTGGTGCGCCCAGCACGGCGTGATGCCCGAGCGCATCTCGGTCGAGCGGCACACCCTGGAGGACGTCTTCCTGGAGCTCACCGGCAAGGAGCTGCGCGCATGACCGCCACCGGGACGTACACGCCGAAGCCCGGCGCGGCCCCGCTTCCCCGCATGATCACGGCCCAGGCCCTGCTCGAGACGAAGATGCTGCTGCGCAACGGCGAGCAGCTGCTGCTGACCGTCGTCATCCCGACGCTGCTGCTGGTCCTGTTCAGCACCGTGGACATCGTCGACACGGGCTCCGGGGAGGCGGTCGACTTCCTCGCGCCGGGCATCCTCGCGCTGGCGGTGATGTCCACGGCCTTCACCGGCCAGGCGATCGCGACCGGCTTCGAGCGGCGTTACGGCGTGCTGAAGCGACTGGCCTCCTCGCCCCTGCCGCGCTGGGGGCTGATGACGGCGAAGACGCTGTCCGTGCTGGTCACCGAGGTGCTCCAGGTGCTCCTGCTGACGGTGATCGCCTTCGCGCTCGGCTGGTCGCCCGAGGGCAACCCGCTGGCGGTGGTGCTGCTGCTGGTCCTCGGCACGGCGGCCTTCTCGGGCCTCGGGCTGCTGATGGCCGGGACGCTGAAGGCCGAGGCGACCCTGGCCGCGGCGAACCTGGTGTTCCTGCTGCTGCTCGTCGGCGGCGGGGTGATCGTGCCGCTCGACAGGTTCCCGGAGGCCGCGCAGGACGTGCTCGGCCTGCTGCCCATCGCGGCGCTGTCGGACGGGCTGCGGGACGTCCTGCAGCACGGGGCCGGGATGCCCTGGGGCGACCTGGGGATCCTCGCGGTCTGGGCGGCCGCCGCGCTCACCGCCGCCGGGGCGTTCTTCCGCTGGGAGTGAGGCCATGACGGACCCTCGTGAAAGCGTGCACAAGCAGCCGCCTACGATGGAAGGCGTGCCAAACGTGACCCGTGCCGACGCCGTGGCCGCCCTGCGGAACCCGCTCGCCTTCATCGCCGCACGCTGGACCCCGGACCCCCGGACCGTCCGGCGCGCGGCCCTGTCCGCACTCGTGATGTCGGTGCTCATCGTCGTCACCGGTGGTGCCGTCCGCCTGACCGGTTCGGGCCTGGGCTGCCCGACCTGGCCGAAATGCACCGACGACTCGCTCACCTCGACCGCCGAGATGGGTGTGCACGGGGCCATCGAGTTCGGCAACCGGATGCTGACGTACGTGCTGTGCGCCGCCGTCGGCTGGGCCATCATCGCCGCGCGCTCGCAGAAGCCGTACCGGCGGGGCCTGGTGCGGCTGGGCTGGGCGCAGTTCTGGATCGTGATGAGCAACGCGATCCTCGGCGGCATCGTGGTGCTGGTGGGTCTGAACCCGTACACGGTCGCGGCGCACTTCGTGGCGACGTCCGCGCTGATCGCGGTCGCCACGGTGATGTGGCACCGCACCCGGGAGGGCGACGCCGAGCCGCGCCCGCTGGTCGGCAAGGCCGTGCAGCAGCTGGTGTGGTTCCTGGTCGCCGCCGCCGTCCTGCTCATCCTGGTCGGCACGGTCGTCACCGGCGCGGGCCCGCACGCGGGCGACTCCAGCGAGGTCGAGCGGATGCCGGTCGACTGGGAGACGGTGAGCAAGCTGCACGCCGTGCTGGCGTGGATCGTGGTGACGCTGACGTTCGCCCTGTGGTTCGTCCTCAAGGCCGTCGACGCGCCCAGGGGCCCGCTGCACCGCACCCGCGAGCTGTTCCTGATCCTGCTCGCGCAGGGCGCCGTCGGCTACGTCCAGTACTTCACCGACCT
The DNA here is from genome assembly GCF_049846985.1 of Streptomyces sp. DT190. Classification (NCBI taxonomy): domain Bacteria; kingdom Bacillati; phylum Actinomycetota; class Actinomycetes; order Kitasatosporales; family Streptomycetaceae; genus Streptomyces; species Streptomyces sp. DT190. The sequence continues at coordinate 9,875 of NZ_JBNCNM010000020.1, read as the reverse complement.
GCCCGAGGTCCTGGTGGGGCTGCACATGTTCGGCTCGGCCGTGATGTGGATCTGGGTGCTGCGGGTGGTGCTGGCCCTGCGCGAGCGCCCCGAGGCCGTGGCCGGCCTGCCCGGCCCGGCCGCCGAGCCCACGCTCACCAAGGCCTAGGGACGCCCCGGGCTCGCGCCGCCCTGGCCGATCCCGTACACCCTGCGCGCGTTGGCCGACGCCAGCATGCCCGCCACGCGCTGCGCGTCGCTCAGGGACCAGGCGCCCTCGGCGACCCAGGTGCCCAGGACCCGGCCCAGCGCCTCGCGGAACAGGCGGGCTCCCACCACGTGCAGCTCGGGCAGGCCCTGCGCCCCGGTGGAGAAGAGGATCTTGCCGAAGGGGGCCAGCTCCAGGATCTCCGCCAGGATCGTCGCGGCCCGCGCGCCGGTCCGGGCCAGGGCGGCACCGCAGTCGACGTGCACGTGCGGGAAGAGGCCGGCGAGATGGGCCGCGTGCCGGTGGTAGGGGTAGGCGTGCAGCAGCACCAGGTCCGTGCCGAGCCCGGCGGTCGCCCGGACGAAGTCCGTCAGCAGCACCGGGTCCGTACGGTCGATGCGCAGGCCGGGCGCGCCGAGCCCCGCGTGCAGCTGCAGCGGCCGCCCCGAGGCGACCGCGCTCCACAGCAGGTGCCGCAGCAGCACGGGATCGCTCAGCTCCCCGCCGACGCCGCGCCCGGCGAGCCAGCGGCCGGCGGCCCCGCGCACCTCCCCCGGCCCGGGCGGTTCCGGCGCCAGCGCGAGGCCGTGCCGTACCCCGGCGACGGAGGTGAAGGCGACGGCGTGCGCGGCGGCCGCGTGCACCGACTCGGCGAGGTTGGCGAGGAAGGACTCTACGGTCCCGGAGGTGTCGGCGACCTGCTCGGCGAGGAGTTCCAGCCGGACGATCTCATGGGCCTCGGCGCCGCCGGCGGAGGCCAGCTCGCCGGGTTCCGTCAGGTCGCCGGGCAGGCCGGTGTCGACCAGGTACGTGGTGATGCCGCTGCCGCGCAGGAGTCTTCGGCCGGATTCCAGCACGCCGAGTTCGCGGCGGCGGGCCAGGTAGCGGGCCGGTGCGCAGTGGGGTTCCAGGCCGAGCAGGGGCGGGCACCAGCGTCTGACGGCGAAGCCGGTCTGGGTGTCGAAGAGCGTGGTGCCGGGCGCGGGTGGGCCCTCGGTGTGCGAGAGGTGGGCCTCGAAGGTGCCGAGGCCCAGCTCCGTGCGGAGCACTCCGTGGCAGTACTGGTCCACGAGGGACGGCGTTTCGATCATCCGGGCTCCCCGGTGTGGACCCTGTGTTCTCAAGGGTCCTAACGGGTGAAGCGGGGTCGAGGTCGCGGTCCCGGGGCGGGCGACCGGTGCCCGGCGACGGCCGCGGACCGCACCCGGGTGCCGGCGCCCCCGAGCGGGTCAGTCGTTCTTCGGGCCGCCCACCTGGATCCCCGCCATGCGCGACCACTCGTAGCGGCCGGTCTTCACCTTGGCGGCGAACTCGCCGTCGAAGGACTCGTGGCGGGTGATGCCCGACTTCTCCACCGCCTTCCCGGCGATCTCGACGGACGGGGCGACCAGGTCGCCCCAGGTGCCGTCCTCGCCGACCAGGACGATGCGGGCGCCGCGCCGGCCGAGGTGGGCCACCTGGCCCTCGGCGCCGCCGTGGGCCTTGGAGAAGGAGCTGATCTGCTTGGCGAGCCGGGCGACCTTGCGCTCGGCCTTCGGGTCAACCTGCTGCGTGTCTGCCATGACCAGGATGCTACTCACCGGTAGATCCACTCGCGAGGGCCGGGCGGTGTGACGTACGCCGGTCCGTCAGCGCAGGAACGGGTCGACGGCGACGGCCACGAACAGCAGCGACACGTAGGTGATGGACCAGTGGAACAGGCGCATCTCCTTCAGCTTCGCGCCCGTCACCTCCGCCTTCGCGCGGTTCTGCAGGCCGTGCGCCTCCCAGAGCCAGAAGCCGCCCGCCAGCAGGGCCACCGCGGTGTAGAACCAGCCGGTGTAGCCGAGCGGGGTCAGCAGCAGCGAGACGCCGACCATGACCCAGCTGTAGATCACGATCTGCTTGGCGACGACCTTGTTGGAGGCGACCACCGGCAGCATCGGCACGCCCACGCGCGCGTAGTCCTCCTTGACCTTCATGGACAGCGGCCAGTAGTGCGGCGGCGTCCAGAAGAACATGACGAGGAACAGGATGACCGGCGCCCACGACATGGAGTTCGTGACGGAGGACCAGCCGATCAGCACGGGCAGGCAGCCGGCGATGCCGCCCCACACGATGTTCTGCGAGGTCCGGCGCTTGAGGATCATCGTGTAGACGACCACGTAGAACAGCAGCGCGCCGAGGGCCAGCCAGGCGCTCAGCCAGTTCACGGTGAGGCCGAACAGCAGGGTGGAGGCGATCGCCAGGGTGATGCCGAAGGCCAGGCACTCGCGCGGGCTGACCATGCCGGTGACCAGCGGCCGCTGCGACGTGCGGTCCATCAGCGCGTCGATGTCGCGGTCGATGTACATGTTGAGGGCGTTGGCGCCGCCCGCGGACATGTAACCGCCGACACACGTCAGCAGCACCAGGGTCAGGTCGGGCACGCCCTGCTGCGCCAGGAACATCACCGGCACCGTGGTGATCAGCAGCAGCTCGATGATCCGCGGCTTGGTGAGAGCCACGAACGCCATGACACGGGCCCCGAACGGCCGGTGGGCCGGGCTCTGGTCCGTCCCGAGCATCCCCGCTGGACGGGATTCAACGGCCGTCACGCACACCCCTACAGAGACATCCCAGCAAGCCCTCGGCCGTGTGAAGTCCCGGTAAAGGCTCGCGCGTACCACGCCACTTTAGACGTTGCCCAGACTCGGACATCCGCGGGGGTCGCCTCGTGTTGGCGGGCGGCTTCCGACGGGCGGCCGGAAGCTCGATTGAGCACCCGGATGAGCGGCTCCGTATTCACCTGTCGAATGCGGAACGGCCCAGTCAGGAGGCGGATCGCAATGAGGCCCGGCACTCTGGAGTGACTCGAAAAAACGCACGTCCCACGGGGGTAGGCTCGGCTGCGGCCGGTGGGCGCCCCGAGACACCGGCATCCGACATGTGGAGAGGAGCCCTGACCCAGGGTGAGCATCAAGCCGACCACCACAGACCTCGAGTGGACCGAGTTGGACCAGCGGGCCGTCGACACCGCGCGTGTCCTGGCCGCCGATGCCGTACAGAAGGTCGGTAACGGCCATCCCGGTACGGCGATGAGCCTGGCGCCTGCCGCCTACACCCTCTTCCAGAAGGTGATGCGGCACGACCCGGCGGACGCCGACTGGGTCGGGCGGGACCGCTTCGTGCTGTCCGCCGGCCACTCGTCCCTGACCCTCTACACCCAGCTCTACCTGGCCGGCTTCGGCCTGGAGCTGGACGACCTGAAGTCCTTCCGCACCTGGGGCTCGAAGACCCCCGGCCACCCCGAGTACGGGCACACGACCGGCGTGGAGACCACGACCGGCCCGCTCGGCCAGGGTGTCGCCAACGCGGTGGGCATGGCGATGGCCGCCCGCTACGAGCGCGGCCTGTTCGACCCGGAGGCCCCGGAGGGCGAGTCGCCCTTCGACCACTACATCTACTGCATCGCCGGTGACGGCTGCCTCCAGGAGGGCATCTCCGCCGAGGCGTCCTCGCTGGCCGGCCACCAGAAGCTCGGCAACCTGATCCTGCTGTGGGACGACAACCACATCTCGATCGAGGGCGACACCGAGACGGCCGTCTCCGAGGACACCGTCAAGCGGTACGAGGCCTACGGCTGGCACGTGCAGCGGGTCGCGCCGCAGGAGAACGGCGACCTGGACCCGGCCGCGATCTACGAGGCGATCCAGCAGGCCAAGGCCGTCACGGACCGCCCGTCGTTCATCGCGATGCGCTCGATCATCGCCTGGCCGGCCCCGAACGCGCAGAACACCGAGGCCGCGCACGGCTCGGCGCTCGGCGACGACGAGGTCGCGGCCACCAAGCGGGTCCTGGGCTTCGACCCGGAGCGGTCCTTCGAGGTCGCCGACGAGGTCATCGAGCACACCCGCAAGGCGCTGGAGCGGGGCAAGGCGGCCCGCGCGGTGTGGGACAAGGCGTACCAGCAGTGGCGGGACAACAACCCCGAGCGCGCCGCCGAGTACGACCGCATCGCCGGCGGCGAGCTGCCCAAGGGCTGGGAGGAGAAGATCCCGGTCTTCGAGGTCGGCAAGGGCGTGGCCACGCGTGCCGCCTCCGGCAAGGTCCTCCAGGCGCTCGGCGCGGTCGTCCCCGAGCTGTGGGGCGGCTCGGCCGACCTGGCCGGTTCGAACAACACCACGATCGACAAGACCAGCTCCTTCCTCCCGGCGGACAACCCGCTGCCGGAGGCGGACCCGTACGGCCGCACGATCCACTTCGGTATCCGCGAGCACGCGATGGCCGCCGAGATGAACGGCATCGCGCTGCACGGCAACACCCGCATCTACGGCGGCACCTTCCTGGTGTTCTCCGACTACATGCGCAACGCGGTGCGGCTGTCGGCGCTGATGCACCTGCCGGTGACGTACGTGTGGACGCACGACTCCATCGGTCTCGGCGAGGACGGCCCGACGCACCAGCCGGTCGAGCACCTCGCGTCGCTGCGGGCCATCCCGGGCCTGAACGTCGTGCGCCCCGCCGACGCCAACGAGACGGCCATCGCCTGGCGCGAGATCCTGCGGCGCTGGACGAAGGAGTTCGGCAAGGGCCAGCCGCACGGCCTGGCGCTGACCCGGCAGGGCGTGCCGACCTACGAGCCGAACGACGACGCGGCCAAGGGCGGCTACGTGCTGTTCGAGGCCGAGGGCGGCGACGCCGAGGTGATCCTGATCGCCACCGGTTCCGAGGTGCACGTCGCCGTCGAGGCGCGCGAGCAGCTCCAGGGCGCCGGCGTGCCCACGCGCGTGGTGTCGATGCCGTCCGTGGAGTGGTTCGAGCAGCAGGACCAGGGGTACCGGGACAGCGTCCTGCCGCCGTCCGTGCGGGCGCGTGTCGCGGTGGAGGCCGGTATCGGTCTCACCTGGCACAAGTACGTCGGGGACGCCGGCCGCATCGTTTCCCTGGAGCACTTCGGCGCGTCGGCCGACGGCAAGGTCCTCTTCCGGGAGTTCGGTTTCACTGCCGAGAACGTGGCCGCCGCCGCGCGGGAATCGATCGCCGCAGCCCAGCGCTGACGCTCATATACGACACGTAGGAGATGGAATTTCCATGACAGACGCACTCAAGCGCCTCTCCGAGGAAGGCGTGGCGATCTGGCTGGACGACCTGTCGCGCAAGCGGATCACGTCCGGCAACCTCGCCGAGCTGATCGACCAGCAGCACGTCGTGGGCGTCACCACCAACCCGTCGATCTTCCAGAAGGCGATCTCGCAGGGCGACGGCTACGACACGCAGCTGACCGACCTGGCCGCCCGTGAGGTCACCGTCGAAGAGGCCATCCGCATGATCACCACGGCGGACGTCCGCGACGCCGCCGACGTGCTGCGCCCCGTCTTCGACGCCACCGGCGGCCAGGACGGCCGGGTGTCGATCGAGGTCGACCCCCGCCTGGCGCACAACACGCGGGCCACGGTCGCCGAGGCCAAGCAGCTCGCCTGGCTGGTGGACCGGCCCAACACCCTCATCAAGATCCCGGCGACCGAGGCGGGCATCCCGGCCATCGCCGAGACCATCGGCCTGGGCATCAGCGTCAACGTCACGCTGATCTTCTCGCTGGAGCGTTACCGCAAGGTCATGGACGCGTTCCTGACCGGCCTGGAGAAGGCCAAGGAGCGCGGACTGGACCTGTCGCAGATCCACTCCGTGGCGTCCTTCTTCGTCTCCCGCGTGGACACCGAGATCGACAAGCGGATCGACGCGCTGGGCACCGACGAGGCCAAGGCGCTGCGCGGCAAGTCCGCCGTCGCCAACGCCCGCCTCGCCTACCAGGCCTACGAGGAGGTCTTCTCCTCGGACCGCTGGGCCGCGCTGGAGAAGGCGGGCGCGAACAAGCAGCGTCCGCTGTGGGCGTCGACCGGTGTGAAGGACAAGGCGTACAGCGACACCATGTACGTCACCGAGCTGGTCGCGCCGAACACGGTGAACACCATGCCGGAGGCGACCCTGTTCGCCACCGAGGACCACGGTGAGATCACGGGCGACACCGTCTCCGGCACGTACGAGCAGGCCCGAGCCGACCTCGACGCGGTCGAGCGGCTGGGGATCAAGTACGACGAGGTCGTCCAGCTGCTGGAGAAGGAGGGCGTCGAGAAGTTCGAGGACTCCTGGAACGACCTGCTGAAGTCGACCGAGGCCGAGCTGAAGCGCCTCGCCCCCTCGGAGGGCTGAACAGGTGTCGAGCAGCAATCCGCTGCGTGACCCGGCGGACCGACGGCTCCCGCGTATCGCGGGGCCGTCGGGCCTGGTCATCTTCGGCGTCACCGGCGACCTGTCGCGCAAGAAGCTCATGCCCGCCGTGTACGACCTCGCCAACCGGGGTCTGCTGCCGCCGGGCTTCTCGCTGGTGGGCTTCGCCCGCCGCGAGTGGGCGCACGAGGACTTCGCGCAGGAGGTGCACGACGCGGTCAAGGAGCACGCGCGCACGCCCTTCCGCGAGGAGGTCTGGCAGCAGCTCATCCAGGGCATGCGGTTCGTGCAGGGCACGTTCGACGACGACGACGCCTTCGAGCGGCTCCGCTCCACGATCGAGGAGCTGGACAAGGCGCAGGGCACGGGCGGCAACTTCGCCTTCTACCTCTCCGTGCCGCCGAAGTCCTTCCCCGTGGTCATCCAGCAGCTGAAGAAGCACGGGCTGGCGGACCAGACCGGCGGTTCGTGGCGGCGCGCGGTGATCGAGAAGCCGTTCGGCCACAACCTGAAGTCGGCCGAGGAGCTCAACAAGGTCGTCCACGAGGTCTTCGCCCCGGAGCAGGTCTTCCGCATCGACCACTACCTGGGCAAGGAGACCGTCCAGAACATCCTGGCGCTGCGCTTCGCCAACACCATGTTCGAGCCGATCTGGAACCGGTCCTTCGTGGACCACGTGCAGATCACCATGGCCGAGGACATCGGCATCGGCGGCCGCGCCGGGTACTACGACGGCATCGGCGCCGCCCGTGACGTCATCCAGAACCACCTGCTGCAGCTGATGGCCCTGACGGCCATGGAGGAGCCGGCGTCCTTCGACGCGGACGCGCTGGCCGCCGAGAAGACCAAGGTGCTCGGAGCCGTGCGGCTGCCGCAGGACCTGGGCCGCGACACCGTGCGCGCCCAGTACGCGGCCGGCTGGCAGGGCGGCACGAAGGTGCGCGGCTACCTGGAGGAGGACGGCATCAACGCCTCCTCGAAGACCGACACCTACGCCGCGATCAAGCTGGAGATCGACAACCGCCGCTGGGCGGGCGTCCCCTTCTACCTGCGCACCGGCAAGCGGCTCGGCCGCCGGGTGACGGAGATCGCGGTGGTCTTCCAGCGAGCCCCGCACTCCCCCTTCGACTCCACCGCCACCGAGGAGCTCGGCTCCAACGCGATCGTCATCCGCGTCCAGCCGGACGAGGGCGTGACGGTCCGCTTCGGCTCGAAGGTGCCGGGCACGTCGATGGAGATCCGGGACGTGTCGATGGACTTCGCGTACGGCGAGTCCTTCACGGAGTCCAGCCCGGAGGCGTACGAGCGTCTCATCCTGGACGTCCTGCTCGGTGACTCGAACCTGTTCCCGCGCACGGAGGAGGTCGAGCTGTCCTGGAAGATCCTCGACCCGATCGAGGAGTACTGGGACACCAACGGCAAGCCCGCGCAGTACCCGGCCGGTACCTGGGGGCCCGTCGAGGCGGACGAAATGCTCGAGCGACACGGACGGAGCTGGCGCCGGCCATGAAGATAGACCTCACGGACACCACGGCCAGCAAGATCAACAAGGCGCTGGTGCAGGGCCGCCGGGCGATCGGCACCCCGGCGGTCGGCATGGTGCTCACGCTGGTCATCGTGACGGACGAGGAGAACGCCTACGACGCGCTGAAGGCCGCGAGCGACGCCTCACGCGAGCACCCCTCGCGCACGCTGGTGGTCATCAAGCGCGTCTCCCGCTCGCCCCGCGACCGCACGCAGTCCCGCCTCGACGCGGAGGTCCGGGTCGGCGCGGACGCCGGCACCGGTGAGACGGTGGTGCTCCGGCTGTACGGCGAGGTCGTCGACCACGCCCAGTCGGTGGTGCTGCCGCTGCTGCTGCCGGACGCCCCGGTGGTGGTGTGGTGGCCGGTGAACGCACCGCTCGACCCGGCGAAGGACCCCCTGGGGGCCCTCGCCCAGCGCCGTGTCACCGACACCTACGCCTCCGAGCAGCCGGTGCGGGACCTGGCCACCCGGTCGGGGACGTACACCCCCGGTGACACGGACCTGTCCTGGACCCGCATCACGCCCTGGCGCTCGATGCTGGCCGCCGCGCTCGACCAGGTCGCCTGCGAGGTCAGGGCCGTCGAGGTGGAGGGCGAGGAGTTCAACCCGAGCTGCGAGCTGCTGGCGATGTGGCTCGCGGACCGGCTGGACGTCCCCGTCAGGCGCTCGCTGTCCGGTGGCCCGGGTCTGACGGCGGTCCGCATGGACACGACCTGCGGCCCGATCCACCTGGACCGCGCCGACGGCTCCCTGGCGACCCTCTCCATCGAGGGCCAGCCCGACCGTGCGGTGGCGCTCAAGCGCCGGGACACGGCCGAGCTGATCGCGGAGGAGCTGCGGCGGCTGGACCCGGACGACACCTACGCGTCGGCCCTGCGGTTCGGGGTGGACCGGCTGAAGGCGTCGGGCCCGGTGCCCAAAAGTGACGGGCGGGCCCGACTCGCCCTCCCCGCTCCCGTCGAGGAGGCTGCGAAAGCTCCCGCTGCGGAAGCGACGGCGCAGGCACCGGTGAAGCAGGAGCCGCCCGCGCCGCAGCCGGCCCGGAAGGCGGAGGTGAAGTGAGTACGGCACCCCAGCTGGTCGTCCACCGGGACAAGGAGCTGATGGCGCAGGCCGCGGCCGCCCGGCTGATCACCAGGATCGTGGACGCGCAGGCCTCCCGGGGCTCGGCGTCGGTGGTCCTGACCGGCGGCCGCAACGGCAACGGCCTGCTGGCCGCGCTGGCCGCGGCGCCCGCCCGGGACGCCGTCGACTGGTCGCGGCTGGACCTGTGGTGGGGCGACGAGCGCTTCCTGCCCGAGGGCGATCCGGAGCGCAACGTCACGCAGGCCCGCGAGGCGCTGCTGGACGCGGTGCCGCTCGATCCGAAGCGGGTGCACGCGATGCCCGCCTCGGACGGCCCGCACGGCGACGACGTGGACGCGGCGGCCGCCGCGTACGCGGAGGAGCTGGCGGCGGCGGCCGGCCCGGAGAACCACGGGCCCGTCCCCACGTTCGACGTGCTGATGCTGGGCGTCGGTCCGGACACGCATGTCGCGTCGCTGTTCCCGGAGCTGCCGGCGGTCCGGGAGACCGGCCGCACGGTGGTCGGCGTGCACGGCGCGCCCAAGCCGCCGCCGACGCGGGTGACGCTGACGCTGCCGGCGATCCGCGCGGCGCGTGAGGTCTGGCTGCTGGCCGCCGGCGAGGACAAGGCGCAGGCGGCGGCGATCGCGCTGTCGGGGGCGGGCGAGGTGCAGGCACCGGCGGCCGGTGCCTACGGCCGGTCCCGGACGCTGTGGCTGCTGGACGCGGCGGCGGCCTCGCAGCTGCCGCGCTCGCTGTATCCGCCGGCGTCGGCCTGACCGGTACGAACGCCGGCCGGTCCGTTCACCGAAGCGGGCGGGGCCCCCGGGGGGGGGGGGCCGGCCGCGTCGGTGTTACCCGGCGACGTGGCCCGGCACCACCCCGGCGGGGTAGGCCGCCCGCTCGG